>NZ_LGDG01000242.1 GCF_001279775.1 Streptomyces sp. MMG1533 | reverse complement strand
CACCACGCCCGCCCCGAACCCCCGCACCAGGTCATGCACTCGCCACCATCCGCGCCCACTCCCCCGCTCTACAAGGTGCGCACGAGCCAAGGCCTTCAAGTCCCGTACCGGAGGCGCCTCGGCACCGACCAGTGCGGCGACGACCTCGTCGCTCACCTCCGGCCCCGGCGCGAGGGCGAGCAGGCGCAGCAAACGTGCCTGGTCGGACGGCAGTCTGCGGTAGGAGAGTTCGAAGGTGGCGCGGACACTGCGCTCGCCGTCGTCGAAGGGGGCGAGGCGGTCACGGGACTCGGCCAGTTCCGCCACGAGTTCGTTCACCGGCTTGCCCGGGTCCTCCGCCAGCAGAGCAGCCGCGATTTGCAGGGCCAGCGGGAGGTGTCCGCACTGACCGGCGAGTTGCTCGGCCGCGTCGGGGTCGTCGGTGACCCGGGCGTCGTGCGGGTCGGCGATCCGCAGGGCGAGGTCGAGCAGTTCGTACGCTTCTTCCGGACTGAGTTGGTCCAAGGCGACCAGCCGTGCTCCCAGTTGGGGAAGCCGGTCGCGGGACGTGACCAGCACGTGGTGCCGGGCGTCGCCCGGCAGAAGAGGCCGCACCTGGTCCGGCGACGACGCGTTGTCGGCCAGGACCAGCACCGCGCCGCACTCCCGCGCGCGCCGGGCCAGCGCCGAGCGGTAGAGCGCCGCCCGCTCGTCCGCCGTGGCGGGGATGTGTTCCGGTTGGGTGCCCAGCGCGCGGAGCAGGGCTTGGAGGGCCCGGTCGGCGGTGACGGGCTCCTGGTCGTAACCGTGCAGGTCGATGAAGAGGACCCCGCCGGGGAACCAGCCCCGCTCACAGGCCAGGTACGCGGTCTCCACGGCGAGCGCGGTCTTGCCGATGCCGCCGAGGCCGGACACGGCGGCGACGAGGACCGCCGGGGACTGTGACGTCCGTGCCCCGGCCGGATGCAGCGCCCGCAGCAACGCCGCCGTCTCGTCCTCCCGGCCGGAGAATCCGCCGAGCCTCGGCGGCAGGCCGGCCATCGCCTCGGGTACGGCAACCCCGCCCTGCTGGATCACCACTTGTACGCCGACCACCTCGCGCAGGAAGACTCCGCCCCGGAAGTCGGTGTGGTCGCCGTCGTACCAGGACGTCCCACTGCCCGGCGCGTACCGCTCCATGGCCCGGGCGAGGGCACCTGCGCCCCGCGGATCGGCCGCGAGCAGCTCGGCCACCGCCCCGCCCCACTCTCGTACGGCTTCTCTCCGTGCCGGGTCCGTCGCCGCCTCGGCGATTTCCCGGGCGGATGCCCCGCCGCCCAGCCCCACCGCCTGCGCCAGCTTCTCCACTGCCCGGCGTCCGACATCCCCGCCCGCGCCCTCGGTCAGGGCCGCCAGTAGCGCCGCTTCCATCCGCCCGTTCCCTACCCGTGCTCTTCCCCCCGTCGGCCCGCTCATGGCCGTGCGTCAACGGTACGGCGTCAGGCTGGAGTTCACGCGGCCTTCGCGTACCACACGACCTGCGAGGCAAGCCCGGCCACGGCGAGCGCCTCCGCCACCGACAACGCGACGAGCAGCCCGCCACCGTCGCCGTCCACCCAGAACACCACCAGCGCGGCCAACGGCACGGCACAGAACGCCGTCAGGTCCACCAGGGTCTGCACGGCCTTCCGCGACCTGCGCCGCGCATCCCCGCGATGCGCGGTCTCCCAGCCGAACGCCTCGAATCCACCACCCGGTTCGGCCAGCGCGGCGAGCCGAGGCGCCAACTCGCCCCGCACATATGCCCCGATCGCCGAGATCTTCTCGTCGTTCACGAGGTAGGTCCACCCGAGCACCACGCACACCGGTGGCAGCGCGAGCAGCATCGACGCCTGCTTCGCCTGCGCGGCCGCTGCGATGACGGCGGCCACGACGGCCAACGTCACGTAGAGCAGGTTGTCCCGAAACCCGATCCGTGCCTTCTGCTCGTCCTTGACGCTCTGGTACTCGGCGAGCAGCAACTGCCCGACGGTGACGTCCTGTTCCGGCACTCGATTCCCTTCCCCCGGCGTACCTTATGAGTGTGCCGGAGACCCAGCCCACCGCTCTCGTCCTGACCGCACTCCCCCTCGAATACGCCGCCGTCCGCACGCACATCGAGAATCGGGAGGAGCTCGTCCACCGCGACGGGACCCGGGTCGAACAGGGCCAACTGCCCGGCAGTTCCTGGCATGTTGCCATCGCCGAGCTGGGCATGGGCGCCGAGCGCGCGGCGGCTCTCACCACGCAGCTCATCAACTGGCTGCGTCCCGAGGCCGTCCTCTTCGTCGGTGTCGCCGGCAGTCTGAAGGACGACGTCGGAATCGGAGACGTCGTCGTGGGCACGCAGGTGTACGAGATCCACGGCGGCAAGCAGACACCCGAGGGTTTCCTGGTCCGGCCGAAGGCGTTGCCGGGCTCGCACGCGATGGAACAGGCGGCCCGTTCCGCAGTGCGGGACATGCCCGGCGTGCGGACGCACTTCATGCCGATCGCCACGGGTGACGTGGTCCTGGCGGACGCCGAATCCGAGATCGCCCGGCGCCTCCGCAGGAACTACAACGACGCCGGCGCGATCGAGATGGAGGGCTCCGGGGCAGCTCACGCGGCCCATCTGAACGGCGGGTTGGACGCCCTGGTGATCCGGGGCATCAGCGACCGAGCCAACGCGGACAAACACAAGGCCGACGCCTCGGGTTCGCAGAAGCTCGCCGCAGCGCAGGCAGCCTCGGTGACGGTTGCGGTGCTGCACAAGCACCGGCCCCGCGAGGGTTCATCCGACTCCGAGGAGCGTCCCCATCGCCGCGGGCAGGACGGAGTCACGTACGGCGGCGATCACATCGACTTCCGGGGCGGCACCTTTTACGGCCCCGTCACCGGCAAGACGACCGGACGGCAGTAGCGGCAGGGGCACCACTCACGGCCCGGTCCCCCGTGCGACCGCCACCCTGCCGCCCCGCCCCTTGGACTTCACCGGCCGATCGGCGGAACTGGACCGCCTGATTCCGCACCTGGCACCCGACGAGGACGACACGTCCGCGCTGCCTCTGCTCATCTTCGCGGTCACCGGCATGGGCGGCATCGGCAAGACCGCGCTGGCGGTGGAGGCGGCGCACCGGGCGCGGGCGCAGGGCTGGTTCCCGGGCGGGACGCTCTTCGTGGACCTGCGGGGATACGACGAGAACCCGGTCACGGCTGATCAGGCGGTCTTGGCTCTGCTCGACGCGCTCGGCGTACGCGACCGGGACCTGCCGCCGACGTCGGAGCGCCAGTACGACGCATATCGCGCACTCCTCGCCGAACGGCGGGACCGGATGCTGCTGATCCTGGACAACGCGTCGGACCCGTCCCAGTACCTGCCGCTGCTGCCCGGCACGGACCATCACCGGGTGCTCATCACGTCCCGGGACCGTCCTGACGCCCTACCGGTACGCCTCATCAACCTCGAAACCCTTGGCCCGGATGACTCCGTCCTGTTGGTGACCCGCGCCCTGCACCACACCGACGAGCGCGACGACCGCCCAGCCCGGGAACCGGACACGCTGCGCGAACTGACAGATCTCTGCGGCCACTTGCCCCTGGCCCTCCAAATCGCCGTCGGCATGCTGCGTCGGCGGCGCCACCGGGACATCGCCTCGCTGGTGGCCGAGATCCGGAACGCCGATGATCCGACCGTCGTTCTCGACCACGGCAGCCCAGGGACGGACCTTTACGGCCGCTCGCTCGTCCTGCGCCCCGTTTTGGAGACCTCCTACCGCCGATTGCCGCTCGAACAGGCCCGGTTGCTGCGTCTGCTCTGCGTTGCTCCGGGTGCGGAGACCGGCGCCGAGGCGATCGCCGCTCTGGCCGACCTCGGCTTGGAGGCCGCGCTGTGTCTGTTGGAGGATCTGGCGGCCACATATCTCGTCGCGCCGGTGCGGTGCGTCGATGGGACAGCTCCGGCCATGCGGTGGCGGGTTCATGACCTGGTGCGGGCGTTTGGGGCTGGTGTGGTGGCCGGGGAGGCGGGGTTACGGGAGGAGGGAGAGGAAGCGCGGGAGCGTCTGTTGGAGTTCTACCGGCGGGGGGCAGACGCGGCGAATGCCCGGCTGCTGTGGCTCAAGGGAATGCCGGTGCCGGAGCGATTCGCGGACCGGGGGCAGGCGCTGGCGTGGCTGGACGGGGAGCGGGCGGGGTTGGTGGCGGCGACGCAGTGGGCGGGTGATGAGCGGCATGCGCACGCGGCGGTGGCACTGGCCTCATCCCTCGAGGAGTATCTGCGCTGGCGGCGGCACTTCGACGACGGACTCACGGTCGCGCGCGCCGCGCAGGAGGCCGCCCACCGCGCCGGGGACCGCCACCGGGAGGGCTGCGCATGGAACGACCTGGGCCTCGCCCTGCTTGGGGCAGATCGGAAGGGGGAGGCTGTCGACGCCCACACCCGCGCCCTCGATCTTTTCCAGGCCCTTGGGGACCGCTACCGCGAGGCCATGGCGTGGAACAACCTCGGCGCTGCTCTGAGGAAGACGGGCAGTGTCCAACAGGCGATCGTCGCCCACACTCGCGCCCGCGACCTGTGCCAGGCCATCGGGGACCGCCGCCGCGAGGCCAGTGTCTGGAACAACCTCGGTATGGCCCTGCGGGAGGCTGGCCAGGTGGAGGAGGCGATCAAGGCCTTCACCCGTGCCCGTGACCTGTCACACGCCGCAGGGGACCGCCACGGCGAGGGAAGGGCATGGAACAACCTCGGCAACGCCCTGCGGAAGAGCCGGGGTAAGCAGGCGATCGAGGCATACAGCGAGGCCCTGGAGATCCACCGAGAGTTCGAGGATTGGTACGGCGCAGGCCGGACCCTGAGCAACCTTGCCCGCGCCCATAAGGCCGCCCACCGCCCCGCCGAAGCCCGCACCGCCTACCTCCGAGCCGCCGAAGCCTTCACCCGCGCCAACGCCCCGGAAGAGGCCTCCCGTGCCCAATCCGCCGCACACGCATTGACCTGACTAGACCACTCCTCTTACGTTCACCGGGCAGCCATCCCGGCCACAACGACGTGAGCCCGCAGGAGGTCATGCCCGTGCGCCCCACCGCCGCCCGCCCAACTGCCCTGCTGATCGCCCTTGTTGCCGTCGCAGCCACCGCCTGTGGAGGCGGCTCCGGCAGCGACCCGGACACCGTCAAGGTCTCCTTCAAGCAGTCCACGGACAACTCGATCCACGTCATGGACGACTACCTCGCCGGCATCAAGAAGCAGTTCGAGAAGGCCAACCCCGGCAAGAAGGTCGAGCTCGTCCCCATCAAGGCCCCGGACTCGGAGTACTACACCAAGCTCCAGCAGATGCTCCGCTCCCCCAAGACCGCCCCGGACCTGGTCTACGAGGACACGTTCCTCATCAACTCGGACATCACCAGCGGGTACCTGAAGCCCCTCGACCCGTACCTCGCCAAGTGGCCGGACTGGAACCGGTTCCTCGACACGGCGAAGACCGCGGCGAAGGCCGAGGACGGCAAGACGTACGGCGTCCCGGACGGCACCGACACCCGAGGACTCTGGTTCAGCAAGGACATCTTCCAGAAAGCCGGCCTGCCCGCCGACTGGCAGCCGAAGACCTGGGACGACGTCCTCGGCGCCGCCCGCACGATCAAGGCCGAGGTCCCCGACGTCATCCCCCTGAACGTCTACACGGGCAAGCCGGTCGGCGAGGCCGCCACCATGCAGACCTTCGAGATGCTTCTCTACGGCACCGACGACGCCGAGAACCAGAGCCAGGACCCCCTCTACGACCGCACGTCGAAGAAGTGGGTCGCCGGAAGCGACGGCTTCAAGGACTCCCTCGCCTTCGTCGAGACCGTCTACAAGGAGAAGCTCGGCCCGGACATCGAAGACGCACTCGACCCCAACGTCATGACCAGGGTCCGCGGCGAATGGCTCCCGCAGGGCAAGCTCGGTATCGCCCTCGACGGCTCCTGGCTCCCGCAGGACTGGCTGCCCGGCAGCGGTCACGAGTGGCCCGAGTGGTCGGACGAGCTCGGCCTCGCCGCGATGCCCACCCAGCACGGCCAGGCTCCCGGCAAGGTCAGCATGTCCGGCGGCTGGACCTGGTCGATCCCGGACAAGGCGGCCAACCCCGACCTCGCCTTCGAGTTCGTCAAGACGATGCAGACGAAGGCGAACGCCCAGAAGTGGTACATCGCCAACTCGGGGATCGCCGTACGGAAGGACGTCGCCGACGATCCCGCCTACGCCAAGGCGCAGCCCGGCACCGAGTTCTTCACGGACCTGGTCGCGAGCACGCACTACCGGCCCGCCTACCCGGCGTATCCGAAGGTCTCCACCGCGATCCAGGAGGCGATGGAGGGCGTGACGACGGGCGACATGTCCGTCCAGGAGGCTGCCCGGGCTTACGACGACGAGCTCGAGAACGCCACGGACAACCAGGTGGTCGAGAGGTGACCACCGCAGCCCCGCACGCGACGGGCGGCCCGGGGGCGGCGAAGTCCCCCTCGGGTCCGCCCACCTCCCGGTCGGCCACCACCTCCCCGAAACTCCACCGCGGCCTCACCCGCGCCCTCCCCGTCACCCCCGCCCTGGTCCTCCTGCTGCTCTTCCTCGCCGGCCCGATCGCCTACTGCGCCTACATCGCCTTCACCGACCTCCAGCTCACCGGGCAGGCGCAGTCGTCGTTCGTGGGCTTCGAGAACTTCCGCACGGCGTTCCAGGACGAGGAGTTCCTCAACGCCGTATGGCTGACGCTGGTGTTCACCGTCGTCTCGTCGCTGATCGGGCAGAACACGCTCGGGCTGGCACTCGCCTCCCTCATGCAGCGCGCCTCGAAGCCGGTCCGCACGCTGACCGGCGGGATCGTGATCACGGCGTGGGTGCTGCCGGAGGTGGTCGCCGGCTTCCTGCTCTACGCCTTCTTCCGCCGCGAGGGCACCCTGAACGCCATCCTGGACTGGCTCCGCCTCCCGTCCCAGAACTGGCTGTTCACGCTGCCGATCCTGGCGGTGTCGTTCGCGAACGTCTGGCGGGGGACGGCCTTCTCGATGCTCGTGTACTCCGCCGCACTCAACGAGATCCCCAAGGAGATCACGGAGGCGGCCGAGGTGGACGGCGCGGGCGGGTGGCGGCGGATGTGGCACATCACGCTGCCGATGATCCGGCGTTCCATCGGCACGAACCTGATGCTGAATACCCTCCAGACCCTCTCCGTCTTCGGTCTGATCTGGGTGATGACGAGGGGCGGCCCGGGCGACAAGAGCCAGACGCTGCCCCTCTTCATGTACGAACAGGCCTTCCAGAACAGCATGATCGGCTACGGCACCGCGGTGGCCCTCCTCCTGCTGCTGGTCGGCTCCCTCTTCTCCGTCGTCTACATGCGCCTGCTGCGGACGGAGGTCTGAAATATGGCACTCGGACTCGCCGACCGCCGCCGGAACCGCCGCCTGGCCGCCGACTCGGGGCTGCTCGCGTTCGCCGCCGCCTTCGCGCTGCCGCTGGCCTGGGTGGTCCTGTCGTCCCTGGACCCGCACGCCGACCTCCGGGTGAAGGCCCCCGACGGCCTCACCCTGGACAACTTCGACGCGATCCTGACGCCGGAGATCACCTTCACCCCGCTGCTGAACAGCCTGATCCTGTGCGGCGGCGCGACGCTGCTGACCGTGGTGTGCGCGGCGCCGGCGGCGTACCCCCTGTCCCGCTTCAGGTCCCGCCTGAACCGCCCCTTCCTCCTCACGATCCTCTTCGCGACGAGCCTGCCCATCACGGCGATCATGGTCCCGGTGTACGCGCTGTTCGTCCAGGTCGACCTGATCGACACGATGCACGGCACGATCCTCTTCTTCGCGGCCTCTCAACTCCCCTTCGCCATCTGGCTGATGAAGAACTTCATGGACGGAGTGCCGAAGGAACTGGAGGAGGCGGCCTGGACGGACGGCGCCTCCTCACTCCAATCCCTGATCCGGATCGTGCTCCCCCTCATGGGTCCGGGAGTCGCCGTGGTGACGGTCTTCTCCTTCGTCATGATGTGGGGGAACTTCTTCGTCCCGTTCATGCTGCTGCTCACCCCGGACCAGTTGCCGGCCTCCGTCAGCATCAACGAGTTCTTCGGCAACCGGGGCATGGTGGCGTACGGCCAGCTGGCGGCGTTCTCGATCGTCTACTCGACGCCGGTGATCCTGCTGTACGTGCTGATCGCCCGGCGACTGGGGGGCGGGTTCGCGCTGGGCGGGGCGGTCAAGGGGTGAGCCCCTGTCACTCCGGCAGCACTCCCGGCCGGAACGGCTCCACCCCCACCACCCTGCGCACCCGCACCGGCTCGATCAGCAGCATCACCCGTCGCTCACCGGGGAGCAGCCACGGGTAGCGGTCCTCGCCGATGTACTTCCGTGTGAGCCGGTCCATCGAGCGCTCCGCCTCCTCCCCCTCCACGAACCGGACGACCCGCCCCCGGATCTCCACCCGGTCGTAGGGGTTGTCGGGGTCGTGATGGGAAAGGGAAACGTTCGGATTGCGCCGCAGGTTCTCCTCCTTCACACGGCCGATCGCCGTGTTGACCATGACGTACTCGCCTTCGATGTCCGCCCACATGGGCGAGACCTGCGGAGTGCCGTCCGGGCCGACCGTCGCGAGGTGCCAGAAGTTCGGCGCCTGCAGACGCTCGCGAATATGCCCCTCTACCTTGCCATTCACCTCGTACACGAAAGCCACGCTCCTCCCGGGTGCCCGTCCGGGCGGCCCGCCGCCATCCTCGCCACCGCCCCCGTGCCGTCGACAGACGATCTTCGGCCACCCCGAACAGGCGGCCGGAACCGTACCTTCCTACAATCCGTGATCCTGGCCGAACAGAACGTAGTCAACGCAGCCCCGCGCCCCTACGTTGTGGCCCGTGCGCCGACCCCCAGCTCTCCCGAACCAGCCCGGTCCCCCGTTCAACGCCCCCGCCGCCCGCAGACTCCGTGCCGCGCTCAGCATGGGGCCCGAGCACGTCGCCTATGGCATGCGCGTCTCGTTCGGGCTGCCCTATGTCACCCCGGACCTCGTCATGGCCTGGGAGCGCGGGGCGACCTCCCCCACCAGCCCCGAACTGACCGCTCTCGCGGGTGTGTTGTGGTGTTCACCCGGTGAACTCATCGACAGACCACGGACCTTGCGCGAGCACCGCATCATCCGCGGCCTCGCGCCCGAGGACGTCGCGCGCGGCGTCGGGCTCGAACTCCTCGCGTATCTCCACATGGAGGAGCACGACGAATGGCGCGGCACCGACCGTCAGTCCGCCGCGCTCGCCGACCTGCTCGACCTGTCGCTCCCGGACTTCGTCACCGTCACGGGGCGCGAGGTACGGCTCGCCGAGCACCTGCGCAGTGCCGTCACCACCCGCTGGCAGGCCTACGTCCGCCCGGTCGCGAAGCTCGTGTCCCTGGACCGGCGCCTGGTGGAGGACACTCTCCAGGAGCTGCACCGGGAGTACCAGGGGCAGATGGTCGCCACGCTCAGCTGGGGTGGCGACGGCGGTCCCGCCGGTGAGTCCGGCCGGGACTTCCTCGACCGGATCGTGGCCCGGTTCTGGACCACGGTCCGGAACAACACCGGATAACCGGACAGCAGGCAGCACACAGCCGACGGCGGACAGCAGGCAGCAGGCAGCAGGCAGCAGGCAGCAGGCAGCAGGCAGCAGGCAGGTCTAGAAGACCGACTCCGCCTCGTCCATCCGGTCCTTCGGCACCGTCTTCAGCTCGGTCACGGCCTCCGCCAGCGGCACCATCACGATGTCGTTGCCCCGCAGTGCGGTCATCCGCCCGAAATCGCCCCGGTGCGCGGCCTCGACCGCGTGCCAGCCGAAGCGGGTGGCGAGGACGCGGTCGAACGCGGTGGGCGTGCCGCCGCGCTGGACGTGACCGAGGATGACCGGCTTGGCCTCCTTGCCGAGGCGGCGCTCCAGCTCGTACGCCAGTGCCGTGCCGATGCCCTGGAAGCGCTCGTGGCCGAACTGGTCGATCGCGCCCTTGCCGTAGTCCATGGTGCCGTCGGCGGGGTGGGCGCCCTCGGCGACGCAGATCACGGCGAACTTCTTGCCGCGGGAGAAGCGCTCCTCGACCATCTTGACCAGGTCCGCCGGGTCGAAGGGCCGCTCGGGCAGGCAGATGCCGTGGGCGCCGGCCGCCATGCCGGACTCCAGGGCGATCCAGCCCGCGTGCCGGCCCATGACCTCGACGACCATGACGCGCTGGTGGGACTCGGCGGTGGTCTTGAGGCGGTCCATGGCCTCCGTGGCGACGCCGACCGCGGTGTCGAAACCGAAGGTGCGGTCGGTGGAGGAGATGTCGTTGTCGATGGTCTTCGGGACGCCGACCACCGGCAGGCCCGCATCGGACAGCATCCGCGCGGCCGTCAGCGTGCCCTCGCCGCCGATCGGGATCAGCGCGTCGATGCCGAAGTCGCGGGCTTCCTCGGCCGCGTTCTCGCAGGCCTCGCGCAGCCGGTCACGTTCCAGGCGGGAGGAGCCGAGGATGGTGCCGCCGCGGGCCAGGATGCCGCTGACGCCGTTCAGGTCCAGGGATCGGTAGCGGCCGTCGAGCAGACCTGCGTAGCCGTCCTCGAAGCCGATGACCTCGTCGCCGTAATTGTCGACCGCTCGGTGCACGACCGACCGGATCACGGCGTTCAGGCCGGGGCAGTCGCCACCTGCGGTGAGAACTCCGATGCGCATCGTGCTGTGTCTCCTGCTCGCTGTTGATACCGGTGAGCCGAGTTCGATTCTTTCACGTCCCGCAGGTGGGCGCGGCACCCGAGCCTGACGGGCGCCTTATCCATCGCGGGAGGTACTGTCAAGGGGGTTCTGCTCACCTCGGTGGGCGATTTTTGTGACAGCACCGAAAACCACCCACGAAACGGAGAACACGCGTGACCCGCAGCGTGTACGTGACCGGTATCGACCGCGGCGACGGCCGCCAGGTCGTCGAGCTGGGGGTCATGGAACTCCTGACCCGGCAGGTCGACCGGGTGGGCGTGTTCCGTCCGCTCGTCCACGACGGCCCCGATCGACTGTTCGAGCTGCTGCGGGCGCGCTACCGGCTGTCGCAGGACCCGGGCACCGTCTACGGCATGGACTACCACGAGGCGTCCGCCCTCCAGGCCGAGCGGGGCGCCGACGAACTGGTGTCGACGCTGGTCGACCGCTTCCACCTCGTCGCGCGCGACTACGACGTCGTCCTCGTCCTCGGCACCGACTACGCCGACACCCAGTTCCCCGACGAGCTGTCCCTCAACGCCCGGCTGGCGAACGAGTTCGGCGCCTCCGTGATCCCCGTGGTCGGCGGCCGCAAGCAGACCGCCGAGTCCGTGCTCGCCGAGACCCGCAACGCCTACCGGGCATACGAGGGCCTCGGCTGCGACGTCCTCGCCATGGTCGCCAACCGGGTCGCCCGCGAGGACCGGGACAAGATCGCCGAGCAGCTCGACACCCGCCTCCCCGTCCCCTGCTACGTCCTGCCCGACGAGCCCGCCCTCTCGGCGCCGACCGTCGCCCAGGTCGCCCACGCCCTCCGCGCCAAGGTCGTCCTCGGCGACGACTCGGGGCTCGCCCGGGACGCGCTGGACTTCGTCTTCGGCGGTGCGATGCTGCCGACCTTCCTGAGCGCCCTGACCCCGGGCTGCCTGGTCGTCACCCCCGGCGACCGCGCCGACCTGGTCGTCGGCTCGCTCGCCGCGCACAGCGCAGGCACCCCGCCGATAGCGGGCGTCCTGCTCACGCTGAACGAGGTACCGAGCGACGCCGTCCTCACCCTCGCCGCCCGCCTCGCCCCCGGCACCCCGGTCCTGTCGGTGCCCGGCAACAGCTTCCCCACCGCCGCCGAGCTCTTCTCCCTGGAGGGGAAGTTGAACGCGGCGACCCCGCGCAAGGCGGAGACCGCGCTCGGCCTCTTCGAGCGGTACGCCGACACCGCCGAGCTCAACCGGCGGGTCTCCGCACCGAGCAACGACCGTCTCACGCCGATGATGTTCGAGCACAAGCTCCTGGAGCAGGCCCGCTCCGACCGGCGGCGCGTCGTCCTGCCCGAAGGCACCGAGCCGCGCGTCCTGCACGCCGCCGAGGTCCTGCTGCGCCGCGGGGTCTGCGACCTCACCCTGCTCGGCCCGGTCGACCAGATCCGCAAGAAGGCCGCCGACCTGGGCATCGACCTCGGCGACGCCCAGCTGATCGACCCGGCCACCAGCGACCTGCGCGACTCCTTCGCCGAGAAGTACGCGGCGCTGCGCGCCCACAAGGGCGTCACGGTGGAGCTGGCGTACGACGTCGTCTCCGACGTGAACTACTTCGGCACGCTGATGGTTGAGGAGGGTCTCGCCGACGGCATGGTGTCGGGCTCGGTGCACTCCACGGCCGCGACCATCCGCCCCGCCTTCGAGATCATCAAGACCAAGCCGGACGCCGACATCGTGTCGTCCGTCTTCTTCATGTGCCTCGCCGACAAGGTCCTCGTCTACGGCGACTGCGCGGTGAACCCGGACCCGAACGCCGAGCAGCTCGCCGACATCGCCATCCAGGCGGCCGCCACCGCCGGGCAGTTCGGTGTGGAGCCGCGGATCGCGATGCTGTCGTACTCGACCGGTACGTCCGGCTCGGGCGCCGACGTCGACAAGGTGCGCCAGGCGACCGAGCTGGTGCGCTCGCGGCGGACCGACCTGAAGATCGAGGGGCCGATCCAGTACGACGCGGCCGTCGAGCCGACCGTGGCGGCGACCAAGCTGCCGGGCTCCGAAGTCGCCGGCCAGGCCAGCGTGTTGATCTTCCCGGACCTCAACACCGGCAACAACACCTACAAGGCCGTGCAGCGTTCGGCCGGCGCGATCGCCGTGGGGCCGGTGCTGCAGGGTCTGCGCAAGCCGGTCAACGACCTGTCCCGGGGCGCGCTCGTCCAGGACATCGTCAACACCGTCGCCATCACGGCCATCCAGGCCCAGTCCCCGATCGAGAAGGCCACCGCCCAGTGAGCTCCAGCCGCGTCCTCGTCCTCAACTCCGGCTCCTCGTCGGTGAAGTACCAGCTGCTCGACATGCGCGACAGCAGCCGGCTGGCCGTGGGCCTCGTCGAGCGCATCGGCGAGGAGACCTCCCGGCTGAAGCACACACCGCTCACCACGGGCGCCTCGCGCGAGTGGACCGGCCCGATCGCCGACCACGAGGCCGCGCTGAAGGCCGTGGCGGACGAACTGGCGAAGGACGGGCTCGGCCTCGACTCGGCGGAGCTGGCCGCGATCGGGCACCGGGTGGTGCACGGCGGGAAGTCCTTCACCGAGCCGACCGTCATCGACGACACCGTGCTGGCGGAGATCGAGCGGCTGATCCCGGTGGCCCCGCTGCACAACCCGGCCAACCTGACCGGCATCCGCACCGCCCAGGCGCTGCGGCCCGACCTCCCCCAGGTCGCGGTCTTCGACACCGCCTTCCACACCACGATGCCGGAGTCGGCCGCCCGCTACGCGATCGACGTGAAGACCGCCGACGAGCACCGGATCCGGCGCTACGGCTTCCACGGAACCTCGCACGCGTACGTCTCCCGGGCGACGGCGAAGCTGCTGGGCAAGGCGCCTGAGGAGGTGAACGTCATCGTGCTGCACCTCGGCAACGGGGCGTCCGCCTCCGCGGTCAGAGGCGGACGGTGCGTCGAGACCTCCATGGGGCTGACGCCTTTGGAGGGGCTCGTGATGGGTACGCGCTCCGGAGACATGGACCCGGCCGTCATCTTCCATTTGATGCGCGTTGGCAAAATGTCCACGGACGAGATCGACACTCTCCTCAACAAGAAGAGCGGATTGATCGGTCTGTGCGGGGACAACGACATGCGGGAGATCCGCCGCAGGGTCGATGCGGGTGACGAACAGGCACAGCTGGCCTTCGACATCTACATTCACCGCCTGAAGAAGTACATCGGCGCCTATTACGCGGTGCTCGGCCGGGTGGACGCGATCGCGTTCACGGCCGGGGTCGGCGAGAACGCGGCGCCGGTGCGGGAGGCCGCCGTGGCGGGCCTGGAGGAGCTGGGCCTGGGCGTGGACGGCGAGCTGAACGCGATACGCAGTGACGAGCCGCGGCTGATCTCGCCCGCCCACGCGCGCGTGGCGGTCGCCGTGGTTCCGACGGACGAAGAACTGGAAATCGCCACCCAGACTTATGCACTGGTTGCACCGGATGCACTGGTCGAAAAGAGCAACTGAGCGCCCGCCCGCCCATTTGTATCTTCCGCCAGACGGAATATTCCGTAGCGAAACAAACCGATAGGATCGCCCCCATGCGCCGTTCGAAAATCGTTTGCACTCTCGGCCCCGCGGTCGACTCCCACGATCAGCTCGTTGCGCTGATCGAAGCCGGCATGAACGTGGCCCGCTTCAACTTCAGCCACGGCTCGCACGCCGAACACCAGGGGCGGTACGACCGTGTCCGCGCCGCCTCCAAGGAGACCGGCCGCGCCATCGGCGTCCTCGCCGACCTGCAGGGCCCGAAGATCCGCCTGGAGACCTTCGCCGAAGGCCCGGTCGAGCTGGAGCGTGGTGACGAGTTCGTCATCACCACCGAGGACGTGCCCGGTGACCGGCACATCTGCGGTACGACCTACAAGGGCCTGCCCGGTGACGTGACCAAGGGCGACCAGATCCTCATCAACGACGGCAACGTCGAGCTGAAGGTCACCGAGGTCGAAGGCCACCAGGTGAAGACGATCGTCATCGAGGGCGGTGTCGTCTCCGACCACAAGGGCATCAACCTGCCCGGCGCGGCCGTGAACGTCCCGGCACTGTCCGAGAAGGACGTCGAGGACCTGCGCTTCGCGCTGCGCATGGGCTGCGACATGGTCGCGCTGTCCTTCGTGCGGGACGCGAAGGACGTCTCGGACGTCCACAAGGTGATGGACGAGGAGGGCCGCCGGGTCCCCGTCATCGCCAAGGTGGAGAAGCCGCAGGCGGTGGAGAACATGGAGGACGTCGTCGCGGCGTTCGACGCCGTGATGGTGGCCCGTGGCGACCTGGCCGTCGAGTACCCGCTCGAGAAGGTCCCCATGGTGCAGAAGCGCCTGATCGAACTGTGCCGGCGCAACGCCAAGCCGGTGATCGTGGCGACCCAGATGATGGAGTCGATGATCACCAACTCCCGTCCGACCCGCGCCGAGGCCTCCGACGTGGCCAACGCGATCCTGGACGGCGCGGACGCGGTCATGCTGTCGGCGGAGTCCTCCGTGGGCGCGTACCCGATCGAGACGGTCAAGACGATGTCGAAGATCGTCACGGCTGCGGAGCAGGAGCTGATGTCGAAGGGCCTGCAGCCGCTGGTCCCCGGCAAGAAGCCGCGTACGCAGGGTGGTTCGGTCGCCCGTGCCGCCTGCGAGATCGCCGACTTCCTCGGCGGCCGCGGCCTGGTGGCCTTCACCCAGTCCGGCGACACCGCCCGCCGCCTCTCGCGCTACCGCGCGGTCCAGCCGATCATCGCGTTCACCACGGACGAGTCCACCCGCAACCAGCTGACGCTCAGCTGGGGCGTCGAGTCGCACGTCGTGCCGTTCGTGGCCAGCACCGACGAGATGGTCGAGCTGGTCGACCAGGAGATCACCAAGACCGGGCGCTTCAACCCGGGCGACACCGTCATCATCACGGCCGGATCGCCCCCCGGCGTCTCCGGCACCACCAACATGCTCCGCGTCCACCACCTCGGCGGCGGCGCACGCGACTGACGGTCCCCCAAGGGTCCTTTGCGGCCCGGCCCTTGAAGGACGTGAAGGGCCCTGTACGGCGCTGAGGGCGCCCCCTGTGGCCAGGGGGCGCCCTCAGCTGTGTGCGGCTCCCGAACGGGCTTGTGGCGGCCTCAGTCGGTCGTGTACTGCTGCATCCCGGGGACGTGCAGCGTTCCGCCGAACTGGGCGGCCTGGGTGATCTTCACGTTGGTGAAGTAGATCAGCGGGATGTTCAGCGGGGGCGGGTTCTCCGGGTCGAACGTGATCGGGATCAGGCCGAACAGGTTGCCGGAGATGCTCTCGGTGTACATCACCGTGTCGCCGTCGGTGATCGTGGAGGTCGTGCCCTTGCCCGCCTGTACGTGGTAGGTCTTGTCGTGCTCCTTGACCAGCTGGTGCAGGTCGCCGATGTCGGTGCCGCCGGAGACCACGTACTTCAGGACCTTCTTGGTCTTGCCGCTGGCCGTCTTCACCTCGACGACGCCCTGGTAGTCCGCGCCCTTCAGCGTCAGCGAACTGGCCTCCAGGTACCAGGGATCGTCCGCAACCGCGATCTTGTTGTCGACGTCGCCCTCGGCCTCGGTGGCGGCCGGGCAGTCCTCGGCGTCCGTCGTGGAGCTCGCGGAGGGGCTGGGAGTGGCCGTGGCGTCCTCGGCCGCCTCCTCCGCCGCCTTCGTGGCGTCCTCGGCCGCCTTCGTCGCCGTGTCGGTCGTGTCCTTCACGGTGTCGTCGACCGTGCCGGTGACCTTCTCGGTCGTCTCCTTGACGGCGTCGGAGGTGTCCGCGCCGTCCGTGCCGCCCGTGCTCTCCGAGGCGGAGGGGGACGCGGTCGGTGTCGGGCTCGCGCTCTCCGACGCCGCGTCACCGCCCGTGAAGATGCCGGTGATCGCGTCGCCTATGTCCTCCAGCAGGTTGCCCCCGCTGTCGGACGGCGAGGGGCTCGCCGTGGCGGTGTCGCCGGAGGAGGAGTTGCTCTCCTTGCTCGGCGAGGCCGAGGCGGACGGGGTGGGGTCGGCCTTGTCGTCGGAACCTGAATCCGACGAAGAGGAGTCACCCGAGCCCGAGTTGCCCGAGTCCGAGGAGGACGTCGCCGAGGGGCTCGGCTCCGCCGCGTCGCCCTTGTCGTCGTCCGTCGAGGCGTCGTCGCTCGTCGACGCGGACGGCGACGGCGTGCCCGAGGCGGACGCGCCGTCCTCGTCGAGGGCCTCGAGGCAGTCCTTGTACTCGTCGGCCGTCAGGCTCTTCGAGGTCGGCTGCTCGTCGGCGAGCGCGAGGGTCGGCGTGAACCCGATGCCCATGAGGACCGCCGTCGGCATCGCCGCCATGGCTATCGCCTTGCCGGCCGGCATGTGGAACCTGGTGAACAGCGGCTTCTTGGGCGCGGCGTGACGAGGACCCGTTCTCGCCCCGCCCGAAGCCGCGGGACTCTCGCCGCCGATCTCGTCAGCCGACACGGTACCCCCCGTTCGAGTCGTCGGCCAAGGCAGCTTCGGGTGTGCGGTCCGTCGGACCGCCGGTCGCGGGGTCCTGCGCGAAGCGCGGCTCCCCCGGCTCACCGAACTCGCCCGCGGCGCTGCCGGGAGGCGTGGCGCCCTCTGTCGAGGGGCCCTTGTCCGCGTCGCCCTGTCCGGCGCCCGCCGCCTCCGCCTTGCCCGGCGCCCACGAGATGGCGAGCGCGCCGCCGAGCATCCCGAGCAGGAAGCCGATGATGAACCCGCCGATGTTGGAGACCACCAGGGACACCAGGGCGAGGACGATCGCGGCGACGCCTGCGAAGACGCGCGTGGCCTGCTGGAACCACATGGTCAGGCCCAGCGTGAACAGCAGTACACCGATGATGAGGGAGCCGGCACCCGCCGTGGTCGCCATGGCGAGCGACATGGTGCCCAACTTGAGGGTGGCGTACGGGAAGTAGGCGATCGGCACCCCGCCGAGCAGGGTGAAGAGGCCTGCCCAGAACGGCCGGGTGCCCCGCCAGTCACGGAATCGCAGACGCAACCGGGTGAACGTCCCGGCGCTCTGGACCGGAGTCTCGGCACTCATGGAAAACAGCTCCCTGGGTCCGGATGATGTACGTACCGGCTCGGCCGTAGGCATGGAGAAGCCGGAAGTCTGGGTATGTTCAAGTGCCCGGCGCGAGGCGTCGAGCCGGACGTGCGGGGCGGAGAAGCGATGAACTCCCCCGCCCCCATGGGCAGCTCAGCTGTCCAAGGACGCCCCTGCGGCCGAAGCCGTCAGAAGCACTCCATCTTGGAGTCGGTACCGAGACGCATCTTCAGGCCGCTGAGCTTGAAGGTGCCGGCAGTGGTCGCCCACGCCGTCTGCTCGACCTTCGTCAGGTCGGCAGAGTCGGCCTGCTGGGCGAAGCCGCCAGGCAGGACGTTGTCGCCCTTCTTGACGGCAGGGCCCTTGGTCTGGTCCTGGACCGCAACACCGATGTCGATGTTGTTGAACGTCGCGTCGGCGTCGAGCTGGGCGACGTCGATGTAGAGGTTCTTGGCCTCGACCTTGTGATCTGCGTCCGGCCCGGCGTCGAGACGGAGGTAGATCGTCTTCCCTATGAGGGGGATCTCCGTCTTGACCGACTGGCACATCTTGGTGATCTCGGCGGTCTGGAACGACGAGATCGCGACGGGGCGAACCGTCTTGGTCTTGCCATCGGTCGACGTGTAACCGGTGTCGATACCGCCGTACTGGGCGAAGCCCTCACCGTGCAGATGTCCCGCCGACACCTTGAATTCCTGGCCGGACACGCTGAACGACGCGGCCAGCGCACCCTGCGCAAGCCCGACACCCACAGCCGCGGCCGCGGCGACGCTGGGCACCATGACCACAGCGAACCGCTTCCATCTGGTCCCGCCACGCACCTGGGACTCCATATTTCCTCCTTCTCGGACGTACATCTCCTGGCCCTGACTGCCCCTGTCGATGAGACGGCTCAGCCGGGCAGGGATGGGAGAAGTGCTACGTCCTCGGGAAGGGGAGCGCCCGCGCTCGGAGGCGCGAACCGCACCCGAATCACCGGCGATCACCCCCGAGCGACAACCACTGGTCGCGCCTGACACGCATCACGCACAACCTTGCTGGACAGGCTTCGCCGAGACGGCGAAGACCCCCCTGCCCAAGAGCCGACTCCACTGCCGTCGGCCCTACTCGGTGGGGACCCTGGGTTCCCGTCGACCCAACCGGCTGTCGGGGTACGGGAATGGACCGAGCGTCGCCGATCGTGGTGCATTCTCGCCGCCGACACAAGGGGGTTCGTTACTCGCTAGTAACGGCCGGATAACCGAACAACGACCCGCGGGTCTCGGTCGACAACGCTGGGTGTCAGATGGTGGTCGGACAAAACCATTGATCGTTGGACAGATTCCGACAGATCAACGGCCCGGACTTACTCCAAGTAACAGCGGCCGCGATTACCAAGATTTGGTAAAGCGCGGCCGCACTGGCCTCGTGTCGGCCAATCTTTCACTCGGGCATCACATGCCGTGACGTTTAGGGACTGGTCAGAACCGGCCTCCCGCCCCGGTCAGAACAGGGCGCGCGCCAGCGCCCTGCGCGCCGCCGCCACCCGCGGATCGTCGCCGCCGACGACCTCGAACAGCTCCAGCAGCCGAAGACGTACGGCATCCCGGTCGTCACCCACAGTGCGCTGCACGGTCTCGATCAGCCGCCCGAACGCGTCCTCCACGTGCCCGCCCACCAGATCCAGGTCGGCGGCGGCGATCTGCGCCTCGGCGTCGGCAGGCTTGTCGGCCGCGTCCTTGCGCACCTGCTGCGGGTCCATCCCCTGCACGCGATGGAGCAACTCGGCCTGGGCCAGGCCCAGTTTGGCCTCGCTGTTGCCCGGGTCGTCGCTCAGTACGTTCTTGTACGCCTGGACCGCACCGCCGAAGTCCCCCGCGTCCAGGGCGTGTACGGCGGCTTCGAGGAGCGCGTCGTACGGCCCCGCGGGCATGGCGGGAGCGGCCTCCGCGACGGCACCCGGCGCGGCGTCGGGGTCGACGGTCAGACCGGTGAGCCCGAAACGCTGCTCCGCCACCTCCACCAGCTGGTCCAGGGTCTGCCGGATCTGCGCCTCACCGGCGGCACCCTGGAAGAGCGGCAGCGCCTGCCCGGCGACCACCGCGAAGACGGCCGGGATGCCCTGGATCCCGAACTGCTGCATCAGCATCTGGTTGGCGTCTACGTCGATCTTGGCGAGGACGAAGCGTCCGTTGTACTCGACGGCGAGCCGCTCCAGGACGGGGCTCAGCTGCTTGCAGGGCTGGCACCACTCGGCCCAGAAGTCGATGACGACGGGCACTTCGGCGGACCGCTGCAGGACATCCCGCTCGAACCCTGCTTCATCGACGTCGATGACGAGATCGGCCGGCGAGGCGCCACCGGCGCCGCCGCCCTGCCGGGCGGCTTCGGCCCGCGCCTGCTCCGCCTTGGCCTTGGCCTCCTGGGCCGCTTTCACCGCGGCGAGGTCTACGACTCCGCTCATGGACATGTTCCGTGGCTGCATGCGTACATCCTCCCCCGTTCGCGCGCCCATGTGAAAAGCGTGGTGAAAGCCGGTCATGCCTTCGGGTGTTCGGCGCCGGGTCCCCACCCCACGCCGTGCGTGTGCGTCGCTCGTGTACGTCCGTCACGAGCTTTCGCTACGAGTCGTAGCGTAATGGCACCGAGTGCCTCCGGAACAGCGGCATCCGGTGATCTCCCTCACTGGGACACAGGAACGGCCGGTTATGGTCGTTGGATGCAGAGCCGCACCCCCGCCAGCCGCACCGGGCGTCCGCGCAGCGCCGCCGCGGACGCCGCGATCCTGGCCGCGACGCGGGAGGCCCTGGTCGAGCTCGGCTGGTCGAAACTCACCCTGGGAGACGTGGCGACCAGGGCCGGGGTGGCGAAGACGACCCTCTACCGCCGGTGGGCCGGCAAGAACGAACTCGTCGTCGACGCGGTGGCGGAACTCTTCGACGAGCTGGAGCTCCCCGACCGCGGCACCCTCGCCGCCGACATCGAGGGCGTGGTCCTGCAGTTCGCGGCGATCCTCGCCCGGCCGGAGGCGAAGAGCGGCCTGATGGCGGTGGTCGCGGAGTCGATACGGGACGACGCACTGCGCGAACGCATCCGGGCGTCGATCGTGGAGCGCCAGAAGCGGTTGGTCCTGGAGGGCCGGTCACGGGCGCAGGCGCGCGGCGAACTCCCCCCGGAGCCGAACCCGGAGGAAGCCGCCCGCACGGTGGACCTGATCTTCGACATCGTCGCGGGCGCGGTGGTCCACCGCACCCTGGTGAGCGCGGAGCCTGCGGACGAGGAGTGGGTGCGCAGCTTCACGAGGATGCTGCTCCTGGGTCTCGGCAGCGCCGCGTAGCGTCAGAACCCGGCGGGCTCCGTGTAGACCCCCCACTCGTCCCGCAGCACCCCGCAGATCTCACCCAGCGTCGCCTCGGCCCGTACGGCGTCCAGCATCGGCCCGATCATGTTGGAGCCGTCCCGCGCGGCCGCGAGCATCGCATCCAGGGCGGCCCGCACACCGGCCTCGTCCCGGGCGGCCTTCCGTGCCCCCAGCTCCCGTACCTGCTCCCGCTCCACCTCGTGGCTGACGCGCAGGATCTCCAGGTCGCCGGTGACGGATCCGTGGTGGACGTTCACCCCCACGACCCGCTTGTCGCCCTTCTCCAGGGCGCGCTGGTACTGGAAGGCCGACTCGGCGATCTCGCCGGTGAACCAGCCGTCCTCGATGCCGCGCAGGATCCCGGAGGTGATCGGCCCGATGGGGTGCTGCCCGTCCGGGTGCGCCCTGAGGCCCCGCTCCTTGATCTGCTCGAAGATCTTCTCGGCCTCCGCCTCGATCCGGTCCGTCAGCTGCTCGACGTACCACGAACCGCCCAGCGGATCGGCCACGTTGGCGACCCCGGTCTCCTCCATCAGCACCTGCTGCGTGCGCAGGGCGATCTCGGCGGCCTGCTCGCTCGGCAACGCCAGCGTCTCGTCCAGCGCGTTGGTGTGCAGCGAGTTGGTGCCGCCGAGCACGGCGGCCAGCGCCTCCACGGCGGTCCGCACCACGTTGTTGTACGGCTGCTGGGCGGTCAGCGAGACCCCGGCGGTCTGGGTGTGGAAGCGCAGCCACTGGGCCTTGTCGCTCTGCGCGCCGTACACGTCCCGCATCCACCGCGCCCAAATCCTGCGCGCCGCGCGGAACTTGGCGATCTCCTCGAAGAAGTCGAGGTGCGCGTCGAAGAAGAAGGACAGACCAGGTGCGAAGACATCGACGTCGAGCCCGCGCGAGAGCCCCAGCTCCACGTACCCGAATCCGTCCGCCAGCGTGTACGCCAGTTCCTGCGCGGCCGTCGAGCCGGCTTCGCGGATGTGGTAGCCGGAGACGGACAGCGGCTTGTAGGCGGGGATGCCGGACGCGCAGTACTCCATCAGGTCGCCGATGAGGCGCAGGTGCGGCTCGGGCTGGAAGAGCCACTCCTTCTGGGCGATGTACTCCTTGAAGATGTCGGTCTGGAGCGTGCCGTTGAGCACGGCCGGGTCGACGCCCTGCCGTTCGGCGGCGACGAGGTACATGCAGAAGACGGGCACGGCGGGCCCGGAGATCGTCATGGAGGTGGTGACGTCGCTCAGCGGGATGTCCTTGAACAGGACCTCCATGTCCGCCGCCGAGTCGATGGCGACACCGCAGTGCCCGACCTCGCCGAGCGAACGCGGGTCGTCGGAGTCGCGGCCCATGAGCGTCGGCATGTCGAAGGCCACGGACAGTCCTCCGCCGCCGTTGGCGAGGATCATCTTGTAGCGCTCGTTGGTCTGCTCGGCGTTCCCGAACCCGGCGAACTGCCGGATGGTCCAGGTACGCCCCCGGTAACCGGTCGCGTACAGGCCGCGGGTGAAGGGGTACTCCCCCGGCCAGCCGATCCGCTCGAAGCCCTCGTAGGCGTCCCCGGGGCGCGGCCCGTACACCGGCTCCACGGGGTCCCCGGAGAGCGTCGTGCGTGTCCAATCCCTTGGGGGCTTCGCCCCCGAAGCCCCGGCCGCCTCGCGCGTGCGTGAAGCGTCGTACCGGGCCTGCCAGCGTCGGCGGCCCTCTTCGATGGCGTCAGCGTCCATGCTTCGAATTTACTAGGACGTCCTAGTAAATGTCGATGGCTGACCGCCGTACGCAACCCGTACGGCGGTGGAACTACGCCTTGGCGACCGCCGGAGAGTCCTCGGCGATCTTCCCCTCCAGCTCACGGCTGACCTTGCGCTCCACGAAGAAGGCGGCCGTGGGGATCGTCCCGGCCAGCAGCACCCACAACTGCTTGGAGACCGGCCACTTCGCCTTCGAGCCCAGGTCGAACGCGAAGACCAGGTAGACGACGTACAGCCAGCCGTGCGCGATGCCCACGACACGGGTGAAGCCGTCGGCGCCGTCCATGTCGAGCAGGTACTTGGCGATCACGCCGAAGGTCAGCAGGACCAGCAGGACACCGGTGACGTAGGCCATGACGCGATAGCGGGTCAGCACGCTCTTTTTCATGCGTACGAGCGTAACCACGCACTCCGGGCGATCTTGCCCCGGGTCAGTCCTCGTCGAAGTCGTGCGCCGACACCCGCAGCGGCCTCAGCATCGCGAAGATCTCCGCGCACTCCTCGGCGTCGTACACCCCGAGCCCGAAGTCCATCGCCATCAGGTCGCGGGTCGCCGCCTCGACCACCTCGCGCCCCTTGTCGGTGATGACGGCGAGCGTGCCGCGCCCGTCGTTGGGGTTGGGCTTCCTGTCGACCAGGCCCGACTTCACCAGCCGGTCCACGGTGTTCGTCACGGAGGTGGGGTGCACCATGAGCCGCTCGCCGATCTTGGACATGGTGAGCTCGCCGGCCTTGGAGAAGGTGAGCAGGACCAGCGCCTCGTACCGCGCGAACGTCAGTCCGTACGGCTTGACCACCGCGTCGACCTCGGCGAGCAGGATCTGGTGGGCGCGCATGATCGAGGTGATCGCGGCCATGGACGGCACGTTTCCCCAGCGCCGCTTCCAGAGTTCGTCGGCGCGGGCGATGGGATCGAAGGGGAGACTGAGGGGCTTCGGCACGGCAAAGACCTTACCGGCCGGTCACATCGTGGTCAGCCCTGTCTCGCCTTTCGGTCCGCCGGGCTTCCAGGGCCAGCAGCACACAGCACACCGTCCCCAGCACTCCCGCTCCCGTCACCGTCGCGGCCACCCCGGCGAACTCCGCCGCCACCCCCGCCAGTGCCATGCCCACGCCCTGGATCGTCATCAGCCCGGCGGTGAGCAGCGTCATGGCCCGCCCGCGCAGCTCCCGGGGCACGGCCCGTACGAACCACTGGTCCAGGCCCAGCGTGTACGCCGCCCCCGCCCCCGAGACCACCAGGAGCAGCAGCGAGACGGCGAGGCCGGGGCGGAGCGCGTAGCCGAGGTACGGGAGCAGCGTGCAGCAGACCAGCGGGAGGGCGATCCGTTCGCGGGCCGCGGGGCGCAGCCGGGAGCCCGCGTACAGCTCTCCGGCGATCGCGCCGACCGGCAGCGCGCACATCAGCAGGCCGAGGCCCACGGAGCCGACGCCCAGATCGTCGGCGTACGGAGCGGCCAGCGCCTCGGGCGCGACGGAGAACATCGGCGGCAGCCAGAACATCAGGAGCAGCACCCGCACCCGCCGGTCGGCGAGCACCTGCCGGGCCCCCTTCAGGGAGTCCTTGACCAGTGCGCTCCCGTTTCCGGCCCGGGCGGGGCGGCGCCGGGTGCCGAAGCGGAGCAGCGCGGCCGAGGCGCAGAAGGTGCCCACGGTGATCAGCAGGGCGTGGCGCGGGGAGACGACGGTGAGCAGCAGGCCGCCGAGCCCGAATCCGACCAGCAGCGCGCTCTGCGAGACGATCCGCAGCAGGGAGCGACCGAGCACGAACAGGTCGCCGTCGCCCAGGATCTCGGCGAGCGTGGCCATCCGGGTCCCCTGGAACACCGGCGAGACGACCGCGACGCAGCAGCGCATGGCGAGCAGTACGGCGATGGGGGCGCCCGGCGTCACCATCAGCGCCACGCACCCCGCGCACACCAGGTCGCACACCACCAGCACGCGCCGGGCCGGGAAGCGGTCGGCGACTGACGCGAGCAGGGTCCCGCCGACCAGGTACGGCAGGAAGCCCAGCGCGAAGGTCAGCGCGCTCATCAGGGGCGAGCCGGTGAGGTCGTAGACGAGGACGGACAGCGCGACCTCGCTGACGATCACGCCGAGCAGGGAGAGCGCGTGGGCGGCGAAGACCGCGCGGAACTCGCGGACGGTGAAGAGGCGGGCGTAGCCGGTGGGGCGGGGTGCGGCGGGCAGGGTTGCGAGGGCCTCGGTCTCTTCTGGCATGAGAGGCAGCGTGCTCGCGCCGGGCCGGGCACCCTAGAGTTTCGGCTCCAGCCGAATCTTCTTCAGGGGTGGCCGTGCCGTCGCGACTGCGTTTCGGGGAGGACGACTTCCTCCGGTGCCGGTTCGCCGTGTCGCCGCTGTGGGAGACGCAGGAGGTGGTGCGCACGCTCAAGCGGCCCGACCGGCACGGCTATCACGCGCACTGGCTGCGCCTGATCCGTACGGCGGCCGCCGGGCTCGACCTCGCCCCGCTGTGGCTGCTGATGCCCCGGCGCGGCCACTCCCCCGACTGGCTGTGCCCGCCGCCGACCGGCCCGGTGACCGGTTTCGAGGAGGAGCTCGCCGCGGTCCGTGCCGCCGACCCGGAGGCGGCCCGCGAGGACACGGCCCGCTCGCTCGCGGACACCCCCGGCGCGCTCGAATCGCCGCGGGGCCGGGCCTGGATGGCGAACCCGGAACAGATGATCCGGGAACTGTCCGAGGTCATGGAGGAGGTGTGGCACACCCTCGTCGAGCCGGACTGGCCGCGGCTGCGCGCCCTGCTGGAGGCGGACGTGGCCTTCCACTCGCGCCGGCTGGCCGAGGTCGGCCTGGGCGGGCTGCTGCCGGAGATCAACCGGCGCTGCGGCTGGAGTGAGGGGACGCTGACCGTCGAGTGGAAGGGCGAGCACGAGCGGAACCTGGACGGGCAGGGCCTGGTGCTGATGCCGAGCGTCTTCAGCTGGCCGGACCTCGTCAGCAGCTTCGACCCGCCCTGGCAGCCGACCCTGGTCTACCCGGCCCGGGGCATCGGCGGCCTGTGGGCCGAGCCCGCCGACCGCACCTCCGACACGCTCGTACGGCTGCTCGGCCGCGGCCGGTCCGCCGTCCTCACCGCTCTCGACGAACCCGCCACCACGACCGCCCTCGCCCACCGGCTGGGCCTCGCGCCGTCGTCGGTGTCGGCGCATCTGACGGTCCTGCGCGACGCGGGTCTGCTGACCGCGCGACGCTACGGCCATCAGGTGCTGTACGAGCGCACCCCGCTGGGGATCGCACTGGCGGCGGGCGGCTGAGGGAGGGGCCGGGCCTGTGCTTCGTACCGGGCTCGCTCGTGCCGGCGAGAGCGAGGGGCATTCCCCCGCGCCAGGGCGTGTTGCGAAAGTCCCGTCGTTCGCCCGGAGGGCGGGCCCTGCGGCGTCTGGTGCGTGCTCTCGGTGTGCCTGCCGGTCGTACTGGACGTACTTGGGCTTTCGGCCGGTGCGGCGAGTGGGGGTGCCCCCTCTGGGGGAGCGTGCCGGGCGTCGCGGGGCAGGCGGGACTTTCGCAACACGACCTCTAGAGGCGCGGTGCTCCCGTCACCGACATGACCAGCGAGTACAGGGAGGTCGTGGCAGTGATGAACAGGCGGTTGTTCTTCGGTCCGCCGAAGGCGACGTTGGAGACGGACTCGGGCACGCGCAGCCGGCCGATGAGGGCGCCGTCGGGGTCGTAGCAGTGGACGCCGTCGTCCAGGGCGGCGGCCCACAGGCGGCCCTCGTCGTCGAAGCGGATGTTGTCGAAGTGCACGTCGCCACGGCCCTCGGCGAAGACCTTCCCGTCCGAGAGCGTGCCGTCGTCGTGGATGTCGAACACGCGGATCCGGGCGGCCCGCGAGTCGGAGACGTACAGCCGCGCCTCGTCGGGGGAGAGGATGACGCCGTTGGGCCCCTCGAACCCGTCGGCGGCCAGGTGGACCTCTCCGGTCGCCGGGTCGATCCGGTACACGTTGCACGCACCGATCTCGGACTCGGCGCGATGGCCCTCGTAGTCGCTGGTGATGCCGAAGTCCGGGTCGGAGAACCAGATCGTGCCGTCGGAGCGCACGACGGAGTCGTTCGGGCTGTTGAGCCGCTTGCCGGCGTAGCGGTCGGCGAGGACGGTCACGGAGCCGTCGGGCTCGGTGCGGGTGACACGGCGGTTGCCCTGCTCGCAGGTGACCAGGCGGCCCTGCCGGTCGAGGGTGTTGCCGTTGCTGTGCCCGGCGGGGGTGCGGAAGACGCCGACCGCGCCGGTGGCCTCGTCCCAGCGCAGGATGCGGTCGTTCGGGATGTCGCTCCAGATCAGCTGGCGCCAGGCGGGGAGGTACAGCGGGCCCTCGGCCCAGCGACAGCCGTCGTACAGGACCTCCAGCCTGCTGTCGCCGTTCGCACAGCGTCCGGTGCGGAAGCGGTCGTCCAGGATCTCGTACGGGCTGTCGGCGGGCATGACGTCCTCTCAGGAGGGCTGAGTGCAGGATGCCATTCAACATAACAGGCACGCGACCGAACCATATATGGTTTTCACATGAAGCCAGTGGATGACATCGACCGTCGACTGATCGCACTCCTCCAGCGGGACGCCACCCAGTCGTACGCCGCACTCGGCAAGGCGGTCGGCCTGTCGGCGGGTGCCGCGCACGAGCGCGTGCGCAAGCTGCGTGAACAGGGCATCGTCCGGGCCACGACGGTCGACGTCGACCCCGCGGCGCTCGACCGCGGGGTCCTCGCCTTCGTTCTGGTCGACTCGACGGCGTGGATGGGCGACCGGGCCGAGGACTTCGCCGCCGTACCGGAGATCCAGGAGGCGCACGTCATCGCGGGCAGCGCGGCCGTCCTGGTGAAGGTGCGCACCGCGACCACCGAACGGCTCCAGGACGTGCTGCGCCGCCTGTACGCGATCGACGGGGTCAGCGGGACGCAGGCGACGGTGGTTCTGGAGACCTTCTTCGAGCGGCCGTTGGACGCCGGGTAGGACCCGGACCCGTCAACGCCGCCCGGTCCGGCGCAGATGATGCCGCACCGCCCGCTGGGCGACCGGGCCGAGCTCCTCCAACGCGCCCACGAGGAAGCCGAGTTGCTCCAGCGCGTCCAGTGCCGCGGCGGCGCCGGTCGCGTCCACCCCTTCGTACAGCTCGATCCCCACGAACGACGCCGCGACCGCCCGCGCCAGCCCCGCCGGATCGGCGAACTCCCCCAGCGGTGTCGCCGCGAGCACCCGGGTCAGGACCTTCTCGATCTCCACGACCCACAGTTCGAGCCCCGCCGCGGTGGCGGGCCCGAGACTCTCGTGCGTCTGTGCGCCCGCGAGCAGCTGACCGAGCAGCGCGACATGCCCTCCGGCCCGTTCCTGCTCGTGGATCTCCCGTCCCAGGACGAGGAGTTCCGACAGGGACGTCACGGCGTCGAAGCGGGCGCGGTAACGCGACACCGTCCGCTCCGCGCCGTACCGGCAGGCAGCAGCGAGGAGTTCGTCCACAGAGCCGAAGTGGTAGAAGACCAGCGCCTGGTTGACCCCGGCCGTCGCCGCGATCGTACGGGCGGACGTCTTCGCGATGCCCTGCTCGGTGAGCGTCCGCAGCGCGCCGTCCAGGAGTTTGGTCTTGGTCTCCAGGGACTTCGCCGTCTCCGGGCTCATGCGCGCCGCTCCTCGCGGACCGGGCGGAGGCCGGGACGCACACCGCAGGTCGTGATGTCGGTGTACGTGGCCTTGAAGGAACCCTCGTAGCCGAACAGCGGGCCGAAGTAGTCGTTGACGACACGGACCCGGATGCGGAAGCGGCCCCTCTCGTCGTCGTAGGACTCGCGCACCTCGGCCGTCGCGCCGACCAGTCCGGGGACGCGCACGTCCACCACGCCCTCCCGGAACCGGTGTTCGCCGGAGCGGATGAGGAGCGACCCGTCGGGCTCGGCGCCGAAGTGGAGGTCGCTCGCCAGATGCTGGTGGGTTCCCAGATAGTCGAGGACGCGGTCGCCCTTGGGGCCCAGCACCATCTGGGCGTCGAAGCGCCGGGCGCGGCCGGGCAGATGGAAGGTGCGCACGAAGGTCACCGTCTCACGGCCGTAGGTGTCCGTGTACGGCACGTTCTCGATGGTGAAGGGGACGTGCCGGCCGGCACGCGGGACCAGGATGTTGCGGGTGGTGCCGAGGGCCAGGAACGGCTTCACGAAGGCTCCGCCGTGCCAGATGCGGTCCATCACGCCCCGGCCGGTGCAGGCCTCGCCGCTCGTCAGGCCGACGGAGAAGCGCCGCTGCAGCTGGGGGTGCAGGCGGTCGAAGTCGGCGCCCATCACCGTGCGGAAGATCGAGGTCATCGCGGGTTCTCCAGGGTGCGCAGGACGCGGGGGGCGCGGACGCGTGTGGGGGGCTGGCGCAGGCAGCGGCGGGCGGCGGGGGTGCAGGACAGGGGCGCTTTGAACACGGCCAGCGAGATGGCGACGGCGAGGAACAGGGGCCAGACGTACGCCATCGATGCCGCCAGCGGGCCGAAGAGGCGCAGGAACTGTTCCAGGCCGAGGCCGGTGCAGGCCACGGCGATGACGAGGGCGCGGATCAGGAGCTCGGCCAGCCAGTTCCGCAGTGCTCGTTCCGGGGTGATGCCGCGCTCCAGCCACAGGCGGAGGCGGTCGAAGGACCAGGCCGTCGCCCAGCCCATCAAGGGGCGGAGGACGAGGCGGTCGGCCAGTGCGCCGAAGGCGCCCCAGCGGGGGCGGTAGTCGTAGCCGGTGAGGAAGCGGACTCCGTCGCCGTCGGGGACGTACCGCCAGTAGCCGCTGCCCTCGGCCAGGAGGGAGAGGGGGTGCGGGGAGGCGAAGCGGAGTACGGAGGTGCGGGTGCCGTCGGGGCGCTCCCGTTCGCCCGCGGAGACTCCGGTGCCGGCCACGGTGAGGCCGGGCAGGATCCGCGTGGCGTACCGGAAGCGCTGCGGCTCGCCCTCCGCGCGCGGAAGGTAGTCGATCTCGCTGAAGCGCAGGTCCCAGCGTCGGTGCCGGGACGGCTCCTGTGTGCGGGTCCAGAGGTCGTCGAGGTCGGCACGGATGCGTGCCTCTATGTAGAGCCCCATGTGAATCCCCCAGGTGAGCTCACTGTTTGAGCGACTGCTCAAACTTCCTGGGGAGGAAGATACAACTCTTTGAGCGATCGCTCAAACAGGAGGCGCAAGAAAACCCCGGTCCGCGCGGGACCGGGGTTGCTCCTACCGCAGGGCTACTCGGAGAGATACCGCTCCACCGTCTCCACCTTGGAGGTGAGACCGTCCGTCACTCCGGGGCGGATGTCCGCCTTGAGCACCAGTGACACCCGCGGCGCCCGCCGCTCCACCGCCGCGACCGCCCGCTTCACGACGTCCATGACCTCGTCCCACTCGCCCTCGATCGACGTGAACATCGCGTCGGTGCGGTGGGGCAGGCCCGACTCCCGGACCACACGGACGGCGTCGGCGACGTACTCCCCCACGTCCTCGCCGACGCCGAGCGGCGTCACGGAGAAGGCGACGATCATGCCTTCACGGCCTTTTCCTGGCGGGCCCGGGAGGCGATGACCGCGTCCTCGGCCTCGCGCCTGAGCTTGCGCTCGGCGAAGAAGCCGCCGGTGGGCAGCACGGAGAGGACGAAGTAGAGCGCGGCGGTCTTCAGGGGCCACTTCGTACGGTTCCAGGCGTCGGCCCAGAAGATCACGTACAGGACGAAGAGGACGCCGTGGATCATCCCCATCACGGGGACCGCGTTGAAGTCCGTGGTCCGCTTCAGCACCGAGCAGACGAGGAGAAGAAGGAAGGAGATCGCCTCGGGAGCCGAGACCAGGCGGAGGCGGCGGAGGGCGCTGGCGGTCTTGATGTCCACGGGTCACCTTCGGTGGGAGAGACGTCGGACGGTTTGTGAATGCGAGCACAAACGTTCGCCCATTGTGGCAAACGACTGTGCGGCGCACGGGCGGGGGGTGGAAGCCGGTGCCGTCGGCCGGGGAGAGCGCGTACCGCTCGCATTCTTCATGACCCTGCCGAGGCGGAGTGGTGCTGCCTCCGGACCTCGGCGGACCGCGTCGGCCTTCGTCGATCAGGGGCCGATGCGGGACGACGAGGAGGACGCGGTGCCGCCCCGGTCCGCGGCCGACCTGACCGCGGGGAAGGCCGTCATCCGACTCCCTGGGGCGAGCGACCGGACCCTTGCGGGCCCTTAGGGGTTCGATCAGGGTCCCGCTCCACCCTCAGGCTCTGTTGGCAAAGGCTCCCGACGGCTACCTTCGCAGCGTGGCGATGTTCCGACTTCAAGGCAGCAAGGTGCTGGCCGTCGACATGACCGGGGACGCCGTGAAGGCGAAGAACGGCTCGATGGTCGCGTACGACGGACAGATGGACTTCAAGAAGCTCAGCGGCGGCGGTGAGGGCATCCGGGGAATGGTGACCCGGCGGATCACCGGCGAGCAGATGACACTGATGGAGGTGAAGGGGCACGGGACGTGCTGGTTCGCGGACCGGGCCTCGGAAATCAACCTCGTCGCCCTCCAGGGCGACAAGCTGTACGTGGAGTCGAGCAATCTGCTCGCGACCGACTCGGGCCTGCGGACCGGCACGTCGTTCACGGGCATGCGCGGGGCCACACAGGGCAACGGACTGTTCACGACGACGATCGAGGGCCACGGTCAGGCCGCGATCATGTCGGACGGGCCGGCGGTCGTGCTGCGGGTCAGCGCGCAGTACCCGCTGACCGTCGACCCGGGCGCCTACATCGCGCACCAGGGAAACCTCCAGCAGTCCTTCCAGTCCGGTGTGACGTTCCGCACGTTCATGGGCGAGGGCGGCGGCGAGGCCTTCCAGATCCGCTTCGAGGGCGACGGCCTGGTCTACGTCCAGCCGAGCGAGCGGAACACGATCGCGGGGGATGTGTGACATGGCCTTCGTTGAGATCAACTCGAAGATGGTCGAGGCGACCGTGCTGCCCGGGCAGCGGCTGTTCAGTCAGCGCGGGGCGATGCTCGCCTACAAGGGCGAGGTGTCCTTCACGCCCAACATGCAGGGCGGCCAGGGCGGGGTCATGTCGATGATCGGCCGCCGGGCGGCGGGCGAGGCCGCCCCCCTGATGTCCGTCGAGGGCAGCGGCACCGTGCTGTTCGGGCACGGCGGCCACCACGTCCAGGTCATCAACCTCACCGGCGACACCCTGTTCGTGGAAGCGGACCGGCTGCTCGCCTTCGAGGGCACGCTGGAGCAGGGCACGATGTTCATGGGCTCCCAGGGCGGCGTCATGGGCATGGTCCGCGGCCAGGTCACCGGCCAGGGGCTGTTCACGACCACCCTCCGCGGGCACGGCTCGGTGGCGGTCATGGCGCACGGCGGGGTCATCGAGGTCCCGATCACCCCGCAGCGCCCGGTCCATGTCGACCCGCAGGCGTACGTCGCCCACCACGGCGACGTACGCAACAAGCTGTCCACCGCGCTGGGCTGGCGGGACATGGTGGGCCGCGGTTCCGGAGAGGCGTTCCAACTGGAGCTCAGCGGCAACGGCGCGGTGTACGTCCAGGCCTCGGAGGAGAAGCTGTGAGCATGTACGGGGCTCCGGGCGGCGGCCCGACGGTCTACGACCCGATGACGCTGCCGTCCGACGACAACGTCAACAACTACACCTTCTGCGTGGAGCTCAAGGGGAGCCAGTGGTTCCTGCAGAAGGGGAAGATGATCGCCTACTACGGCTCGATGGAGTTCAACGGCATCGGACACGGCCGGCTGGACCGACTTGTCCGTACGTCCTTCCATTCGCCTCTGCACGCGAGCGACTGGGTCGTGGCGGAGGGCTCGGGCAAGATGCTCCTCGCCGACCGGGCCTTCGACGTGAACTCCTACGACCTGGAGAACGGCAACCTGACCATTCGCTCGGGCAACTTGCTCGCTTTTCAGCCAAGTCTCGCCCTCAAGCAATCAATCGTGCCGGGTTTCCTGACACTCATCGGAACCGGAAAGTTCGTGGCGGCCTCTAACGGTCCGGTGGTGTTCATGGAACCCCCGATCCGGGTGGACCCGCAGGCGCTCGTCGGCTGGGCCGACTGCCCCTCTCCGTGTCATCACTACGACCACGGGTACATGACCGGCCTGATGGGCGGTCTACGTGCGATGACGGGCCTCGGCGGGGCCTCCGGGGAGGAGCACCAGTTCGAGTTCGTCGGGGCCGGCACGGTCCTGCTCCAGTCGTCGGAGGCGCTGATGGCGGAGCAGGCCACGGGGATGGTTCCGCAGCAGGCCGGGGTGCCCGGTGGCGGCGGGGCTCCCACAGGTCCCGCACAGCAAGCCGGCGCACCGCGCCTTCCCGGACAGCTGGGGGACCTCCAGCGTCGCTTCGGGCTGTGAGCGGTAGTCTGCGGAGTGTGACGTCGAACGTGTGCGCGCCGTCGTCACACCACCCTCACTAGTTCGCCTTTCAACCTTTTAGGTAGACTTCATTCATGGAGACCGAGACGGCCACGCGCTGGCTGACCGATGCGGAGCAGTGCGCCTGGCGCACCCACCTGGAGGTCAACAGGCTGTTGACGTACCAGCTCGAAAGGGACCTGCAGCCGTTCGGCCTGACAATGAACGACTACGAGATCCTGGTCAATCTCTCCGAGTCGGAGGGCGTACGGATGCGGATGAGCGACCTCGCGTCCGCCACCCTCCAGTCCAAGAGCCGCCTCTCCCACCAGATCACCCGCATGGAGACCGCGGACCTCGTGCGGCGCGAGAACTGCGAGTCGGACCGTCGCGGTCTGTACGCGGTCCTCACCGAGCACGGCATGGAGACGATGAAGAAGGTCGCGCCACATCATGTGGCGTCGGTGCGGCGGCACTTCATCGATCTGCTGTCCCCCGACGCCCTGGTGGAACTCGACAAGTCCCTGAAGCCCATCGCGGAGCACCTGCGGGGGCAGCGCGGACGTCCGTGACCCGGACGTCGGGCATCCGAGCCCGGGCCGTCCCGGCCCCGGCCCCGGCCCCGGCCATCGAGATGGCGGCCATCTAGGCGAGCGGCAGGCGGAGTTCGAACAGGGCTCCGCCTGCCGGCGCGTCCCGGACCGTGAGCGTGCCGCCGTGCCGTACGGCGACGTCCCGGGCGATGGCGAGCCCGAGCCCGGCGCCGCCGTCGTCGCGGCTGCGGGCGTCGTCGAGCCGTACGAACCGCTCGAAGATCCGCTCCCGGTCACCCTCGGGCACTCCGTTCCCGTCGTCGGCGACCCCGGCCACGGCCCACTCCCCCTCCCGCCGCACGGTCACCGTGACCGCCGAGCGGGCGTGCCGCGCCGCGTTGTCCAGCAGGTTGGTGAGCACCCGCTCCAACTGCCCCCGCGACCCGGCCACTTCCACCGCATCCGGCGCCTCCACGCCCACGCCCGCCCGCCCCGCGGCTTCCTCCCGCGCCAGCGCGGCCAGGTCCAGCCGAGCGGCGGCGGCGGGCCGCTCCCCCGCGTCCAGCCGGGCGAGCAGCAGCAGGTCGGCGGCGAGGCGCTGAAGTCGTACGGTGTCCTCGACCGCCCCTGCCACGTCCAGCAACTCGGGGTGCGCGGCGCCCACTTCGAGCTGGGTGCGCAAGGACGCGATCGGGCTGCGCAGCTCGTGCGAGGCGTCGGCGACGAAGCGGCGCTGGCGTTCCACGGAGGTCTCCAGGGCGACCAGCGTCTCGTTCGTGGTGCGGGCGAGCCGGGCCACCTCGTCGTGCGTGTCCGGCACCGGGACCCGGCGGGCGAGGTCCTCCGAGGCGGTGATCGCGGCCATCTCGCTGCGGATGCCCTCCACCGGGCGCAGCGCACGCCGGGTGACCAGCCAGGTCACGCCCGCGACGACGGCGAGCAGCAGTGGGAAGCCGATCAGCATGACGGTCGTCGCGGTGCCCACGGCGCTCTGCTCGGCGGACAGGGGGGCGCCGGCGTAGACGGTGAGCAGACCCAGTTTGTCGGTCTCCAACTGGACGGCGGCGAAGCGGTAGTCGGCACTGTGCTGGTCGATCGTCGCGGAGCCGTTGGTGAAGACGGTCTTCTCGTCGATCTCGCCGGGTTCGAGGGAGGAGTCGTCGTCCGCGTCCTCGTCGGCGTCCTCGTCGCCGGTGCCGTCGGTGGGCGTGGATGCCTGTGGGCGCACGGCGCCGGTTCCCGTGCCGCTGATCCGCTCCAGGTCCTCGCTCGCGGCGACGAGCGTGCCCTTCTCGTCGACGACCTGGACGGGCCGGTCGTCGTCGTCCAGGGACAGTTGCTCGTAGGTCTTCCCGCCGGAGAGGTCGGCGGCCACCGTCCGCGCGGAACGCTCCGCCTCCGTCCCGGCCTGCCCGATCAGGTTGGACCGCAGGGACAGCAGTACGGCGGTCCCGGCCGCGACCAGCGCCACCGCGACGACGAGGGTGGCGGCGAGCGTCGCCCGGGACCGTACGGAACCGAAGAGCCGTCTCATCGCTGCTCCGCCTCCAGCCGGTAGCCGGCGCCGCGGACCGTCCGGATGAGCTCGGCGCGCAGCTTGCGGCGCAGGGCGCTGATGTACACCTCGACGATGTTCGGGTCGCCGTCGTACGCGAAGTCCCAGACGTGCTCCAGGATCTCGGACTTGGACACCACCTCGCCGGCCCGCACCACGAGCTGCTCCAGGACCGCGAACTCCTTGGCGGTCAGCGCGATCTCGTCGTCCGCGAGGAAGACGCGGCGGGCGGCGGTGTCGACCTTCAGGTCGCCGTGCACCTGCACGGGCGAGGCCCCGCCGCCCTGCGCGCGGCGCCGCAGCAGGGCCTTGATCCGGGCGACGAGGACGACGTACGAGAACGGCTTGGTCAGGTAGTCGTCGGCACCCGTGTCGAGGCCCTCCGCCTCGTCGTACTCGCCGTCCTTGGCGGTGAGCATCAGGATCGGCACGTCGTGGCCCGCGGCGCGCAGGGCGGCGCAGACGCGGTAGCCGTTGAGGCCGGGGAGCATGATGTCCAGGATCACGAGGTCGTACGTCCCCTCGGTGGCCCGGTGCAGACCCTCCCGGCCGTCGTGGACCACGTCCACGGCGTACCCCTCGGCCGTCAGGCCCTTGGCGAGCGACAGGGCCAGCCGCTTCTCGTCCTCCACGATCAAGAATCGAAAGGGGCGACGCGAAGCGTCTCGAGCAGGGTGGTGGTGGGTGACGGGTGGGCGCATGACTTCAGCTTGGCAAAGCCGAGCTGAAGATCTCTTCAGGGGGCTTCAGGTTCCTCTCAGCGTCGATCGGCCATGTTGGTTGACGTCGAAAGCGAAACGAAGCGACTGAATCAGCATGATTCCGGAGGTAACCCCATGAAGCGCAACATCGTGATCGCCGCCGTTACGGCCGCCGCTCTGGTCGGGGGCGGTACGGCCACGGCTCTCGCGGTGACGGGGGACGGCGACGAGGGGACGGCGCGGCAGACGGACGTCCAGGTGAACGGGAGCGGTGTCCAGGACGACGGCACGGCACGCGTGTCCGGTGACGTGACGGCCGCCGAGGCCATCGCCTCCGCGCTGCGGCACTCGCCGGGCACCGCCGTCTCCGCCGACCTGGACGACCAGGACGACGCCGGGCCGGTCGTGTGGGACGTCGACGTGCTCGGCAGCGGCAACACCTGGCACAGCGTGCGCATCGACCCCGGCACCGGCAAGGTCCTCGGCTCCCACACCGAGCACGAGGACGACACCGCCGAGGTGCGGGCCGCTCTGAAGGGGACGTCCGTGACGGCTGCGGAGGCGGCCGACGCCGCGGCCGGCAAGGGCACCGTGACATCGGTGGACCTGGACGAGGACGGCACCTCGAAGGCCTGGGAGGTGGAGACGCACAAGTCCGGCAAGGCCGAGCAGGACTGGAACGTCGGCCTGAAGACCGGCAAGGTCACGGCGGACCGGGCGGACGACGCGGACGATGCTGATGACGCCGGTGACGACGTCGACGACGACTGACGTGGGGTAGACGTGGGGTAGGGGCGCCGCCCCTGCAACCCGCCACAGGAGGCTCCGCCCCCTGGACCCCCGGCCTATGCCCACCCACCACCCGACTCGGTCGGACAGGAGTGGCCCTCGCCCTGCCGACTCGGTCGGACGGGAGGTGCCCCCCCGGGCTCCGCCTCTCGCCCCACCGGGACGGGTGGCAAGGTGGGCAAAGGCCGGGGGTCTGGGGGGCGGAGCCCCCAATTACGCCCGCGCCGGCGCCGGTGCGCGCACTCCCGCGATCACCGCCGCCCCCACCGACACCCCGCCCGCCACCACGAAGCACACCCCCAGCGGAAGTCGCTCCACCAGCACCCCCATCGTCGCCGCCCCAGCCGAACTCCCCGCGTTGAAGGCCGTGTTGACCCACGCCCCCGACTGCGTACGGAACCCGGCCGGGGCGGCTTCGTCGGCGATCAGATAAGCCGTCGTCAGGGCCGGTGCGACAAACAGCCCCGCACAGGCCGCGGCCCCCGCAAGGGTGACCACGCCGGGCGCCAGACCGGCGACGCCGAGCGTCACGCCCAGGCCCGCCGCCAGGAACGAAAGCCGGACCCGGGCCGGCATACGCCAGTCCACCGCACCGTTGAGCAGGCCACCGACGGCGCTGCCCGCCGACAGCGCCGCGAGCACCCAGGCCACGGTGTCGTCCCCGAGCTGCCGCTGCCCGGCGAAGGCGACGACGAGGAGGTCGACGGCGCTGAGGGACAGACCGACACCGCCCGCGACGACGATCGGCTGCAGCAACTCCCGCCCCGGCGTCAGCGGCGCCCGTCGGCCCTTGCGTACACGCCCGCTCCCGCGCACCGCGCCGACCGCCGGTGACAGGACGAACGCCGGCGTCCCCACCCCCATCAGCAGCGCGCCCAGCACCACGCCCACCGCGGGCGACGCGAAGCCGACCAGCACGCCGACCAGCAACGGGCCGGTGACGTAGAGGAGTTCCTCCGCGACCCCGTCCAGGCTGTACGCGCGCTGCAGCAGGAGCCGGTCCTCGGCGAGTTCGCCCCACACCGTGCGCATGGTGGGGCCGAGCGGCGGCGCGCAGGCGCCCGTGACGGCGGCGATCAGGCCGAGCAGCAGTCCGGAGGCGCCCGGACGCCAACAGGCCACCGCCAGCGCGCAGAGCAGCCCCGCGTACAGCAGCGCCATCGGCAGCAGCGCGCGGCGCGGGCCGTAACGGTCGACGAGGGCCGCCCGGTAGGGCGACAAGAAGACGCCCGTGGCGCCGAACACGGCCATGACGACGCCGGCGACGGCGTACGACCCGGTCGCCCGGGTCACGCAGAGCATCACGGCGATCGGGACCATGCCGTACGACAGCCGGGCGGCGAGGGCGGCCGCGAAGGTGCGCCGGGCATGGGGAATGCGGAGTACCGCGGCATACGAGGGCCGCGGGGAGACAGCGGACACGACAAAGTTCCTCTACTGGAGGCAGGGAAGGGACGCCGAAGTGCCGCGACGGCCACGGCGTGCTGCCGGGTGCGGTCGCGGGCTCGGGCGTGCCCTATGCCAGGAGGAGGAACATGTCGATCAACGTATCAGCGGGTCCGCGGAGTTCGCCATGGGCCGCTCAGCCCTCCGTCAGCCCCGCCACCAGCTCGTCCGCCGCCCGGTAGGGGTCCAGCTCCCCGGCGACGATCTTCTCCGCCAGGGTGCTCAGCCGGCGGTCGCCGTGCAGGTCGCCGATGCGTTCGCGCAGGGCCGTGACGGCGATGGTCTCGACCTCGCGGGCGGCGCGCGTGCGGCGGCGTTCGGCCAGGACGCCCCCCTCCTCCATCCAGGCGCGGTGCTTCTCCAGGGCCTCCACCACCTCGTCGATGCCCTCGGCGCGCGCGGCGACGGTCTTGACGATGGGCGGACGCCAGTCGCCGGGGCCGCGGGACTCGCCGAGGCCCAGCATGTGGTTCAGTTCGCGGGCCGTGGCGTCCGCGCCGTCGCGGTCGGCCTTGTTGACGACGTACACGTCGCCGATCTCCAGGATTCCGGCCTTCGCCGCCTGGATTCCGTCACCCATGCCCGGCGCCAGCAACACCACCGACGTGTCCGCCTGGGAGGCGATCTCGACCTCCGACTGGCCGACCCCGACCGTCTCGACCAGGATCACCTCGCAGCCGGCCGCGTCCAGGACACGGATCGCCTGCGGTGCGGCCCAGGCGAGGCCGCCCAGGTGGCCGCGCGTCGCCATCGAGCGGATGTAGACGCCCGGGTCGGAGGCGTGCTCCGACATGCGGACCCGGTCGCCGAGCAGCGCGCCGCCGGAGAACGGCGAGGACGGGTCGACGGCCAGGACGCCGACCCGCTTGCCCTGCTTGCGGTACGCGGTCACCAGGGCGGACGTGGACGTCGACTTGCCGACGCCCGGCGAGCCGGTGAGGCCGACGACGTACGCGTTGCCGGTCAGCGGAGCCAGTGCCGCCATGACCTCCCTGAGCTGCGGGGACGCCCCCTCCACCAGGGAAATCAGCCGGGCCACGGCCCGCGGCCGGCCCTCCCTGGCCTGGGCGACCAGTGTGGAGACGTCCTGCATCACAGCTCCGTTCAGCGAGATCAGAGAGACCAGAGAGATCAGAGACAGACCTACAGCGAACTCAGGCCTTCGGTACCCGCACGATCAGTGCGTCACCCTGACCGCCGCCACCGCACAGCGCCGCCGCGCCCACACCGCCGCCGCGCCGCCTGAGCTCCAGCGCCAGGTGCAGGACGAGCCGGGCGCCGGACATGCCGATCGGGTGGCCGAGGGCGATCGCGCCGCCGTTGACGTTCACCCGATCCGTGGACACCCCGAGGTCCTTCATTGACTGGACCGCGACCGCCGCGAAGGCCTCGTTGATCTCGACCAGATCGAGGTCGGAGACCTCCAGGCCCTCCTTCTTGAGGGCGTGCAGGATGGCGTTCGACGGTTGCGACTGCAAGGAGTTGTCCGGTCCGGCCACATTGCCGTGGGCGCCGATCTCGGCGATCCACTCCAGACCGAGCTCCTGCGCCTTGGCCTTGCTCATCACCACGACCGCGGCGGCACCGTCGGAGATCTGCGAGGCCGAACCCGCGGTGATCGTGCCGTCCTTGGTGAACGCCGGGCGCAGCTTGCCGAGCGACTCGGCGGTGGTCTCACCGCGGATGCCCTCGTCCTTGCTGAAGACGACCGGCTCGCCCTTGCGCTGCGGGATCTCCACCGGGGTGATCTCGGCCTCGAACAGGCCGTTCTTCTGGGCGGCCGCGGCACGCTGGTGGGACAGCGCGGCGATCTCGTCCTGCTCGGGGCGCCGGATGCCGAGGCGGGTGTTGTGCTTCTCCGTCGACTCGCCCATGGCGATGTTCTCGAAGGCGTCGGTGAGACCGTCGTACGCCATGGCGTCGAGCATCTCGATCGCCCCGTACTTGAAGCCCTCGCGGGACTTCGGCAGCAGGTGGGGGGCGTTGGTCATGGACTCCTGGCCGCCGGCGACGACCACGTCGAACTCGCCGGCGCGGATGAGCTGGTCGGCGAGGGCGATGGCGTCGAGGCCGGACAGACACACCTTGTTGACGGTGAGCGCCGGGACGCTCATCGGGATGCCGGCCTTGACCGCGGCCTGGCGGGCCGGGATCTGCCCTGCCCCGGCCTGGAGCACCTGGCCCATGATCACGTACTGCACCTGGTCGCCACCGATCCCCGCACGGTCGAGGGCGGCCTTGATCGCGAAGCCGCCGAGGTCGGCTCCCGAGAAGGACTTCAGCGAGCCCAGCAACCGTCCCATGGGCGTCCGGGCGCCTGCGACGATCACCGAGGTCGTGCTGTTCGATCCAGTCATGAGCTGCGATCCCCTTATCCGGCCTGCACAGGCCGAGGAGTGAACGAGGGTTTACTTCGAATGTACTGAGCGGTAGTCCACCCCGTCATCGGGCCGTCGGTGTGATCGCGCGCACGTTGCGTAACCACCTCCGGCGCGCTGCACTGAATCCATGCTGACGCGAATCGACCACATCGGGATCGCCTGCCACGACCTCGACAAGACCGTCGAGTTCTACCGGGCAACGTACGGCTTCGAGGTCTTCCACTCCGAGGTCAACGAGGAGCAGGGCGTACGCGAGGCCATGCTCAAGATCAACGATACGTCCGACGGCGGGGCTTCGTACCTGCAGCTCCTCGAGCCGACCAGGGAGGACTCCGCCGTGGGAAAGTGGCTCGCGAAGAACGGCGAGGGCGTGCATCACATCGCCTTCGGTACGGCGGACGTGGACACGGATGCCGCAGCCATCGGGCAGAAGGGCGTACGCGTTCTGTACGAAGAGCCGCGAATCGGTTCCATGGGGTCACGGATCACCTTCCTGCACCCGAAGGATTGCCACGGTGTACTGACAGAACTGGTCACTTCGGCGCCTGTTGAGTCACCTGAGCACTGACCCCCGTACATATGGGCCGGTAGGGTTGGGGGCGGTCGCCGCTCCACCCAGGGCGACCAGGGTCCTGCCATGACGGCGGGACCTGGCCGGGGTCCGGGTTTCGGGGGACGAGCGTCGGGGCAGCAGCCCGTGCTCCGCCGTTGATCTGACACCATTCCCCGGGAGCCCCGTTCGGCAGACGGACGGAGCTCGTTCGGAGAGACTTGCGACCAGGGGACGGATGGGACCGCGCAGTGCGGGGCTACGAGAGCCAGGAGCGGGAACCGGCGGCTGACGTCGACCACCTCACTCGTTTCGAAGCCGAGATGAAGCGGCTGAAGACCGAGCGGGAAAAGGCGATCCAGCATGCCGAGGACCTCGGCTACCAGGTCGAGGTGCTGCGCGCCAAGTTGCACGAGGCGCGTCGCACCATCATGTCCCGGCCCGCCTTCGACGGCGGCGACATCGGCTACCAGGCCGAGCAGTTGCTGCGCAACGCGCAGGTCCAGGCCGACCAGTTGCGCCTGGAGGCCGAGCGCGAGCTGAGCCAGGCCCGGGCGCAGACCCAGCGCATCCTCCAGGAGCACGCCGAGCAGGCCGCCCGCCTCCAGGCGGAGCTGCACCAGGAGGCGGTCACCCGCCGCCAGCAGCTCGACCAGGAGCTGGCCGAGCGCCGGCAGACCGTCGAGTCGCACGTCAACGAGAACGTGGCCTGGGCGGAGCAGCTGCGCGCCCGGACCGAGCAGCAGGCCCGCCGGCTCCTCGACGAGTCCCGCGCCGAGGCCGACCAGGCCATGGCGGCGGCCCGCGCGGAGGCCGAACGGGTGACCTCCGAGGCCCGCCAGCGCCTGACGAACGAGGCCGAGTCGGCCCGCGCGGAGGCCGAGCAGCTGCTGCGCCGCGCCCGCGCGGACGCCGAACGACTGCTGAACGCCGCCTCGACGCAGGCCCAGGAGGCCACCGACCACGCCGAGCAGCTGCGTACCTCCACGTTCTCCGAGTCGGACGCGGCCCGCCGCGAGGCGCAGGAGCTGAGCCGGACCGCCGAGCAGCGCATCGCGGAGGCCGACACGGCCCTGCGCGAGGCCCGCGCCGAGGCGGAGAAGCTGGTCGCCGAGGCCAAAGCCGCCGCCGAGAAGGCGCTGTCGAGCGCGGAGTCGACCAACGAGCAGCGCACGCGCACGGCGAAGGAGCAGGTCGCCCGGCTGGTCAGCGAGGCCACCAAGGAGGCCGAGGCCACCAGGTCGGACGCCGAGCAGATCGTCGCGGACGCCCGCGCCGAGGCCGAGAAGCTGCTCGACGAGGCCGCCGAGAAGGCCCGCACCCTCACCGCCGAGGAGAGCGCGACCCAGCTGTCCAAGGCGGCGAAGACGGCCGAGGACGTCCTCATCAAGGCCCAGGAGGACGCGCGGAACACCACCAAGGCCGCCGCCGAGGAGGCCGAGCGGATCCGCACCGAGGCGGAGTCCGAGGCGGACCGGCTGCGCGCCGAGGCGCACGACATCGCCGAGCAGCTCAAGGGCACGGCGAAGGACGACACCAAGGAGTACCGCGCCAAGACGGTCGAGCTGCAGGAGGAGGCCCGCCGACTGCGCGGCGAGGCCGAGCAGCTGCGCGCCGAGGCGGTCGCCGAGGGCGAGAAGATCCGCTCCGAGGCGCGCAAGGAGGCCGTCCAGCAGATCGAGGAGGCGGCCAGGACCGCCGAGGAACTGCTGGCGAAGACCCGGCAGGACGCGGACGAGCTGCGCCAGAAGGCCACCACGGACAGCGAGAAGGTCCGTACGGAGGCCATCGAGCGGGCGACGACCCTGCGCCGGCAGGCCGAGGAGACCCTCGAGCGCACCCGCAAGGAGGCCGAGCGGCACCGCGCCGAGGTCGTCGAGGAGTCCGAGGGCATCAAGGCGGACGCCGAGCGGGCCGCGCGCGAGCTGCACGAGGAGACCGAGCAGGCCATAGAGGCCCGCCGCGCGGAGGCCGCCGAGGAACTGACCCGGCTGCACACCGAGGCCGAGGAGCGACTCGCCGCCGCCGAGCAGGCGCTGACCGAAGCCCGTGAGGAGGCCTCACGGATCCGTCGTGAGGCCGCCGAGGAGGGCGACCGGCTGCGCAGCGAGGCCGCCGAGCGGATCCGTACGCTCCAGCAGCAGGCCGAGACGGAGGCCGAGCGGCTGCGTACCGAGGCCGCGTCCGACGCCTCCGCCTCCCGCGCGGAGGGCGAGGCCGTCGCCGTACGCCTGCGGTCGGAGGCCTCGGCCGAGGCCGAGCGCCTGAAGTCGGAGGCGCAGGACAGCGCCGATCGCGTACGGGCGGAGGCGCAGGCCGCCGCCGAGCGGCTGGCGACGGAGGCGTCGGAGACGCTGGCCGCCGCGCAGGAGGAGGCCAACCGGCGCCGCCGCGAGGCCGAGGACCTCCTCGGCGCGGCCCGCGAGGAGGCCGGCCAGGAGCGCGAGCGGGCCCGCGAGCAGAGCGAGGAACTGCTGGCCTCGGCGCGCAAGCGCGTCGAGGAGGCCCAGGCCGAGGCCGTACGCCTCGTCGAGGAAGCCGACCGGCGGGCCACCGAGATGGTGTCGGCCGCCGAGCAGCACGCCCAGCAGGTACGGGATTCGGTCGCCGGGCTGCACGAGCAGGCACAGGACGAGATCACCGGGCTGCGGTCGGCCGCCGAGCACGCGGCGGACCGTACGCGGCGCGAGGCCCAGGAGGAGTCGGACCGGGTCCGTGCCGACGCCTACGCCGAGCGGGAGCGGGCCACCGAGGACGCCAACCGGGTCCGGCGCGAGGCGGCCGCGGAGACGGACGCCGCCAAGGCGCTCGCCGAGCACACGGTTTCGGACGCGATCGCGGAGGCGGAGCAGCTGCGGTCGGACGCGGCCGAGCACGCCCAGCGGGTGCGTACGGAGGCATCGGACGCCATCGCCGAGGCCGACCAGGCGGCCGCGCGTACCCGGGCGGACGCCCGCGAGGACGCCAACCGCATCCGGTCGGACGCGGCGACGCAGGCCGACACCCTCATCACCGAGGCACGCAACGAGGCCGAGCGGCTCACCACCGAGACGATCACGGACACCGACCGGCTGCGCCAGGAGACGGTGGCCGAGGCGGAGCGGCTGCGGTCGGAGACCATCGCGGAGGCCGAGCGGGTACGGTCCGAGGCGCTCGCCAAGGCCGAGCAGCTGCTCGGGGAGGCGGGCGGCGAGGCGGAGCGGCTGCGCGCCGAGGCCGCCGAGACGGTCGGGGCGGCCCAGCAGCACGCCGAGCGGATCCGCAACGACTCGGAGCGGGTCAAGGCCGAGGCGCTGTCGGAGGCCGAGCGGGTCACCACGGCCGCGCGCGAGGAGGCCGAGCACACCCTCGACGAGGCTCGCAAGGCCGCCAACAAGCGGCGCTCCGAGGCGGCCGAGCAGGTCGACAAGCTCATCACGGAGACCACCGCCGAGGCCGACAAGCTGCTCACCGAGGCGCAGCAGCAGGCTCAGAAGACCACCGCGGACGCGGAGGCGCAGGCCGACAGCATGGTCGGCGCGGCCCGCACCGAGGCCGACCGGCTGGTGTCCGAGGCGACGGTCGAGGGCAACGCGCGGGTGGAGAAGGCCCGTACGGACGCGGACGAACTGCTCGTCGGCGCCCGCCGGGACGCCACCGCGATAAGGGAGCGGGCCGAGGAGCTGCGCGACCGCATCACGACCGAGATCGAGAACCTGCACGAGCGGGCCCGCCGCGAGGCCTCCGAGACGATGAGGTCGACCGGCGACCGCTGCGACGCGCTCATCAAGGCCTCCGAGGAGCAGCTGCAGAAGGCGCAGGCGAAGGCCAAGGAGCTGGTGTCGGAGGCGAACTCCGAGGCCGGCAAGGTGCGGATCGCCGCCGTCAAGAAGGCCGAAGGGCTTCTGAAGGAGGCCGAGCAGAAGAAGGCGGCCCTCGTGAGGGAGGCCGAGGAGCTCAAGGCCGAGGCGATCCGCGAGGCGAAGCGCACTGTCGAGGAGGGCAAGCGCGAGCTGGAGATCCTGGTGCGCCGTCGCGAGGACATCAACGCCGAGATCTCCCGTGTCCAGGACGTCCTGGAGGCGTTGGAATCCTTCGAGGCCCCCGCGGGAGGCAAGGACGGTGTCAAGGCGGGTGCCACCGTCGGCGCCCCTCGTTCGGGTACCAAGTCGTCGGACGGCTAGAACAGAGAGCGGATTCCGGTGTCTTCTGGGGCCTTTGACCAAGTCTTTGGCAAGTAGTCCGCGGGTTAGCCACCCAAAAGGGGTGTCATTCTCCAGATCAAACACGCATCCGCTCGATGACACACCGCTTCGGCCCCTAGGATTCCCCCTATCACCTCACCGGTCTCATTCGACAGGAACCCCATGAGCGACACTTCCCCCTACGGCTTCGAGCTTGTGCGGCGTGGGTACGACCGCGCTCAGGTGGACGAACGCATCTCGAAGCTCGTCTCCGACCGTGACAGCGCTCTGGCCCGTATCACTGCTCTGGAAAAGCGCATCGAGGAGCTCCACCTCGAGACGCAGAACGCCCAGGCTCAGGTCAGCGACGCCGAGCCGTCGTACGCCGGTCTCGGCGCGCGTGTCGAGAAGATCCTCCGCCTCGCCGAGGAAGAGGCCAAGGATCTGCGCGAGGAGGCCCGGCGCGCTGCCGAGCAGCACCGCGAGCTCGCCGAGTCCGCGGCCCAGCAGGTTCGCAACGATGCAGAATCGTTCGCTGCGGAGCGCAAGGCCAAGGCCGAGGACGAGGGCGTCCGGATCGTCGAGAAGGCCAAGAGCGAAGCCTCGCAGCTGCGCTCCGAGGCCCAGAAGGACGCGCAGTCGAAGCGCGAGGAGGCCGACGCCCTCTTCGAGGAGACCCGCGCCAAGGCCGCGCAGGCCGCCGCCGACTTCGAGACGAACCTCGCCAAGCGCCGCGAGCAGTCCGAGCGCGACCTGGCGTCCCGTCAGCAGAAGGCGGAGAAGCGCCTCGCGGAGATCGAGCACCGCGCGGAGCAGCTGCGTCTGGAGGCGGAGAAGCTGCGCACGGACGCCGAGCGTCGCGCCCGCCAGACCGTCGAGACGGCACAGCGCCAGGCCGAGGACATCGTGGCCGACGCCAACGCCAAGGCGGACCGCATCCGTTCGGAATCCGAGCGGGAGCTGGCGGCCCTCACCAACCGTCGCGACTCCATCAACGCCCAGCTGACGAACGTGCGCGAGATGCTCGCCACGCTCACGGGCGCCGCGGTGGCCGCCGCCGGCTCGCCGGCCGACGACGAGCCGATCTCCCGGGGTGTCCCGGCTCAGCAGTCCCGGTAAGCGAGTGAAGTAGTGAAGTAGTGCGACTGGGCCCGCATCCTCTGCGAAGGGGGTGCGGGCCTTCGTCGTGTCAGGGCATGTCATGCCATGGCATGACATGAGCGGCAGGAACCCCTCGTCCACGATCTCCTCCGGCGCCCCGCGCGATGCCGGCGAAGGACGGCCCCACGTCCCGGGCCTCGGCCGGCAGCCCGTGCACCATGTCCGGGTCGCCACCGGGATCGTGCGGCAGCTCGGCGGCTCCTTCGGCACGGCCGTCCTGGCCGCCGTACCGGCACCGGGACACGGCACCGGCGCCTTCGCCCACGCCTTCCTGTGGTCGACGGCTTTCACGGTTGTTGCCGCCCTCGTCGGTATCCGTTTGCCCATACGATTGGCATCCGCAGAACCCCGCCCCTAGCGTGGGGCGCATGATCGAGCTCGAGGGATTGACCAAGCGGTACGGCGAGAAGGTGGCGGTCAACAACCTGACCTTCACCGTCAGACCGGGCATCGTGACGGGCTTCCTCGGGCCCAACGGCGCCGGCAAGTCGACGACCATGCGGATGATGCTGGGGCTCGACCGGCCGACCGCCGGGGACGTCCGTATCGACGGCAAGCACTACGACCAGCTCAAGGACCCGTTCAAGTACATCGGCGCCCTGCTGGACGCCAAGGCCATGCACGGCGGGCGCAGCGCCTTCAACCACCTGCTGTGCCTGGCGCAGAGCAACGGCATCCCGAAGAAGCGGGTGCACCAGGTGCTGGACACGGTGGGCCTCACGGCCGTGGCGAAGAAGAAGGCCAAGGGCTTCTCGCTCGGCATGGGCCAGCGGCTCGGCATCGCGGGCGCGCTGCTCGGCGATCCGCGGATCCTGATGTTCGACGAGCCGGTCAACGGCCTCGACCCCGAGGGCATCCACTGGATCCGCAACCTGATGAAGTCGCTGGCCGCGCAGGGCCGTACGGTCTTCGTCTCCTCCCACCTCATGAGCGAGATGGCGCTGACCGCCGACCACCTGGTGGTCATCGGGCAGGGGCGGCTGCTGGCCGACACCTCCATGGCCGACTTCATCGCGCAGAACTCGCGGTCGTACGTGCGGATCCGCTCCCCCCACCGCGAGCGGCTGCTCGACGTGCTGCACAGCGCCGGGATCACCGTCGTGCAGACCGGCAACGGCACGCTGGAGGTCGACGGCTGCAAGCCCGAGTACATCGGCGAACTGGCTGCCCAGTACCAGATAGTGCTGCACGAGCTGAGCCCTCAGCAGGCCTCCCTGGAGGAGGCGTTCATGCAGCTGACCGCGGAGTCGGTCGAGTACCACGCACACGCCGACACGCCCGCCGCGCAGCAGCCGCAGTGGGGCGACGGCTGGAAGGGGAACTGACCATGGCGGCGATCCAGGTCGTCCGGTCCGAATGGACCAAGATCCGGTCGGTGGCGTCCACGGTGTGGACGCTCTCCCTGGCCGTGGTCGTCACCATCGCGCTCGGCATGCTGATCTCGGCGCTGTCGAAGAACGAGTTCGACAACATGAGCCGGGGCGACCGGCTCTCCTTCGACCCGACGTTCATCAGCTTCGCGGGCATGAGCCTCGGTCAGCTCGCGATGATCGTGTTCGGGGTGCTCGTGGTGTCGAACGAGTACAGCACCGGCATGATCCGCACCTCGCTGGCCGCCGTACCGCAGCGCGGCACCTTCCTCTTCAGCAAGATCGCGGTCGCCACCGGGCTCTCCCTCGCCGTCGGCCTGGCCACCAGCTTCGTCGCCTTCTTCCTGGGGCAGGCGATGCTCGGCACCCACAGGGCGGAGATCGGTGACTCCGGCGTACTGCGCGCGGTCATCGGCGGGGGCCTCTACATGACCCTCATCGCGATGTTCTCGATGGGCGTCGCCGCGATGCTGCGCTCGCCGATGCTGTCGCTGGGCATCCTGATGCCGTTCTTCTTCCTGATCTCCAACATCCTGGGCAACGTCGACGCGACGAAGAAGCTCGGCCGCTATCTGCCCGACCAGGCCGGCAGCAAGATCATGCAGGTGGTCACGCCGATCGACGACGACACCCCGTACGGCCCCTGGGGCGGCCTGGGGATCATGGCACTGTGGGTGGCCGCCGCGCTGCTCGGCGGTTACGTACTGCTCAAGAAGAGGGACGCCTGACGCCGACGAGCGACGCCTGATGCCGACGAGCGACTCCTGAAGCCGAAGAGGGCCACCGGAAGCTTTGGGCTTTGCTTTCATTTGAGCGGAACCGTCAGCGCCCCGATAAGCTCCTAACCCTTACGGGGGGCGTGTGCCCCGCTGTCCTGAACCTTGCGATGGGTGCGGAGCATGATCGAGGCAGTCGGCCTGACCAAGCGCTACGGCGACAAGACCGCTGTGTACAACCTTTCCTTCCAGGTGCGGCCCGGTGCCGTCACCGGCTTCCTCGGGCCCAACGGCTCGGGCAAGTCGACGACGATGCGGATGATCCTCGGTCTGGACAACCCCAGCTCGGGGCAGGTGACGATCGGCGGCTACCCGTACCGCAAGCTGCCCAACGCGCCCCGCCAGGTCGGCGCGCTGCTCGACGCCAAGGCCGTGCACGGCGGCCGGGCCGCCCGCAACCACCTGCTGTGCCTGGCCCAGCTCTCCGGCATCCCGGCCCGCCGGGTGGACGAGGTGCTCGGCGTGGTCGGCCTCCAGGACGTGGCGAGGAAGCGCTCCAAGGGCTTCTCCCTCGGCATGGGCCAGCGGCTCGGCATCGCCGCCGCGCTGCTCGGCGACCCTCAGGTGCTGCTGTTCGACGAGCCGGTCAACGGCCTCGACCCCGAGGGCATCCTCTGGGTGCGCAACCTGATGAAGGCACTCGCGGCGGAGGGCCGTACGGTCTTCGTCTCCTCCCACCTCATGAGCGAGATGGCGCTGACCGCCGACCACCTGATCGTGATCGGGCGCGGGCAGCTGCTCGCCGACATGAGCATCAAGGAGTTCATCTCGGCCAACTCCGCCGACTTCGCGCGCGTCCGTACGCCCGACACCGACCCGCAGCTGCGCGAGAAGCTGTCGTCCGCGCTCACCGAGGCGGGCGGGCACGTGCTGCCGGAGCAGGACGGCGGGCTGCGCGTGACGGGGCTGCCGCTGCCGCGCATCAGCGACATCGCGCACGACACCGACGTACGCCTGTGGGAGCTGTCGCCGCACCAGGCCTCGCTGGAGGAGGCGTACATGCGGATGACGCAGGGCGCCGTCGACTACCGCTCGACCATCGACCAGAAGGCCGGGCTCCAGCAGCCGCTGCCGCCCGGCGCGCAGCCGCCGATGCCGGTGCCGGGGCAGGGCCAGCCGGGCTGGTACGCCCCGCCGCCGCCCCAGCAGGGCGGGCAGCCGTTCCCGGTGCCACAGGGGCAGCCGCAGGCGGGTCCGTACGGCGCTCCCGGCGCCGCACCGGCCCCTGGCGCCGGTGCGCCCAACCCGTACGCCCCGCAGGCCCCGTACGCCCCTCAGCCCCCGCAGGCACCCGCGCAGCCCGCGGCCCCGGGAGCCCCTGCCCCCGCCTCCTCCGCCCCTGCCGCCGACCCGAACAAGCCCGAGGACGCCCGATGAGCACCCCGCAGCCCCAGATGCCGCAGGCCGCACCCACCTGGCAGGCGGCGCCCGGCCCGTCGTTCCCCACGTACACCTCGCCGATCCCGGTGGTGCGCACGCACCTCGGGCACGCGATCGCCTCCGAGTGGACCAAGATCCGGTCAGTGCGCTCCACGATGTGGACGCTCGGCGTGTTCGTGCTGCTCGTCATCGGCATCGGGCTCGCGGCCGGCGCGCTCGTCGCCGCCAACTCGGCGGAGGAGAGCCTCGCGGGCGAGAACCCCCTGTCGTTCGGCTTCTTCGGACTGCTCCTCGGCAGCATGTGCGTCATCACGCTCGGCGTGCTGACCACGGCCTCGGAGTACGGCACCGGCATGATCCGGACCACCATGGTGGCGTGCCCCTCGCGCGGCCGGGTCCTCGCCGCGAAGGCGATCGTGTTCTTCTCGGTGGCCTTCGTGGTGACGCTGGCGTCGGCCCTGCTGGTCGCCATGGCGGACGTCGCCCTGCTGGAAGGCGCGAAGGAGCCGTCCGGCCAGGAGTGGCTGAAGGGCACGGTCGGCATCTCGCTCTACATCGCGCTGCTCGGCCTGCTCTCGCTGGTGATGGGCTCGATCATCCGGCACTCGGCGGGCGCGATCACCATCATGATCGGCGTCGTGCTGGCCCCGCTGGTCATCGCGCTGTTCATGTTCTCGGCGTCGCTGGAGGACCTGCGCCAGGCCCTGTTCGAGTACTCCATCCCGAACCAGCTCAGCGTCTTCTACTCCAACTCCCTCACCGAGACGGGCCCGTCCGGCTGGGACCCGCTGTGGATCGCCCTCGGCGTGACGGCCGCCGCGTTCGCCGGCGCCTTCGCGCTGCTGGAGAAGCGGGACGTGTGAGCCGCGGGGTTCCTAGAACCTCGGCGCGTTACGGGACCGCTGCACCCGCGTGGTGCGGCGGTCCTTCGCGTTCCAGCACGCCTTGTGCCAGTGGCGGCGCTCGTCGACGCCCGAGTGCGCGGGCCAGGCGACGACGTGCGGGACGCCGTCCGGGATCAGCTGCTCGCAGCCCGGGCAGCGGTACGCCTTGCCCTGGGCACTCGCCCCGGCCACGTGCCGCACGCTCCACTGCTCCCCCTGCCAGTCCTCGGCGGACTGGAAGCCGCCGTAGCGGCCGGAACGGTCGTCCTCGGCGCTCCGGCCGGACGAGCCTGACGAACCAGCTCCCTTGGGTCGGTTGCGACGCGGGGACACGGGACACCTCACGGGGCTATACAGGAAGCACGGGCCGTGTCCAGCCTACGCGGCGCGGACGGGGGTACGCGTAGGGAACCAACCCCCACAAGTCCCCCTCCATCGCGACCCATTCTGCAGACAATCCGCAAATCTCTTCGCCAGGCCGTGTCCTCGGCACGTGTCAGACGGTTATGCCGCGTGGGGGAGCTCCGCGTCGGGGCCAAGGAAGCAGGAAGAGCGATGCACGTAGGAAGTTTCGTGTTGGCGGCCCAGTTCCCGGGGCAGGGCCAGGGAGAGGCGCTGCACCGCGCGGTCCGCTCGGCCGAAGCTGCCGAGGAGGCCGGCCTGGACGCGGTCTGGCTGGCCGAGCACCACTTCGTGCCGTACGGCACGTGTCCGTCGGCGGTCACGCTGGCGGCGCTGCTGCTCGGTCGCACCCACCGCATCCGGGTCGGCACTGCCGTCAGCGTACTGCCCACCACCCACCCCGTGGCGCTCGGTGAACAGGCCGCGCTGCTGCACATGACGAGCGGCGGGCGCTTCTCGCTGGGCGTGGGGCGCGGCGGACCGTGGGTGGACCTGGAGGTGTTCGGCTCGGGCCTCGATGCGTACGAGTCGGGGTTCCCGGAATCACTCGATCTGCTGGTGCGCTGGCTGCGCGAACCCTCGGTCGCGGCCGCCGGCGAGCGGTTCACCTTCCGCGAAGTCCCCGTCGTGCCGCGGCCGTCGGAGGCGCTGACGGAGGCCTCGGGCCCCGAGGTCGTCGTCGCGTGCACCTCCCCGGCGAGCGTGCGGCTGGCCGCCGAGCGCGGGCTGGCGATGCTGCTCGGGATGCACGTCGGGGACGAGGAGAAGGCCGAGATGGTCGCCCTGTGGCGCAGGTGCGCGCGCGCGGCGGGGCGTTCGCCGGAGGAGGTCCTCGGCGCGGCCCATGTGTCGGCCGGTGTCTGCCAGATCGCGGACCGGCGTACGGACGCGGTGGAGGCGCTGACGAAGGCGATGCCGGGCTGGCTGAAGGAGGGCCTCGGCGCCCATGTCACGGTGGACGGCCGCGAGCGCCGGATGCGCGATCCGCTGGCGTACACCGAACTGCTCTGCGGGCTGCACCCGGTGGGCACCCCGCGACTGTGCGCCGACCGGCTCGCGGCGACCAGCGAGCGGACCGGCGTCTCCCGCTTCGCCCTGCTCACGGAGGGCTCGGGAGACCTGGCGGCCACCGAGGAGAACATCCGGCGGCTGGGTGCCGAAGTCATCCCGCAGCTCGGCTGAACCGCCCTGTCCGGCGAGGAGCTTGCCGCCCCGGTACGAATGCACCTCCCGCGTCCGGAGCGGCAAGCAAGCGGCTCACCGCGTCAGCAGTCCCGCAGTTCCGGGGACTGGTTCAGCAGTTGGTTGCGCGCCGAGGTGAAGCGGGCCAGCGTCTCGTCGACGGAGGAGTCCAACGGGAAGACGGCCACCCGGTGGCAGTTCTGGAATGCCAGCCGCACACCGAAGTGCCGTTGCAGCGCGCCGCGTATCGCGTCACTCGCAAGCGCACGCAGCAGCTGACCGCGTGCCTGCTCGTCCGGCGGAGGCGTCTGGTTGTCGGCGAACGGTCCGCCGTCGACCTTCAGCTGGGCCACCAGGGAGCTGATCATCTCCCATGCGTAGGGCAGGGAGGTCCGGACGCAGTCGACGAAGGCAGCTTCGTCGACCTCGCCTCGCTCGGCCTGTTCGAGTAGGGCCGGTGAGACGTCGAGCGACATGGGTTCTCCTCTCGCACCCCCGGTCAACAGGGGTTGCCGGACAGATAAAGGGAGTTCGCGATACCGAACACGCTGCGTACACAACTCGCGACCTCCCGTTTACTACGGTAAGCAACGGACGGTGACGGCACCAGGAGAATGCGTACATGCGGAGACCTCATTAGGCACACAATCGGCCACAACCGAACAGGCATGTTCCACAACAAGAGGGACGGGCCGCAGGCCCTCGGTTGAGGGCGGTGGTGGGCGACGGGAGGGCGAATCGCGTGTACCTGTGCCCGTCGAGTAGCGTTGCCGACCATGCGTCTCGTCATCGCCCGGTGCTCCGTCGACTACGCCGGCCGGCTCACCGCCCACCTCCCCTCCGCCCCCCGTCTCATCCTGGTGAAGGCGGACGGCAGCGTCTCCATCCACGCGGACGACCGGGCCTACAAGCCCCTGAACTGGATGTCGCCGCCCTGCACGCTGAAGGAGGGTTCCGGCGAGGAGGAAGGCGTCTGGACCGTCATCAACAAGGCGGGCGAGAAGCTCATCATCACGATGGAGGAAGTTCTCCACGACTCCTCGCACGAACTGGGCGTGGATCCCGGCCTGATCAAGGACGGCGTGGAAGCGCACCTCCAGGAGCTCCTCGCCGACCGCATCGAGACCCTCGGCGAGGGCTACACGCTCATCCGCCGCGAGTACATGACGGCCATCGGCCCGGTCGACATCCTGTGCCGGGACGCGGACGGCAGGACCGTCGCGGTGGAGATCAAGCGACGCGGTGAGATCGACGGAGTCGAGCAACTCACCCGCTACCTCGAGCTGTTGAACCGCGATCCCCATCTCGCCCCGGTCCGCGGCGTCTTCGCCGCCCAGGAGATCAAGCCGCAGGCCCGCGTCCTCGCCACGGACCGCGGCATCGGCTGCACGGTCCTCGACTACAACGCCCTGCGGGGGATCGAGGACGACAAGCTGCGGCTGTTCTGACGGTCACACTCCCACGACGTGAAGGGCCCGGTCCGTTTCCTCGGACCGGGCCCTTGTGCGCTGTGCCTGTACGGGACGTCAGATCACCGGATCCGCGCTGCTCGTGCCTGCCTCGCTGCTCTGCGGGGCACCGGCGGAGCTGCTGGACTCCACCGGTGAGGATGCCGGGCCACTGGCCGAGTCGGAGGTCGACGGGGTGGTCGTGGGGTCATCCGTCGGCGTGGTCGTCCCGGTCCCGGTGGGCGTCGGCGTCGGTGTCGGTGTCGGCGTCGGAGACGTCGAAGTGCTCGGCGGCTTCGACGGCGACGTCGGCGGCTTGGACGAGGACGGCGGCTTCGTCGACGGCTTGGTGGGCGACGTCGACGAACCGCTGCTCGCCCCCTGCGTCCCGCTCGGCTCGTCGGACGGCTCGGCCGCGTCCGTGGGCGTCGGGTCGTCGGAGGTGCCGTACGTGCCGTCAGGGCCCGGATCGGTCGGCCGGCTGGTGGCCGAGCCGGTGTCGCCGGAGCCGTCGTCCTTCGGCACGTCCGCGCCCAGGCTGCCGTCGTTCAGGTCCTGGCTGGCCGACGGGTTGACGCCGACCTGGTCGGACGGATTCTTGGCGTCGTTCTCGGAGGTCGCGCCGAGCGTCACCACCGTGCCGAGTACGGCCACGAGCAGCGCGCCCGCGCCGGCCGCCACGAGGTTGCGCCGGGCAAGGCCCCTGAGGCCGCCCCGCGCCTTGTGAGACGCCGGGGACGGCCCGGAGGACCCGGGCGCGGAGGACGACGCGGACGCAGCCTGGTAGGTGACCAGCGTGGAGCTGTCCGCGGGCCGCTGAAGCTGCGGGAACGCCGCGGGGACGCCGCCGGGAGGCGACTGCGACTCCTCGTACCGGGCGTCCGGCACCTCCTCCCCCGCCATCGCGGCGAGGCCGGGCACGGTGCCCGAGCGGTCGGCCACCAGGGCGAGGGCGCGGCGCCCGGCGACGGTGCCGCGCTTGTCGGCGAGCGCCGCGCGCAGGCCGATGGAGGCCTCCAGCTCGGCACGGGCCCGGTCGAGCTGTCCGCCGCAGAGCGCGAGGATGCCCAACTCGTGCTGGAAGTAGGCTTGTTCCGACACGTCCCCGGCGAGCCGGGAGGCCTCCGCGCCGGAGCGCAGCGCCCGCTCCCAGGCGCCCCAGTGCCCGCCCGCGGCGAACGCCGGAGCCGCCGTGCGGGCCAGCTGCACGGTGGCGCTCTCCTCGTCCTCGGCGGGCGGTGTCGTGCCCGGCACGAGCAGCCCGAGGGCGGCGAGCACGGCATCGGCCTCGACGCACACCCGCTCGGGGGTGACGGAGGGGTGGCCGGCCCACCAGGCGTAATGCTGGGCGGCGGTGCGGGCGGCGGCCTCGATGTCGTCGCCGTAGCCGGCGGCTTCCAGCTGGGTCTGCACGCCGGCGGCGAGGCGGTAACGGGAGCCGACCGGGGAGACCAGGCCGCAGGAGGCCAGCTCACCGAGGGCGGCGTCCGCGTGGGTGTCGCCGACGAGGGCGGGCAGGTGCGCCTGATGCGGCACCTCTCCGCCGAGCGCGACGGCGAACCGCAGGGTGGCGCGGGCCGACTCGCTGAGGCGTGCGGCGAGCAGCGGGGCGGGTGCGGCGGCCTCGCCGAGCGCGGGCAACGGCGGGGTCTCGGCGTCGTCCGTGTCGAGGGACGGATCCACGGAGGTGTCGAAGGGCGCGTCGAAAGGTGCGTCAAAGGGTGCGTCGACCGGCGTGGCGTCCGCGAAGACACCGAACTCGTCGACGGCACCGGCTTCGGCCCGCTGGCGCTCGCGCTGCCTCAGCAGCGCCCCGGCCTGGACGAACCGCAACGGAAGGCCCTCGGATTCGAACCAGAGGTCCCCGGCCCAGTTCGCCTCTTCCTCCGTGAGGACGCGGCCGACGGCACGCTCCAGGAGCTCCACGCCGTCGGCCCGCTCCAGGCCGGCGAGGAAGACCTCTTCGAGCGCGGAGTCGGCGGACGGGGCGGGCACGTCGGGCGTGGCCGCGATCAGGAAGGCGCACTCGGGCGTGGCGTCCAGCAGTTCGTCGAGGGCGGCGCCGCCGAACTCGACGTCGTCGAGGACGACGACCGCGCCGATCTCACGGACGTGGGAGAGCAGTTCGTCCCGGTCCGGGCGGTGCAGGGGCGCGTTGTGGACGGCGTAGAAGAGGTCGTGGAGCAGGTCGCTCGACGTGCGGTGGAAGCCGCTGAGGCGGACGACGCCGTCGGGGGCGAGGTCCGCGCAGTCCTCGGCGACGACGTCGAGGAGGCTGGTGCGGCCGGAGCCGGCCGGGCCGGTGAGGCGTACGGAGCGGCCGCGGGCGAGCAGCCGTACCAGCCGCTCACGCTCCTCCTGGCGGGCCAGGAGCGGCAGCTCGGGCTGCGTCGGTCCCGGCGGGACCGGCGGCTTGGCCGTGCGGGCGACCTCCGCGCGTTCGGCGGCGCCGAGCTTCTCGGGACGGCCGGGGCGCTCGCCCGGCGGGCAGGCCTCTATCTCGCTGCCGTCGACAGGGTTGACGGTGAGCAGGTAGTCGCCGACCACGAGTTGCACGGTCCGGGCGATTACGGGTGAATGTGGTGCGAAGTCCGATGTGAGGGGATCCCTCGGCGGACGCCGGCCGGACGCATGGGCGTCACCGTCGTGGCCGTACTCCTCGGGCTCCCGGTTGTTCGGGTCCATAGGTTCAAGCCCCCCAAAAGCGTCGTGTGCCAGCTCCGGCCCCTCCCGGCCTGTTGCACACCGCGCTGTCGCTTCTGGTCCGGGCCCGCTCGAGGGTTGTCTGTAGCGGGCGACCGAACCCTAAACCTTCGCACAGTATCTACGACAGCCCGGGGTCCCGCGCCGTCCGAGACGTCACAGTCTCATGAGGATTGCGCGCGTCGTGTGTTTCGCAACCGGAAACGCCCGGCCGCCTGCCCCCACCCGTACCGGGCGTCACACCCGGGGCAGTGACTCCACCCCGATGCCGCCCTCGATCGCCAGGATCCGGTGCAGCCTGGTGGCGACCAGCAGGCGCTGCATCTGCGGCGGTACGCCGCGCAGCACGAGCCGTCGGCCGCAGCGGCCGGCGCGCCGGTGGGCCCCCATGATCACCCCGAGGCCGGTGGCGTCCCAGGAGTCCAGCTCGGACAGGTCCAGCACGAGGTCGCCGACTCCGTCGTCGACGGCCGTGTGCAGGACCGTACGGGCGTCCGCCGCGCTGCGGACGTCGAGGCGGCCCCCGACGACCAGCTCGGCGTGGTCGCCCCTGATGTACATATGCGCTCCCCGTGCGTCGTCTGTGCTCCGCGGAAGTGAAAGGCCGGTGATGCAACTCCGGTGATGCAACCTCTGACGGTGTTGGGCGGTCAGAGGTTGCCGTCTGTAAGCGAACCGATACCGAATTCACCCAGGGGTGTGAAGCCCCAGGGGCCTGTGCGGTTTCAGTGCTTGTAGAAGCCCTGCCCGCTCTTGCGTCCGATGTCACCGGCGTCAACCATCCGGCGCATCAGCTCGGGCGGGGCGAACTTCTCGTCCTGGGACTCGGTGTAGATGTTGCCGGTGGCGTGCAGGAGGATGTCGACGCCGGTGAGGTCCGCCGTGGCGAGCGGCCCCATGGCGTGGCCGAAGCCCAGCTTGCAGGCGAGGTCGATGTCCTCGGCGGTGGCCACGCCCGACTCGTACAGCTTCGCCGCCTCGACGACGAGCGCCGAGATGAGACGGGTCGTCACGAAGCCGGCCACGTCACGGTTGACGACGATGCAGGTCTTGCCGACGGACTCGGCGAACTCCCGCGCGGTGGCGAGGGTTTCGTCGCTCGTCTTGTAGCCGCGTACGAGCTCGCACAACTGCATCATCGGGACCGGCGAGAAGAAGTGCGTGCCGACCACGCGCTCCGGGCGCTCCGTCACGGCCGCGATCTTGGTGATCGGGATGGCGGAGGTGTTGGAGGCGAGCACGGCGTCGTCCCGCACGATCTTGTCGAGGGCGCGGAAGATCTCGTGCTTGACTTCGAGCTTCTCGAAGACGGCCTCGACGACGATGTCGGCGTCCGCGACGGCATCCATGTCGGTGGTCGCGGTGATCCGGGCGAGGGCGGCGTCGGCATCGTGCGCCTCCAGCCTGCCCTTGCTCACGAACTTGTCGTACGAGGCCTTGATGCCGTCGGTGCCACGTTTGAGTGCCTCGTCGGTGACGTCACGCAGGACGACGTCCCAGCCCGCCTGCGCGGAGACCTGGGCGATACCGGAACCCATCAGGCCGGCGCCGATGACGGCAAGCTTCCGTGCCACTGTGCGACTCCCCTTTGATGACTGCACACGCGCGCTTACACGCTGTTTACGATTGCCTCTCCGGCGGACCTTAGCGAAGGTGAGGGGCCGTGTGACCGGTAAGTAATGCGCGTCACGTCTCATCTGACGGACATCACACCGGCACGGCTCACTACTGGCCTCGTACGGCGTAGTTGAGCACCTTCTCGCTCAACAGCTCCTCGATGTGGTCGAGAAGCACAAGCACCTCTCGTGACACTTCGTCCGGATTGCGCCCGGCGACCATCTCGCGGCCGATGACACCCATGACCGCCTGGTGGACCCAGTTGAGCTGACCGGCCATCAGGGTGGGGATCGGGTCGTCGGCCGCCGCGCCCGTCTCCTCGCGCAGGGCCACCTCCAGGTTCTCCTGGACCTGCTGCTGGATGCTCCAGAGCCGGGAGCGCAGCGGGGGCGCGTCGTGGATGACCCGCATGAACCGCTCGTAGCCCTCCATCAGGCCGACCCGGGGCGAGACCGCCTCGACCTCGTCGCGCAGCTCCCGCAGCACGGCCGCGGCCGCCGACTCACCCACGTCACGGGCGCGCACCCAGCGCGAGAGCCGGTCGACGACGCCCTTGCTGCGGTCGAGGAAGAGGTCCTCCTTGGTCGGGAAGTAGTTGTAGACGGTGTTCACGGAGACGTCGGCGGCCTCCGCCACCTCCGCGATGGTGACCGTGACGAAGCCGTGCTCCAGGAACAGCCCGGTGGCGATGTCCGAGATGCGCTGCCTGGTCTCGCGCTTCTTCCGTTCCCTGAGTCCCTCAACCATGTCCGAATCCTATCGCTTCTTGGACTCCCTGAAATTTTGGGGCTGTTGCAAAATTTAAGAGGCTCTGTTTTTCTGGGGCCATGGCAATCATCAGTACGGCCGGTCTGGCCCGTACCTTCCAGACGAAGCTCGGCCCGGTGGAGGCCGTGCGCGGCATCGACCTGACCGTCCGAGAAGGGGAGATCCTCGGCTTCCTGGGCCCGAACGGCGCCGGGAAGACCACGACCCTGCGCATGCTGACCACGTTGCTGCCCCCGACCGGCGGCGCCGCCACCGTCGCCGGCTGCGACCTGGCCGCCGACCCGGCCGGGGTACGGCGGGCCTGCGGCTATGTGGCGCAGTCGGGCGGGGTCGACCCGCAGATCGGCGTGCGGGAGGAGCTGGTCACCCAGGGCCGCCTGTACCGCCTGACGAAGGCGCAGGCGACCGAGCGTGCCGAGGAGTTGGCCCGCGACCTGGATCTCACCGGCCTCCTCGACCGCAAGGCGGGCGCGCTCTCCGGCGGGCAGCGCAGGCGCCTGGACATCGCGATGGCACTCACGCACCGCCCGAAGGTCCTCTTCCTCGACGAGCCGACGACCGGACTGGACCCGGGCAGCCGCGCCGACCTGTGGGACCTGGTCCGCCGCCTGCGCGACGACCACGGCACGACCGTCTTCCTCACGACCCACTACCTCGACGAGGCCGACGCCCTGTCCGACCGCCTGGTGATCGTCGACAAGGGCGTCGTGGTGGCGGAGGGCACGCCGAGCGCGCTGAAGCTGGAGTACGGCGGCTCGATCGACGCGAGCCTCCAGGACACCTTCCTCGCGATCACCGGCCGCAGCGCCACGCCGACCGACGCCGCCCCCGTAGCCGTATAGGAATCGAAGAGATGCTGCTCCACGACACGGCCCTCATCTACGGCCGCTACCTCCGTCAGTCCCTGCGCTCCCGCTTCGCACTGCTCTTCGGCGTGCTGATGCCGCTGCTGTATCTGGTGTTCTTCGGCCCGCTGCTGACCGGGCTGCCGCTCGGCGGGCAGGGCAGTTCCTGGCAGCTGCTGGTCCCCGGCCTGCTGCTCCAACTCGGCCTGTTCGGGGCGTCGTTCGCGGGTTTCTCGATCATCATCGAGAAGAGTCAGGGCGTGGTCGAGCGCATGCGGGTCACGCCCGTCAGCCGCCTGGCCCTGCTGCTGGGCCGCGTCCTGCGCGACGCCACGGTGTTCGTCTTCCAGGCGGTGCTGCTGGTGCTGGCCGCGGTGGCGATGGGGCTGCGCGCTCCCCTGCCCGGGATCCTGATCGGCTTCGCGTTCGTGGCGCTGCTCACGGTCTCGCTGGCCGCGCTGTCGTACGCGCTCGCCATGAAGGTCGCCACCCCGGGGGAGTTCGGCCCCACGATCAACGCCCTGACCATGCCGTCCATGCTCCTGTCCGGCCTGATGCTCCCCATGGCCCTGGGCCCGGCCTGGCTGGACGTCCTCTCGCACTTCATGCCGTTCCGCTATCTGGTGGACGCGGTGCGGGAGGCGTACATCGGCTCGTACACGTCGATGCCCATGCTGTACGGCGTCCTGGTGGCCGTCGGCCTCGCCGCGCTGTCCGTGACGGTGGGCACACGGGTCTTCCGGACGTCCGGGGCGTAATTACGCTGGCCTCATGGTCAATCTGACGCGCATCTACACGAAGACCGGCGACAAGGGCACCACCAACCTCGGTGACATGAGCCGGGTCGCCAAGACCGATCTGCGGATCTCGGCGTACGCCGACGCCAACGAGGCGAACGCGGTGATCGGCACGGCAATCGCGCTGGGCAACCTCCACGAGGAGATCGTCAAGGTCCTCATCCGCGTCCAGAACGACCTGTTCGACGTGGGTGCGGACCTGTCGACGCCGGTGGTGGAGAACCCGGAGTTCCCGCCCCTCAGGGTCGAGCAGTTCTACATCGACAAGCTGGAGGCGGACTGCGACCGCTTCAACGAGCAGCTGGAGAAGCTCCGCTCCTTCATTCTCCCGGGGGGAACCCCGGGCGCGGCCCTGCTCCACCAGGCCTGCACGGTGGTGCGCCGGGCCGAGCGGTCCACGTGGGCGGCGATGGAGGTGCACGGCGAGGTGATGAACCCGCTCACCGCGACCTACCTCAACCGCCTATCGGACCTGCTCTTCATCCTTGCCCGGGCGGCGAACAAGGACGTCGGGGACGTGCTCTGGGTCCCGGGCGGGGAGCGCTGACCCGGGCGGCCGCCTCCTCGGCCAGATCGTGTAGGAGAGGGCGATCAGGCCGTAGATGCCGACCGTGCGCAGCGCCACCCACTGGAAGCTGCGCAGCGAGCTGACGTCACCCGAGTCGCCGACGTACCAGACGGCGAGCTGGAGCAGGGCCAGGGCCACCGCACCCCCGTACACCGCCCGAAGCCACAGCTTGGCCTCGTGCCGGGCACGGGCGCGGCCGTAGCGCGGCGGCTTCGCCGGGGGCGGGGCGCCGGCCAGGCGGTGGGCGGCGTGACCGTCGAGCCACCGGATCGTGTAGTGGCCGTAGGCGACGGTGAAGCCGATGTAGAGCGCCGCCAGGCCGTGCTCCCAGCTCGGCTCGGCGCCGTTCTTCAGGTCGATCGCCGTCACGACGAACAGGACCAGTTCCAGTACGGGCTCGCACAGCAGCAGCACCACGCTCGTCCGGCGCCACTTCAGCAGGTAGCGGACGGCCAGGCCCAGCGCCAGCAGCACCCAGAAGCCGACCTCGCAGGCGATGATCAACGCGACGATCACGGTTCGCTCCTCTCGGTCACCCTTCCAGGCTCCCGGTGCGCTCCACGGGAATCGTCGTCGGCGTTGACGAGGTCGCGGTACATCGAAAGATGCAGTTCCGGACCCTTCCCGGGAATCAGGCGCCCGGCGTGCGGCCCGTGTTGGATGGAGTCATGGCCCTGCGACTGCCCCGCCCGCACCGCTTCGACGTGTGCGTCGCCGTCACCGGACTGCTCTGCGGTGTGCTGGTCTGGGCGCTCGGTCTGTACTCCAACCCCGGGCGGGTCCTCCCCGGAGCGTGGGTGCTGGCGCCGCTCGCCGTGATGTCGGTCCTGGAGCTGATGCGCCGGACCAGGCCCCAGCTTGCGGTCTGCATCGGGACCGTCATGGTGATCGCCGACCAGTTCACCCGCGGCAACATCGTCACGGTCACGATGTACACGGACCTGATGTACGCGGCCGCCCTGTACGGCAGCCCGTCCGCCGCCCGCCGTCTGCCCGTCACCACGGGCCTGGTCACCGTGGCCATGACCATCGGGTTCGTGGCCTGGTGGCGGGAGCCGGAGGCGCTGCTGATCGGGTTCGTGACCGGCGTGGTGTCCTTCGCCCCGGCCGCCACCGGCGCACTCGTCCGCTACCACCGCGACGCCGCCGAGGCGGCCCGGCTGCGTGCCGAACAGACCGCGCTGCTCGCCGAGGTGGACCGCTCCCAGGCGGTCGTCGCCGAGCGTGCCCGGATGGCCCGCGAGCTGCACGACCTGGTCGCGGGCCATCTCTCCGCGATCGCCATCCACTCCACGGCCGCGCTCTCCCTGGAGGACCCCGCCACCTCCCGGGAGGCCCTCGGCGTCATCCGCGAGAACAGCGTCGAGGGACTCGCCGAGATGCGGCGGCTCATCGGCATCCTGCGCGACAGCAGCGGCGACCTGGAACCGGCCGCGGCCCCGACCCTCGACGGCCTCGGCTCCCTCGTCGACGGCGCCCGCACCAACGGCCTCGACGTCATCCTCGACACCGAGTACGGCCCGCTGCCCACGCCGGTCGAGCTCGCCGCGTACCGCATCGTGCAGGAGTCCCTCACCAACGCCCTCAAGCACGCCCGCCCCGGCCGCGTCACCGTGGCGCTCGCCCAGCGGGACGGCTCGCTCACCGTCGCGGTCAGCAGCCCGTACGGCGACCGGGACGGGCCGCGCGCCCCCGGTTCGGGCGCCGGACTGGTCGGCATGCGGGAGCGGACGGCGCTGCTGGGCGGCACGTTCGAGGCCGGCCCCGAGGGCAGGTCCTGGACCGTACGCGCCACGCTTCCCCTCACCGAAGGAGATCCCGCATGAGCCGACCCGTCCGGGTCCTTGTCGCCGAGGACCAGTCGGCCGTCCGTGCCGGACTGGTCCTCATCCTGCGCAGCGCCCCCGACATCGAGGTGGTCGGCGAGGCGGCGGACGGCGAGCAGGCGGTGGCGCTGGCCCGCGAGCTGCGGCCCGACCTCGTGCTGATGGACATTCAGATGCCGCGCCTGGACGGGGTGTCGGCGACGGGGCAGGTCGTCGCCGAGGGCCTGGCGGACGTGCTCGTGCTCACCACCTTCGACCTCGACGAGTACGTGTTCGGGGCGCTGCGGGCGGGGGCCGCCGGGTTCCTGCTGAAGAACACGGAGGCGAAGGACCTCCTCGAAGCCGTCCGCACGGTGGCCCGAGGCGAGGGCCTGATCGCACCGGCCGTCACCCGGCGCCTGATCGCCGAGTTCGCGGCGAAGCCCGTACGGGAACCGGGCACCGATCCGGCGGTCCTCGACGCCCTCACCCGCCGCGAACGCGAGGTGCTGTCCTGTCTCGGCGAGGGTCTGTCCAACGCCGGCATCGCGACCCGCCTCGACATGGCCGAGGCGACGGTGAAGACGCACGTCAGCAGGCTGCTGGGGAAGCTGGAGCTGCGCAGCCGGGTCCAAGCGGCCGTACTGGCACTGGAGTTGGGGATCTGACCGACCAGTAGGCCTACTGGTCCAGACCTATTGACCGATGGTCCAGACCTTTCTATTCTCTCGGCACCGTGGGTGCGAAGGCTCAGTCGCGCCCCCAATTCCCCCGCCAAAGGCGCGCGACGGTGTCGAGAGTGCGAGCGCGCGGAGGCCCGAAGGGCTGAGCACGGTCGTGCTCTCGACACCGGCTGCAGCGCGCCGGAGGCGCAAAATGACAAGAGGAGGCGCAGCATGCGCTTCAGACTCAGACACAAAGCCGCGGCAGGGTTCGCCACCCTCCTGCTCCCCTTCGCCGGCCTGGTCGGCCTCGCGAGCCCGGCCCAGGCCGCGACGTCCGCCACCGCCACCTACACCAAGGCCTCCGACTGGGGCACCGGCTTCGAAGGCAAGTGGACGGTGAAGAACACCGGCACCACCTCCCTCAGCTCCTGGACGGTCGAGTGGGACTTCCCCTCCGGTACGTCCGTCACCTCCGCCTGGGACGCCGACGTCACATCCTCCGGAACCCACTGGACCGCCAAGAACAAGTCCTGGAACGGCACCCTCGCCCCGGGCTCCTCCGTCTCCTTCGGCTTCAACGGCACCGGCTCCGGCTCCCCCGCCAACTGCAAGCTCAACGGCGGCAGTTGTGACGGCACCACCGTCCCCGGCGACGCGGCTCCCTCCGCCCCCGGCACCCCCACCGCCTCCGACGTCACCAACACCTCGGTGAAACTGGCCTGGAGCGCGGCCACGGACGACAAGGGCATCAAGAACTACGACGTCCTGCGCGACGGTGCGAAGATCGCCACCGTGACGACGACCTCGTACACGAACACCGGCCTCACCGCCGGCACCGACTACTCCTACTCCGTCCAGGCCCGCGACACCGCCGACCAGACCGGTCCGGTCAGCGGCGCGGTCGCCGTGCGCACCACCGGCGGCACCACCGACCCGCCGCCCACCGGCGGCAAGGTCAAGCTCGGCTACTTCACCGAGTGGGGCGTCTACGGCCGCAACTACCACGTCAAGAACCTGGTGACCTCGGGCTCGGCCTCCAAGATCACGCACATCAACTACGCGTTCGGCAACGTCAAGGACGGCAAGTGCGTCGTGGACGACACCTACGCCGCCTATGACAAGGCCTACACCGCCGACCAGTCCGTCAGCGGCACCGCCGACACCTGGGACCAGCCGCTGCGCGGCAACTTCAACCAGCTCCGCCAGCTCAAGGCCAAGTACCCGCACATCAAGGTGCTGTACTCCTTCGGCGGCTGGACCTACTCGGGCGGCTTCGCCCAGGCCGCGGCCAACCCGGCCGCCTTCGCCGCCTCCTGCAAGGCCGTCGTCGAGGACCCGCGCTGGGCCGACGTGTTCGACGGCATCGACATCGACTGGGAGTACCCGAACGCCTGCGGGCTGACCTGCGACACCAGCGGGCCGGCAGCCTTCAAGAACCTGATGTCGGCGCTGCGTTCGTCATTCGGCTCCGACTACCTGGTCACCGCGGCCATCACCGCCGACGGCTCCACCGGCGGCAAGATCGACGCGGCCGACTACGGCGGCGCCTCGGCCTACGTCGACTGGTACAACGTGATGACGTACGACTACTTCGGCGCCTTCGACGCGGACGGCCCGACGGCCCCGCACTCCCCGCTCACCTCGTACTCCGGCATCCCGACCGCGGGCTTCAACTCCGCCGACGCGATCGCCAAGCTGAAGTCGAAGGGGGTCCCGTCCGCCAAGCTCCTGCTCGGCATCGGCTTCTACGGCCGTGGCTGGACCGGCGTCACCCAGTCCGCCCCCGGCGGCACGGCGACCGGCGCCGCCCCCGGCACCTACGAGGCCGGCATCGAGGACTACAAGGTGCTCAAGACGTCCTGCCCGGCCACCGGCACGATCGCGGGCACGGCGTACGCGTACTGCGGCACCAACTGGTGGTCCTACGACACTCCCTCGACGATCGCCGGGAAGATGACCTGGGCGAAGAACCAGGGCCTGGGCGGCGCGTTCTTCTGGGAGTTCAGCGGTGACACCGCGGGCGGCGAGCTGGTGAGCGCCATCAACAGCGGCCTGCAGTAGACCCGTCAGGCCCGTCAGGCCACGTTGACGCGCTGTCCGGGTGGGGCTGCCTCCAGCCACGCGAGGAAACCGGTCAGCGCGTCTTCGCTCATGGCGAGTTCGAGGCGCGTGCCCCGGTGCAGACAGGTGAGGATGATCGCGTCGGAGAGCAGCGCCAGCTCCTCCTCGCCCTCGGGCAGACGGCGGCCGGCCACCTCGATCGACGAGCGCTCCAGGACGCGGCGCGGGCGGTAGGCGTAGGAGAAGACGCGGTACCACTCGACACGGTCGCCGTTGTAGCGGGCGACGCCGTAGCTCCAGCCCTTGCCACTGGTGTCCGGTTTCTCGGAGACGTCCCAGCGCAGCGAACAGTCGAACGTCCCGCCGGAGCGCTGGATGAGTCTGCGGCGCAGGCCGAAGACGAAAAGCCCCAGTACCACCAGGGCCACGACGATTCCGCACACAGTCAGAGCGAGGACCATCGACACCGACCTCCTCGTCTCCTAGGTACCCGAAATAGGTAACGGAACGGAAAAAACATCCATATCTGCCTCAGCCGCGGTCGGCTCCGGATTGCTCCGGTGCCGGCCGCGGCTGAGTGACGTCATCGCATCCGCGCTGGGGTCAGCGCGCCGCCGCCGCACGCAGTCGTACGTCCGCGCGACGCTCGGCGGAGGCGTCGCCCTCCGCCTTCGCGCGCTCGAGCTCCCGCTCCGCGCGCTGGACGTCGATCTCGTCCGAGAGCTCGGCGATCTCGGCCAGCAGCGACAGCTTGTTGTCGGCGAACGAGATGAAACCGCCGTGCACCGCGGCGACGACCGTTCCACCGTCACTCGTACGGATGGTCACCGGGCCCGACTCCAGCACACCGAGCAGCGGCTGGTGACCGGGCATGACGCCGATGTCGCCGGACGTGGTGCGCGCGACGACCAGGGTGGCCTCGCCGGACCAGACCTCTCGGTCGGCCGCGACCAGCGCGACGTGCAGCTCAGCAGCCAAGGTGGCTCCTCGGGTCACCACCCGGCGGGTCTGCCGGGTGTTGGTTACAAGTCTAGTGGGCGTGGAAGAGGGGGCGGGACGCACCCGCCCCCTCTACGAGCACGAGGCTCAGGAGACGCCCAGCTCCTTGGCGTTGGCCTTGAGGTCCTCGATGCCACCGCACAGGAAGAACGCCTGCTCCGGGAAGTGGTCGTACTCGCCGTCGATGATCGCGTTGAACGCGGTGATCGACTCGTCCAGCGGGACGTCCGACCCGTCGACGCCGGTGAACTGCTTGGCGACGTGGGTGTTCTGGGACAGGAAGCGCTCCACGCGACGGGCACGGTGGACGGTGAGCTTGTCCTCCTCGCCCAGCTCGTCGATACCGAGGATCGCGATGATGTCCTGGAGGTCCTTGTACTTCTGCAGCACCGTCTTGACGCGCATGGCGGTGTTGTAGTGGTCCGCCGCGATGTAGCGCGGGTCCAGGATGCGGGAGGTGGAGTCCAGCGGGTCCACGGCCGGGTAGATGCCCTTCTCGGAGATCGGACGGGAGAGAACCGTCGTCGCGTCGAGGTGGGCGAACGTGGTGGCCGGGGCCGGGTCGGTCAGGTCGTCCGCGGGGACGTAGATCGCCTGCATCGAGGTGATCGAGTGACCACGGGTCGAGGTGATGCGCTCCTGGAGGAGACCCATCTCGTCGGCCAGGTTCGGCTGGTAACCCACCGCGGAGGGCATACGGCCGAGCAGCGTCGAGACCTCGGAACCGGCCTGCGTGAAGCGGAAGATGTTGTCGATGAAGAACAGCACGTCCTGCTTCTGCACATCGCGGAAGTACTCCGCCATGGTCAGACCGGCCAGGGCCACGCGCAGACGGGTGCCCGGGGGCTCGTCCATCTGACCGAAGACCAGGGCGGTCTTGTCGATGACGCCCGACTCCGCCATCTCCTCGATGAGGTCGTTGCCCTCACGGGTGCGCTCGCCGACACCGGCGAACACGGAGACACCGTCGTGGTTGTTGGCGACGCGGTAGATCATCTCCTGGATGAGCACCGTCTTGCCGACGCCGGCACCACCGAACAGACCGATCTTGCCACCCTTGACGTACGGGGTCAGCAGGTCGATGACCTTGACGCCGGTCTCGAACATCTCGGTCTTCGACTCGAGCTCGTCGAAGTTCGGCGCCTTGCGGTGGATGGACCAGCGCTCACCGTCGTAGGTCTCGTCGACGTTCAGCACCTCACCGAGGGTGTTGAACACCTTGCCCTTGGTGAAGTCGCCGACCGGGACGGTGATGCCCGTGCCGGTGTCGGTGACCGGGGCCTGGCGGACCAGACCGTCGGTGGGCTGCATCGAGATCGTGCGGACCAGGCCGTCACCCAGGTGCTGGGCGACCTCCAGGGTCAGCGTCTTCTTCGCACCGGCCTCGGCCGGGTCGGAGATCTCGACGTGAAGGGCGTTGTAGATCTCCGGCATGGCGTCGACGGGGAATTCCACGTCGACGACCGGGCCGATGACCCGGGCGACGCGGCCCGTGGCAACGGCCGTCTCAACTGTCGTCGTCATTACCTGTCACTCCCCGCGGACGCGTCGGCCAGGGCTGCGGAGCCACCGACGATCTCGCTGATTTCCTGGGTGATTTCGGCCTGGCGGGCCGCGTTGGCAAGGCGGGAGAGGGTCTCGATGAGCTCTCCGGCGTTGTCGGTCGCCGACTTCATCGCGCGCCGCGTCGCGGCGTGCTTGGAGGCGGCCGACTGGAGAAGCGCGTTGTAGATGCGGCTCTCCACATAGCGCGGCAGCAGGGCGTCGAGGACGTCCTCTGCCGACGGCTCGAAGTCGAACAGCGGAAGGATCTCGTCCTTCGTCGCCGACTCCTGAGCCACCTCGTCGAGGCTGAGCGGCAGCAGCCGGTCGTCGAGCGCCGTCTGCGTCATCATCGAGACGAACTCGGTGAACACGATGTGGATCTCGTCCACACCGCCGTCCGCCGTGTCCTTCTCGATGGCCTCGATCAGCGGGGCCGCGACCTGCTTGGCGTCCGCGTACGTCGGCTCGTCGGTGAACCCGGACCACGACTCCGTGACCTTGCGCTCACGGAAGTTGTAGTGGGCGAGGCCACGACGGCCGACGATGTACGTGTCGACCTGCTTGCCCTCGCGCTCCAGGCGCTCGGTCAGCTTCTCCGCGGCCTTGATGGCGTTGGAGTTGAAGGCGCCGGCCAGACCGCGGTCACTGGTCAGAAGCAGTACCGCGGACCGCACGACCGTCTCGGCCTGCGTGGTCAGCGGGTGCTTCGTGTTCGAACCGGTACCGACCGCCGTGACCGCGCGGGTGAGCTCGGTCGCGTACGGCGCGGAGGCCGTCACCTTGCGCTGCGCCTTGACGACGCGCGAGGCGGCGATCATCTCCATCGCCTTGGTGATCTTCTTGGTCGCGGTGACGGAGCGGATGCGACGCTTGTAGACCCGGAGCTGGGCTCCCATGAGTCAGGTCCCTTCCTTACGTCACTTGGCCGCGGCCGGGGCGTCCTCACCGAGGAGCTTGCCGTCCGAGGTCTCGAACTGCTTCTTGAACTCGGCGATGGCGTCCGCGATGGCGGTGAGGGTGTCGTCCGACATCTTGCCGCCCTCCTTGATGGAGGTCATGAGGCCCTGCTCCTTGCGGTGCAGGTACTCCAGGAGCTCCTTCTCGAAGCGGCGGACGTCGGCGACCGGTACGTCGTCCATCCTGCCGGTGGTACCGGCCCACACGGAGACGACCTGATCCTCGGTCGGCATCGGCTGGTACTGAGGCTGCTTGAGCAGCTCGACCAGCCGCTGGCCCCGCTCCAGCTGCGACTTCGACGCGGCGTCCAGGTCGGAACCGAAGGCGGCGAACGCCTCCAGCTCACGGTACTGGGCGAGGTCGAGGCGGAGCCGGCCGGAGACCTGCTTCATCGCCTTGTGCTGCGCGGAACCACCGACTCGGGAGACGGAGATACCGACGTTCAGCGCGGGGCGCTGACCGGCGTTGAACAGGTCCGACTCCAGGAAGCACTGGCCGTCGGTGATGGAGATGACGTTGGTCGGGATGAACGCCGACACGTCGTTGGCCTTGGTCTCGACGATCGGCAGACCGGTCATCGAGCCGGCGCCCAGGTCGTCGGAGAGCTTCGCGCAGCGCTCCAGCAGACGGGAGTGCAGGTAGAAGACGTCGCCCGGGTAGGCCTCGCGGCCCGGCGGACGGCGCAGCAGCAGCGACACGGCGCGGTAGGCGTCGGCCTGCTTCGAGAGGTCGTCGAAGATGATGAGGACGTGCTTGCCCTCGTACATCCACTGCTGACCGATGGCCGAACCGGTGTACGGCGCCAGGTACTTGAAGCCGGCCGGGTCGGACGCCGGGGCGGCGACGATGGTCGTGTACTCCAGCGCGCCGGCCTCGTCGAGGGCGCCACGCACGGAGGCGATGGTCGAACCCTTCTGGCCGATGGCGACGTAGACGCAGCGGACCTGCTTCTTCGGGTCGCCGGAGCGCCAGTTGTCACGCTGGTTGATGATCGTGTCGACAGCCAGGGCGGTCTTGCCGGTCTGGCGGTCACCGATGATCAGCTGACGCTGGCCACGGCCGACCGGGGTCATCGCGTCGACGGCCTTGTAGCCGGTCTCCATGGGCTCGTGCACCGACTTACGGGCCATGACGCCCGGGGCCTGCAGCTCGAGGGCGCGGCGGCCGGACGTCTCGATCTCGCCGAGGCCGTCGATCGGGTTGCCGAGCGGGTCGACCACGCGGCCGAGGTAGCCCTCGCCCACGGCGACCGACAGGACCTCGCCGGTACGGGTGACCGGCTGACCCTCCTCGATGCCGCTGAACTCACCGAGGACGACGCAGCCGATCTCGCGCTCTTCCAGGTTGAGCGCGAGGCCGAGGGTTCCGTCCTCGAACTTCAGCAGTTCGTTGGCCATGGCCGAGGGCAGTCCCTCGACCTTCGCGATGCCGTCGCCGGCAAGGGTGACCGTACCGACCTCCTCGCGCGAGGCCGCGTCCGGCTTGTACGACTGGACGAAGTTCTCCAGTGCGTCCCGGATCTCCTCCGGCCGGATCGTGAGCTCCGCCATCTGGGTTCCCTGCTCTCCTTGTTGGGCCCGAAGTTTCAACTTGGGGGTCTGGGGGCGACCCCCAGGAATCCTCTGCACGGCCCAACCGGGCCGTAGGTACACGTACTGCTCTGCTTTATGAAGTTGCTGCTAGCTCGCCATGCGGCGGCCGACGTCCTCGATACGGTCCGCGATGGAGCCGTTGATGACCTCGTCACCGACCTGCACCCGGATCCCGCCGAGGACCTCGGGGTCCACGTCGAGGTTGAGGTGCATCCTGCGGCCGTAGAGCTTCGCGAGGGCGGCACCCAGGCGCTGCTTCTGCGGGTCGCTCAGCGGTACCGCCGAGGTGACGACGGCCACCATGCGGTCCCGGCGCTCGGCGGCGAGCTTGGACAGGGACTCCAGTCCCGCCTCCAGGCTACGTCCCCGCGGCACGGTCACAAGGCGCGTCACCAGACGCTCGGTGGTCGCGGCGGTCCGGCTGCCGAGCAGGCTGCCGAGCAGCTCGCCCTTGGCCGAGGCCGGGGCCTTGTGGTCGGTCAGCGCGGCACGCAGCTCGGTGCTCGAGGTGACGATCCGGCCGAACCGGAACAGCTCGTCCTCGACGCTGTCGAGCGTGCCCGCCTGCTGCGCGGCGGTCAGGTCGGCCAGGGCGGCCAGCTGCTCCAGCGCGTCCACCAGGTCGCGCGACTGCGACCAGCGGGAACGCACCAGACCGGACACCAGGTCGACGGCCGAGCCGCTGACCTGGGAGCCGAGCAGGCGCTGGGCCAGTTCGGCCTTGGCCTCGCCGGACTGCGCCGGGTCGGTCAGGACCCGACGCAGCGACACCTCGCGGTCGAGCAGCGCGGTGACGGCGGCCAGCTCGTCGGCGAGCGAGCCGGCGTCCACGGACGTGGAGTCCGTCAGCGCGTCGAGACGCTCGCGTGCGGCTGCCAGGGCCTCGCGGCTCGCTCCGTTCATCGCGTGGCCTCGGCCTTCGAAGCTGCGTCATCGAGCCCGTCGAGGAAGCGGTCGATGACACGGCTCTGCCGGGCGTGGTCCTCGAGGGACTCGCCGACGAGCTTGCCGGCCAGTTCGGTCGCGAGCGTGCCGACGTCCTGGCGCAGCGCGGACGCGGCGGCCTTGCGGTCGGCTTCGAGCTGGGAGTGACCCGCGGCGACGATCTCCTCGCGCTGCCGCTGGCCTTCCGCACGCATCTCGGCGATGAGCGCGGCACCCTGCTCCTGCGCCTCCTGGCGCAGCCGCGCGGCCTCGTGGCGGGCCTCGGCGAGCTGGGCCTTGTACTGCTCAAGGACGCTCTGGGCCTCGGTCTGTGCGGCCTCGGCCTTCTCGATACCGCCCTCGATGGCCTCGCGACGCTCTTCCAGAACCTTGTTGATGGTCGGGAGGAGCTTCTTGGCGAGGAAGCCGAAGACGATGACGAAGGCGATCAGGCCGATGACGAGCTCCGGCCACGGCGGAATGAGGGGGTTCTCCTTCTCCGCCTCGGCCGCCAGCTGAACCAGGGGGTTCACATCAGTGCCTTTCGTCTAATACGGCTGGTCGTGGGGGTTCGTCTTAGTAGACGAACGGCATGACCAGACCGATGAGGGCGAGCGCCTCACAGAACGCGAAGCCCAGGATCTGGTTGGCGCGGATCAGGCCGGCCGCCTCGGGCTGGCGGGCGAGAGCCTGCGTGCCGTTACCGAAGATGATGCCGACGCCGACGCCGGGGCCGATGGCCGCAAGACCGTAACCGACGGAGCCAAGGTCACCGGTGACAGCAGCGAGGGTCTGGGACATGCCAGTTCTTCCTTCTCTTTACGGACCGGTGGGGGTTGGCCACCGGACGACTCTGGGGTGTTCGAAAGCGGCGGTGCTCAGTGGTGCTCGGCGAGCGCGCCCTGGATGAAGGTGCAGGTCAGGAGGACGAAGACGTACGCCTGAACAGCCTGGATGAAGAGCTCGAAGGCAGTCATCACGATGACCATCACGAACGAGACGGCGGAGTAGGCGATGCCGATGCCGTTCAGCATGTACCAGCTGGCGATCGTGAAGAGCAGCAGCAGGGTGTGGCCGGCGAACATGTTCGCGAACAGTCGCACCGCGTGCGTGAAGGGGCGGACCAGCAGGTTCGAGAAGAACTCGATGGTCATGGCCAGCGGGAGCACCGGGCCGAGCGACTTGTCGTAGCCGGTGAAGTTCTTGAAGGCGCCCACGAAGCCGTGCCGCTTGAAGGTCAGCGAGACCCAGGTGATGTAGACGATCGCCGCCAGGACCATCGGGTAGGCGATGATCGACGTCACCGGGAAGGCGGCGACCGGGACGATCGACCAGAGGTTCATCATCCAGATGAAGAAGAACAGCGAGACGGCGAGCGGGACGTACTTCTCGCCTTCCTTCTTGCCGATCGTCTCGTAGACGACGCCGCGACGTACGAAGTCGTAGCCGGCCTCGGCGACCATCTGGAGCTTGCCGGGGATCAACTTCGGCCTGGCGAACGCGGCCCAGAAGAAGCCCACGATGATGATGGAGCCCAAAAGCGCCAGCAGCATCGGCTTGTTGAAGTAGAGGCCGTTGCCGTCGGCGTCGCCCAAGAGCGGCTCGAACAGGAACGAGTGCAGGCCCGGAGCCGGGAAGCCACAACCGTCGAACAAGTGGCAGTCGGTCTCGAAGGCGAGCGTCTGCGTCGGGTCAGCACTCACCGCGGGCTCCTTCAGCGTGGCGCATAGGTACGGCAACCTCGTTGTGTCGGCGCGGCGCGCAGCCGCGGTTCGGCACGGGACTGGTGTTTCGGATGTGGGGGCGGCTGGGGGGCATCTCGCCTCGCGATTGAGCAGGCGTCAGCTCAGATGCCCGCGCCCGCGATGCCGCAGTTGGCACCGGACGATAGCAGCATCTCTGTAGCGCCCTTATCCCGGCCCTACCCCTCACGACGAGTGCCCCGTCTTTTCGGGCTTGTCGCCCGACGACTCGGGTTCTACGTAGAGGATCTTGGCCTTCATGTGGGCGCGCGTCTGTGCGGCGATCCACACGAGGGTGCCGGCGACGAGCGTGAGCGCGAAGGCCCGGGCGTTGAACAACGTCGTGTTCTTGAAGGCGGCGAGGAAGATGAACAGCAGCAGGATCTGTGCCGCGTACAGCATCAGACCCATCGCCTGGAAAAGGTGCGGAAGCGATTTGGCAGTGCGCTGCAGAACGTAGAGACCGATCCCCATGAACAGGATCACGATCAGCGTCGCGACGCCCGCCCCGATCGCACCCTTGCCACCGGCGACCACACCACTGATGACGGCGGCTACGGCGCCGACGGCAGCTGTGGGCACAGCAGCGTGGAGCAGGATCCGGACGTCATTGGACGGCATGGCGGCAACTCCGCTTTCACAGGGGGCAGGGTGTCGTCATGGACGAGCGTAGTCCCGGGGCGAGGGTCGAAACCTCACACCAATGGACCGTCGCACTACGGTCCTTCGGCTCCATCCGGGGTTCTCGTGAACCGTATCACAAACTATTTGATGCGGTCTTTACCAAGTGGGTGTGCTCGCTGTCACACATGAGAGTGACAGTGCGCGTCTGTGCAGAATCGCGGCCGAATTGTCTGGTATTGGGGCCGTTTGCACCCCAACTCGTCCCCCACGCTTTGGCAATGCTTTAGTCAGATTCTTACCTTGGGCGTCAGCGTGACGTCAGCGCGACGAGTCGGCTTTACCCCGGTCCAGGAAGCGCGAACGGGCGCCGAGGGCGGTCGCGCCGTTGACTCCCGCCACCCCGGCGGCGACCGGAGTGCGCGGCTCCTCTTCGATCGGGGCGCTCTCGTCGGCCTCGATCTGCCCGCCGACGGCGGCCGGTTCCTCCACCGCCCCGCGGCGGCGGTAGCGCGGCGGCACGAAGTGCTCGGCCCAGCGCGGGGCGCGCGGGGTGAAGCGGGGCAGCAGGAGCAGCGCGAGGCCGATCGCACTGAGGAAGACGACGCCGAGCACGATCCACATGGACGCCGAGTTCACCGAGTAGGCGAGGGCGCCGAAGGCGATCAGCGCCGACCAGAAGTACATGATCAGCACCGCCCGGCTGTGCGAGTGCCCGATCTCCAGCAGCCGGTGGTGCAGGTGCCCCCGGTCCGCCGCGAACGGCGACTGGCCGCGCCAGGTACGCCGCACGATCGCCAACACCAGGTCGGCGGCCGGGATCGCGATGATCGTGAGCGGCAGCAGCAGCGGGATGTAGACGGGCACCGTCTGGTGCACGGCCGCCTTCTCGGACCCGGCGAACAGCTTCAGCGCGTCCGGGTCGACCTGCCCGGTGATGGAGATGGCACCTGCCGCCAGCACCAGGCCGATGAGCATCGAGCCGGAGTCGCCCATGAAGATCCGCGCGGGGTGCATGTTGTGCGGCAGGAAGCCGAGGCACATGCCCATCAGGATCGCCGCGAACAGTGTGGCGGGGGCGGCGGCCTCGATGCCGTACGAGACCCAGACGCGGTAGGCGTACAGGAAGAACGCGGCCGAGGCGATGCACACCATGCCGGCCGCGAGGCCGTCGAGGCCGTCGACGAAGTTGACCGCGTTGATGGTGATGACGACCAGCGCCACCGTCAGCAGGGTGCCCTGCCACTGGGTCAGCGCGACGTTGCCCACGGACGGGATCGGCAGCCACAGGATCGTCAGACCCTGCATGACCATCACGCCCGCCGCGATCATCTGGCCACCCAGCTTGATCAGGGCGTCGATCTCGAACTTGTCGTCCAGGACGCCGATCAGCCAGATGACCGCCGCCCCGGAGAGCAGCGCCCGTGGCTCGTTGGACTTGGCGAAGACCTCGTTGAGGTTGGCGAGGTGGTCGGCGACCAGCAATCCCGCGCACAGGCCGAAGAACATGGCGATCCCGCCGAGCCGCGGAGTCGGTTCCCGGTGCACGTCACGGGCCCGGATCTCCGGCATCGCTCCGGCCACGATCGCGAACTTCCGTACCGGCCCTGTCAGCAGATACGTCACCGCGGCCGTCACGCAGAGCGTCAGCAGGTATTCACGCACGGGCTTCCCCACAGGTCTCGCTGGCCATCTCAGCCCCACACCCTAGCGACGGACGCATACGGTTGGGGACTTCCGGGTAGCGACGATGGTTGCACGGGTGGCTGTGCACCCTGGTGCGCCTACCCCCGCTCAGCCCGGATAGGGCGGAAATCCACCGACCAGCTCCCGCACTTCTTCACGGGCCTTCTGACTCTCCACCTCACCCCTGAGGACCTGCGCGAACAGTACGGCGATCCGCACCATCTCCGCCTCCCCCATGCCCTGCGTGGTCACGGCCGCGGTGCCGAAGCGCAGGCCCCGGACATCCGCATGCGGAAGGGCACAGCAGTCGAGCACCATACCCGCCGCCGCGAGCCGGCCGCGCGCGGTGCGTCCGTCGACGCCGAGCGGCGCCGGGTCGGCCGTCACCAGGTGGGTGTCGGTCCCCCCGGTGGTCACGACGAGCCCCTCGGTGGCGAGCCTCTCGGCCAGCATCCGCGCGTTGGCGACCACCTGGTGGGCGTACGCCGTGAAGGCCGGTGTCGCCGCCTCGCCGAACGCGACGGCCTTGGCGGCGATGGTGTGCATCTGGGCGCCGCCCTGGGTGAAGGGGAACACGGCCCGGTCGACCCGCTCGGCGAGATCGGCACCGCACAGGATCATGCCGCCGCGGGGGCCGCGCAGCACCTTGTGGGTGGTGGCGCACACCACATCGGCGTACGGCACCGGGTTCGGCGCCGCTCCCCCGGCGACGAGCCCGATGGGATGGGCGGCGTCGGCGATGAGATAGGCGCCGACCTCGTCGGCGACCTCCCGGAAGGAGGCGTAGTCGATGTGGCGCGGGTAGGCGATGGAGCCGCACACGATCGCCTTGGGCCGGTGCGTACGGGCGAGCGTGCGCACCTGGTCGTAGTCGATGAGCCCGGTCTCCGCGTCCACCCCGTATCCCACGAAGTCGAACCAGCGGCCGGAGAAGTTGGCGGGCGAGCCGTGCGTGAGGTGTCCGCCGTAGGGCAGCCCGAGGGCGAGCACGGTGTCGCCGGGGCGCAGCAGGGCGGCATACGCGGCCAGCACGGCCGACGAGCCCGAATGGGCCTGCACGTTGGCGTGCTCGGCGCCGAACAGCGCCTTCGCCCGCTCCACGGCGATCCGCTCGGCGACGTCGACGATCTCGCAGCCGCCGTGGTGCCGGGCTCCCGGATACCCCTCCGCGTACTTGTTCGCGAGGGGGGAGCCGAGGGCGGCCAGCACGGCCGGCGAGGAGAAGTTCTCGGCGGCGATCAGCTGCAGCGTCGTCGACTGCCGGTCGGCCTCCCCGAGCAGGATCTCGGCCAGCTCGGGGTCCTGCCGGCGCAGGACGTCGGCGGCGGTCTCGGGGGCATGGGTGACCGACATGGTGGGCTCCGGGCGTCGACGGTGACGTACGTCCAATGTAGGCCCGGGACGGAGGGGGTGCTCGGTTGTTACGTCCTTGCAGGTACACCCGTGAGCGCCGTGACGACCGGATCCAGTGCCTGGTTTATCTCGTCCCCGATCGACCGGAAGAACGTCAGCGGGGCCCCGTACGGGTCGTAGACCTCGTCCGCCTCGGCCGTCGGGGCCAGCAGCCACCCGCGTAGAGCCGCTGCCGCGCGGACCAGGGCGCGTGCGCGGGCCACCATCCCGTCCTCGAGGGGAGGGAGGGTCGCGGGGTCGATCGCCTTCACCAGGCGGGTGAACTCCTTCAGGGTGAAGGTGCGCAGGCCCGCCGAGTGGCCCATGGAGATGACCTGGGCGCGGTGGTCGCGGGTCGCCGTCAGGACCAGGTCGGCCATGATGACGTGTTCGTCGAGCAGTTCACGGCCGGTGAAGCCGGAGGCGTCCGCGCCGAAGTCGGCCAGCACGGTCTCCGCGTTGGCCTCCATGGGCGCGCCCTCGTGGCCCCAGGTGCCGGCGCTCTCCACGATCAGCCCGCCCCACAGGGGGTCGCCGAGCCGGTCCGCCAGGGCATGACGGGTCAGCCGCTCGGTGATCGGCGAGCGGCACACGTTGCCGGTGCTGACGTGGAGGATGCGGAAGCTGTCGCGCGGAAGCCCGACGAATGTCGTCGTGATCTCCGCGGCACTTTCCCCGTTGCCTATGCCACGCCCCGCGTCAGGGGCCGTCAATTCGCCACCTCGAGGTCGGGTACGACCTTCCGCAGCTCGTCGGCCGAGATGGCGCCCTCGCGCAGGAGGAGGGGGATCTCTCGGGTGACGTCGACGATCGAGGACGGGACGTTGCCCGGGGTCGGACCGCCGTCGAGGTACACGGAGACCGAGTCGCCGAGCATCTCCTGGGCCGCGTCACAGTCCTCCGGCGCCGGGTGGCCCGTCAGGTTCGCCGAGGAGACCGCCATGGGGCCGACCTCGGTCAGCAGCTCGATGGCGACCGGGTGCAGCGGCATGCGCACGGCGACCGTGCCACGGGTGTCCCCCAGGTCCCACTGGAGGGACGGCTGATGCTTGGCGACGAGCGTGAGCGCGCCCGGCCAGAAGGCGTCGACCAGCTCCCAGGCCAGCTCGGAGAAGTCCGTGACCAGCCCGTGCAGGGTGTTCGGGGAGCCGATGAGGACAGGGGTGGGCATGTTGCGGCCCCGGCCCTTGGCCTCCAGCAGGTCGTGCACCGCTTCCGAGGAGAACGCGTCGGCGCCGATGCCGTACACCGTGTCGGTCGGCAGCACCACGAGCTCGCCACGGCGGACGGCGGACGCGGCCTCGCGCAGACCCGTCGTGCGGTCGGTCGCGTCGTTGGTGTCGTATCGCCGTGCCATATCTAGCGGGCCTCCTCGTACACGTACTTCTGGAAAAGACTCTGCGGGGCGCTCACGGCGTCGCCTTGCGGGCGGTCGCGAAGCGCGGGCGGTTGTTGAGGTCGGGGTGGTCGGCCGCGTCGGCCCAGCCCCGCTCCTCGGTGAAGATCCACGGCACCTGGCCGCCCTGGGTGTCGGCGTGCTCGATGACGACGACCCCGCCCGGGCGAAGGAGCCGGTGTGCGGTGCGTTCGATGCCGCGGATCAGGTCGAGGCCGTCCTCCCCTGAGAACAGGGCGAGTTCGGGGTCGTAGTCCCGCGCCTCGGGGGCGACGTACTCCCATTCGGTGAGCGGGATGTACGGCGGGTTGGAGATGACCAGGTCGACCTGGCCGTCGAGGTCCGGGAAGGCGTCCAGGGCGTTGCCCTGACGCAGGTCGACCCTGGACCCCGCCATGTTCTTGCGCGTCCACTGGAGGGCGTCCTCGGACAGCTCCACGGCGTGCACACGGGAGCGCGGGACCTCCTGGGCGAGGGCGAGGGCGATCGCGCCGGATCCGGTGCACAGGTCGACGATCAGCGGCTCGACCACGTCCATCGCGCGTACGGCGTCTATGGCCCAGCCGACCACGGACTCCGTCTCGGGACGCGGGACGAACACCCCTGGCCCGACCTGGAGTTCCAGGTACCGGAAGAAGGCCCGCCCGGTGATGTGCTGCAGCGGCTCGCGCTGTTCACGCCGGGCGATGACCTCCCAGTAGCGGGCGTCGAAGTCCGAGTCCTTCACGGAGTGCAGCTCGCCCCGCTTCACGCCGTGCACGAACGCGGCGAGCTCCTCCGCGTCGTTGCGCGGCGAGGGCACGCCGGCGTCGGCCAGCCGCTGGGTGGCCTGGGCCACCTCTGCGAGCAGCAGGTTCACGCAAGTCCTCCGTGTCGTACTCGTGCGTGGGTACGCGCTTACGCGGCCGCCAGCTTCGCTGCCGAGTCCGCGTCGACGCAGGCCTGGATCACCGCGTCGAGGTCGCCGTCCAGGACCTGGTCCAGGTTGTACGACTTGAAGCCGACGCGGTGGTCCGAGATGCGGTTCTCCGGGAAGTTGTACGTACGGATCTTCTCGGAGCGGTCGACGGTGCGGACCTGGCTGCGGCGGGCGTCGGCGGCTTCCCGCTCCGCCTCCTCCTGCGCCGCGGCAAGCAGCCTGGAGCGCAGGATACGCATCGCCTGCTCCTTGTTCTGCAGCTGGCTCTTCTCGTTCTGGCAGGAGGCGACGACTCCGGTGGGAATGTGCGTGATGCGCACCGCGGAGTCGGTGGTGTTGACGGACTGTCCGCCGGGACCGGAGGACCGGTAGACGTCGATACGGAGGTCGTTGGGGTTGATCTCCACGTCCACCTCCTCCGCCTCGGGGGTCACCAGGACACCGGCCGCGGAGGTGTGGATACGGCCCTGCGACTCGGTCGCCGGCACGCGCTGCACGCGGTGCACGCCGCCCTCGTACTTCATCCGGGCCCACACGCCCTGCCCGGGCTCGGTGGCCCCCTGGCCGCCCTTGGTCTTCACGGCGACCTGGACGTCCTTGTAGCCGCCCAGCTCGGACTCGGTGGCGTCGATGATCTCGGTCTTCCAGCCGACCCGCTCGGCGTACCGCAGGTACATGCGCAGCAGATCACCGGCGAACAGGGCGGACTCGTCGCCGCCCGCGCCCGCCTTGATCTCCAGGATGACGTCCTTGTCGTCGCTGGGGTCGCGCGGGACGAGGAGAAGGCGCAGCTTCTCCGTCAGTTCCTCGCGCTGCTTCTCCAGCTCCTTGACCTCGGCGACGAAGTCCGGGTCGTCGGCGGCGAACTCGCGGGCGGTCTCGATGTCGTCGCCGGTCCGCTTCCAGGAGCGGTACGTGGCGACGATCGGGGTGAGCTCGGCGTACCGCTTGTTCAGCTTGCGCGCGTTGGCCTGGTCGGAGTGGACCGACGGATCGGCCAGCTTCTTCTCCAGGTCGGCGTGCTCACCGACGAGGTCCTCGACGGCCTCGAACATCTTTCGGCTCCTGTACTGCTGGAATGAGGGGAAGGCGGGCGACCAAAAACGCCGGTCCCGGTGCGCCCGGAGAAGGGGCGCGACCGTGGACCGGCGAAATGGGGCTCGCTACTTCTTGGAGCCGGCAGCCTTGCCGAAGCGGGCCTCGAAGCGGGCCACACGGCCACCGGTGTCGAGGATCTTCTGCTTGCCCGTGTAGAACGGGTGGCACTCGGAGCAGACCTCGGCACGGATGGTGCCGGAGTCGATGGTGCTACGAGTGGTGAACGAGGCGCCACAGGTGCAGCTGACCTGCGTCTCGACGTACTCGGGGTGGATGTCGCGCTTCAAGGGTGTCTCCTAGTTTCGGGAGGGCGCCGGGTCGCAGCCGCGGGATGCGGAGGCGTGAACCGGAGCCGACGTACCAGTCTGCCAGGACTGGCCGCATCCCCCAAAACCGGGGGGCGCGACGATCTATTCCCGCGGGTTCGTCCCACAGCCTCGGGAAGAGGTCAGGAGGACGTCACGACGCCGTCGGCGTCGCCGGTGGCGGTGCCCTCGGTGGCCGACTTCGGGATCGCCTTGTCGTTCTTCAGGGCGGTCCACACCTGCTTGGCCTTGGTCTCCTCGACGATCACACGGTTCGGGTTCGCCGGGTCGTACTGGACCGGCATCGTGACCATGTTCATGTTGGAGGAGCTGATGCCCTTCAGGCCCTTGGCGAAGGACATGAGCGAGTTGATCGAGCCCAGGTCGGAGTCGGTCGTCACGGCCTTGGTGGCGGTGTTGGCGAGGTCGTACAACTTGGTGCCGCTGCCGAACAGGTCGACGTTCTTGACCTGGTTGATCAGCGCCTTGATGAAGGCCTGCTGGAGCTGGATGCGACCGAGGTCGGAGCCGTCGCCGACGCCGTGCCGGGTGCGGACCAGGCCGAGGGCCTGCTCGCCGGTGAGCGTGTGCGTGCCGGCCTTCAGGTCGAGGTGGCTGTCGGAGTCCTTGATGTCCTTGGTCGTGGTGACCTCGACTCCGCCGAGCTCGTCGATGATCTTCTCGAAGCCGCTGAAGTCGACCTCGAGGTAGTGGTCCATGCGGACGCCGCTGATGGTCTCGACGGTCTTCACCGCACAGGCGGCGCCCCCGGTCGAGTACGCGGAGTTGAACATCACCGCGGACGCGGCGTCGTGCGTTTCGCCCTTGGTGTCGGTGCACTCGGGGCGGTCGATGATGGTGTCGCGGGGTATGGAGACCACGCTGGCCTTCTTGTGGCCCTCGTAGACGTGCACGATCATCGCCGTGTCGGAGCGGGCGCTGCCGTCGTCGGTGCCGCCGCCGAGCTTCTTGTTGCTGCCGGAGCGGGTGTCCGAGCCGAGGACGAGGATGTTCTCGGAGCCGTTGTCCACCTTGGTCGGCCGGTCGGTGCCGAGGGCCGAGTCGATGTCGACGCTCTTGATGTTGCCGTTGAGCTTGAAGTAGACGTAGCCGGCTCCGGTGCCGCCCAGGATCACGATGCCCGCCGCGGTCCAGGCCATGACGAGGACGCCCTTGCGGCGCCCGCCTCGGGGCTTGCGGCGGCTGCCCTTGGCCCGATGGCGGCCTTTGGTAGCGGACTCACCCGGTATGCCGGGCTCCGGCGTGCTCTCGGCGGTCATGTGCTCCTCGAATCTCGTCCGGTCGGTTACCCCCTGTTTTCAGGGTCAGGCGTGGTCGTGAGGGACCCGTATCGCCTCATCGTCGCTCCGCCTGGTCAGACGGCGAAACCTGGGAAAGGGTTGCACAACGCACTGTGGCCACCCTGTGAATCGGTGGCCACAGTGCGTAACGGACTATCCGGGGCGAACGCCGCTCACCAGCGGTTTCAGCCGAAAATGTCGTACTGCTTGAAATCGGTCCCCACGGAGACCCGTGTGGCAAAGATCTCGCTCGTGGCCTTGCCGGTGCCCTTGTACAGATAGAGCGTGCCGCCGGGCGTACGGGCCAGGAAGTCGGCCTTGCCGTCTCCGGTGATGTCGCCGACCGCGTCGAAGGCGTTGTACGTCGTGCTGCTCCAGGTGCGCACCTTGATCCGGCCGGAGAAGGCTCCGCTGCCGGACTTGCCGGTGCCCTTGTACAGGTACACGTAGCCGTTGCTCTTGCCGCGGGCGATCAGGTCGGCCTTGCCGTCGCCGGTGAAGTCGCCGTGGCCGCGCAGGGAGTTGTACTGGTTCCAGCCCGAGCCGACCTTCACTCGGGCCGCGAAGGTGCCGTCGCCCTTGCCGGGGTAGATCCACAGGACGCCTGCGGAGTCGACCGAGAGCAGGTCGGGCAGGTAGTCGCCGGTGACATCGCCGGGAGTGAGGATGCGGGTGCGGGTCTTCCAGTTGTCGAAGATCTGCTTGGGGTCGGCCCAGCTCTCGGTGGCCGGGACGTAGCGCCACCAGTAGACGTCGCCGGTCGTGCTCTCGCGGTACACGAAGTCCTGGTAGCCGTCCCGGTTGAGGTCGGCCTGCAGGACGACGTTGGCGCCGCCCCAGTTGCCCCAGGACTGGCGTGCGCCGAACGCGCTGCCCGTGGAGTCCTTCTCGTAGCCGGTCTTGGTGGAGGCGTTGCGCACCCACAGGTCGGCCTTGTGGTCGAAGCTCAGGTTGGTGTCGTCGACGCGCGGATAGGCGGCGCCGACGTACGTGCTGACCTTGGTGAAGACGCTGTACGCGCCCTTCGTCACACAGTTGGGCACGCCCCAGGAGACGACGCCCACGATCCGGTTGTTCACGACCAGCGGGCCGCCGGAGTCGCCGTTGCAGGCGGAGGTGGTGCCGGTGTCGCTGCCGGTGGCGGGGGTGCCCGCGCAGACCATGTGGCCCTTGACGAAGTCGGTGCCGTAGTAGCCGGCGCAGGTGGCGTCGGACTTGATCGGCAGCGTGGCCGTCTTCAGCGTCTCGGAGATGTCCTGCGTGGTGGAGGTGGTACGGCCCCAGCCGTAGAGCTTCGCACTGGTGCCGGAGACGTACGAGGCGGTGTCGCCGGACGTCGTCATGCGGATCGGCGTGGCCTTGACGGGGCTTGCCAGGGTGAGCACCGCGAGGTCGTTGTCGATCGTCCGCGCGTTGTACGACGGGTGGTTCCACTGCCGCAGGACCCCGCTGACGGTGCCGCCGTGCAGGTCGCCCGACGAGGGCAGTTGGGAGGTCCCGGTCACGACGGCGCCGCCCGCGTGCCAGTCGTAGCCCTTCACACAGTGCGCGGCGGTGAGGATCTTCGTCGGCGCGACGACGGCACCACCGCAGAAGAAGCCGGTGTCGTCGCTCTCGTCGGCGGTGCCCTGGTCGTCGGTGTACCAGAGCTGGGCCATCCACGGAGCCGTGGTGATGGTGGTCGTCGTACCGCCGATGACCATCGGGTCGACGGTGGACGTGCCGGTGTCGGTGCCGGTGTCGGTGCTCGCGCTGAGCGAGGTCTTGGCCGTCGTGCCGCCCGGGGTGTCGTCACCCGCCATGGCGTCGGCGATCCGCTGCTCCAACTCGGCGAGCGAAGGCTGCGCGACCGCGGCCTTGACCGGCGGTTTCGGTGTGACGCCGGTGGCGGCGCCCGCGGACGACGTCAACAGCGCGGCAGCCACGGCGGCGACCACACCGGCCGCGCCGACCGGCAGGCCGATCCGTATCCGACGTCTGTGCCGGCCACCGCCGCCGGACATGGGTGTACCCACGCAAGTCCCCCCTCGGGATCATGAGTTCATGGTCGAAAAGTTGACCGAATCGCGTGATCTTACCCCGCGCGCATACAGCACAAAGGGCCACCCCTGGCACAGGGGTGGCCCTCTATGGAAGGTGACGTCAGTCGCCGTTGCCGGGCGTCGGGGTCGTCTTCTGGATCTGCAGCAGGAACTCGGCGTTCGACTTCGTCTGCCGCATCTTGTCGAGCAGCAGCTCGATCGCCTGCTGCTGGTCGAGCGCGTGCAGCACCCGGCGCAGCTTCCACACGATCGCCAGCTCGTCGCTGCCGAGCAGGATCTCTTCCTTACGGGTACCGGACGCGTCGACGTCCACCGCCGGGAAGATGCGCTTGTCGGCGAGCTTGCGGTCGAGCTTGAGCTCGGCGTTGCCCGTGCCCTTGAACTCCTCGAAGATCACCTCGTCCATGCGGGAGCCGGTGTCGACGAGTGCCGTCGCCAGGATGGTGAGCGAGCCACCGTCCTCGATGTTGCGCGCGGCACCGAAGAAGCGCTTCGGCGGGTAGAGCGCCGTCGAGTCGACACCACCGGACAGGATGCGGCCGGACGCGGGCGCAGCCAGGTTGTACGCACGGCCCAGACGCGTGATCGAGTCGAGCAGCACGACCACGTCGTGGCCCAGCTCCACCAGACGCTTGGCGCGCTCGATGGCGAGCTCGGCGACCGTGGTGTGGTCCTCGGCCGGGCGGTCGAAGGTCGAGGAGATGACCTCGCCCTTGACCGACCGCTGCATGTCGGTGACCTCTTCCGGACGCTCGTCGACCAGGACGACCATCAGGTGGCACTCGGGGTTGTTGTGCGTGATCGCGTTGGCGATCGCCTGCATGATCATGGTCTTGCCGGTCTTCGGCGGGGCCACGATCAGACCGCGCTGGCCCTTACCGATCGGCGCGACGAGGTCGATGATGCGGGTGGTGAGGATGCCCGGGTCCGTCTCCAGACGGAGGCGGTCCTGCGGGTAGAGCGGGGTCAGCTTGTTGAACTCCGGCCGCCCGCGCCCGGATTCGGGCGCCATGCCGTTGACGGAGTCGAGGCGGACCAGCGCGTTGAACTTCTCGCGGCGCTCGCCTTCCTTGGGCTGACGCACGGCACCGGTGACGTGGTCACCCTTGCGCAGGCCGTTCTTGCGGACCTGGGCGAGGGAGACGTACACGTCGTTGGGACCCGGCAGGTAGCCCGACGTACGGATGAAGGCGTAGTTGTCGAGGATGTCGAGGATGCCCGCGACCGGGATCAGGACGTCGTCGTCGGCGACCTGCGGCTCGGGGCCGCCCATCTCGTCACGGCCGCGACGGCCACGGCGGTCGCGGTAGCGGCCTCGACGGCCACGGCGGCCGCCCTCGAAGTCGTCGTCGTCCTGCGGGCCGTTGTCGCGCTGGCGGTCCTGGCGGTCCTGACGACCACCACCGCCGCCGCCCTGCTGCTGACGGTCCTGACGCTGCTGCTGGCCGCCGCCCTGGCCGCCCTGCTGGTCGTCGCCCTTGCGGCGCTCACCGCGGTCACCGCGCTCGCCACGGTCGCGGCCGCGCTCACGGCGGTCGCGACGACGGCCCTCGCCGCCGTCGGCGTCGCCCTTGGCCTCGCCCTGCGTCTGCGGGGCGGGCGTCTCGGCCTTCGGCTCGCTCTTGGCCTCGGCGGTGACCGTCTCGGGGCTGCCGGCCTCGGCGGTGGCGCGGCGGCGACGGCGCTCGACGGGAGCGTCGTCTCCCCCACGCTCGGCTTCGCTCGCGCGGGAGGGGCCCCCAGCCGGCTGGCCGGGAATCTCGATCTGCTGCTGGGCCACGGCCTTCTCGGCGGGGGCCTCGGACTTCGCGGCCGCCTTCTTCGCGGCGGCGGGAGCGGCCTCGTCGCCCGTACGGGCCTTGGAGGTGGCGCGGCGCTTGGGCTTGGTCTCGGCAGCGTCCCCGGCGGGAGTCGCAGCCTTGGGAGCCTCGGCACCCCCTCCTGCCTGCGCCTCCTTGATGACCTCGATCAGCTGGCTCTTGCGCATCCGCGCGGTGCCCCTGATTCCGAGGCCCGAGGCGACCTGCTGCAGCTCGGCCAGCACCATGCCCTCGAGGCCGGTACCGCGGCGCCGCCGGGAGCCGGCACCGGTGGCAGGCGCGGAGGCGTCCGTGGCGGGCGCGGCAGCGGTCTCCTCGACACGTGCGCCCATCAGATCGGTGGTGTCGCTCACGAAGGGTCCTTCCCTGGAGCGGACGTCGGCCTGTCTGGCTCGGCGACCGGTTGTGCTGTCCGGCTTCGGTCCTTGCTGTGTGGACCGTGCCGGGGCGGTGGTCCGCCTAGACGGCGGAGGAATGTGGTGACGGCGCTTCCCAAAGCCGTGGCACTGAGTGCCGGTGTCACGTGGCTTGGTCGCACCGGTTCCGGAGCGTGCCCGGCAAGTCGCTCAGTGCCCGCGTACGGCGTACTGCCCGCGTACGTCGTACGGAACACAGTGCGGCTTGGGAGGCTCCCGGAAGAATGTCTGTCCCGGACGGGGACGTGAAGCACCTCGCCATGGTGGGGTCGGGTGCAGACTTGAGGTTAACACTACCGGATCCAACAAACATTCCCCCTCTCGAAATCCGGCATGCGCCGGATCTCAGATGTCACTGGTGGGCGCGAGCGGCAGCACGCTCGCCCCCTGGGCGTCGAGTTCGAGCCGGTTCGCGGCCCAGCCCTCGCCCGCCAGATGGGCGACCTTGTCGGCGCTCTCGCCGTCGACCAACGCGAGCACCGTGGGGCCCGCGCCGGAGATGACTGCCGGGACCCCGTCGGCCCGCAGCCGCTCCACCAGCGCCGCGCTCTCGGGCATGGCCGGCGCGCGATATTCCTGGTGGAGACGGTCCTCGGTGGCGGGCAGCAGGAGCTCGGGCCGCCTGGTCAGGGCCTCGACGAGCAGGGCGGCACGGCCCGCGTTGGTGGCCGCGTCGACGTGCGGCACGGTGCGCGGGAGCAGTCCGCGCGCGGTCTCCGTCAGGACCGGCTTACCGGGCACGAAAACCACCGGAACGACGGAATCGGCGGGATCCATCCTGATTGCCCGGGCGGCTCCGGCCTCCATCCAGGAGAGCGTGAAACCGCCGAGCAGACAGGCCGCCACGTTGTCGGGGTGGCCCTCGATCTCGGTCGCGAGCTCGAGCAGGGCGGTGTCGTCGAGCTTGGAGTCGCCGCCTATGGTCACGGCGCGTGCGGCGACGATGCCGGCGCAGATCGCGGCCGAGGAGGAGCCGAGGCCCCGGCCGTGCGGAATGCGGTTCGCGCAGACGATCTCCAGGCCGCGCGGCTGTCCGCCGAGCAGGTCGAAGGCGGTGCGCAGGGACCGTACAAGAAGGTGGTTCTCGTCACGCGGGAGCGTCTCGCTGCCCTCACCCGCGATGTCGACGTGCAGCCCCGAGTCGGCCACCCGGACGACGACGTCGTCGTACAGCCCCAGCGACAGGCCGAGGGCGTCGAAACCCGGGCCGAGGTTGGCGCTGGTGGCGGGGACGCGCACCCGGACGGCGGCGGCGCGGAATGCTGGACCGGCCATCTCTCGATGACTCTCCTTGAGCTGCGGGACTGTCGAAGACATTCGATACGTACGTGAGGTTCCCTGGGGCGATGAGGACCCTGGGAACCGCTTCCGGGCCGCTGAGACGACGCGGCACCCGGCCATATGCGGAGGCATATGCGGCGGGCGGGTTCGGTACAGCCTATCGAAGGAAGGTTCTGTGGCGACATAGGGCGCACAGGAGGCGCACGATGCGTGTCGTAAGCCCCCTGTGCCACCCCCTGCGGGTTGACCCTTCGCGGAGGTCAGGCGAGCCCGAGGCGCTCGGCCGCCGTCGCCGCGTCGACCGGGACGGTGACCGGCTGCGGAGCACCCGCGACGGCCCAGTCGGGGTCCTTGAGGCCGTTGCCGGTGACGGTGCACACGATCTTCTGCCCCGGGTCGACCTTGCCCTGCTCGGCGGCCTTCAGCAGACCGGCCACGGACGCGGCGGACGCCGGCTCGACGAAGACACCCTCCTGAGCGGCCAACAGCCGGTAGGCGCGCAGGATTTCACGGTCCGTCACCTCGTCGATGAAGCCGCCGGACTCGTCCCGCGCCGCCAGGGCGAACTTCCAGGACGCGGGGTTGCCGATGCGGATCGCGGTGGCGATGGTCGACGGGTCCTTGACGATCTCGCCGCGCACGATCGGGGCACTGCCGGACGCCTGGAACCCCCACATTCGGGGGGTCTTGGCGGCGATGCCGTCGGCGGCGTACTCCTTGTAGCCCTTCCAGTACGCCGTGATGTTGCCCGCGTTGCCGACCGGCAGGACGTGGATGTCGGGCGCATCGCCGAGCATGTCCACGATCTCGAACGCGGCCGTCTTCTGGCCTTCGATACGCACCGGATTGACCGAATTGACCAGCGCCACGGGGTAGTTGTCGCTCAGGGCGCGGGCGAGGGTGAGGCAGTCGTCGAAGTTGCCGTCGACCTGGAGGATCTTGGCGCCGTGCACGAGCGCCTGCCCCATCTTGCCGAGCGCGATCTTGCCCCGCGGGACGAGAACGGCGCACACCATGCCGGCGCGCACGGCGTACGCGGCGGCACTCGCGGACGTGTTGCCGGTGGAGGCGCAGATGACCGCCTTCGCGCCCTCCTCCTTGGCACGCGTGATGGCCATGGTCATGCCGCGGTCCTTGAAGGACCCGGTGGGGTTGGCGCCCTCCACCTTGAGGTGGACCTCGCAGCCGGTGCGCTCGGAGAGCACCTGCGCGGGCACGAGGGGCGTGCCGCCCTCACGGAGCGACACGACCGGCGTGGTGTCGGACACCGGCAGCCGGTCCCGGTACTCCTCGATGATTCCGCGCCACTGGTGGGTCATTGCTGGTTACTCTCCTTCAACCCGCATGATGCTGGCGACACCACGCACGGTGTCGAGATTGCGCAACGCCTCGACGGTCCCGCCCAGGGCGGCGTCGGACGCTCGGTGCGTGACGACGACGAGAGATGCCTCGCCGTCCTTCCCCTGCTGGCGAACCGTATCGATCGAGACGCCGTGCTCGGCGAACACGGTGGCCACCTGGGCGAGAACACCCGGTTTGTCCGCCACGTCGAGGCTGATGTGGTAGCGCGTGACGACCGCACCCATGCCCGACACGGGCAGTGCGGCGTACGCGGACTCGCCGGGGCCGGTGGCGCCGTTGAGCCGGTTGCGGCAGACCGCGACGAGGTCGCCGAGCACGGCGGAGGCGGTGGGGGCACCGCCGGCGCCGGGGCCGTAGAACATCAGCTGCCCGGAGGCGTCGGACTCGACGAACACGGCGTTGTACGCGCCGCGCACGGAGGCGAGCGGGTGGGTCAGCGGGATCATCGCGGGATGCACACGCGCGGTGACGGACCCGCCGTCCTCCGCCCGCTCGCAGATGGCCAGCAGCTTGATGGTGCAGCCCATCTCCCTCGCGGAGGCGAAGTCGGCGGCGGTGACCTCGGTCATGCCCTCGCGATAGACGTCGTCGAGCCGTACGCGCGTGTGGAAGGCGATCCCGGCGAGGATGGCGGCCTTGGCGGCGGCGTCGAACCCCTCGACGTCGGCGGTCGGGTCGGCCTCGGCGTATCCCAGGGCGGTGGCCTCGTCGAGGGCCTCCTGATACCCGGCGCCCGTGCTGTCCATCTTGTCGAGGATGAAGTTGGTCGTCCCGTTGACGATCCCGAGCACGCGGTTCACCTTGTCGCCGGCGAGGGACTCGCGCAGCGGGCGGATCAGCGGGATGGCACCGGCGACGGCGGCCTCGTAGTACAGGTCCTTGTTGTTAGCTTCCGCGGCCGCATGGAGGTCGGCGCCCTCCTGTGCGAGGAGGGCCTTGTTCGCGGAGACGACCGAGGCACCGTGCTCGAACGCGGTGGTGATGAGCGTACGAGCGGGCTCGATCCCGCCGATGACCTCGACGACCACGTCGATGTCACCGCGCTTGACGAGGGCGGTGGCGTCGGTGGTGACGAGGGCCGGGTCGATGCCTTCGCGGACCCTGGACGGCCGTCGTACGGCCACACCGGCGAGCTCCACGGGGGCACCGATCCGCGCGGCGAGGTCGTCGGCGTGCGTCGTCATGATGCGCGCCACCTCTGAGCCGACCACTCCACAGCCCAGCAGCGCCACCTTCAGCGGACGCGTACGCATCATCCGACCTCGTTTCCTCATACCGTCACGGTTGGACCAGTCTCACTCACCGAACGGGAGTTTCTATCCCATGTCCGGATCGTGAGACATCGATTTCATTTGTACAGGGGTGAAAGACAGGAGATCTTCCACCCTCTGTTTTGTCCTCTGCTTTATGTCTGTTCTGGTGTCTGTTCTGGTGTCTGTTCTGGTGTCTGTTCTGGTGTCTGATTCCGGCTCACCCGACGTCGAGGCGCAGGAGGTCCTCCTCCGTCTCACGGCGGACGATGACGCGGGACTCGCCGTTGTTGACCGCGACGACCGGCGGGCGCAGCACATGGTTGTAGTTGCTGGCCATGGACCGGCAGTACGCCCCCGTCGCCGGTACGGCGATCAGGTCACCCGGTGCCAGGTCCGCCGGCAGGAACGCGTCCTTCACCACGATGTCGCCGCTCTCACAGTGCTTGCCGACGACACGGGCGAGCATCGGCGCGGCATCGGAGGTGCGGGACACGAGAGCGACGCTGTACTCGGCGTCGTAGAGCGCGGTACGGATGTTGTCGGACATGCCGCCGTCGACGGAGACGTACGTCCGCAGCCCGTCGAGGGGCTTGATGGTGCCGACCTCGTAGAGCGTGAACGCGGTCGGGCCGACGATGGCACGCCCCGGCTCGACGGAGATGCGGGGCGTGCGGAGCTTGGCGGAGTCGCACTCGCGGCTGACGATCTCCGTCAGGGCCTTGGCGATCTCGTGGGGCTCACGGGGGTCGTCGTCGCTGGTGTAGGCGATACCGAGGCCGCCGCCGAGGTCGATCTCGGGAAGCTCGACGCCGTGCTCGTCGCGGATGTCCTTCAGCAGCCCGACCACGCGGTGGGCCGCGACCTCGAAGCCGGACATGTCGAAGATCTGCGACCCGATGTGGCTGTGAATTCCGATGAGTTCGAGCCCGTCGAGCTGGAGGGCACGGCGTACGGCCTCGGCGGCCTGGCCCCCGGCAAGCGGAATGCCGAACTTCTGGTCTTCGTGGGCGGTGGCGATGAACTCGTGCGTGTGGGCTTCGACGCCGACGGTGATACGGATCTGGACGCGCTGGCGCTTGTCGAGCGACTGCGCGATGTGGGCGACGCGGACGATCTCCTGGAAGGAGTCGAGGACGATACGTCCGACGCCTGCCTCGATGGCCCGGTGGATCTCTTCCGTCGACTTGTTGTTGCCGTGGAAGGCGATGCGGTCGGCGGGCATGCCGGCGGAGAGGGCGGTCGCGAGCTCGCCGCCGGAGCAGACGTCGAGGTTGAGCCCTTCCTCGTGCAGCCAGCGCACGATCGCGCGGGAGAGGAAGGCCTTGCCGGCGTAGAAGACGTCGGCGTCGTGCCCGAAGGCGGTGCGCCAGGCGCGGGCGCGGGCGCGGAAGTCGGTCTCGTCGATGACGTAGGCGGGGGTGCCGTGCTCTTCGGCGAGGGCCTGTACGTCGATACCGCCGACGGTGACGACACCGTGGGAGTCACGGGTGACCGTCTGGGCCCAGACCTTCGGGTCGAGGGTGTTGAGGTCGGCCGGCGGGGCCGAGTAGTGGCCCTCGGGGAGGACATCGGCGTGACGGGGCCCGGCGGGGTGTGCGGAACGGCTCATTTCTCGGGTGGCTCTCTCAGAGGTGTTGGGGTGCGTCGATACCGAGCAGGGTCAGGCCGCCGGCCAGCACCGACCCGGCGGCTTCGGCAAGCGCGAGCCGGGCACGGTGGGCGGCCGAGGGTTTCTCGTCGCCGCGCGGCAGGACGGTGGGAAGGAGGGGGGCGACGGCATCGGCGACGGTGACGAGGTGCCGGGCGAGGCGGTCGGGGGCGCGGTGCGCTGCGGCTCGGGGGTGAAGCCCAGGTCGGCGGCGTTACGGCTGAGGGCCCGGGTGCGGGCGTGGGCGTAACGGACGCGGAAGAGGGGGTTGCTCTCGCACTGGACGAGGGGATCGTGGGTGAGGCGGGGGCGGTCGTGGGGCGCGGGGTGCAGGAG
>NZ_LGDG01000241.1 GCF_001279775.1 Streptomyces sp. MMG1533 | reverse complement strand
CGTCTTCCCGCCCGCACACGGGCGGCAGCGCGTCACCGTGCGTACTCGGGGCTCCACTGAGCGGCCCCGACCGTCGCGCGCAGCTCCTCCCACGTGGCCGAAATGCCCGAAATCGAGACAGGAATCCAGGGCCTGGATTGTTCAGTGCGCCCGAGTGGGTCGCTGAAAAACGCCTCTCACCTGAACGATCGGTGATCAGAACGACCGCGACGCCCGTCGACGTCGTCCCACGCATCCCCTCAGTCAGGTTCTGGTCCCATGCGCTCTCACACTCTGGTCCCGACTCTCATGGTGCTCGGTGCCCTCTCCCTCACGGTGAGCCACTCGGCCAGCTCGTCCGCTGTCCCGGACACCGCGACCGTCAGCGCGCGGTCCGGATCGAGCACCGCGTCCTCGCGTGTCCACGGCGTCGCCCCGTCGAGGATCAAGGGCCTGCAGATCGTCAGCGAGGACAGCTCCTGCCCCTTCACGGCCGGCTACCCCGACGTGCCCGGCGCCGAGGCGATGACAGCCGCGATGAAGAAGGACGTGGAACGGCGCCTGGCCACCTTCCGCTCGACGGCGTGCGAGGACGGCGGGAAGGGCATCGAGCTCGACATCAGCCACCGCTTCCTGGTCGCCTCCGGCGGCGTCCTCGGCGTCCGGCTCACGACGCAGGACTACACCGCCGCCGGGTCCGGGCTGTCGAGCAGGACGTACTGGTACGACGGCAAGGCCGGCGCGTACCGCACGGCCCTCGGGCTCATCGCCGAGGGATCCCGGGACGCCTTCCTCGACGCCTTGAAGGCGCGGCTCAAAGGGCGTGAGGGCGCGGACGCCGCCACCCTCGACGACGCCTTCCCCGACCCGGCCTCCCGCACCGCCGCCCTGGACGACATGGCCTTCACCACCGACGGCGGACTGCGGGTGACCTTCGACCGCGGAGACGTGGCCGTCCCCGCCGCCGGGGCCCTCACCGTGACCGTCCCCCGCAAAACGGTCACCCCCTGGCTGTCCGCGTTCGGCAAGCGCGCCCAGCACCAGACCGTACGACCGTCCGGCTCGCTCGACCTGGGCGCGGAGCACACCCCGGCACCGGCCGTCACCACCCACACCGTCTCCGGCGGCGACCGCACCGACTGCAAGAAGGTCAAGTGCATCGCGCTGACCTTCGACGACGGACCCACCGCCCCACAGACCCTGCGCGCGCTGACCGCCCGCGGCCACCACCTCGTCACCCTCAGCCGACTCCCCGCCACCCTCTGAGCGCACGACGCGCTCACCCTCGTACGCCTCCATCCCGCTGCGTCGGGATCCCCCTCACGCACGAACACCCGAACACCCGAACGGAACGCCCATGCCTCAGCACGCCCGCCGACACCTGATGACCCGCCGCAACGTCCTCGGCAAAACCGCCGTCGGCGGCCTCGCCCTCGCCGGGGGCGCCGCGATCGCCGGACCGCTCGTCGCAGGCGCCGACGCGGCCCCGTCGGACTTCGGATACCACGACGACGGGCGCACGTACGTGGTCACCACCGGCGCCGGCCTCGTCTTCAAGGTCGACCGCCGCAACGGCGACCTGACCTCGCTCATGTACAAGGGCACCGAATACCAGGGCTACGGCGGCCGGAACTCGCACGTCGAGACGGGCCTGGGCACGTCGTCCGTGAGCATCCGCCAGACCGGCGGCACGATCCTGGTCACGGTCGTGCACGGCACGATGCATCACTACTACGCCGCCCGTCGCGGCGAGAACAACGTCTACATGTGGACGAACAAGGCGGACTCCTCCATCACCGCCACCCGCTACATCGTCCGCGTCAGGCCCGGCCTGTTCCCCAACAACCTGCCCGACTCCTGGGACGCCCGCACCGACACCGTGATCGAGGCACAGGACGTCCGCCGCAAGCCGAACGGCACCACCCGCTCCAAGCACTACTCCAACCAGCGTGTCATCGACTACGACCACGTCGGATGGAGCACCGGCAAGGTCGGCATGTGGATGGTGCGCAGCAACCACGAGAAGGCGTCCGGCGGCCCGTTCTACCGCTCGCTCATGCGCCACCACTACGAGGACGGCGCCGGCCTCTACGAGATCCTCTACTACGGCGAGAACCAGACCGAGCCGATGCGCTTCGGCCTCCAGGGCCCCTACGTGCTGGCCTTCACAGACGGCGCGGCGCCCTCGCCCGCGCTGCGCCACGACCGTATCGACACCTCCTGGGTCGACGGCCTGGGCCTGGCCGGCTGGGTCGGCCGGAGCGGTCGCGGGCGGGTCGCGGGGGTCGGCATCGCCGGGCGGGACTCGGCGTACGCCTATACCGTCGGGTTCTCCAACGCCGAGGCGCAGTACTGGACCGAGGCGGACCCGGCCACCGGGCGCTTCACGTCCCCTTACATGCTGCCCGGCACCTATACGCTCACCGTCTACAAGGAAGAACTGGCGGTGCACACCACACGTGTCACGGTCACCGCCGGGCGGACGACCCCGCTCCACACCCTGACGATCGGCGCGGACCCGAGCAGGAAGTCGGCCATCTGGCGGATCGGTGACTGGAGCGGCACACCGCGCGGCTTCAAGAACGCCTCGCTGATGACCACCATGCACCCTTCCGACGCCCGGGCCAGGCCATGGACCGGCGCGGCCCACACAGTGGGCTCCTCGAAGGTCGACGACTTCCCCTGCTACCAGTGGGCGGACGTCAACAACAGTCTGAAGATCCGCTTCAAGCTCACCGCCCAGCAGCTGGCCTCCGGCCACACCCTCAACATCGGCATCACCACGGCGTTTGCGAACGGCAGGCCGCGGATCCGGGTCAACGACTGGGTCTCGGCCCTCCCCGCGCCCGCCAAGGAGCCCATGACCCGCTCCCTGACCGTCGGCTCCTACCGGGGCAACAACCACACCTACCGCTACGCCGTCCCGGCGAGCGCCTGGGTCAAGTCCCCTGACTCCTACCAGGAGGTGACCCTCGACATCGTCAGCGGCTCCGGCGGCGGCGCCTACCTCAGCGCCGGCGTGTCGTACGACGTGATCGAACTCCTGCCCTGAGCGGCCCCCGATGGCCCGAAGTCCTCTCTTCAGCACCTAGTTGACGATCCATCAGTCGACCCGGCGTGTAGGCCGCCGCGTCTCGAAGGAGCAGGCGTTGCACATATCAGTCAGGCGGGGGATGACCCCCGCACCCCCAGGCGTGGTGGCTGGCACGGTCGCCGCGCCGGGACCGGTCGCACAGGGCGTCGGCCCGGCGGCGGTGTCGGCTTCGGTGGAGCATCATGCCGAGGCGGGGAAGGCTGCGGCCAGAACGGTCACCCTCATCACCGGAGACCGGGTCGCCCCGCGCCCCCGGCCGGGCGGCGCGGCTCCCGCCGCGTCCGTACTGCCCGGCGAGGGCCGTCAGGGCATGGACGTCCGTATCGTGCGTACAGCCCGTGCCGGGACCCCGCACATCAGCCTGATTCCCGCCGATGCCGAACGCCTGCCGGCCGCCGGTACGTTGGACGCGCGGCTGTTCGACATCACGGAGCTGATCCGCATCGGCCGGGACGACACGCGCTCGCCCTCACTGCCACTGATCGTCATGGAACGCCGCGGCAAGGCGCCCGCCCGTTCCGCCTTCACCGCGCACGGCTCCGACCTCGGCCCCACGCTACGCGCCCCGAACGGCGGCACCCTCACCCAGCCCAAGGACAGCACCGTCGGCCGGTGGCAGTCGCTGTTCAAGGGCCGGCTTGCCCACTGCGTCAGCAAGCTCTGGCTGGACGGCAAGGCGAAGGCCCCGGACGACGAGAGCAACAAGACAGTCGGTGCTCCCACTTCCTGGAAGTCCGGCCTGGCCGAGTGCCTGCTCCCGCTGCTGCTCGCCCCTGTCCAGGTGGTTCAGGCTGTCGGATGGAGTGGCGTATGACCGACCCATTCCTTCCGGTTGGTGAGCCACGCCGGCCCTCCAGAGGGCCCACAGGCCGTCGCCGTCGGCGGCAGGCCGCGGATGCCCGGACCCCTCCGCAGGTCTCGCGGCGTCCGTCACGCCGCCAGGCGCGCCGCCGGGCACATCGGCTCATGGTGATGGCGACCATCTTTCTGGCGCTCCTGGGGGTTGGCGCGGCCTTCGCCTACCAGGATCTGAACGACAACATTGCTTCCCAGGACGTCGACGGGCAGCTGAACGCCGACGTCCGGCCGGAGCGGAAGGCGCCCGGAGCGGTGAACGTGCTGCTGCTCGGGTCGGATTCGCGGTCGGGATCCAACCGTGAGTACGGCCGCGACGAAGGCAGCGCCCGCTCCGACACGGCCATGGTCGTCCACATAGCCGACGGCCGCAGGGACGCCTCGGTGATCAGCATTCCCCGGGACACCCTGGTCGACCGGCCGGCCTGCCCCACGAAGTCCGGAGCCGCGTCGGCCGCGCGGGCGGTCATGTTCAACTCCGCCTACGAAATCGGAGGCATGACCTGCACGGTCGCCACGGTCGAGCGGCTGTCCGGGCTGCGGATGGACCACGTCGTGGAGATCGACTTCACCGGCTTCAAGAAGCTGGTCGGCACGCTCGGCGGCGTACGCGTGAACGTCCCGCAGGACATCCGCGACCCCTACAGTCACGCCCGTCTGTCCAAGGGAACGCACCTCCTGAACGGCGAGCAGGCCCTCGGCCTCGTACGGACCCGGCACGGCATCGGCGACGGCAGCGACCTCGGCCGCATCAAGCTCCAGCAGATCTTCATGAAAGCCCTGATCACCCAGATACGCTCCGCCGACCTGCTGACGGATCCCGTGCAGTTGTACCGGCTCCTCGACGACCTCACCAGTGCCATCACCACGGACAAGGGACTCGGCTCGCTGTCGGCGCTGACCTCCTTCGCCCGTTCCCTCGACGGCCTGGACGCGGACCGGGTCGAGTTCCGCACCCTGCCGGTCGCTCCGGCCCCGCAGGACCCCAACCGGGTCGTCCCCCAGGAACCGCAGGCAAACGCCGTGTGGCAGGCACTGAGCGCGGACCGGCCGTTGCCCGCCCGGAGCGAGAAGGGTGGACAGTCGTGAACGACACCAGGACCCCGTGCGGAACGGCAGGCCCCTCGTGATGAGGCGCCCCGCCATCCATGAACTCGCCCCCGCCCGCCCTTCGTCCTACCTGCACGGGCTCGACGGCGTCCGGACGACGGCCGTCGTGCTCGTCGCCATATGCCACGTCGACCCCTCCTGACTGCCCGGCGCTCCTCTCGGCGTCGACGTGTTCTTCGTCCTCAGCGGCTACCTGATCACCGACCTGCTGTGCACCTCTGGCGCGCCCCTTCCCCATCGCCGGTCCCCTGGTCCTGACCGGCCTCTACCTACGGCTCAAGCTGCGCGAACCCCCGAGTTCGAAGAGCTGCGGGAATCCGGCAGACTCGGCGAGGCACTGATCCTGGTGGCTCTGCGGACCAGTTGGCGGCAGAGCCTCCAAGTGATCGGCTGCATCGCGCTCCAGGCCGCAGCCTTCTACTTCGTCTTCGTCTACATGGAGACGCACACCCAGAATCAACTCGCCTTTTCCGCCGTGGCCGACCTGGCCCCGGTGGTCTCCCTCTGGGGGCCGGCCCTCGGGCAGGATAAATGGTCCTGAAGTATGGCCTCGTCGAGGAGAAGGAACTCGGTTACCTCGACTGCGGCGACAAGTACGGTGGCGAGGCTATGTTCGTCCCCAAACCCCCAGCGAGCAGCGAGGACGACGGCTAATCCTCGACCCTCATGGACACCCACCTCGCCGAACTCTCGACGTCCAGACCACGACCGAACCGGCCCGGCTGCATCTGCCACAGCGCGCGCCGTTCGGGGGTCCACGCCACCTGGCTGGACACCGCGGAGATCACCACCGTCGCCTCGTAGCCGGCGAGCACAAACCATCGTCAACGACCACCCCAGCAGGATGAGATGAACGGAGAACCGCATGCGACTCGGCAGGCACATCCACCGGTTCAGCCCATGCCAAAGCCCGGGAGGGCCGGCGTGGGCGTCGGACCGGCGGTGAGCGTCGTGCGGCTGTACGCCGAGGACCTTCACCCGGGGCCGTGTTCGACCTGGGCAGCGCCAAGGTCTCCAGGAGGAGATCCTCGATTTCGGCCGTCGCTTCGACCCGCTGCCGCTGCACACGGACGAGGACGCGGCGGCAAGGAGTCGTTTCGTGGGCCTCATAGCCAGCGGTTTCCACACCCTGGCGGTCCTGCAACGGCTCCTGGTGGACGCGGTCTTCTCCCGCGCCGCCGTCATCGCCGGCCGGGAGATCAGTTCCCTGCGCATGCGGGCGCCGGTCCGGCCCGGGGACGTGCTGCGCGGCACGATGGAGATCGTGGAGGTACGCCCCCGCGACAACGTCGCCGCCGTCGTCCGCAGTCGGGGCGCCCTCACCAACGACTCCGGCGCCCCCGTCCTGGAGCTCCAGGGAGGAACGCGCTGGGAACACCGCCCGCCGGGCGGGAGAGCAGACGGCGCGGCCTGACACCTCAGAGAGCCCTGCTCCGCCGATGCGCGGGCCCGCACGATCACCAGCTCGCCTTCGCCCAACGCCTTCGACCCGGAGGAACCACAGGTCCTGGAGGAACACACCACCCACCGTCGTTCATGGTCGTCTCGTGCCCGAACTGGGCCTGCCGACGGAACCGGTCGAACTGGGCGGAGTGTAAATCCAACGGCGGATCCGACGATCACGGGAGAGACGTCAAGTGACTGATGCCGCCGCGGAGTTGGAGACCGTGGAGCCTGTGGAGAGTGCCCATCCTGGGCAGCCTGCGTCCGTGTCCGACGAGCAACTGGTCGCGATGCTGGTGGAGCGGGCCCGGTCGGAGGGGCTGCAGCTGACGGGGCAGGGTGGGCTGCTGCAGCAGTTGACCAAGCGGGTCTTGACTGTTGCCGTCGCTGACGACCTTTTCCCTCCGACGACCCGGTGCTCGGCGAAGTGCCCGGCAACCGCCAGACTGCGCGCGCAGGTCCTCCGCTGCCCGATCCGACCTGGATACCGGCCCCCGTTGCACGAGATCGGCCGCGGCCGCGACGAGCAGCGCGTCCCGGCTCGGCTTCGCGCCGCCGCCCGGGGCTGGGTGCTGGAGACGGCAGCCTCGGGAGTGGGCCGACTTCGTGAACGTGCGACATCAAGACTGGCTCACCGCGGTCGGCCGCGCAGCCTGCACCAGGGATTCCGGCCCTCGGAACGGGGGCGGCAGAGCGATCCGGGGCCCGGCTAGCGTGGCCCACCGACATGCGGCCCATAGGGGGCGGCCTGCGCTGGAGGACATCTGATGGACGTGCGCGAAGCAGTGATGAAACGCCGATCGATTCGGGGTTTTCTCGACACCCCGGTATCGCGTGCGACTTTGGAACGCGTCCTCGACACGGCGTGCCGTGCCCCCTCCGGCGGCAACCTCCAGCCGTGGCGTCCGTACCTGCTGACCGGAAGCGTGCTGGACCAGCTGAAGAACCTGATGGCCGAGCGCCTCGCCACCGGTCCGGCCCCCGACGAGCCCGAGTACCCGATCTACCCGCCCGGTCTCACCTCGCCGTACCGGGACCGCCGCTTCGCTTTGGGCGAGCAGCTGTACTCGGCCCTCGCCGTGCCCCGCGAGGACAAGGCGGGCCGACAACGGCAGTTCGCCCGGAACTACCAGCTCTTCGGCGCCCCGGTCGGCCTGTTCTGCTACGTCGACCGGCAGATGGGGGCGGCCCAGTGGTCCGATCTCGGTATGTACCTGCAAACCGTGATGTTGCTGCTCACGGCCGAAGGACTGGCCTGCTGCCCGCAGGAAGCCTGGTCCATCCACCATCGCACCGTGGCCGAGATCATCCAGCCGCCGGAGGAACTGATGCTCTTCTGCGGCATGGCCATCGGGTACGAGGACCCCGACCACCCGGCGAACAACTGGCGCTCCGAGCGCGCGCCCTTCGCCGAGGTGGCCACGTTCCAAGGCTGGAGCGACTGACGGCCCGCCCGTGTCGGGCGCGAAAGGCACAAGATCGTTGGTTGGGCCCACGCTCTTGAGCAGCGGGCCGAAGGACGGGATCTCATTGCTCTTGCCGGCGAACCTGCCGCTGGGCAAACAGGTGGCCGGTGTGTTCCATCGCCACGAAGGCCGATCGTCTCATCCAGTGCATCGCCGTTGAGCCGGGCGGGTTACCCGCCCGGCTCAACGGCGAACGGCTACTCGACCGTCTTGAGCTCCACGGCATGTCTGCGGGCCAGTTCACGGTATGCGCCGGGGGTGATCCGCACCCATTGTTCGGCGGTGGTCCCCAGGATGGACATCTTGGTCTCTGCCGGGGTCCCGGCCACGAGAGTCTCCGGGGGGAAATCCGCCCCCGCCTGCACCAGCGAATGGGCAGCGACCAGGGAGCGCGCGCCGATGCGGGCGCCGTCGAGTACGGTACTGCCGTTCCCGATCAGTGCCTCCTCGCCTATGACCGCGCCGTGCACCACGCACAGGTGGCCGACAGTTGCCCCCGGCCCCACCTCCGTGGGCAGGTCGGGTGACCCGTGCAGTACCGAGCCGTCCTGGACGTTGGCTCCCTGGCGCACGGTGATACGCGAGTAATCGGCCCGGAGCACCGCGTTGTACCAGACCGATGCGCCCGCCTCCACGACGACATCGCCGATCAGGACGGCGGTGGGCGCGACGAACGCGTCCGGATGGACGACCGGTGACGACCCGCCGAGCGTGTAGAGAGGCATGGCTACGGCCGCCGGGCGACGAGGTCGCGCAGGACGGCGACGAACCGGCGGTGCTGTCCGCTCTCGGTCCGGTGGCCGCGGCTGCCGAGGCGGTCCGTTCGTGCGTCCGGCCGGAACGCACGTTCCCCGACCGCGGCGCCTGCCGTGGTCATCGACTCTCCGGCCATGCTTACACCCCTTCTCTGTCGGTTTCCCGAGTCATGATTCGCCCCCGTGACACACAACCCTGTGAACAGGCGGAACAACGTGCGCGTGGCTTCGCGATCAGCCCCGCCCCACCAGTTCCCGCAAAGGAACGGTGGGGTCCGCCAGACGCTCCGGGTCGGTCTCGGCCCGCCGGGCGATGAGCTTCTTGCCCGCCATGAACTCGGCAGCGGCGTTGACCGACTCGACGGCCACCACCCTCCGCCCGCTGAAGTGGAAGACCGCGAAGCCGCCGGCCGAGGGCGAGCCGCGCCGGACGGACCGGTCCGCCTGCGCGACGAGTCCGGCGATCTTTATCTTCGCGTCGAACTGGTCCGACCAGAACCAGGGGACCTCGGCGGGCGGCGCCGACAGGCACATGATGGCCGCCACCGCCTGCCGGGCCTGCTCCGTGGCGCTGGGAATGCTCTCCAGCCGGAAGGTTCCCTCGTAGAGGGGGAGCCGTCGGCGTGTGGCGTCGCCGACCGCGTACACCTGGGGATGGCTGGTCCGCGCGCGATCGTCGACCACGATCCCGCCCTCACACCGCAGACCGGCGGCGCGGGCGAGTTCGTCGCACGGCACGGCTCCGACGCCGACGAGCACGGCATCGCACGGGAAGGTGCGGCCGTCCGCCAGTACGACGGCGCCGACGGTACCGTCCCCCCGGTCCTCGAAGCGGGCGACGTTCACTCCGGTGTGGACGCCGACGCCCCGGCGCTCGTGGTACGCGAGGAGGAACTCGGCGAGCTGGGCACCGGCCACCCGGGACAGCAGCCGCTCCTCACGCTCCAGTACGTCGACCTCGGAGCTGAGGTGGCGCGCCGATGCCGCGACCTCCAGCCCCACATACCCACCGCCGACCACCACGAGTCGGCGCCCCGGACCGAGCCCGGCCCCCAGCGCGTCCGCGTCGCCCCGCGTCCGCAGCACATGGACGCCGCCCAGGGCCGCACCCGGGATCTCCAACTCCCTGGGCACGGCACCGGTGGCCAGTACGAGGGTGTCGTAGGCGATGCGCTCACCGCCGTCCAGCACGACCTCGTTGTCATCCGGGCGGATCGTCTCGACGACCACACCCAGGCGGGTGTCGATGTCCTGGTCCGTCCAGAACTCCTCGGGTTTGATGAGGAGTTCCGAGGCCGGCAGCGACGTCTTCAGGTATTCCTTGGACAACGGAGGTCGCTGATAAGGCGGTTCCTTCTCCTCACCGATGAGGACGACCTGTCCGGTGTACCCGCGCTGGCGCAACAGGGCGGCCATGTTCGCCCCGGCGTGACCGGCGCCCACCACGGCGACTCGGTGGGGGAGTTGGGTGTGCACGGCATGTTCGTTCACGTCACCAAGCCTCTGATCCGGGGTTCCTCGCGCTGGCCGTCGCGTGCGGCCGCGACGCCTCGCCATGCGGCTTTACGGTAGATGCGGGGACCCGTCCGCCGAATCACGCGCCGGAGGTGACCGTCTCCCTCGTTCGGGAGATACGGCTCAACCGAGCCGGGCTGAGGAACCGTGCTCGACGATCCACGCCGCGATCTGGCTGCGTGAGCGGAAGCCCAGTTTGGTCAGGATCTTCTCGACGTGTCCTTCGGCCGTGCGCTGGGCTATGACGAGACGCTCCGCGATCTCCCTGTTGGACATGCCGTCGGCCACGAGCTCGGCGACCTGCTGCTCTCTGCGGGTCAGGGCCCCGCTCGGCTGCTCCGGCCGCTGCGGTTGTTCCTCCTCCAGGGCGACGGCGAGCAGTTGTTCCCTGGGCATCTCGGCGCCTCGGTCGAACGCCGTGGTCCAGGCCCGGCTGCCGATGGCACGGCGGCCGCGCTCCTCGGCGTCCGTCCGCCGGACAAGCCAGTGTTCCGCTCCGAACAGCCGAGCGCCGAAGGACTCCCACAGCCGCGACGCGCCGCCGAGCAGCAGTGCGGCCTCCTTCGGGGCTCCCGTCTCGGTCTTGATCCAGGCGAGCAGGTCCAGGCACATGGCCAGGCCGAGAGTGTCCTGGAACACCCGCTTCGTGCGGATCGCCCGGCGCACGAGGGCGACGGCCCCGTCGAGGTCACCCCGGCGCTCGTGCACGAGCGCGAGCCCCGCCAGGGCGTAGGAATGGAGCCACTGCTCGCCGGCGCGCTCGCACAGGTCCCGGCAGTACAGCAGATGCTCGGCGGCGGCGTCCGTCTCTCCCCGGAGGGCCAGGGACAGACCCAGCTTGACGCGTGCGCAGACGGCGAAGTCGGGGTACGCGTGCGCCGATTCGTACAGGGCGAGCGCGCGCTCGAAGACTGCGCGTGCCTGTTCGGGGGTGCGCAAGGACGTCGTATACCCGAGGACCTGAGTCCCATAGGCCAGGACCTCGGCGGGGCCGGCGGTGGCCGACAGCGACAGGCACTCCTCGGCGTACGCGGCCGCGGCGGCGGTGTCGCCCTGGCTGGCCGCGACGAAGCCGAGTGTGGCCAGCGCCTTCGCGCGCCGCGGACCCGGCTGCGGCGCGGCCGCCAGCACCCGTTCGAGCCAGTGCCGTCCCTCTCGCAGGAACAGTGCCACCCACAGGAACCAGGGGTCGCCGACCAGACTCAGAGCGTCCTGTGTACGGTCCGGCCGGCTCAGCGCGTACTCGACGGCGGCGCGCAGATCGGCGCGCCCGAGCCGCAGAGCGACACACCACTGCTCCTGGGACGGCCCGAACCACTGTGCGCACGCGAGGTCCGACACCTCACGGACCCACACCAGATGGCGGTCCCTGAACAGGCCGTGGTCGCCGGTACGGCGAAGCTCGGCGTGGCCGTACTCGCGCAGGGGTTCCAGAAGCCGGAACCGGATCTCACCGTGCGTCTCGGTCCGTACGAGGACGGACTTGTCGACCAGTCCAGCCATCGCTTCGAACACCTCCTCGCGGGGGAGCCGGTCGTCGCCGCAGACGGCCTCCGCCCCCTGGAGGGGGAACCAGCCGGCGAAGACCGAGGCCCGGGCCCACAGCAGGCGCTCTCCGGGCGTGCACAGCTCGTGGCTCCAGTCGAGGGTCGCCTGCAGGGTGCGGTGGCGGCGCGGCAGGGTGCGCGCGCCGTGCCGCAGCAGTTGGAGACGCGGATCGAGCCGCCGGACGAGCTCCGGGACCGACAGGACGCGTACCTCGGCGGCGGCGAGCTCGATCGCCAGCGGGATGCCCTCCAGTTTCCGGCAGAGTTCCGCCACCGCCTCCTGGTTCTCGGGCGTGATCCGGAACCCCGGTGACAGGTCGGCGGCACGCTCGACGAAGAGGGCGACGGACGGGCAGCCGATGGCGGAACCCGATTCGAGTGGGGTGCCTTCGACAGGGACCGGCAGCGGTGGAACCGGCAGCAGGGTCTCGCCCGGGACCCCGAGCGACTGCCGACTGGTGGCGAGGATGCGCAGGCCCGGCGCGGCCGCGAGCAGTTGCCGGGCCAGGCGACCGACCCCGTCCAGCAGCTGTTCGCAGTTGTCGAGCACGATCAGCATGCGACGGTCGCGGACGTGCTCGACGAGCACCGATACCGGGTCGCGCCCCGGCTGCTCCGGGATGCCCAGCGCGTCCTCCACCGTCTGGGCCAGCAGAGCCGGCTCCCGGAGGTCCGCGAGTTCCGCCCAGCCGACGCCGCCGGGGAAGCTCCGCCGGAGCTCGTGGGCCACGTGCAGCGCGATCCGGGTCTTGCCCACGCCTCCGAAGCCGGTGAGGGTCACCAGGCGCGACTCGCCGAGCTTCCTCTTGATGTCCGCGGCCTCGGCCCTGCGGCCATGGAGACGGGTGAGGGCCGTGGGGAGCTCGCGCACCGGGAGGACCGTAGCGGGGTCCGGGGTGACGACGGAGCGATGCCCGTGGCCCATGCGCGTTCTCCTCGTCGAGCGTTCCAGCCAGGCCCGGACAGGACCGGCTGTCGGCATGCATGTGCATTCTGCCCACCACCCGGACGGTGACGTCCAGGTAGGAGAGCGGGAATTCTCCCCTCGGCGACCGGCAGCCGCCCGGAACACAGTGAGGGGGCCGTCACAACGATGTGGAGGATCTCATGAGCCCGAGAGCTGGCGAGCCGGCCCCGCGCGCTGCCGCTTCTGGTCCGGACACCCCCCGGGGGGTCGTCGGCCGGCGGGTCGGCCCGCGTCGGCCGGACGACGCGTCCTTCGTCGTCCAACAGGTCTTGGGGAGCATCGCCGAGCTGCGGGATGTGACCGACCCGCACCGACTCGCCGAACTCGCCACCCGTTCCCTGTGCTCCCTCGGGTTCGACCGCGCGATGGTGTCGCGGCTGGAGGGGTCGAGATGCGTGGTCGAGCGGTTCCACACCTCCCGCGAGCCGGACCGGACCCGCGCCGTCGGGCAGGTCGTCTCCGGCCGCGAGTGGCGTGTCGTGCCGCGGCCGGTCAGCGCGGAGGTCGTCCGCTGCGGTACGTCCTCCCTCGTCACCGATGTACAGGGCCGTCCCGGCGTGCCTCACTGGCTGGCCACCGCGACCGGCACGAGAGCGTTCGTCACGGCACCGGTCGTGTCCCAGGGTCGAGTCGTCGGCATGCTGCACGCGGACCGCCTGCCACCGGGGCCCGAGGTCGACGAACTCGACCGCGACATCCTGGCGCTCTTCGCCGTGCACTTCGCCTGCCTGTCGGAACTCGCGGAGACCAGAAATCGCCTGGAACGCCTGCAGCGCAGGGTGCACGGACTGTCCCGGACTCTCACGGACTCCGTCCAGGCCTGTCTGGCCCACGAGAGCGAACCGCCGGCCGAGTCACCGGAGGCGGGCCACCACGCCCCAGCCCCGCTCAGGATCGTCGACCCACCGACGGCGAAGACCCCCGGCGGCTCACTGACTCCCCGCGAGGTGGACGTGCTGCGGCTCCTCGCCGGCGGGGACACCAACGCGAAGATCGCGCGCCGCCTCGTGATCTCCGAGGGCACGGTGAAGTCGCACGTCAAGAACATCCTGCGCAAGCTCGGGGCCGCCAACCGCGCCGAGGCCGTGTCCCGGTGGTTCCAGGAGGCGGCTCCTCGCTGAGTCGCCCGGCCTGTCCCGTTCGGGCGAGGCAGATCTCCCTTCCGGAGGATGCCGCCGCTGATCCACGCCGCGAATACTGGGCGCACCGTCGACAGCCCGTACGACGCCCATGCGCCTTCCCCTGGCGCCTCTCCCGGCCCTCCGATGCTGCCGGCCCTCCGGTGCCGCCGGCCCTCCCCGTTGCCCCACTCCTTCCGAAGGAACCACCATGCAGATCACCGCGGCCGTCGTGCACGAGCCAGGCGGCGCCTTCCAGCTGGAGTCCGTGAGTCTTGAGGGACCCCGCCCCGGCGAGGTCCTGGTGAAGATCGCGGCGGTCGGTCTGTGCCACACCGATCTGGCGGCCCGGCAGGGACACCTGCCGTTCCCGTCGCCGGGTGTCTTCGGGCACGAGGGCGCCGGAACGGTGGTGGCCGTCGGCAAGGGAGTCACCCGGGTGTCGGAGGGTGACGCGGTGGTCCTCACGTTCAACAGCTGCGGCGGCTGCGGGCCCTGCGCGGCGAAGGCCCCCGCCTACTGCCAAGGTTTCCGCCCGCTGAACCTGGGGGGTCGCCGGGTGGGCGACGGCTCGTCGGCACTCTCCCTGGACGGCCGGCCGGTCGGGGCTCACTTCTTCGGGCAGTCCTCGTTCGCCACCCACGCCGTCGCCGACGAGCGGACCGTCGTCAAGGTGGGCTCCGGCATCGACCCCGTCGTCGCCGCTCCGCTCGGCTGCGGAGTGCAGACCGGTGCCGGCGCGGTGCTGAACTCGATGGACTGCCGTCCCGGGGCGTCGTTGCTCGTCCTGGGCGGCGGCTCCGTCGGGCTGTCCGCCGTGCTCGCCGCGGGTGTGCGCTCGCTGAGCACCGTGATCGTCGTCGACCCGCTCCCTCAGCGCCGCGACCTCGCCCTGCGGCTGGGGGCCACACACGCGCTCGACCCCGCCGACGGGCCCCTCGTCGAGCAGGTCCGGGGCGTCCTGGCCGAGGGTGTCGACTACGCCTTCGACACGACCGGCAACGTCGACGTCCTCGAAGCGGGACTCGCGTCGCTGGCGCAACGCGGCACGCTGGGCGTGGTGGGCGTGCCGTCCGACCCCAAGGCCGTGCTGCCGGTGAGCCTGCTGGGTCTGCAGCGCGTCGGTGCCACGGTCAGGGGGATCGTCGAGGGGGACAGCGACCCCGAGACCTTCATCCCGGAGCTCGTCGCGCTGCATGCCGAGGGCCGGCTGCCCTTCGACCGTCTGATCACCACCCGCCCGTTCGCCGAGGTCAACGAGGCCGTCAGCGCCCAGGCCCGGGGCGAGGGCGTGAAGTTCGTCCTCACGCTGCCCGTCTGACGCTCCCCCGGCAGGCGCGCCGGGCCCCCTTTCCCGCACCGACGAGAGGTGAACCCTTGACCAGGACACGCTACGACGAGCTGTATATCGGCGGGGCGTGGACCGCCCCGGCCGGCCGCGAGTCGATCCCGGTGCACTCCGCCGCGACGGAGGAGGAGGTCGGTTCGGTCCCCCTGGGGGTCGAGGCCGACATCGACGCCGCGGTCGAGGCCGCGCGGGCCGCATGGGACGACCCGGGCGGCTGGGCGCGCTGGAGCCCCCAGCGACGGGCCGAGGCCATGGAACGCTTCGCCGCCGAACTCGAAGCGCGCGGTGAGGAGACGGCACGCCGGGTCAGCATCCAGAACGGCATGCCGATCGCCCTCGCCCGCCGGATCGAGGCCACAGCCCCGGCACGGCTGCTGCGCTACTACGGCAACCTGGTCCGGGAGAGGGGCCTGGAGGAGCGCCGTCCCGGCGCCTTCAGCGGCGCCACCCTCGTCGTGCGCGAACCCGTGGGCGTCGTCGGCGCGGTCGTGCCCTGGAACGTGCCTCAGAGCATCAGCTTCATGAAGATCGCGCCGGCGCTCGCCGCGGGCTGCACCGTGGTGCTCAAACCCGCCCCGGAGACCGTGCTCGACGCCTTCCTCATGGCGGAGGCCGCGATCGCGGCCGGACTTCCGGCAGGCGTGCTCAACGTCGTGCCGGGCGGTGGCGAACTGGGTGCCCGCCTGGTCGCGCACCCAGGCGTCGACAAGGTGTCGTTCACCGGCTCGACAGCGGCCGGAAGAGTCATCGCCGAAACGTGCGGACGGCTGCTGCGACCCGTGACGCTCGAACTCGGCGGCAAGTCCGCCGCGGTGGTGCTCGACGACGCGGACCTCGCCGCGAACATCGAGAGGTTCTTCGCGGCGACACTGCTCAACAACGGGCAGATCTGCTATCTCGGCACCCGCGTCCTCGCGCCGCGCTCGCGCTACGGGGACGTCGTCGACACCGTGACCGCGCTCGCGGCCTCCCTCGTCGTCGGCGACCCGCTGGACGCGGGTACGCAACTCGGCCCGCTGGTGTCGGCGCGGCAACGGGACCGTGTGGAGTCGTACATAGCCAAGGGACTCGCGGAGGGCGACCGGCTGACCACCGGCGGCGGACGGCCCACGGACCGGGACCGGGGGTGGTTCGTGGAGCCGGCGGTGTTCGCCGACGTGGATCCGCGTCACACGATCGCGCAGGAGGAGATCTTCGGCCCTGTCCTCGCCGTCATCCCCTACGCCGACGAGGCCGAGGCGGTCGCGATCGCCAACGGCACGGACTACGGCCTGGGCGGCTCGGTGTGGTCGGCCGACCCGGAGCGGGCCACCGCGTTCGCCCGCAAGGTGCACAGCGGGAGCGTGGGCGTCAACCACTACGCCAACGACGTGGGCGCCCCGTTCGGCGGCGTCCGGCACAGCGGGATCGGCCGGGAGTTCGGTCCCGAGGGCCTCGCCGCGTACCAGCAGCCCAAGAGCATCTACCTCGACCCGTCAGCCGCGACCGCCCGGTGACGCCGTATCCCCCAAGGAGCCGTTGTGACCGTCACACACTCGAGTGACCTGCGTACCGTCCCCGACGACATCGCCCGGCGGATCGTGCTGCCCGAGGGGCACGGCGACGAGTCCGCGTTGTTCGAGGCCTACCGCTGGCTGCGCCGCAACCAGCCGCTCGGTCTGGCCCAGGTCGACGGATACGACCCTCTCCGTCTCGTCAGCACGTACGCCGACGTCATGGAGATCGAGCGCCAGCCCGCGCTCTTTCCCAGCGCGGGCGTGGAGAACAAGTACGAGCACAGCCCGATCCTGCGCAGCCAGGCGGAGGACGACTTCACCAAGGAGATCACCGGCGGCCGGGTGTGGCACCTCCCCGTCGTCGTCAACCTGGACCCGCCGGAACACACGCAGGTGCGCGGCGTGGCGGCGGACTGGTTCCGCCCGCTGCAGCTCAAGAAGTGGGAGGAGCCGATCCGGGAGCTGGCGCGGGAGGCGATCGGTAGGCGCCTGACGGGCGGAGTCAACGAACTCGACTTCGTCCAGGACTTCGCCCTGCGTTACCCCCTCCACGTGATCATGACGATCTTCGGCGTGCCGGAAGCCGACGAGCCGCTGATGCTGGCGCTCACCCAGGACTTCGCGGGCGCCCCCGACCCGGAGCTGAGGCGCTCGGACGTCGACGCGCTCTCCCCGCAGGCCACGGCGCGGCAGTTGTCCGCCACCCTCGACGACTTCCGCGCCTACTTCGCCGCGATGGTCGAGGACCGCCGTGCCCGTCCCAGGGACGATCTGGCGACGGTCATCGCGCAGGCGCGGCGCGAGGACGGCGAGTACTACCCCGACGCCTACACCATCGGCTGGTTCCTGGCCATCTCGACCGCCGGGCACGACACCACCAGCAGCACGATGTCCACGATCATGGAGCAGCTCGCGCTCCATCCGGACGTGCTGGCCGCCGTGAAGGCCGACCCGTCACTGATCCCCGGCCTCGTCAACGAGGGCCTGCGCTGGTGCTCCCCCGTGAAGCACTTCGTACGCCAGGCGGCCCAGGACACCACGGTCGGCGGGCGGACCGTCGGGAAGGGCGAGCGCCTGATGCTTCTGTACCAGTCCGCCAACCGCGACGTCGACGCCTTCGACGATCCCGACACCTTCCGGATCGAGCGGCGGCCGAACCGGCACATCGCCTTCGGCTACGGCCCGCACCAGTGCCTCGGCATGCACCTGGCCAGGCAGGAGCTGCGGATCATGCTGGAGGAACTGCTCCCCCGCCTGGAGTCGGTGCAGGTCGTCGGCGAGCGTCGCATCGTGCGGACCAACTTCCTGGGAGGGCTCAGGAACCTCCCCGTACGCCTCACCCTCAATTGACCGGCAGTCCCGCCGGACAAGCCGGACGAGAAGGAGTCACCCTGATGCCCAAGGTCACCTACACGCTGCCGGACGGGACGGAGCGCACAGTCGAGGCATCCGACGGCGAGAGCGTCATGGAGAGCTCGGTGCGCAACAACCTCCCGGGCATCCTGGCGGAGTGCGGCGGGAACTGCTCCTGCGCGACCTGTCACGTCTACGTCGATCCCGCATGGCGTCACCTCTTCGACGAACCCACGGACGAGGAAGCCGAGTTGCTCGAGTTCGCCGAGGGAGCCCGGGAGGAGTCACGCCTTGCCTGCCAACTCGTCGTGCGGGACGCCTGCGACGGCGTCCGCGTGACGGTCGTGTCCGGCTGACCCCTTCCCGCCGCATCGCCCCCGGGCCCGCTGCCTCCCCTCAGCGGCCCGGGGGCGATGCACCCGTGCAGGGCGACCCGCGCCGCACCAAGCGCTCCGCCGGACGGCCGGGGCGTCGGCCGCCGGTCCGTCGTGGCCGCTCGCCCCCACTCTGGGCTTCGCTCAAGCAGGGCCCCGTCGCGGCGGGGCTGCCATACCCCCGCGCCCTTCGAGGCGCTGCCGAACCGCACCGGACTTCAGCGGAGCGGTGCGTGCGGTCGGTCCCCTCCAGGCCCAGTCGTCGGGCGAGCGGCGGTCCAGGACTGCCGCGGCCCTCACCGCACATCCCGGCAGAGGGCGTTCCGCGGCGTGGAACAGCTCCTGCCGCCCCGGCCCGGCGCGGCCTATACCGGATCTGCACGGCGTCTGCCAGGGCCGTCGCGCGCGGGCCACGTCCTAAGGAGTTCCATGTCAGTGTCCACCCCTCCCCCCGAAGCCGTGCGCGCTGCGGACGCGCTCGCCGCGGCCGAGCGCTCCGGGATCCCCTGTCCGCCCGTGCGGAAACTGTTCGCCGGAGACGACGTCGCCGCGGCCTACGCCGCCCAGCGGATCCACACCGAACGCGCCCTCGTCGCCGGCCGCCGCGTGGTGGGACGGAAGATCGGTCTGACCTCTCCCGCCGTCCAGGCACAACTGGGCGTCGCCCAGCCGGACTTCGGTGTGCTCTTCGCGGACATGGCCGTCCCCGACCACGGCGAGGTGCGGGCCGCGCGGCTGCTTCAGCCGAAGGTGGAGGCCGAGGTCGCCCTTGTTCTGGGCAGCGACCTGCCGTACCGGGACTGCACGGTCGCAGACGTGCTGCGTTCGGTGGACTTCGCGCTTCCGGCCCTGGAGATCGTCGACAGCCGCATCACGGACTGGGACATCTCCATCACCGACACCGTGGCCGACAACGCTTCCAGCGGCCTGTTCGTCCTGGGCGGCCCACGCCGGGGACTGCAGGACCTGGACCTGCGCGCGGTGCGGATGAGCATGAGCCGTAACGGCACCGAGGTCTCGACCGGCACGGGCACCGACTGTCTGGGCGGTCCGCTCAACGCCGCGGTCTGGCTCGCGTCGACCCTGGCCGCCGTGGGCGACCCGCTGCGTGCCGGGGACATCGTCCTGACCGGCGCGCTCGGCCCGATGGCGACCGCCGCGCCCGGCGACGCCTTCCACGCGGGCATCACCGGCCTGGGCACGGTCCAGGTCCGCTTCGCACCGGCCCCCGTCCTCGAAGGAGTGCCCGCGTGACCAGCACCGACCGCACCAAGGTCGCCGTCATCGGCTCCGGCAACATCGGCACCGACCTCATGATCAAGGTGCTGCGGCTGTCGGCCACCCTGGAGATGGCGGCCCTGGCCGGGATCGACCCGGACTCCGACGGTCTGGCCCGCGCCCGCCGCCTCAAGGTGGCCACCACCCACGAAGGAATCGACGGCCTCGTGAAGCTCGATGAGTTCGCCGACGTCCGGATCGTCTTCGACGCCACCTCGGCCGGCGCCCACAAGCGCCACGACCAGGTGCTGCGCCCGCTGGGCCGCACCGTCGTCGACCTCACCCCGGCCGCTCTCGGCCCCTACGTCGTCCCGCCGGTCAACGGCGACCACCACCTCGCGGCCGAGAACGTCAACATGGTCACCTGCGGCGGCCAGGCCACCATCCCGATCGTCGCGGCGGTACGGGCGGTCACACCCGTGCACTACGGCGAGATCATCGCCTCCATCGCCTCGCGCTCCGCCGGCCCCGGAACGCGCGCCAACATCGACGAGTTCACCGAGACCACCGCGGCCGCCATAGAGCGGGTGGGCGGGGCCACCCGCGGCAAGGCGATCATCGTCCTCAACCCCGCCGAGCCTCCGCTGATCATGCGCGACACCGTGCACTGCCTGGTCTCCGACTGCGCCACCGAGGCCGTCACCGCGTCCGTCGAGGAGATGGTCCACCGCGTCCAGGCGTACGTGCCCGGCTACCGCCTCAAGCAGAAGCTCCAGTACGAGAAGGTGGCCGCCGACGACCCCCTGCGCACCCTCGCCCCCGCCCGCGGGGAACTGCTGAAAGTCTCCGCCTTCCTCGAAGTCGAAGGCGCCGCCCACTACCTTCCGGCCTACGCCGGCAACCTCGACATCATGACCTCGGCCGCGCTGCGCACCGCGGAACGCATGGCCGCCCTGACCCCCATCGGCGAGGAGGCAGCCAAGTGACCTCTCTGTACGTCCAAGACGTGACCCTGCGGGACGGCATGCACGCCGTCCGCCACCGTTACACCGTCGACCAGGCCCGAGCCATCGCCACCGCCCTCGACACCGCCGGCGTGACCGCGATCGAGATCGCCCACGGCGACGGCCTGTCCGGCTCCAGCATCAACTACGGCGTCGGCGCGCACACCGACTGGGAGTGGATCGAGGCGGTCGTCGGGGCCGTACACCACGCGATCCCCACGACTCTGCTGCTGCCCGGTATCGGCACGATCCACGACCTCAGGCACGCCCACTCCCTGGGCATCCGTTCGGTGCGTGTCGCCACCCACTGCACCGAGGCCGACATCTCGGCCCAGCACATCGCGGCCGCCCGCGAGCTGGGCATGGACGTCGCCGGGTTCCTGATGATGTCCCACTTGGCGGAACCGGCCGAACTGGCCCGTCAGGCCAAGCTGATGGAGTCCTACGGCGCCCACTGCGTCTACGTCACCGACTCCGGCGGCCGGCTCACCATGGACGGGGTCCGCGACCGTTTCCGCGCCTACCGCGAAGTCCTCGACCCGTCGACGGAGTTGGGCATCCACGCCCATCACAACCTCGCCCTGGGCGTGGCCAACACGGTCGTCGCCGTGGAGAACGGCGTCACCCGCGTCGACGCCTCCCTGGCCGGGCAGGGCGCGGGCGCCGGCAACTGCCCGCTGGAGGCGTTCGTCGCGGTCGCCGACCTGATGGGCTGGGAGCACGGCTGCGACCTGTTCCCGCTCATGGACGCCGCCGACGACCTCGTACGACCGCTGCAGGACCGCGAGGTGCGGGTGGACCGCGAGACCCTCAGCCTCGGCTACGCGGGCGTCTACTCCAGCTTCCTGCGCCACTCCGAGGCCGCGGCCGAACGCCACGGCCTGGACACCCGCAGCATCCTCGTCGAGGTCGGACGCCGCAAGATGGTCGGCGGCCAGGAGGACATGATCACGGATGTGGCGCTGGACCTCACGGCGGCGCGCGTCCGCGCCTCATGAACCCGGCGTGGTGGCGGCCGTCCCTCCTCGGGGCGGCCGCCACCCCATGCTGGAGCACCGCGTCGCGGGTGGCCCTCCTGGGGCCGCCGGGCACACCCGTTCGGGACGTCTTCGATCTTCAACGTCAGGTTCGCGGTGCCGCCCTCCGCGTCGGTCACCGTGTTCTGCAGCACCACCTACGGAGTGATGACCCGCCAGACGATGCCCGGCTTGGAGAACTCGACTCCGGCCGACGGGGTCTTGCCCGATACCGGTCGCTCACCAGCGGCGAGGGCCGCCAGGCCCTGCGGCCCGGCTGCCACAGGGCGCTCCCGCAGCCTGTCAGCTCATCTCCCTGACTTCGTACGACGGCGTCCACGTCGCGGTTGCGTCCGGCTGAGCCATGTCGCCGCCCTCGGCGTCTGCGGCGGTACGCCCCGGCCGGAGACGGTGAAGGGGACCGCGCACGTCGCGCAGGCTGCGGCCGGACCCTCCGCCGCGCCGGGCGATGATCTCCGCCGCGACGGAGACCGCCGTCTCCTCGGAGGTGGCCGCGCCGATGTCGAGCCCTATCGGGGAGTGCAGCCGGGCGAGCTCCGCCTCGTCCAGTCCGGCAGCGCGCAGCCCGTCGAGGCGCTGGGCGTGGGTGCGGCGGGAGCCCATCGCGCCGACGTAGCCAACGGGGAGGCGGAGGGCGAGTTCGAGCAGCGGCAGGTCGAACCTGGCGTCGTGGGTGAGCACGCAGACGGCGGTGCGTCCGTCGAGCGCCCCGTCGTCCGCGAGGCCGCGCAGGTGGCGGTGCGGCCAGTCGACGACGACTTCGTCGGCGTCCGGGAAGCGCTCGTGGGTGGTGAAGACCGGGCGGGCGTCGCAGACGGTGACGTGGTGGCCGAGGAAGGTGCCGACCCGCGCGACCGCCGCCGCGAAGTCGATCGCGCCGTAGACGAGCATGCGCGGCGGCGCGGCGTGGACGGCGATGTGGACGCCGATCCCGTCGGCGGCGGGGGCGCAGCTGCCCGCCGGGTCGTAGCTGCGGGTGCCGCCGGTGCCGAGCGCCAGCAGGGTCCGGGCGTCCCGGGCGACGGCCGCGTCCAGCGCCGGGGGGCCGATTTCGCCCAGGTGCCCGCGGTCGCCGACCGCGATCGCCGCGCCGAGCAGCTCGGGTGGCCCGTCCGTGACGGTGGCCAGGGCGGCCGGCCGGCCGCGCGCGAGCTCTTCGAGGTGCTCGTGGAGGACGGCGCGCGCGGCGCCGGTGACCGGCCGGACGAGCACGTCGATGGTGCCGCCGCAGGTGAGACCGACGGCGAAGGCGTCGTCGTCGCTGTAGCCGAAGACGGCGCGCCGCGCCCGCCGCGTGTCCAGCACCTCGCGGGCCAGCTCGTAGACCGCTCCCTCCACGCAGCCGCCGGAGATACTTCCCACGACCGTGCCGGAGGCGTCGACGGCGACGCACGCACCAGGCCCGCGGGGCGCGCTGCCCCGCACCGCAACGACGGTGGCGAGCGCGAAGGGCCGTCGCTCGGCACACCACGCCCGCAGCTGTTCGGTGATGTCGTCCATGGGGATTCCCTGCGCTTTCCTTCGCGGCGGCCGCGGCCGGCCTTCCGGTTCAGTCGATGCCGCCCTGGCAGACGTACTTGGTCTCCAGCCAGTCGTCGAGGCCCTGGCGGCCGCCCTCCCGGCCCAGACCGGACTGCTTCATCCCACCGAACGGCACGACCGGGGACGAGAACGCGCCCGTGTTCACGGCGACGATCCCCGTCTGAAGAGCCTCCGAGACCCGCCATACGCGGCCGGTGTCGCGGGTGAAGAAGTACGCCGCCAGGCCGTACGGCGTCTCGTTGGCGCTCGCCACCGCCCCGGCCTCCGCACTGAACCGCGTCACCGCCGCGACCGGACCGAAGGTCTCCTCGCAGCAGATCTCCGCGTCCGGCGGGCAGTCGGCCAGCACGGTCGGCTGGACGTAGGTGCCGCCCAGCGGGTGGCGGCCTCCTCCGACGACGAGAGTGGCCCCGCGCCTGAGCGCGTCCGCGATGTGGCGCTCGGCCTTCTCGACGGCCGCGGTGTCGATCAGGGGCCCGATGTCCGTCCCCGCGTCGAGGCCGTTGCCCACGGCCAGAGCCCCGGCCCGCTCCGCGAGCGCGGCGACGAAGGTGTCGTGGACGGCGTCGGCGACCAGGAAGCGGTTGGCGGCGATGCACGCCTGCCCCGCGTTGCGGAACTTCGCGGTGATGGCGGCGGAGACCGCCAGGTCCAGGTCGGCGTCCTCGAAGACGATGAAGGGCGCGTTGCCCCCGAGTTCGAGGGAGACACTCTTCACGCTGCCCGCGGCCTGCCGTGCCAGGAGCGATCCCACGGCCGTGGAGCCGGTGAAACTGACCTTGCGAACTTCGGGCCTGGTGGTCAGCTCGTGACCGATGACCGGCGCGTCCTCGGCGTCCCCCACCACCACGTTGAACACCCCGGCCGGTATCCCCGCCCGTTCGCCCAGCGCGCAGACCGCGAGCGCGCACAGCGGTGTCTGCTCGGCGGGTTTGAGCACGACCGGACATCCCGCGGCGAGTGCCGGCGCCACCTTGCGCGTGATCATCGAGACGGGGAAGTTCCACGGCGTGATGCACGCGCCGACCCCGACGGGCTCCCTGACCACCGTCATCCGGGTGCCGGGCAGCCCGGGCGGGATCACCTCGCCATACGCACGGCGCCCCTCCTCGGCGAACCAATCGAGGAAGGACGCGGCGTAGGTCACCTCCTCCGCCGCCTCCCGCAGGGGTTTGCCCTGCTCGCGGACGAGGAGCCGGGCCAGGTCCTCCCGGCTCTCCGTCATGAGCGCGGCCCAGGCACGCAGCAGCCGGGAACGCTCGCCGCCGGAGAGCGCCCGCCAGGCCGGGGCCGCGGCCTCGGCCGCCCGGATCGCGCGGACCGTCTCCCCGGCACCCATGCGGGGGACCTCGGCGATGACCTTCCCGGTCGCCGGGTCGGTCACAGGGAAGGTGCGCCCGTCGTCGGCGGGTGTCCAGCGGCCGCCGATATAGCCGAGTGCCGGTGACAGGAGGCCGGCACTGTCCGATGCGGTCATCGCCGTCCTCCCCTCGAAGGGCTGCCCTTGCCGCGCCGTCCGAGGAGCCACCCCGCCACCATCCCGGACAGGGCGGCGCACGCCGGGACGAGCGCCCGTCGTAGCACTGGCAGCAGGATCGTGCGGCCCACGTCGAGGGCGGCGGCCTCGTCCTGGGTGTCCGGCGCGGCGGGCCGCGCCGTGCTCCCGGCACCGCCCCCGGCTTCGCGGGCGACCAGGGCCTCCAGTCGCTGCGTGAACTCCTGGATGAGGCCGGCGCTGACCTCCGCCAGCAGGCTCCGTCCGAACTGGGCGGCCCGGCCACTGATGGCCATGTCGGTGGACAGGTGCACCGTGGTCCCGTCGCCGGACGGTTCGAGGGCCGCGCTGACGGTCAGGTTCGCCGCCCCGCTCCCTCGTTCCTCCCGGCCCCGCGCCTTGATGACCGCGCGGTGTGCCACGTGGTCGAGTTCCACGAAGCGGGCCGTGCCCCGGTAGCGTGCGGTGACCGGGCCGATCCTGGCCGACAGGCTGCCCCGGAACTCGCCGTCGACCACTTCGTCCAGGGTCGCTCCGGGCAAGCAGGGCGCGATGCGCTCCAGGTCCTGGAGCAGTTTCCAGGCCTCGTCCACGGACAGGTCGACATCGAAGGTGTTGTCGAGGATCACGCCGCCTCCCGGGCCGTCTCGTGCGGCCAGTACCCGGGGCGGGTCAGGGTCCGGCTGCTCATCTCGGCGACGATCGCGCCGTCCGCCTCGGAGGCGGCCCTGACCCTGGTCCAGTCGGGGTCCTCCTGGAAGGCCGCCCAGCGCTGCCGGCGCGTCCCGTCGTCGGGAAAGCGCAGCAGGTAGACGATGCGGTCCGCGTGCTCGCGCTCGGTCCAGAAGCCGACGACCTCCAGGCCGTGTTTCTCGAAGAGGGGAAGAGTGCTCTCGGCGAAACGCCGGTGCAGCGCCTCACTCCGGCCCGGGGCGGCGACGTAGCCGCGCAACTCGTAGATCATGCTCGGTCCTGGCACGTACTCGGTCCTTTCTGGTCAGCCGGCGAACGGCCGGGCCCGCCGCGCGGCCTCGGCGACCGCGCGGACGAGGAGGGTGCCTGCGACGTCCCTGCGGTAGGCCGCAGTGGCGTGCAGATCGTCACTGGGTCTGATGGCGTCCCGGGCGGCGTCCCCGGCCTCCCGCACCCGCGCGGAGTCGACGGCGGCGCCGGTCAGGATCTCCTCCGCCGCGCGGCACCGGTGCGGGGTCTGGTCGACCCCGCTGAGGCACACCCGCGCCTCGGCGATCCGCGGGCCGTCGAGGGTGATCTGCACGGCCGCGCCGACGAGCGCGAAGTCGCCGCGGCGACGGCCCACTTCGAGGAAGGCCGCACCCGTGCCGGGCGCCGCCGTGGGAAACCGGACCTCCGTCAGGAGTTCGTCGGGGCGCAGCGCGGTGGTGAGGTGGGTGCGGAAGAACTCGACGGCCGGGATGGTCCGCTCCCCCTTGGTGCTCGCGGCGACGAACACGGCGTCCAGCGCCATGGCCACGGACGGCAGTTCGGCGGCGGGATCGGCGTGCGCGAGGCTGCCGCCGACGGTGCCGCGGTTGCGTACCGGCGGGTGGGCGATCTGCGGAAGGGCGGCGGCGAGCAGCGGGGTGTGCGCCGCCACCGCGGCGGACGCCTCGGCTTCCGCGTGCCGGACCGTCGCGCCCACGGACAGTTCGCGAGCGGAGCGCCGGATCGTCGCCAGTTGGGCGACGCGGCCGATGTCGACGACATGAGCGGGGCGGGACAGGCGGAAGTTCAGCAGTGGCAGCAGGCTCTGCCCGCCGGCGAGAACCTTGACGTCCTGGGCGAGGTCGTGCAGCAGCGTCAGAGTCTCGGGGAGGGTCTGCGGGCGGTGCAGCTGGAAGTCGACCGGCTTCACGTCTGTTCTCCCAGCAGGGCGGCGGCCGAGCCACCGAGGATCCGGTCCCGCTCGGCCGGGTCCAGGTCCGCCGTCTCCACGATCGTCCGCGGCGCCAGGTCACCGATGGGGAACGGGTAGTCGGAGCCGAGCAGCACCCGGCCGGGTCCGGCCTTGGCCACCAGGAACTCCAGCGTGGCCAGGTCGAAGAGCACGCTGTCGAAGTAGAGCCGGGCGAAGGAGGCCAGCGGATCGGCGGTGGTGTCCGGGTTGGTGAGATGGCTGCGCACCAGACGGCCGAGGACATAAGGCAGTGCCGCTCCGCCGTGGGCGACCAGGATCCTGGCGCCGGGGTAGCGGTCGGGGATGCCGGCGTACAGCAGCCGGGCCAGGGCCACGGTGGTGTCTTCCAGCCTGGCCAGGCCGTTGACCAGACCGAAGTCGTGGTAGCGCGGGCTGGCCGCGCCGAAGCCCGGGTGCAGGAAGACGACCGCACGACTCTCGTCGGCGGCTTCCCAGAACGGGGTGAAGGCCGGGTCGTCGAGCTCCAGCTCCCCCGCGCGGGTGGCGATCATGATGCCGGGCAGGCCCGCGGCGCGCTGTGCCTTCAGGGCCACGGCGGCGCGCTGGGGGTCCTGCAGCGCGACGGTGCCGAGCGGGATCAGCCGGTCGTCGGCCTTGGTGTACTCCACGATGCCCGTGGTGAGTACCTCGGCCCAGTCCGCACCCTCGTCGGGGGGCAGTTGGTAGCCGAACGCGTCCAGCCAGCCGCCGACGACCTGCCGGTCGATCCGCTGGGCGTCGAGCCATGCGGTGCGCCGGGCCGGGTCGGTGAGGCCCGGGGCGACGGGACGGGTGGGAGGGCCGCCGTTGAAGGAGAGCACCTGGCCGCCCCCGTGCGTCGCCGTCTCGACGTGCGGAAAGCGCAGGCGGCCGGCGGCGAGGTCGGCGAGGAGGCCGGGCGGTACCACGTGGGCGTGGAAGTCGACGGCCTCCCCCGGGGCCGGGGTGCGATTGCTCATCGGGATTCTCCTCGCTGTTTGAGCGTTGCCCACACATCGCTGGGCTTGATCGGCAGAGAGTGGACCGGGGGCGCGCCCGCGCCGGTCAGGGCGTCGTTGACGGCGCTCGCGACGGCCGCCGGTGCCCCCATGTAGCCGCCCTCGCCCGCGCCCTTCTGCCCGAGGGTGGTGTACGGCGAGGGTGTGCAGTGCTCGGTGTCCACGATGACCGGCACCTCGTGCGTGCTCGGCAGCAGATAGTCCATGAACGACTGAGTCAGCGGCTGCCCCTCGGGGCTGTAGGCGAACTGCTCGTACAGCGCCACGCCGATCCCGTGCGCGGTCCCCCCGTACACCATCCCGCGCACCACCTCGGGATTGATGACGGTGCCGCAGTCGTGCGCCACGTAGTAGCGGTCGAGTTCGACGGTCCCGGTGTCCGGGTCGAGCACCGCGAGCACCAGGTGGGTCTCGAAGGAGTAGCAGGGGTAGAGCTGGACGGTGTCGTCGGGCCGGGTCAGCTCGCCGGAGCGAGGCGTGTGGGCGACGTGGACGACCTCGAGACCCGGTTGCACACCCGGCGGCATCAGGTGCTGCTTGCGGTGCGCGATGGCGGCGAGCTCGGCCCAGCGCACCCGCCGCTCCGGTTCGGACGCCACCGTGAAGTCGCCGCCGTCGTAGACCAGTTCGCCCTCGGCCGCGTCCAGGTGGTGGGCGGCGATCCGCCGCAGCTTGGCCTTCAGCTCGGTGGCCGCCCCGTGGACCGCCTCGCCGAGGACGATCGTCATCCGGCTGCCCACCGGGCTCTGGGACGGCATCCCGGACAGCGAGTCCGCTCTGAGAACGGTGATCGTCGCCGGGTCCCGTCCGATCTCCTCGCCGACCAGGGTGGCGACCAGGGTGTCGTGGCTCTGGCCCGCCGAGGAGAGGGCGATCACCGCCGTGACCTCGCCGTCGCCGTCCACCCTGAGCCGGCAGGCCTCCGGGAAGGTGCTCTTGTCGTTCTTGCGGTTCATGACGTTCTCGAACACGGCGTTGCCGCCGCCCGGTTCCAGGCAGGTGGCCACGCCGACGCCCGCCGGCAGCCCCTGTGCGCGCAGCTCGTCCCGGCGGCGCAGCAGCGCGGGCAGATCGGCGAGCGCGATGGCCTTGTCGAGCACCGCCGGGTAGTCCCCGGAGTCGTACTCGGTGCCGCTGGGGATCCGGTACGGGAACTGCCCGGGCTGGATGAAGTTGCGCCGCCGTATCTCCAGCCGGTCCATGCCCAGTGCGCGGGCCGCCTCGTCCACCGCCGACTCGATGGCGTAGTTGGTCGGCGACTGGCCGAACCCGCGCACCGCCACCTGACCCGTCTTGTTCGTGGTCACCGCCGTCGCCGTGTACGCGACGCACGGGATGCGGTACGGCCCCACGATGGCGCCGATGGGCTTGGCCAACTGAAGGGGCGAGCGCCCCGGGTAGGCGCCCTCGTCGTCGACGACGGCCATGCGCAGGCCCGTGAACTCCCCCTCGCCGGTGACGGCCAGCTCGATGTCGAAGATGCGGTCCGGGCCGTGGAAGTCCCCGCCGTGCATGTTCTCGGCGCGGTCCTCGATGAACTTGACCGGGGCGCGCAGCAGCCGGGACAGGTGACCGGTGAGCACCGCGTGCTTGATGCCGCGTTTGACTCCGTAGCTGCCGCCGACGTCGACGTCGAAGTGGACCCTGACCTGGTTGGTGGGGATGCGCAGCGCGTGCGCGAGCTGGTCCGGGAACTGCGGCATCTGGATCGACGCCCACACGTCGAGCAGGTCGCGGTCGGCGTCCCAGCGGGCGACCACGCCGAAGGTCTCCAGCGGCACCGTGGAGTTCCGGTTCCACCGCACCCGGGTGCGCACGGTGTGTTCCGCCACGGTGAACGCCCCGTCGACGTCGCCCCACACGAACTCGCGGTGCGCCATGACGTTCGTGCCCTGATCCGCGTGGACGACCGGGGATCCGGGCAGCGCGGCGTGCTCGGGGTCCAGCACGACGGGCAGTGGCTCGTAGTCCACCGCCACCAGATCGGCCCCGTCCTCCGCCACCGCGCGGGAGGAGGCGACGACGGCGGCCACCCACTCTCCGGCGTAGCGGACCACTTCGGTGGCCAGCGGGCGCCATTCGACGCCGGGCAGGTCGAGGTACTGGCGCAGCGGATCGGTGGCCTTGGCCAGTTCCGCGCCGGTCAGCACGCAGACGACGCCGTCCAGTTCCAGGGCCCGTGCGGTGTCGATCCCGGTGATGCGGGCGTGCGCGTAGGGGCTCGTGACCAGGCCCACGTGCAGCGTCCCGGGCGGGGTGATGTCGGCCACGTAGCGGCCGTGCCCCTGGACGAACCGCTGGTCCTCCCGGATCCGGCCCGGCTTGGACACCCACCTGAACTCCCGGGTGCCGTGGTCAGTGGTTGATCCGGTCACGGGTGTCCACCTCCGCCTGCTCGTCCTGAAGGCGGAGCCGCCGGGCCGCGCGCTCGATGGCTTCCCGGATCTGCACATAGCCGGTGCAGCGGCAGATGTTTCCGCTCAGCGCCTCGTCGATGTCGGCGAGCGCCGGCCGCCGGTTGCGCTCCAGCAATGCCTGCCCGGCCAGCACCATGCCGGGTGTGCAGTACCCGCACTGCAGGGCGTGTGCCGCGCAGAACTCCTCCTGTACGACGCTGAGACGGCCATCGGGCGACCCCGCGCCCTCGATCGTCGTCACCGTGTGGCCGTCGGCCTGCGCGGCGAGCACGATGCAGGAGCGCACCGGTTCACCGTCCAGCAGCACCGTGCAGGCGCCGCACACGCCGTGCTCGCAGCCGAGGTGCGTGCCGGTGAGCTCCAGTACGTCGCGGAGGAAGTCCGCGAGGCTCATGCGGCCCGCGGCCGTGGCCCGGCGGGACTCGCCGTTGACCCGTATCTCGATCTCGTGTGTGCTTCCCGTCACCGCTCGTCTCCTTGGCGTTGTGCGACGAAGTCCGCGACGAAGCGGGTGAACTCGTCCGGGTTCTCGATGGCGGACAGATGGCCCGCCTCGGGGATCACCCCGAACCGGGCGTCCGGGATCCGTGCGGCGATCAGTTCGGACCACTCCCGTGGGGTCTTGGCGTCGTGTTCGCCCCACAGCACCAGCGTCGGCACCCTGATGTCGCCGAGGACGTCGCCGAGGCGGGCGCCGAAGCAGGTCTCCGCGGAGGCCGCCAGCGCCTCCGGGTCGGTGCCGGACATCGCGTCCCGGACCGCCCCGGCCTCGGCGGGCGGGGAAGTGGTGGTGAACGTCTCGGCGACGTACCAGTCGGCCAGCGCGGCCGTGCCGTCCTGGCGTGCGCGGCGGGTGAAGGCGTCCGTCTTGGCCCGCGCCACGCCGGGGTCGAGTTCCGCGAAGCTGTCCGCGACGACCAGGCCTCGGGTCCGCTCGGGGCGCAGACCTGCGAAGGCGAGCGCCTGTACACCGCCCATGGACAGCCCGGCGATCACGGCCCGGTCCACGTGGGCGTGGGCGAGGACGCGGTCCAGATCGGCCGCCCACTCGCCGAGGGACAGAGGAGCGGCCCAGCCGGAGCGGCCGTGGCCCCGGCTGTCCGGCGCGATCACCCGGTGCCCGGTCCTGAGGGCCTCGATCTGACGTCGCCAGATGCGGTGGTCCGTACCGAGGCTGTGCAGCAGCACGACCGTGGGCCCCGAACGCGGGCCCGTGTCGAGATAGCCGAGGTCGCAGGGGCCTTTGGTCACCCGGCGCCACTCGCGGCCGGCGTCGCCGTGGTTCATCGCGGCCCTCCCGGCCGATGTCGCAGGTCGCCGCTCACGTGCCGGAGAACTCCGGTGCGCGCTTGTCCGTGAACGCCTTGACGCCCTCGCGGAAGTCGGCCGTGCCGAACATCAGCTGGTAGCCGCGGCGCTCCATGCGCAGGCCCGCCTCCAGCGGACCGTCGAGGCCGTGGCGGAGGACCTCCTTGACCTGACGGACCGCCAGGGGCGCCTTGCCCGCGATCAGTTCGGCGAGTTCCAGCGCCCGCGGGAGGGCGTCGTCGGCCACCACCTCCGAGACCAGGCCCATCCGCAGGGCCTGGTCAGCAGTGACGGGCAGCCCCGTCATCAGCATGTACGAGGCGTTCGGCCGGCCGATCACCCGAGGCAGCCGCTGGGTGCCGCCGGCGCCGGGGATGAGTCCCAGGTTGACCTCCGGCTGGCCGAACTTGGCGCGCTCGGAGGCGATGACGAAGTCGCACTGGAGCGCGAACTCGCAGCCTCCGCCCAGGGCATAGCCGTTGACGGCGGCGATCACCGGCTTCGGGAAGTCGGCGATGGCAGCGGTCGTGTAGGCCTTGATGGCCCCGACGACATCGCGCTCGGCCTGCTCCTGGATGTCCGCTCCGGCCGCGAACACCCTCTCGCTGCCGGTCAGGACGACGACCCGGACGTCCTCGTCGGCGGCGAGCGCCGTGAAGTGCTCGTGCAGCAGCTGCCGTACTTCGGTGTTGAGCGCGTTGCGTACCTCCGGTCGGTTGAATCGCACGATCGCGACGGCGGGACTGTGCCGTTCCAGCAGGACGACGGGCATGGTTGACCTCTTTCTCCGGTCGGACGGGGGCGCCGGCTTCTCCGGCCGGCGGGGGGATGCGTCGCTCCCGCCGGCCGGCGGGGACACCGGTCCCACCGGCCGGCGGGTTCGTGGGCTTCTTCGGGCAGGCGGTGCCGGCCGGGATGTCAGGCGGGCTCGAACGCCGGGTACTCGATCTCCTCGGACAGGTGCTCCCAGCACACCTTCACCGGCATCCCGATCCGCACCTCGGCGGGGTCGCAGTGCAACACGTTGGCGAGGATGCGCACGCCCTCGGGCAGTTCGACGAGGGCCACCACGTACGGGACGCGGTCCTCGTGACCGGGCCAGGCCCGCCGCGTGACGGTGAAGGAGTAGACCGTTCCCTCGCCGCTCACCTCGCGCCACTCCAGGTGCCGGCGACCGGTGAACAGACTGACCGAGCGGGGGAACCACTGGGCCCGGCCGGTGTCGGTGCAGTACTGGAGCAGGAGCCGGTGCTCCTTGGCCGCCTTCCAGAACGGCTCGGTCTCGGTGTAGCGGTCGACCTTCGGCACAGGCCGGGGGATCACGCGCTGCTGGCTCATGGCTGCTCCAGGATCAGTACGTTGGACACGCCCCAGTTGCGGCCGTACGGGACCATCCCGATGCCGGTCACCAGTGCGTTGCGCGGGTCGTCGACCTGCCGTTCGCCCGCTTCGCCGAACATCTGGCGCACCGCCTCGACCGCGTTCAGGCCGCCCCCGGCGAGACCGGGCTGACCGGCCGAGATCTGGCCGCCGGAGGTGTTGAGCGGAAGGGTTCCGCGATGGGACAGGTCGGTGTCCATGATGAATTTCGAGCCACCGCCGCGCTCGCAGAAGCCGAGATGCTCCAGGGTGAGCAGGATGGCGATCAGGAAGTCGTCGTAGGGGTGGATCATGCGGATGTCGTCGGGCGAGAGACCGGCCTGTGCGAAGGCCTTCGGTCCTGCCACGGTGAATCCGGACTCGGTGATGTCGGCCAGCATGTCGGGGCCGTTGAAGTTGGTGATCTCGCCGTATCCGACGGGGTGCACCATCTTCCGGCAGCCGAGTTCCTGTGCCTTCTGCGTCGAGGTGACGAGCAGCGCGTTGGCGCCGTCGCAGACCATGACGCTGTCCAGCATCCGCAGCGGGTCGGAGACGTACCGGGAGGTCAGGTAGTCCTCCTCGGTCAGCGGCTTGCGCAGCTTCTCGCAACCGTTGGGGTTGAGCAGTGCGTGGGCCCGCTGGGTCACGGCGAGCTTGGCCAGCGCCTCGTCCAGGAGCGGGTACTGGTGCCGGTAGCGCTGCGTCAGCAGCCCGAACGCGCCCACCGGGCCGTTGAGACCGACGGGGTACTGGAACTCGTACCGCTGCGCCCCCTGCTCGGTGGGCGGCCAGGACGACTGGGCGTCGCTGGAGAGGACCAGCACGGTCTCGCACAGGCCGTCCCGGACGGCCGCCGCGGCCCTGGCCACGCCGCCGATGGTCGACGCCCCGCCCAGGCCGTTGATCTGGGTCCAGGTGGGCGTGAGGCCCAGGTGTTCGCAGAGATACACCGCCCAGAACGGGTTGGACGTCTCACTCATGGTCTCCGCTACGCAGATCCCGTCTATTTCCGACTTGTCGACTCCCGTGTGTTCGAGAATTCCCTCGAAGGCCTCCGCGGCGAGATCGTAGGAGGATCGCCCGGAGCGGAGGACCACGGGGGTCTCCGCATAACCGACGACGGCGATGTCTTTTCTTCCAGGCATGGTCAGGCCACCTCTCTGGCAACCTCGGAAAGAGCGCTTCGCGCAAATGAAGTCGCGACGTCGTCGTGCGACGTCCGCAAACAACTTCCAGTAACTTCTGTAGCGAGACCATATCCGAGATAGTCTCGCTACGCTAGTCTCTCGGGTAGACTCGTTCCGGTACTGACCGCCGAGCGGCCGCGCCGCTCCCCCGTGATCGCGAGGAGCAGATGGCTGCTGACAAGTCCCAGGCGGGATCCCAGGTCCTGCGCTCGGCGGTGGCCGTCTCGCGCGCCGTCGAGACGGTCGGCGACGCCTGGTCGTGGCTGGTCCTGCGGGAGATGGTCTTCGACGGCGTGGGCCGCTTCGACGAGCTGCAGCGCAGGCTGGGCATCGCCCGTTCGACCCTCACCGCACGCCTCACCCAGCTCACCGAGGGCGGGCTCGTCGTCAAGGACGTCGGCTCCGGCTCCTCCCATCCGCGCTACGACCTGACAGAGACGGGCCGGGACTTCTTCGCCTGCCTCATGACCGCCATGCGCTGGGGCGACGAGTGGGCCGCGGACGACCGCGGGCGACCGCTGCCCCTCCGTCATACCGACTGCGGTGCGCGTCTCGACGCGGAGCTGGCGTGCGCGGCCTGCCGCGAGCCGCTGCGTGCCCGGGAAGTGAGGTCGTCCCCGGTCGGCGGCGCCGACGGGCCTGGCGACGCGGTGTCACGCCCACGGTCGCGAACTCCCGAACTGTCCTTGCTGGAACGCGGGCGACCGTGTTCCATCGCACGGACGCAGAAGGTCATCGGCGATCGGTGGAGCTCGCTCGTGCTGCGCGCATGCTTCCTGGGCGTCCGCAGGTTCGACGACTTCCGGCGGGAGCTCGGCATCGCCGAGAGCATCCTGTCCGGCCGGCTCGGCCGGCTCACCGACCTCGGCGTGCTGGCCCGACGCACCTACCAGAGCAACCCGCCCAGGGACGAGTACCTGCTCACCGAGATGGGACTCGCCCTGTACCCGATCTACCTGTCCATGCTCGCCTGGGGCGACCGCTGGCTGGCCCTTCCACGCGACGCGAGCGTCGTGCTGGAGCACAAGGCCTGTGGATACAGCGTGGAACCCGTGCTGGTGTGTGCCGCCTGCCGGGGCGAGTTCACACCGTTGGACATCGCCCCTGACGGCACACCACACCCCTGACGGACACCCCTGCCCGGCCAGCAGCACCCCCCGTCCCCGGGAGGAACACGCCCATGCAACGCACGATCTTCAACGAGGAACACCAGGCCTTCCGCGGTATGGTCCGCGACTTCTTCACCCGCGAGATCGCTCCGGCGCGTCCCGAGTGGGAGAGCGCGGGCGCGCCGCCCGCCGACTTCTTCAAGCGCGTCGCCGAGCTGGGGATCATGGGCATCCAGATCCCGGAGGCCTACGGCGGTGGCGGCCAGTCGACCTACAAGTTCAACGCCGTCGTCACCGAGGAGGCGGTGCGCGCCGGGCTGCAGATCGGCTCCCTGCGCACCCACCTCGACATGGCGCTCAGCTACCTGCTGGCGTACGCCGACGCTGAGCAGAAGCAGCGCTGGCTGCCGGCTTTCGCCGCCGGGGACCTCATCACCGCGATCGCCATGACCGAGCCCGGCGCCGGCTCCGACCTGGCCGGGGTGCGCACCACCGCGACCAGGGCCGACGGCGGCTATGTCGTCAACGGCTCCAAGACCTTCATCACCGGTGCCGTCAACGCCACCCTCGTCCTCACCGTGGTGCGGACGTCGCCGCCCGGAGAGGACGGGGACCGCCGCTCCGGGCTGAGCCTCGTCGCCGTCGAGACCGACCGTCCGGGCTACTCCCGCGGCCGGCTCCTGGAGAAGATCGGCATGAAGGCGCAGGACACGTCCGAGATCTTCTTCGACGACGTCTGGGTCCCGGAGGAGAACCTCATCGGCGAGGAGGGCCGCGCGTTCGCCTACCTGAGCCACAACCTCGCCCAGGAACGGCTGTCGATCGCGGTCAACGCGCAGGCGTCGGCCCGCTTCGCGCTCGACACAACCCTGCACTACGTACGCGGCCGCAGCGTCTTCGGACAGCCGCTGGCCGCCCTGCAGAACACCAAGTTCGAACTGGCCGAGTGCGCCACCGACGTGGAAGCCGGACAGGCGCTCGTCGACCGGGCGCTCGACGACCACGACGCCGGCGTCCTCGATCCCGCCGACGCCGCCAAGGTCAAGCTCTTCTGCACCCAGATGCAGGGCCGCGTCGTGGACCGGTGTCTGCAACTGCACGGCGGCTACGGCTACATGCTCGACTACCCCATCGCCCGCCTGTACGCCGACGCCCGGGTGACCCGGATCTACGGCGGCAGCAGCGAGGTCCTGAAGTCCGTGATCGGCAAGTCCCTGCTGCGCGCGGCCGAGGGAGGCGACCGCTGATGCCGGGACCACTGGACGGGCTGCGCGTCCTGGAACTGGCCGCGATCGGCCCCGTTCCGCACACCGCGATGCTCCTCGCCGACCTGGGCGCCGACGTGCTGCGCGTCGAGCGGTCCGGCGGCACGGACCGCGGCGGCATCGGTGACGAACTGCTCCTGCGCGGGCGCCGTACGGTGCGCATCGACCTGAAGTCCGCCGAGGGGCGGGAGCTCGCGCTGCGGCTGGCCGCCAGGGCCGACGTGCTGCTGGAAGGGATGCGGCCCGGCGTCGCGGAGCGGCTCGGCGTCGGACCGGCCCACTGCCATGCCCGCAACCCGGCCCTGGTCTACGGCCGGGCCACCGGCTGGGGCCAGGACGGGCCGCTGGCCGAGCGCGCCGGACACGACATCAACTACATCGCGCTGACCGGCGCGCTGCACGCGATCGGCCCGGCCGACGGGGGACCCGTGCCCCCGCTGAACCTGCTCGGGGACTTCGGCGGGGGATCACTCTTCCTGGCCCTGGGAGTCCTGGCCGCCCTGTGGGAGCGCGGCCGTTCCGGTCAGGGCCAGACCGTCGACGCCGCCATGGTCGACGGTGCGAGTGTGCTGATGCAGATGGTCTGGAGCCTGCGGGCCGCCGGGAGATGGCGCGACGCACGAGGAGCCAACCGTCTCGACGGCGGCGCTCCCTTCTACGGCACCTACGCCTGCGCCGACGGCCGCTGGATCGCCGTCGGCGCGCTGGAACCGCACTTCTACGCGCAGTTCCTGGAGGGCCTCGGGCTGTCCGGTGAGCCCCTGCCCGAACAGTCCGACCCGGCCGGGTGGCCGGTGCTGCGGGCACGGTTCGCCGAGGTCTTCGCGTCGCGCCCGCGGGACGCGTGGCTGGCGGTCTTCGCCGGCACGGATGCGTGTGTGAGCCCCGTGCTCTCCCTGGCCGAGGTCGCCGACCACCCCCACATCGCCGCCCGCTCCACCGTGGTCGACCGCGGCGGGGTCCGGCAGGCGGCCCCCGCCCCGCGCTTCTCCAGGACCGCGCCCACCACACCGCCACCGCCGGTCGCCGGGGACGGCGACTCGGCGCTCGCCGCCTGGCCGGCGTGAGCCGCTCGGCCACCGCGGGCCGCCGGCGCCCGGGTCCCACGGACGCGACCGCCTGGTTCCACTGCCCGGAACCCTCCCTGCCGCCTCCGTCGTCGCCGGGAGACGCTGTGCGCTGAGGAGGCTCTCAGCGTCACTCTCCTCGCAACGAACCGAACAACAGGGGAAGTTGATGGGAGTACCGGTGTCCCGTACGAGGCCCGCCGGACCGTGTTCCGGTCTTCGCGTTCTTGAGATAGCCACCATGGTCGCGGGTCCGCTCGCCGGTCAGATGCTGGCGGACCTGGGGGCGGAGGTGATCAAGATCGAGCCCGTCGGCGGGGACCCGCTGCGCCGGGTCGGCCCGGCCCACAAGGGCATGACCGCCATGTTCCTGGCGAACAACCGGCACAAGAAGAGCATCGAGCTCGATCTCAAGAGTCCTCAGGGCCAGGACGTCGCCCGCAGGCTCGCCGCCACGGCCGACGTCCTCGTCGAGAACTCCCGGCCGGGGGTGATGGCCCGTCTGAATCTCTGCTACGAGGACCTGAAGGCGGTGAATCCCCGGCTGGTGTACGCGTCCATCTCGGGTTTCGGCCAGAGCGGGCCATACGTCTCGCGGCCCGCCTTCGACCAGGTGATCCAGGCGATCTCCGGGATCATGGCCCTCCAGGGCGGCGGCGGGGAACCCCAGCCGGTCAGGGGCTTTTTCGTGGACAAGTACGCGGCCGCCGCGACGGCGAGCGCGATCACGGCGGCGCTGCTGCACCGGGAGCGGACCGGGGAGGGGCAGTACGTCTCGGTCTCCCTGCTGGATTCCTTCGCCTCCCTGGCCCTGGTCGACGCGATCCGCAACGAGACGTTCGAGGACCTCGAGGAACCGTTCCCCGCCGTGGACATCAACCGGCCGATCCGGACGGCCGACGGAATGCTCCTCGGCCACGTCCAGACGAACGACCAGGCCGCTCGCGTGTGCCGCGTCTTCGGCCGCGAGGATCTGCTGGAGGACCCGCGGTTCGGCACGGACAGGGCTCGCACGCAGAACATCCGGGACCTGTGGGGGGAACTGGAGAAGACGAGTCGGAGCATGTCCACCGAGGTCGTCATGGAGAAGGTCACGCAGGCAGGCGCTCCGCTGGCCGCGGTGAACACGGTCTCCGATTTCCTGACCGATCCCCAGGCCGTGCACAACCAGACCCTCGTCGAGTTCACCGACGAGGAATTCGGGCCCATTCGGGTCATGAACTACCCCGCGCGCTTCGAGAAGTCGCCCACCCGGGTCGAGGCCCGGTCCCCGAAGCTCGGAGAACACACCGAGGAGATCCTGCGGGAGCTCGGCCTGAACTCGTAGCGCCCGAAAGGCGGTGGGCCCACCCTGTTCGGCACCCGTCATGGCAAGGCCGTCTTCGGAAGACTCCTTCCGAGGACGGCCTTGCCATGACGGCATGAGCTCTCGACCGGCTCAACTGGTCGCGGTCAACTGCCTCTTGACGACCTTCCCGGTGCTGTTGCGGGGCAGCTCGTCGACGAAGCGCACATGGCGCGGCTTCTTGTAGCCGGCGATCCGCTGCCGACAGAGGTCGATGACGTCCTTCTCGGTGACCCGGTGCCCGGGCGCGACCTCCACGTAGGCGGCCACCGCCTCACCGAAGACCTCGTCCGGGACACCGACCACGGCGACGGCCTGCACACCGGGCAACTCGGCGATGACCAGCTCGACCTCGCGGGAGTAGATGTTGAAACCGCCAGAGAGGATCATGTCCTTCTTGCGGTCCACCAGGTGGAGGAAGCCCTCGTCGTCGAACCGGCCGAGGTCTCCGGTGGCCACCCAGCCGTCACGGATGGTCCGCGCGGTGTCCTCCGGACGCCCGTGGTACTCCCGCATGGTCAGCCAGCGGCCGGGTGGGCCGCTGCGCACCCAGAGTTCGCCCACCTCTCCGTGCCGTACCTCATGGAAGTCGTCGTCCAGCAGCTGCGCCTCCACGCCCGGCTGCACCCGGCCGACGGCCTCCGGGTGCGCGAACTGCTCGGCGGGCCCCATGCCGGCGACCAGGCCCACTTCGGTCATGGCGTAGTACGAGTGGATCTCCATGTCGGGCAGTACGTCCCGGAGCTTGCGCTTGAGCGCCACGGGAAACGCCTCCCCGGTCGCCACGAAGGCGCGCAGTGAGGCGAACCGGGCCGGGTCGCGTTCGATCTCCGGCAGCAGCATGCGCGCGACCGTGGGCACCGTCGCCATGAAGGTCACCCGCTCGGACTGGACGAGGTCCGCGGTGCGCGCCGCGTCGAACTTCGGCGGTACCAGGAGCGAACAGCCGTGGCAGACCATGTTCATGACCCTGGCGAGGCCGGTGCGCTGCGCCAGCGGTGTGGTGACGAGTTGGCGGTCCGCGGGCCCGAGGCCCCACATCGCCTGGTTGAGGAATCCGTTGAGGACGATGTAGTTGGCCTGAGTGAGCAGGGCCCCCTTGGGTTTTCCGGTGGTTCCGGAGGTGTAGGAGATCACGCAGTCGTCGAAGTCCTGCGGCACCTCGGGCCGTACGGGCTCGCCGGACTCGACGAGTTCCGTCACCTCGGACGGCTCCCGGATCACCTTCGTCGCGCCGCTGTCGCCGAGGATGTAGGTGGCCTCGTCCGGCGCGAGCCGGAGGTTCACCGGCACGGCGACCAGCCCGGCCTTCACCGCCGCCAGGAACGCCAGGACGAAGTCGACGCCGTTCGGCAGCGCGATCGCCACCCGGTCCCCCACCCGCAGCCCCTGCCCTCGCAGGGCCGCCGCCGCGCGCGTGGTCGCCTCCTCCAGTTCGGCGAACGTCATCCGCCGCTCACCGATCAACGCTGTGTGGTCAGGGCGCAAAGACGCCTGCGCGGCAAGAAAAGTGGGCAGTTTCATGGCTCGCTCCGAATCCAGGGTGAACTTCCCGACTTCGTCGGGAGAGGTGCCCAAGAACACGTTTCGCAGGTATGCCGGTACGCGGTCCGATTGCCCCGTACCGCAACGGAATTCATGATTGCCAGCACACAGAAAGTTACTTCTGTAACGAGACTTTAGCGTAGGTAATCTCAGCTCGCCAGAGTGCGGGAGCGGGAGCTCTCATCCATTCGAGATACCTCCTAAACCCATACCGGACTCCGTATTGCCCTGGCGCAGCCCCGGCAGTAGCCTCCGAAACCGTGGGAGTCGCCATCCACTGAGCACCGTTGGAGCCGCCGTGCCGAAAACCACCGCAGTCGAGGGCGAGACCTCGTCCATCCTCTCGAAGGCGTTCGATCTTCTCAGTGCCTTCAACTCCCACGACCGCGTCATGACGCTCAGCGAACTGTCGCGTGCCACCGGTCTGGCGAAGTCCACGGTGCACCGGCTGCTGCAACGGCTCACCCAGCTCGGGGCCATCGAGGCGCACCCCAACGGCTACCGGATCGGGGTGGACCTGCTCCACCTCGCCGCCGTCAGTCCCGCCAACGGCTTCAGGAACATCGCGATGCCGTTCCTGTCGGCCTTGCACCAGCGAACCGGGCACACGGCCTTTCTCGCCGTGCCGCGCGACTTCGACGTGGTGTTCCTCGAACGGATCGGCCGCCGCGAAGCGACCGCCTCGGCGACCCGTGCGTTCGAGGTCGGCGACCGCCTGCCCGCGAGCTGCACGGCGAGCGGCAAGGCGATGCTCGCCTACACGGACCTCGACCAATTGCCGGCCCGCCTGCCCCGGCTGACACCCCACTCGGTCAGCGACTCCGGCCGGCTCCTCGCGGAACTGCGGCAGGTCCGAGGACAGGGCTTCGCACAAGAGAGCGACGAGGTGTGCGTCGGTGTCACCTCCCTCGCCGCTCCCGTCGTGCTCGCAGGCCAGGCCCTCGCCGCGGTCGCCGTCACCTTCCCCACCGGCACCGCGCCCAGGACCGGCACCGTCTCCGCCCTGCGGGAGACCGCCGGACACATCGTCAGGGAGATCCGCCGGGGAGTGACCCTGGGCCACGGGCCGTGGCTCCCCTTCGAGGCGTAGGGCAGCGCGGACGGCGCCCCGCTCACGGGGGCACGAGCACGTACACCTCGCCGTCGACGATGTCGACCTCGTAGGTGCGCAGGGCCACGGTGGCCGGAAAGCACAGCGGCTGACCGGTCCTCAGATCGAACCTGGCCATGTGCAGCGGGCAGACCACCTCCTGCCCCTCGATGTCGCTGTCCTCGCCGAGGGACCACTTCTCGTGCGTGCACGAGTCCGCCGTGGCGTAGAACGCCCCGTCGTCGGTGCGGTACACGGCGATCGGCTCGCCGCCGCCGACGGTCCGGGACGTGCCCTTGGCCATCTCGTCCGCCAGGCACACGAATCGACGCTCCACCGCGCCACCACCTTTCGCTCAGTCGGCGTGCCGCGGTTGCCACGCCCAGTACTTGGCCGACACGCCGCCGTCGACGGCGATGTTGCCTCCGGTCACCATCCGGGACTCGTCCGAGGCCAGGAACACCAGCGCGGGGAGATAGTCCGCGGCCGTCGGCAGCCGTCCGAGGGGGAACTGGCCGGCGAAGTCCATCGGGTAGGGCCTGTCCTGGCTCGCCGTCGCCGAGAGCATCCGGCGCCCGGCCTCAGGGTCGTCGGGCAGGGTGACCGTCGGGGTGAAGCCGTTGACGCGGATGCCGTGCCCGGCCAGTTCCATCGCCACGGAGCGGGTGAAGTTGAGCAGGCCGCTCTTGCCGGCGCAGTATCCGAGGTTGCCCGGCTCTCCCTGGAACGCCGCGCCGGACAGGATGTTGATGACACTGCCGCCCGTCCCGGTGCGGATCATCGCCTCCGCCACCGCCCGGGTGAACAGGAAGGCGCCCGTGAGGATGACGTCGAGCTGGTGCCGGTACTCCTCCAGCGAGACGGTCAGCAGGCCCTTGCGGTTGAACCACACGGCGTTGTTGACCAGTACGTCGACCCGTCCCCAGCGTTCGAGGACCTGCTCCACGACCGCCTGCGCGTGCGCGGGGTCGGTGACGTCGCCGACCACCGGGAAGGCCTCGCCGCCTGCGGAGACGATCTCCTCCGCGCAGGTACGGGCCTCGTCGGCCGACAGGGACGTGCACGCCACCTTCGCGCCCTCGGCGGCGAACCCGCGCGCGATCGTGCCTCCGATCCGGGGGCTGGTTCCGGTGACGACGGCGACCTTGCCCTGAAGTCTCATAGGATGACGCTCACTTTCCCGTGCGGGCGGAGCGCGTCGAGGTCGAGCACCGCCTTGCGGACCAGGAACCGGTATTCCGTGTGGTCGTCCTGCTCCAGTACGTGCCGGTACTGGCCGATGTAGGTGTCCACGTTCCCCGAGCGCACGCGGTGGACCGTGAAGTTCGCGGTGACATCGAGCAGCCGGCCACCGCTCTCCCATACCCGGACGTTGGTGATCATCCGCCGGGTCCGCGAGTGCGGGTACTCGGCGTGCGCGGCACGCGTCAGCAGGGAGTTGACCCGGTGTTCCAGCAGGAACCTGTCGTCCTGCACCAGGAAGAGGTCCCGGCCGGGATCGCCGTCCGGCTTGTCCGTGGCGGGGATCTGGTACTCACCGGTGGGGCCGAACAGCTCCAGCCACTCGTGCAGCCTCCACTCGTCGAGCAGGTCCGCCTCCGCGTAGAGGAACCGCTCCACCGCACGCACCACGGGCTCGGCCGCCGGACTACGGAGGTCGCTCAGGTCGTTGGTCATCCCGTCATTCCCTGTCGGTCTCGTCGGCATCTCGGCACTAGCCCGCGACCCGGCCCATCAGGCCCCGCGCCACGATGAGCCGCTGGACCTGGCCCGAACCCTCGAAGATGTCCATGATCTTCACGTCGCGGTACCACTTCTCCAGCAGCAGTTCGCGGCTGGTGCCCTCCGGCCCCAGCAGTTGCATGCAGCGCCGGATCACCCGCTCGCAGGTGTGCGGCGCGTAACCCTTGCCGATGGCCGCCGCCGAACGGTCGGAGCCACCCCGGTCGAGCAGGAACTGCGCCCAGTGGGCGGCTCGGCGCCCCCGCTGCAGGGCCTGGTTCATGGCCGCGAGCTCGTCCTGGACGGCCGACCACCGCCTCGGGCTGAAGCCGGCCCGCTGCTCCGCCAGCAGCCGGGACGTCACGTCGAGCGAGGCCTGTGCGATACCGATGCCCATCGTGGCGATGTTCGGCCGGTTGGACGCCAGCGCGCTGAGCGCGCCGGCCTGCCCGCCGCGCCTCGGCCGGCCCTGATCGTCGCCGCTCCAGCCGAGGATGTTCTCCACCGGGATCCGGCAGTCGGCGAAGACCAGCTCGGAGGTCACCCAGCTCCGGATGCCCATCTTGTGCTCGTTGACCTTGCCGACGACGAACCCGGGCGCCCCCTTGGGCACCACGAACGCGTTGATCCCCTTGGCGCCCAGCGTCTTGTCCGTGGTCGCGAACACCACCGTGTAGTCGGCGACCGCGCCGTTCGTGCAGAAGATCTTGGTTCCGTTCAGTACCCAGGAGTCGCCGTCCCGGACCGCCGTGGTCGCCACCTGGCTGGTGTCCGAGCCGAAATGGGGCTCCGTCAGCGCGAAGGCCGTCACCAGACCGCTGCCGACGACGGGCTCGTACCACTTCTCGATCTGTTCGGGGGTCCCCATCGCCTGCACCACGCGGTGGCCGATGCCGCTGCCGATGGTGTGGAACGGCCAGATGTCGCCGTAGGCGAGGTTCTCGTAGTACGCCAGCCGGCTCACCCAGTAGCCGTCCTCGAACTCCGGGAACGGGTCGCTGCCGGGCTTGTCGTGCCGTCCGAGCGGCACCGGTGCGGTGTCCAGGATCTCGCGCCAGTTCTCCGGCGGCGCGTGCCGGTCGTCGGCCTCGCGCGCGTACGGGCGGCACTCGGAGGCCGACCAGTCCCGAAGGGCGCGCGCGTAGTCGGCGAGGGGCTTGCTCGGTGTGAAGGAGAAAGTCATGATTCCCGCGTTTCTAGAGGGCCGGCGTGAACGAGGAGCACAACGGGTCGAAGTCCAGTGCGGACAGGGCCATGGCGGACCGGTACCACAGCTCCACGGGGTGCTCGGCGATGAAGCCGTGTCCGCCGAGGGTCTGGACGGCCGCGCGAGTCGCCTCCGCGGCGGTCTCACCCACGTGGGCGAGCAGCCGGCTGATCGCCGCGGTCAGGTCCGCGGCGTCGGGGTCGTGGAGCCGTGCGGCGAGGTCGAGCGTCTCCAGCCGGGCCTGCGTGATGCGCATCTGCGCCTCGGCAAGCGGGAAGGACACTCCCTGGAACGCCGCGATGGGCCGGCCGAACGCCACGCGCTCGGTGGCGTACTCGGCCGCGTAGTCGATGGCGCGCCATGCGGTGCCCAGCGCGATCGCGGCCACTCCCAGCCGGATCCGGCCGAGCGTGGTGAGCAGGTCCTCGGCGTCCAGCAGGTTCTCGGCGGGGACGGTCACGTCGAAGGACATCGCGGCCGTGCGGGCGGCGTCCAGCGCGAGACCGCCGTCGTACGCCTTGACGGTGATCCCGTCGGTGTCGCGGGGCACCAGCACCGCCCGCACCGCGCCCGACCGCTCGTCCGTGCCCACGACCACCAGGGGATCGGCGTCCGCGCCGAAGGCGACGGCCGTCTTGTGGCCCCGGACCCGTATCCGGCCGTCGTCGGTGGTGTGGATCACCGTCGCGAACTCCGCCGCGCCGCGGCCCTGTCCCTCGTAGAGCGCCACGGCGCCGCGGGCCGTGGGATCGGAGGTGAGTCCGCGCACCAGTGCCGCCCGTTCCGGCCCGCCGTGACGGGCCAGGAGCATCGCCGCCACCCCGCTGGAGTATGCGGCGAAGACGATCCCGGGGTCTCCGTAGGAGAGGTTCTCCAGCGCGACCATCAGCGTGACGGTGTCGCCGATGCCCGCGCCGCCGAGCTCCTCCGGCACCGGTACGGTCAGCCCCGTCTCGAACAGCGTCCGCCACACGCCCTCCGGCACACCGCGCCGCTCCTCCGCCTCGCGCGCCACCGGGGACAGCACCTCAAGGCCCAACTGCCGGCCGAGCTCCGCCACTTCGAGCTGCTCGGCATCCAATTCCAGGTTCACCATGCCCCTATGGTCACGGCGTGCGCGACGGCGCAGAACGGGGTGTTCCGGCAGCCGGAAAAGCGGCATGCCGACGAGGGACCCGCCTCCTAACGTGCGGCGGGTGACAGGACACGAGCTGATCGTCGACATGCACGGACATCTGTACCCGGCCGGCCTGCCGGGCGGCCCGGGCCGGTGGCCGACCCTGGAGGTAGAGGCGGACGCGGGACGGATCATGCGCGGAGACACGGTGTTCCGTGAGGTCCGCCCCGCGCTGTGGGACCTCACGGCCCGGCTGGGGGAACTGGACGCCGCCGGCATCGATGTCCAGGTGGTCTCACCGGTACCGGTCACCCTGACGTACTGGGCGGAGCCACGGCAGGCCGCGGAGTACGCCCGCGCGCTCAATGACGGCCTGGCAGCCCAGGTGGCGGACTCCGGTGGCCGGCTCCGCGGCCTGGGCACCGTACCGCTGCAGGACACCGCTCTCGCGGTGGACGAGCTGACGCGGGTGATGACGGAACTCGGCCTGCGGGGCGCGGAGATCGGCACGGTGATCGGGGACCACGAACTCGACGCCCCCTCGTTGCGGCCGTTCTTCGAAGCCGCCGAGGCACTCGGCGCCGTCCTGTTCGTGCACCCGATGGACGGGGGCAAGGGGGCCGTCCGGCGGACGGGCCAGCCCTATGACTTCGGACTCGGCATGCTCACCGACACGGCCCTCGCCACCGCCGCGCTGGTCTTCGGCGGTGTGCTGGAGGACTTCCCCGGCCTGAGGATCGCGCTGGCGCACGGCTGCGGCACGTTCTCCCTCGCCTACCCCCGGCTGAAGTTCATGGCGCAGCGCGGTGGCCACGCGCGAGCCGACGAACTCGTCCGCTCGCTGTGGGTGGACTCCCTCGTCTTCGACCCGGCTCACCTGCCGCTGCTCGTCGAGCGGTTCGGTGAGGATCACGTCATGGTCGGCACCGACCACCCCTTCATGCCGGGCCAGCTCTCCGCCGCGCCCGCGGCCGTCCGCGACGCGGCGCACCGCGGTCTGCTGACCGAACGCCAGGCGAGCGCCGTGCTCGGGGCGAACGCGGCTCGGCTGTTCGGCCTCGGCGACGCGCCGTCGCCGACGGGTGACATCGCGGGGTGAGAGTCCGCCCCTGAGGGGTCTTAACACCATGCCCGTCCGGGTCGCGCGGCCCGGCACCGCACCTCGCCGCGTCGCCAGGCCGCGCGACCCCATCGGACGCTCATAATGCGAGGACCCCTGAGTGGGTCGGGCGAAGCCGCCCGCCTCGGTCCGGCAGCGTCCTGAAGGGGCGCGGGGAACTGCGCGGCCGGCCACGACGGTGCCGCAGCCGGCCGACTGCACATCATGACCCCCGGCCCCCCCGGTCAAGCCTCGTATCGGCACAACCGGCGGAGCGCTTGGGCTGCGGTGGCGTCAGACAGCACCGCGCAGCCGCCTTCATGGTCGCCACCCCGTCCGTGAACGCTCGGCAGGAACACACCACAGCCGGCCCGCGGGTTCACCGCGGGCCGGCTGTGGTGTGTCGTGTGCTACCCCGCCGCCGCGGGCTCCGGCCGCCTCCTGGCGGTGAACTCGGCAGGAAGCGGATCGTGTTCCTCGGCGGGGAGCTTCTCCCCCGTCATGAGTTCGTTCCAGCGCCGCCACCACAGGCGCATCTGCAGTTCGTCCGAGCTGTGCGGGAGGGGCCGTTTCATACCGCGGGAGATGTCCGACCAGGGGAGTTCCTTCACCGCAGCGTACGAGCGCTGGCAGCTCTCCAGGGCCTCGACGTCGTCCGGAGTGGCGAGCCCACCCGGGCCCCAGAAGGTCAGGAAGTTGTCCAGCCGCTGCCGGTGCAGTTCCTCGCCCTCCTCCGGTGGCACCAGGTGCCACGCGCTGACATGGAGGTAGTCCGGCGCGATGGGGTCGATCTTGCGGATCGCCACCCCCATGACCAGGTCGATGATGCAGAGGTTCGGGAAGATCACCAGGTTGCGGGTTCCCGACATCCGGTCCACCCACGCGTCACCGTACGTCTGGCGGAACCGCTCGAAGCGCGCGGCCCGTTCGGCCTCGCCGGCCTCGGACAACGGCCGGCCGAACAACCCGCCGACGATGGGGCGGCCCGCCATCACCGCGTGTCCGTTGCCCAGATCGACCGCGACGTTGTTGCCTATGGTGGAACGGTCGATCCCACCCCGGGCGGCAGCGACCATCTGCAGGTAGCGCTGGTGGGTGCTCATCAGGTGGTAGCCGTCGTAGCTGTTCTCCACCAGCAGCTTCCAGTTCACCTTCGCGGAGTACTCGTGCGTGCCCTCCAGCACCCGCATGCCCACTTCGGACTGGTCGGCGACCAGGTCGATGTACTCCGCGGCGTCCCCGAGATAGGTGGGCAGGTCCACGATGTCCGGGTCGAAACTGAGGAAGACGAAGCCCCGGTACGACTCCACCCTGGGCGGGGTCACCAGGTTGGGGCGCTCGAAGTCCGGGCCGTATCCCTCGTCGTCCGGCACCGACACCAGGCCGCCGCCGGTGCTGAAGCTCCAGCCGTGGTAGAAGCAGGTGAGGAAGCGGGCGTTGCCGCGCGGCTCCCGGCAGAGCATCGCCCCGCGGTGCGGGCAGGAGTTGATCCACACGCGGATGTCGTTCTTCGCGTCACGCGCGAAGAGGACCGGCCTGCCTCCGACCGAGCGGGTGACGAAGTCGTTGGGCTTGGCCAGCTCCGACTCGTGACCGACGTACAGCCAGCACCGGTCGAAGATCCGCTCGCGCTCCCGGGCAAAGACGTCCGGGTCGACCATGGCCTTGCGGTTCACGGCGAAGCGCGGCGCCTCGAGGTCGTTGATGATGTACTCCGACATGCGGATGAGTACCTCTCTTCCGTTCCGTACCTGGTCTCAAGGGGTTCCGACGCCCGCGGGCCGACGGGCCCGCCATTGCCGGGCGAGCGGGGTGAGCCGCGGCACGACCCGGAGGTTCAGCCATTCCACGGTGCGCTGCCAGCAGTCGAACGCGGCGGCGTGGGCGCGCTGGTCGGCCGGGTCGTGGTGGAACGAGCCGCCGAGGCCCCGATAGCCGACCAGCTCGGTGTGGACGGGCGCGTGCAGGGCCAGTTCGCGGCTCACCCGGCGGACCGCTGCCTCCGCCTGCGCGTCGGGTACGCCCACCAGGCCCAGCCACGGGGTGCGCAGCGCGAGCGTCTTCGGCAACCGCGTCGGCGCCACGCTCACCGCCGCGCCCAGCTCCAGTTCCTCCGCGGCGCGCAGGGCGACCTGCGCGCCGACGCCGTAGCCGACCAGGCCGACCTGCTCGCCTGCCCAGCCACGAGCGCCGGCCCGGCCGAGCAGGGCCCGGAGGGCGTCGGGTGCCCCTCCGTCGCCGGAAACCTCGGCCGCGAAGGTCTCATAGCCCTGCTCGGCCAGCCGGTTCATCACCTCGGCCGTGTCCACCGGGTCGCCGGCCTCGGTGAGCAGCACCACGGCACCCCGTGGGACACCGCCGAGCCTGATCTCGGCGGCACGGAGTCCTCCGCCGATACGGACGTCGTCCGGCTGGATCCGCGGAAAGGCCTGGTCCATCGGTTCCCCCTGGTCATCAGCGACGATCCGGTACGGGCGAGCCGAACCCGAGGGCCGGCCCGTCCGCCCGGTCGCGGTTGGCGATCGCCTTGCGGCACTTCATCAGCAGCCTGGGGTCGTCCACGACGAGCGCGCCGACCACGGTGCCGTCCTCGTCCGCGTACAGGGCGGCGAACGGGCCCGTCTCGATGTCGCCAGCCATCCGTGCCGGTTTCCCCAGCGCCGGGCGGCCCACGATCTGGATGCGGCGTCCGTACTGGTCCGACCAGACGTACGGCACCTGGGCCCGCGGCGGCGGCGTGCCGAGGATGTCGGCGGCGACGACCGAGGCGTGCCCTCCCGCGTTGGTCCAGTGCTCGATCCGCAGGGGCTCCGGGTACAGCGGATGCCGCCACCGCGCCACATCGCCGGCGGCGTGGATTCCGGGATGACCGAGGACACGCAGGTTCTCGTCGCAGTGGACGCCGTCGTCGACGGGAAGACCCGAGCCGGCCAGCCAGCCGGTGGCCGGCTCGGCGCCGATGCCCACCACCACAACATCCGCCGGCAGCGACCTGCCGTCGTCGAGAAGCACCGCTTCGACCCTGCCGTCGCCCGTGAAGCACGCGACGCGGGCACGGGTGTGCACCCGGACACCGTTCAGTTCGTGCAGCTTCGCCAGCCGGGCGCCGACCTCGTCGCCGAACAGGTGCCCCATCGGCGTGTCCTGGACCTCCACGACGGACACCCCCAGGCCCCGGCCGGTGGCCGAGGAGGCGAACTCGGCGCCGATGAATCCGGCGCCGACCACCACGGCCCTACGGGCGTGCCGCAGCTCCTCGCGCAGGGCGTACGCGTCGTCGAGGGTGCGCAGGGTATGCACTCCGGCGAGACCGTCCATGCCCGGCAGCCCGCGCGGTACGACACCGGTGGCGATCACCAGGTCCGTGAAGGCGATCTCACCGGCCTCGGTGCGCACCACGCGCCGGCGCGTATCCAGACCGGTCGCCCGGATGCCGAGCCGCAGATCAGCGTCGAGTGCCTCGAGTTCGGCCCGCGACAGCAGCGGAACGGCCTCGCCCTCACCGGTCAGCATGTCCTTGGACAGCGGCGGCCGGTCGTAGGGCGGATGCGGCTCGTCCCCCACGATCACCAGCTCACCGTCGTACCCCTGCCGGCGCAGGGCCTGTGCCGTGCGTATGCCGGCGAGGGACGCGCCGACGATCACCACAGTCATGTCCCGCCCCTCACCGGTACGCCGCGAAGGCCTTGTTGGAGTTGAAGATCTCCGTGACGGTCAGCTCGCTCCACTGGAGCCGCAGCCCGAGTTCGGCGACCGCGCCCAGCAGGCAGAACCAGTTGAGCATCTCGTGCTGGCCCGCCCCGACGATCTCCCGGGTCGTCGTCCGCGTCCACGCGTCGTGGTCGCCGGCGACCATCGCGTCGTACAGCCGCTGGTCGGCTTCGGTGTCCGGCCGCAGGTGCCAGTCCTTGTCGTTGAGGAACGCGTGCGACCAACTCGACGAGGCGACGAGGGCCACCCGCTTCCCGCTGGCCGCCACCGACCGGCCGACCGCGCGCCCGAGTTCGTAGCACCGGGCAGGCGACGGGCCGGGCGGGTCGAGGTTCTCCTCGGGTCCGATCTCCGCGAAGGTGGCCATGCCGCCACGCCGGGCGATGACATGTTCTCCGTAGCAGTTCAACGCGATGGGCACCATGGGGTACGGGAACCGCGAGCCCACGTCGTCGTAGTCGAGGAACACCTGAGTGTTGGCGAACGAGTGCGGGAAGTGGATGCCCTTGCGCAGCTCGTAGGAGTAGGCGCAGTCCAGTCCGGCCGCCAGCACGTCCGAGGCCAGCTTCTTCGCGAACTCCGGCATCCCGCGCATGGTGTACGTCGTGTCGTCCGGCAGGTCCCACACGTTCGGCATCTTCAGCCTGCGCAGGACACCGAACGGTTCGACGACGGTGTCGTCGTAGGCCAGCACGCAGAACGGCGGGATCACCTCCTCGCGGAAGTTCTCGTACTGGTCGTCGCCCCACACCACGACGACGTCCGGCCGGAAGGCGTCCAGCTCGGCGCGGCATCGCTCCAGGTGAGCCAGGAGTTCGGCGCGGTGCCGCGCCGCCGCCTCAACGCCCTGGTCCGCGGCCCACTCCCGCCGCGCCCGCTCGCTCCAGTTCGCCGGGTCCTTCTTGTCCGCGGGAATGTCCGGATCCCGCAGAGTGCGGCGAAGCAGACCCGCCATGTGCGCGTCGGGGCCCAGCAGCATCGGGTAGTGCGTCATACCCAGGCCCAGTACGTCGGTCATCGTCGGCTCCTCCGAATGGCTTTCACAGCGCGCCGGTCAGGAAGCCGCGCAGTGCGGTCACGAACCGGTCGTGCTGCTCGATCTGGGTCCAGTGCCCGCACTTGCCGATGCCGTACAGGCGGGCGTTGGGAAGGTGCTCGAAGAACCACACCGCGGCTTCCACGAACGGCACGAACCTGTCCTCACGGCCGTGGATGACCAGCACCTCCTGCGCGATCCCGGCGGCGTCCTCGACGGTGAACGACCACGGATTGGTCCCGGAGAACGTCGCCCGGTGCGAGCGCTCGACCTCCGGACGCGTCGCCTGCGGCACGCGCTCCGCCGCGATCTTCGCCAGGTCCCCGCCGAACTCCGCGGGGTCGTGGACGAAGGCCTCCAGCAGCGCGGTCATCGCCTCCGTGGTGGGGTCGTCGTAGAAGTTCCTGAGTGCCCGGATCGCCGGACCGGGTTTGGCCGGCGATCCGGCCGAGCCCATGAGCACGATCCGCTCCACCCGTTCGGGGACCCTTTGGGCCAGGCCGAGCGAGAACATGCCGCCCATGGAGTTGCCGACCAGCGTGGCCTTCTCCACGCCGAGCGCGTCCAGCAGGCCGATGAGTGTGTCGACGCGCAACTCGGTGAAGGGGCCGAGGCCCTGGGGCGGAGTCTCGGGGTGGCTGGAGCCGCCGAAACCGATCACGTCCGGTGCCAGGCAGTAGTACTCCTCGCCCAGGTCCTTGAGCACGGCCGCCCAGTTGGACAGGCCCGTCGCGCCGGGTCCGGACCCGTGCAGGAAGAGCACGGCGGGATCGCTCGGGTCTCCGGCGGAGTGCAACTGGAACTCGTACTCCCCTACCGCGACCTTCGTCGTGGTGATGGCGGCTTCGCCCATCAGGATCGTCTCCTTAAGTCTTCCTCGGCACGACCGATGATTCGCACCGTCCGCGACCGGCGCACGGGCCCTTTCCACCCACCGGAACCGCAGGCACGGCCTGCTCTCCGGGCGGGGTGGGCACGCGGGAAGGCCGTGACGGCCGGGAACCGGCGGTGTCGCCGAGGAGTTCGGGGTGACATGTCGATCGACCTCGTGAGCGCTGCCATCACGACACCCGCACAGGGCGGCACCCTGCGGACCGCAGGACAGAACCGGCGCCGACCCGCGGTTCCGGCAGCCGGAACCGGGAGTCGATGCCCCGCGCCCGTCCGCATAGCGTCGCCGTCGTGCGAGCAACTGTCGTGGGACGAATCGGAGGAACCCCCGCGCTACGCGCCGCAGTCACTCAGTGGCAGCAGTCGACTCGCCCTCGGTACCCGGCGCGCCGGGTAGGCCGGGTACGGCTCAGGCAGCCGTTCTCCGTGAGACTTCGGCGGCGCTCGACGCAGCAGTCTGTCCGCCGGCGCGAGAGTCGGCGGGGCCTCCCCCCATCAGCAGCCAGAGCATCCCACCGAAATGAGGTGTCCAGTGAGCTTGAAGATCGTGGTCGCGGTGAAGTACGTACCCGACGCCACCGGCGACCGCCACTTCTCCGAGGACCTGACCACCGACCGCGACGCCGTGGACGGCCTGCTGTCGGAGCTCGACGAATACGCGGTCGAGCAGGCGCTGCGGATCGCCGAGGCCTGCGACGACGCGGAGACCACCGTCCTGACCGTCGGCCCGGAGGACGCCCGCGACGCACTGCGCAAGGCACTCTCCATGGGCGCGGACAAGGCGGTGCACGTCGAGGACGACGCACTGCACGGCACCGACGTGATGGGTACCTCTCTGGTGCTCGCCAAGGCCGTCGAACACATCGGGTACGACCTGGTGATGTGCGGTATGGCCTCCACGGACGGCACCATGGGCGTCCTCCCGGCCCTCCTCGCGGAGCGGCTCGGCGTGTCACAGATGACGCTGCTCTCCGACGTCTCCGTGGCCGACGGCAAGGTCTCCGGCCGCCGGGACGGCGACTCCGCCGACGAAGAGTTGGAGGCTTCGCTGCCGGCCGTGGTATCGGTGACCGACCGGTCGGGCGAGGCCCGCTACCCGTCGTTCAAGGGCATCATGGCGGCGAAGAAGAAGCCGGTGAAATCCGTGGACCTGTCCGACCTGGGCATCGGCGAGGAGCGGGTCGGACTGATCGGCGCCTGGACGAAGGTCGAGGAAGCGGCACAGCGCGCACCACGCACCTCAGGCACCGTCGTCAAGGACGAGGGCGAAGGAAGCAAGCAGCTCGCGGAGTTCCTGGCCGGCCAGAAGTTCATCTGAGCCACTTCGTCCCCCCTCCCCCCACCCTCACACATCTCGCAGGAGAACGATTCCCATGGGTGAAGTCCTCGTCTCCGTCGACCACATGGACGGCGCCGTCCGCAAGCCGAGCCTGGAGCTGCTGACCCTGGCACGCCGCATCGGAGAGCCCGTCGCCGTGCACCTCGGCCCGGGTGTGGAGGCCACCGCCCCGGTGCTGGCCGAGCACGGCGCCGTGAAGGTGCTGGCCGCCGACGCACCCGAGTTCGCCGGGTACCTGGTCGTCCCGGAAGTCGACGCCCTGGAGCAGGCCGTCCGGGCCGTCTCCCCGGTCGCCGTCCTCGTTCCCTCCTCCGCGGAGGGCAAGGAGATCGCGGCGCGCCTCGCCGTGCGCATCGGTTCCGGCGTCATCACCGACGCTGTGGACCTGGAGGCGGGGGCAGCGGGCCCCATCGCCACCCAGTCGGTGTTCGCCGCCGCGCACACCACCAAGTCCCGGGTCACCAAGGGCGTTCCGGTGATCACCGTCAAGCCGAACTCGGCCACCCCGACGACCACTCCGGTCGCGGTCGCGGTCACGGTCGAGCAACTCGCCGTATCCTTCAGTGAGTTGGCCACCAGCACCCGAATCGTCTCCCGTACGCCGCGCGAGTCGACCGGCCGTCCGGAGCTGACCGAAGCCGCGATCGTGGTCTCCGGCGGCCGAGGTGTGGGCGCCGCCGAGAATTTCTCGGTCATCGAGGAGCTGGCCGACTCCCTGGGCGCGGCCGTCGGTGCCTCCCGTGCCGCGGTCGACGCGGGCTGGTACCCGCACTCCCACCAGGTCGGCCAGACCGGTCAGCAGGTCTCGCCCCAGCTGTACATCGCCTCCGGCATTTCCGGCGCCATCCAGCACCGCGCGGGTATGCAGACCTCCAAGACCATCGTGGCCGTCAACAAGGATCCCGAGGCGCCGATCTTCGACCTCGTCGACTACGGCGTCGTCGGTGACCTGTTCGACGTTCTGCCGCAGCTGACCGAGGAGATCAAGGCCCGTAAGGGCTGAGCCGATCAACGCCGCAATGTCGAGGCGTCGGAGGCCTCCCGGACAGCGGCACACACTCCAACTCCCGCTCCAGCAGTGCGAACCGCACCTCACAGCCTCGGGCGACGGGGCGCGCTCTTCGGTGGCGCCCGGTCTCGGCCCGCTCCGCCGGCCCGACGCCACCGAACGATGTCCGGCTCCGTTCGGCTACGGGATCCCCTGCAGGTGTGCCGGCCAGCGATACGGCGCCGTCCCCAGCGGTCGTCGGACTGGGAGCCGACACCACCACTGTGATCGACGCCAGTCAGATGGTGCTCCGGTTCGGCAATCTCCCGGGCGCCCAACTCGCTGCCGAGGGGGCCCGGTACCAGCGACTGAGGGGCGCTTCGCCGACACCCGCCGGTTCACTGCGGTCCTGGACTGGGTTGCCCTGCTCATCAACACCCTGAACTCGCTGATGGTGGGCCGGGAGTTCCTGCCGGGTGAGTCGACGGGAGCAGGCAGATTCGGAGTACACACGCCTGTAGCGGGAGGTCCTTCATGCCCCACATCACCGTCGACTACTCGCCAGGGCTGGCGGAGGCCTTCGACTGGCGGCCGTTCTTGAGGGAACTGCACCCGATGGTGATCGAGAAGGCAGGCTCCACCGGCGTGTGCAAGTCGCTCGTCCGTCCCGCCGAAGAGGCGTGCGTGGGGAACAGGGATGAGGCGGGCGACGGCCGGGTGAACTTCGTTCACGTCGAGGTGGGGCTGCTGCCGGGCCGCTCCGACAGCCTCAAGGCCCGACTCTCCGAAGACGTGCTGGCCCTACTCGAGAAGCATCTGCACCACGGCGACGGGCATGAGGTGGTCTCCACTGCAGAGGTACGGGACCTCGCCCACTCCTATCAACTGCGCCACTCACCGGCCCCGCCTCGGCAGCCTCGCGCACCCAGCAGCCCGGAGTCTCCGTGACTGATTGATCTTGGGCCGAAAGCTCGACGTCGCCTGCCGACGGAAGCCGGCTCGGGCCCGCCTATCACCCGCCCCGTCCAGTACTCCAGTCGTGTACGGCTCGGCCCCTCGGGACCTGTCAGGACCTCACCATCTTCAAGGCGGGCCCTGAATCGGAACCGCCGCGTGGCGTGTACCGTCCGGCCTGCCGCAGTGGGGCACCCGGCAGGTCACTCTCATCCCAGCCCGGGAACTTCGCGATGCCAGGCGAACGAACGAGCGATTCGTACAGCTCCACCGCCGGTACACGGGTATCGCTGTAGGCCCAGAAACTCTGGGCGTCCTGGTGGCTGTACATGACGCTGTACGTCATGTCGATGCCGTAGCAGAGCCGGTCGGCGTCGTCCGGATGCTCGAAGGGGGCAAGCTGATCCCAGAACATCGGCCGTCCGAGGTGGTCGAAGACGACGCTCTCCGCGAGCAGGGGCTGACTGCTCTGATTGAACGCGTCACGCACGCGATACCGCTCGTCGGAACAACCGTCGCAGCCACAGTTCGGGTCGGTGCAGGGGCGTTCGCAGATGATGTCCGCGAAGTCCGCCTCGGTGACGTCGTCCAGGACATAGCAGTCGATGGGCGGCGAGGAGATCGTCGTCGCTGGCTCCTGTGCGGCAAGCGGAGCATGCGTCCATTCGTCGGGCACCTCGGCGCGTGCGGCCTGGATCAGGTCGCGGGCCAGCTGGTCGGCCCGAGGCCTGAACTCGCGGGCGAGGTCGCGGAGGAATTCATCGACTTCCGCCGCCATGCCCCCAATGTACGGCAGACAGCGACGGCCGACCGGAGGGAGCCGTCGTCGGCCGGCTGTCGCTGACTTCGGAGGGTGAGCGGGCTCTCAGACGTCGAGCTCCACGTCCGTGATCGGGTACGCGACGCAGGCGTGAGTGTAGCCGGAGCGGACGTCGGACAGGCGCAGCTGCGCTTCCTCGGCCGTGTGCACTGTGCCCTTCAGAACACGAACGCGGCACAGGCTGCACTCGCCGGAGCGGCAGGCTGCCTTGGGGCGGATGCCCTCGTCCTCCAGGGCGTCCAGGAGTGGGCGGCCTCTGCGGGTGCGGAACGTGTGCCCGGCGGCGGTGACCGTGACCTCGCCGCCGGGCGCCGCGTCGGCGGGCCAGTGCGCCTGGCGGGTGGGATCGGCGGGCGCGCCGTTGGCCTCGAAGCGGATGCGGCGGCGGGGGTGGCCGAGGTCGAGGAGTTGTCGGAGGGCGTAGGGGTAGAGGGCCTGGGGGCCGCACACGTAGACCGTGCGCGCGTCCAGCGGCCCGGCGAGCGTCTTGATAAGGGACGAGGTCAGGAAACCTGTGGTGCCGGACCAGGCAGGCCCGGGTTCGGCGACGACGTGGTCGACCCGGATGTTCGGGTGATGGTTCGCGGCGAGGGCGTCCAGCTCGTCGCGGAAGATGATGTCGTCGTCTGTACGGGAGCCGTAGATCAGATGGAACCGGCGGTCGAGACCGTGGTCGACGATGTCGTGGATCATGCTCATCGCGGGCACGACGCCGGAGCCGCCGGCGAGGAAGACGACGTCGTCTCCGTGGAAGATCGGGTTGTGGTGGAAGGTCCCCATGGGGCCGGTGGTGGTGAGGGGGTCGCCCGCCGCCAGCGTGTCGATCAGGCGGTTGCTGATCCTGCCGCCGGGGACCCGCCGGACCGTCAGGTCCCAGTGGTCCAGTCGTGCCGGGCTGGAGGAGAGAGCGTAGGGGCGGTTGGTGCCGTCCGCGAACACGCCCACGTACTGGCCGGCGAGGAAGGGGGGCAGGTCTGCTCCGTCGGGGCGGCGCAGCCGGAAGGTTTTTGTTGTGGCGGTCTCCGTGATGACCTCGGCGACCGAGAGCGTGAGCCGTTCGGGGTGGTAGGTGTCCACCGTGCGGCGGGTCTCGGCGGCATGGTCGGTGGTGTCGGCCGGGCGGCTGTCGATTTCTGCCTGGACCTCGTCGTGGCCGTCGAAGAGGGTGGCGAGGGGGTGCTTCACGGGTTCTCCCTGTGGGGTCAGGCGGCCTTGGCGCGTAGCAGACGCCGTGCGACGCGGTGACCGGCTTCGAGGGTGGGCTGGAAGCCGCCGCTGCCGGCCCAGGAGCCGGCGAGGTGCAGGCCGGTCACGTGGGTGTCGCGTTCGCTGTTGCGGAACAGCCAGCTCTCGGTGCGGTCCTGGTCGTAGCCGTAGATGGCGCCGCCTGGGTGGCCGAGGTAGCGGGCGACGGTCAGCGGCGTCGCGACGTCGACCTCCTCGATGGCGTCTCGGATGCCGGGCATGGTCGTCTCCGCCAGGTCGAGCAACGTTTGCGCGTAGGCGAACTTGGTGCGTGCGTACTCGGCGGGCGGGACCTTCTCCCACAGGTCGCCGTACTGCAGAGTCAGCAGGCTGACGTGGTTCGCGCCCGGTGGGGCGAAGCCGATCGGCTCGACGTCGTACGACGAGACGCAGATTCCGCGGGCGGGCTCCAGGGAGCGCCATGAGGCGAAGACGCGGTCGTCGTCCAGGTCGGCGTTGATGAAAGTGGTGCTGGTGGTGAAGCCGAGGTCGGCGGGTGAAGCGTCGAGGCCCATGTGCAGCACGAAGGCCGACGGGCCGACGCGCCGGGTGGCCAGGTCGTCGCGTACGGCGGTCGGCACGGCGTCGTCGCCGAGCATCGCGTAGGTGACGGGCAGCGAGGCGTTGGAGACCACGTCGCGCGTGGACACCTGCTGCCCGTCGTCGAGACGGACTCCCACCACACGGCGGCCCTCGGTCAGGATCGCCTCGACCGCCGTGTTGAAGCGGACCTGGCCTCCCGCCATCACGAAGGCATCCAGGAGCACGCTCGACATGGCCTGCGAGCCGCCCTTGATGTGCCATGGCTTGAACTCGAAATAGCCGTAAAGCAACAGGGCCATCTCGTGGAAGGCGAGCCGGGAGGGCGGCTGGCCGATGTAGGACCAGTACATGCCGAGGACCGACTTGATGCCGGGATGGTCGAAGTGGTCGTCCAGCACGTCCTTCATCGGGCGCAGCGCCTGACGGAAGAGGACCGGGTCGATGTCGGCGGCGGGCGTACGGCGCAGGACCGAGACGTACCCGAACATGACATCCCTGACGAGCGCGAAGAAGCTCTCTACGCGGGCGCGGTTGCCGGGGAAGGCGGCCTCCAGAGCGTCCAGCGCGCCGCCCCAGTCGGCGGGCAGGGTCACGTCGTAGTGACCGGGCACCACGGCCCGGTACAGGTCGTGTTCCCGGACGAACTCCAGCCGGTCGGCGACACCGAGCTTCTCGAACATCGAGCGCAGGGTGTATGGCTGCCCTTCCAGCCCGACTCCGGACAGCTGGTGCAGCGCTGTCTCGAACTCGAAGCGCCCCCGCCGGAAGGAGGTGGCGCAGCCGCCGGGGATGTTGTGGCGCTCCACCAGGAAGGTCCGCAGTCCGGCCTGCTGCAGGGTGGTGGCGGCGGTCAGACCTGCGTTGCCCGCGCCTATGACCACGGCGTCGAAGTCGGTCGTCGCGGTCACTGCGCGGTTGCCTCTCGGGCGATCTCGTCGAACCGGGCGTTCATCGCCTCGGACAGCGCCTTCGCAGCCGAGAGCGGGCGCACCATCACCGTGAAGTCGTCGATCTTTCCGTTCTCGTCGAAGTGCAGGAAGTCGCAGCCCTGGAGCTTCTTGCCGGCGACGTTGGCGGTGAAGACGAAGGCGTGGTCACGACCGTCGGGATTGGCGATCTCGCGAACGTAGGTGAAGTCCTCGAAGACCTGGACCACATGGCGCAGGATCGCGGCGGTGACCGCCTTACCGGGGTACGGCGTGAAGGCGACCGGGCTGGTGAAGACAACGTCGTCCGCCAGCAGGGCTGCCACGGCGTCCATGTCGCGGGCCTCGACGGCCTTACGGAAGGGGTGCATGGAATCCGCCTCTCATACTCAACAAATTTAATAGGCGTATAGGAGATTATGGGTTCCAGGAAGGCTTGTCCAGGGTGGCCGAGCAGAACGATGCACTTTGTTGACTAGTCACATTGCTGTTAGATTGGGTCAATGGCGTTGCGAAACGCGGTCATGGCCGCACTGCTGGAGGGCGAGGCGTCCGGTTATGACCTCGCGAAGGGGTTTGACGCGACGGTCGCCAACTTCTGGATGACGACACCCCAGCAGCTCTACAGAGAGCTCGAGCGCATGGAGGCCGAGGGGCTGATCTCGGCTCGGGTCGTCGAGCAGGAGCGCCGGCCCAACAAGCGGCTGTTCTCGTTGACGGAAGCCGGGCGGGAGGCTGTGCGTGCATATACGGCCGAGCCTCCGGGCCGGCCCGCGGTCATCCGGGACGAGTTGATGGTCAAGGTGCAGTGCGCGGACGTGGGCGACGCCGAGGCGGTGCGGGCGGCCATCGCCGAGCGTATGGAATGGGCCACGGCCAAGCTGGCCCGCTACGAGAAGATCCGCCGGCGTCTGCTCGACGGGCGCTCGGAGGAGGCTTACTTCGCCGAGGCCGAGCGCATCGGCCCGTACCTCACTCTGCTGCGCGGGATGTCGTTCGAGCGGGAGAACCTCCAATGGGGGGACGTGGCGCTGCGTCGACTCGATCAGCGTGCGGCCGCTGGTACTCAATAAAGTGACCGGATGGACTCATCCTCTGATCTCATCGAAGCAGCCGCTGCTCACGTCAGGGCACCGAGATCCATTTTTTGCGCTATGTGCCTCAGGTGACAGTCACACCGACAGGGTCGGCGGCGGAGACGTCCTGACGGCCCTGCGCGGATGGGCCGATCGCCCCGCCGAAACCTTGGAGCGGCGCAGTCCGGAGCTGCGGTACGCCGATCTCGCCGTATGGGGGTGTCTCGCCGGGCAGGTCCATGCGGAACTCCACGCGGAGCAGTTGCCTGCGGCGCTCGCCGCCGCGGCTGGACTCCGCGACGGTCGGCAGGTGTCAACGACGTGTCGCGCCCCCCTTGGATCCTGACGAGGTGAGTGGCGCGTCCTCGGCCCGCGTCTGCCGGCACTGAACCACTGGGGCCGCGAGGCGGCGTACCGGCATGATGCCGACGTCACCGCTTACTCCGTGGTCACCGATCCGCGCTTGTCGAGCTCGGACCGCCCGCACTGGTCCGCTCGGCCGTCAGCGGATTGCCGCCCCGCTCGCCCACGCCCTCGATCTGCCGGACGCAGACGACTCCTGGAAACATCCGGTGGCCGCCTGCGGCCTCCCGGCCGATGCTCCGGGTGCTCATGCCGTCAGTTCCCTCTTCAGGATCTTGCCCGTCGCGTTCATCGGCAGCGAGTCGCGGAACTCCACGATGCGCGGGTACTTGTACGCCGCGAACTGCGCCTTTCCCCAGGCGACCAGTTCCTCCTCCGTGGTGTGGTCACCGGAGGTCCTCTGGACGACCGCTTTGACCTCCTCGCCCAGGGTCTCGTGGGGCACTCCGATCACCGCGACCAGCGACACGGCGGGATGAGCCATCAGGACCTCTTCGAGCTCCCTCGGGTAAATGTTGTACCCACCCCGGATGATCATGTCCTTGGCCCGGTCGGCGATGTAGTAGTAGCCGTCGGCATCCCTGCGGGCGAGATCGCCGGTGCGGAACCAGCCGTTGCTTATCGCCTCGGCGGTGGCCTCCGGGCGGTTGTAGTAGCCCTTCATGACCGGGTGTCCCTTGATCGCGATCTCGCCGACCGCGGCCGGGTCGTCGGGGACTTCGCTCCAGTCGGGGTTGACGAGCTTCATCTCCACGCCCCAGATCGGCTTGCCGATCGAGCCGGGACGGTTCTCGCCGTCGGGCGGGGTGAAGCACACCGCAGGGGAGGTCTCCGAGAGCCCGTATCCCTCGAGGACCTTGACGCCAAGGTTCTGCTCGACCCGGCGCAGCAGTTCTACCGGCATCGCCGCACCGCCGGAGAGGACAAGTTTCAGGTTGCCGGCGATGTCGGTGACGTCGGCGGTGCCGGTGAGGGCCGTGAGCAGGCCGTGGAACATTGTCGGGACCCCGGCGAAGTGAGTGATGGCCTCGGACCGCAGGACGTCGACTGCCTGGGCCGGATCGAACCGTGGCATCAGGACAACGGTGTTACCGCCGGCGAACGCGGTGTGCATCTGCAGCGTCTGGCCGAAGGAGTGGAACAGCGGGAGCGCCACGAGATGCCTGTCGGTCCCCTCGCCGCCGATGATGCGGTGGGCTGTGAGCGCGTTCAGGATCAGGTTGGCATGGGTGAGCTCAGCTCCTTTGGGCTTTCCGGTGGTGCCGGACGTGTAGAGGAGCACCGCGGTGTCGGTCGCCTCGGTCGCGACCGGATCGTGGGACGGCTTCTGTCCGGAGAGAGCGGCGTACAGCGTCTCCGTGCCCGGGACCGGCGATACCGAACCCGGCTCGGCGGTGATCGTGAAGAAGTGCTCGCAGCCGTCGGTCTCCTCGAACCCGGCGTGCCCGTCGGCGCCGGTGGGCAGGACGGAGGTGCCCTCGAAACAGAAGTAGGCGCGGGCGTCACTGTCGCGCAGGTGGTAGGCGACCTCACGCGCCTTCAGCAGCACATTGAGTGGGACAACGACGGCTCCGGCCTTGAGGATGCCGTAGTAGACGATCGGGTACCACGGCAGGTTCGGGCAGGTCAGTGCGACCTTGTCACCGGGCTTGATGCCCCGCGACACCAGCAGGTTGGCGACCTGCTCGGCCGCGGTGTCGACCTGCCGGTAAGTCAGCCGGGTCGGTCCCAGGACCACGGCCTCGCGCTCGGGACACGAGCGGGCGGAGTCCTCAAGCAGGACGGACAGGTTCAACATCGGATTCAACCTCCGGTACGACGTCGGACAGGGGTAGGCGGCTCAGGAGCGCACGCAGCCGGAGTGGTGGCGCATGTGTGATGCAGGTCTACGCAGCTCGGTGTGGAGGGCTTGCGCATCCGGCCAGACCGGCGCGACGTCGCCTTCAGGGGGATCCGGGCGCAGGCGGGCGCGCTGGAGCGAGGCGGTGGGAGCCCGGCCCCCCCCGACACCGACCGACGCGGCGTCAAGGTTCCGCATCACTCTGCCTCGAGGGATCAGAGCACCCCAATGTCAGTGACGAGGCGGCCGGGGTCCAGATCTCTCGCACGGGGCGGAGGGCCAGTGGACGTCGCTGAGCGCAGCCGGTGTGACTGCTCTTCGGGCGGAGGCCTTCGCTTCGGGAGGGGCCACCCCCTCACGCAAGGTCATCAAGACCTCCCCTTATTGAATTTGTTGAATAGGTGCGTGAGCGATTATGCGCAGGAGATCGATGGCTGTCCAGGGGTGCGCACAGTCGATTCCGCCATGGTCGCGACGTCCCTAGGGTCCGTCTTCAAACGGATCTTGCCCGGAGCAGGAATGACGCGAGTGTGACTGCTGCTTCGTAGGAGGTGGCGGTCTTCTCGTATCGGGTGGCGATGCCGCGGAAGCCTTTGAGTCGGTTGAAGCAGCGTTCGACGATGTTGCGTTGGCGGTAGATCTGCCGGTCGAACGATGGTGGCCGCCCGCCGCGGCGGCCGCGGTTGTGCCGGTGTCGCTGCTGGTCGGTCTTCTCTGGGATGGTGTGCCCGATGCCGCGTTTGCGCAGGTAGGCGCGGAAGCCTCGGGAGCTGTAGGCCTTGTCGGCGATGACTTGGTCGGGCCTGCAGCGGGGGCGGCCTCCGGTGCGAGGGACCCGGATGCGCAGGGCAGGGCAGGGCAGGGCGAGCATGGAGACCTCCTGGGACTCCTTGTCGGAGCCGGTCAGATCGCCGTCCTTGCCGTAGAACCGTCGTGGTTGGCGGAGTTCCAGTTCTCCAGGACCTGGAGCCCGTCGTTCATCTCGCGGCACAGGTCCGCGTCGACGAGGTAGTCACGCCAGGCGGCCCGCGGTACCGCCGGTGCCGCTCGGTCATGAAGTTGCTGGACCAGGAGCCGAACTGCTTGGGGAGTCGCTCGCGCAGGCGGTGCCCTCGCCCCACCACGCCGCATCGTGGGCGGCGAAGGTGGCGTTGGCCAGCCGCACCAGTCGGGGGCACCATCATCGCCGACATGAGAATTCTCGCCAAAATCGCCGACAGTTTTGCGGACGATTTACGGCGGTGGCGACGCGTTCGGCCGAGGTCCGTACACAGCGGAGGGCGAGGCCCGGTGGCCGATTCTTTCCGATGCCACTGCCGCCACAAGGGAAATCTTCAGCAACGGCTGCTGCACTCACCTCCGTCCCCGCACACGCTCGTGCGCGGGCGAAACAGCACAACGACCGGATATTTCGCGAAGTCAGGAGACGGTTGTGAAGCGCAGGACAGTGGTCATGGGACTCACCGCGGCGGCCGCGGCACCGGCGGTCGGATTCGCCGCGAGCGCACGGGCGGCGACGAGGACGTCCGCCAAGTCCGCCGATACGTCGCTGGTGTTCGACCCGGACGACTACACGGAACTCACCACCAGCATCACGGACGCCGACGGCACCGCCCACGAAGTGGTCTACCACTTCCACAAGGTGGCCTCGTACGTGGCGGATCCGGTCGACACCACCTACCAGTCCCTCAACGTCAGTGTCCCCGTGACCATCGACGGCACCGCGGTCGACGCGTCCGGCGCGCCCATCGTCTTCGTCATCGGCGTCGGCGGCTACATGCCGTCGTCCGTGTCGGGCAACACCGGGATCGGCGGCGCCGGCTTCGGCGGCGGGACCAGCCGCGGCCAACTCGCGCTCGCCGCCGGGTACGTCGTCGTGGAGGCGGGCGCCCGCGGCCGTTCCCTGGTCGACTCCAGCGGCGTCTACTACGGCACCGCACCCGCCGCGATCGTCGACCTCAAGGCCGCCGTCCGGTACGTGAAGTACAACAAGGGCCGCATCCCCGGCAACGTCAACCGGATCGTCACCTCCGGCACCAGCGCCGGCGGCGCGCTGTCCTCGCTCCTGGGCGCCTCCGGCGACAGCCCGCTCTACGACTCCCACCTCGCGGAGCTGGGTGCGGCCGACGCCTCCGACGCCGTCTTCGCGGTCGGTGCCTGGTGCCCGATCACCGACCTGGAGCACGCCGACATGGCGTACGAGTGGTGCTACGGCACCCTCCCGCTGCGCAGCGGCTCGCTCGCCGACCAGACCCTGTCCGCGGAGCTGAGCTCCGCCTACGGCGACCATCTGACCTCCCTCAAGCTGACGGCGAAGGGATTCGGCCGCCTCACCGCACGCAACCTCGACGCGTACCTGGTGCGGACCCACCTGGAGCCGTCGGCGACCAAGTACCTCGCGGCCCTCTCGGACGCGGACCGGGAGACATACCTGACCGCGAACACCTCCATCGCATGGTCCGACGGCAAGGCGTCCTTCAGCTGGGCCGACTTCCTCGCTCACCAGGGGACACGCTCGAAGGACGTGCCCGCGTTCGACGACTTCGACCTGTCCACGCCCGAGACGAACCTCTTCGGCACGGGCACCACCGCGGCCCGGCACTTCACGCTGTTCAGCCTTCAGCACGAGGAAGGCGGCAGCGCCCGCCTCGCCGAAGACATCCCCGCCAAGCTGAACATGATGAACCCGATGTACCACCTCGTCGAGGACGTCAACGACAAGCGGTCCAAGCACTGGTGGATCCGCGATGGCGCCCTGGACTCCGCCACCTCGCTCTCGGTCGTCGGCAACCTGCACGCCCGCCTGAAGAACCTGGGCGACGACGTCAGCACGTCCTACTACTGGGACGCCGGCCACGGCGCGGACGAGGACCCCGGCGAGTTCATCGCGTGGATCGCCCGGGTGTCGGGCCACAAGGGCCCGGTCGCGAAGTAGTCCGACGGCGGCCCGGCGAGTCGGCTCACATGCTTGCTCCGGCAAATAGTTACCGGACCGTAACTTACTCGTGGGTTACCAGCGGTAACTAGCGCTGCTAGTTTTTCGCGCATCCTGCAACGCAGCAGCGCGAGGAGTGACCTGTGAGCCGCTACAGAATCCGTCCGCGTTCGACGCTCAACCGCCTGGCCACCGCCGCGACCGCCACGGTGGCCTGCGCCTGCGTCAGCGCGATGCCGGCCGACGCCACCGGGACCGCACCCGTCGTGTCCCGGGGCGTCACCATCCCGGCCTTCTACACCCCGCCCGCCCAACTGCCCGCCGCCAACGGCACCCTGATCCGGCAGGAGCCCCTCCCCCTGGGGCTCTCGCTGCCCGGCCTCGACGGCCGCACCCTGCCGGGCACCGCCACCCGCCTGATGTACAAGTCCACCGACTCCAGCGGCCAAGCCGTCGCGGTGACCGGCGCCTACATCGAGCCATCGGCACAGTGGAAGGGCGACGGGGCCCGCCCCCTGGTGGCGGTGGCCTCCGGGACCATGGGCCAGGGCGACCAGTGCGCGCCCTCGTACGCCCTGGAACACCCGCTCACCGTCAGCGGGGAGACCCTGTCCGTCGGCTACGACAACCTGGCGGTCTACCGTCTCCTCGCCGCCGGAGTGGCCGTCGTCGTCACCGATTACGTCGGCCTGGGCGCCACCGACCGGCTGCACACCTACGTCAACCGCCTGGACGAGGGGCACGCGGTGCTGGACGCCGTCCGTGCGGCGCGCGCCCTCCCCGGCACGTCCCTCACCTCCGCCTCACGCGTCGGCCTGTACGGCTACAGCGAGGGCGGCGGCGCCACCGCATCCGCGGCCGAACTCCAGCCGACCTACGCGCCCGACGTCCACCTCGCCGGCACCTACGCCGGCGCGCCGCCCGCCGACCTGACCGCCGTCATGAAGGGCATCGACGGGAGCGCCCTGGTCAGCGCCCTGGGCTGGGCGATCAACGGCTTCGTCCAGACCTACCCCGACATGCGCAGCCTCGCCGAGGCGAACCTCAACGCCGCCGGGCGCAAGGCCCTCGCCGACGCGTCGACCATGTGCGTCGGCGAGTCCGTCGTCCGTTACGGCTTCACCCGGAGCACGGCGTGGACGACCAGCGGCAAGTCCGTCGCCGACATCATCGCCGCCGAACCCCGCGCCCAGGCCGTCCTCGACGACCAGCGCATCGGAACGCTCAAGCCGACCGGCCCGGTCCGGGTGGCCACCGGCGTCCAGGACGACATCGTTCCGCACGCCCAGGCCCGCCAACTGGCCGTGGACTGGTGCCGCAAGGGCGCCAACATCACCTACGACGCCATCGACCTTCCCAACCTCGGCGACAGGATCCTCACCAACCACCTCGCCCCCCTCCTCACCGACCAGGGAACAGCGATCTCCTGGCTCACCGACCGCCTGGAGGGCGAACCGACCACATCCAACTGCTGGACCATGCCCTTCCAGCGCTGACCGAGCCGTACGGCGTCTTCCCGCCCGCACACGGGCGGCAGCGCGTCACCGTGCGTACTCG
>NZ_LGDG01000240.1 GCF_001279775.1 Streptomyces sp. MMG1533 | reverse complement strand
TTGCCAGTGGTCTTCAGTGTCAGGCATTTGGGCCTCTTCTCGGCGTACAGGGCGGCCGTGTGCGGCCGTTGGGGGTTGGGTTGGGGTGACGGCCCGGGGAGGGGGGTCGAGGCCGTCAGTTACTTGCCTCGCCGGTAACTTCAGGCGGCGATCCACGCGGCGAGCGCCCAGCCGAGGGTGAACGCGGTGTCGACGGCATCGGCGATCACAGGGCGTCGAACCCAGTGCAGGTGAGGTTCTCGGTGGAGTCGGGGTCGCACGCGTCGCAGAGCAGACGGCCGCTGACGCGGAGGTGCTCGCCCTTGGTGTGGCCGCAGACGCAGACGGTGCGCGGGTTCTCGGCCTCCTCGTCGGTCTGCACGCCAACAGACGCGGCGGCGGGGTGGTCGTGGACGCAGATCGCTCCCGGCGGCCGTCCGCAGCAGCCGGCCGACCGGTCCTGCGTCTCGGGCTGCTGCTGCGCCTCGTCGGCCCGGTGCAGCAACTCGTCGGCGGCTTCAGGCTTCGGGCAGTCCATCAGCGTGCACGTGACGTGGCCACCGGAGCCGAGCATGAGGACGCCGTGACCGCATGCGGGGCAGAAGCCCGCGACGTCGTTCGCGTGGATCGACGGCAGCGGCGGCGCCTCGTCGGCCAGCAGCTCCCGCAGCACGAGCGCCACATCGTGCGGGCCGACCTCCTTCGAGGCAGGCCAGCCGTCCGGGCCCTGGAAAGCGATCCGCATCCGGGAGAACGGATTGCCGAGTTCGGTGAACTTCTCGGTGAGGACGGCTTCGAGACGGTCGGCCAGATCGGCGGCCTCCGGCTCCCGGCCGTCGTTGCAGCCGCAGCCGGTGAGGAGGCACACGTCTTCGTGGTGGAGGCGCATCGGATGCCCGCAGACGCACACAGGCTCGGCGGTCTGGGTTGTGGGCGGTACGGCGGCAGACACAACAGGAACAGCGGCAGGCGCCCACCCCGCGCGGAAGTTCTCGTCGCGCTCAACGTCGAGATGGTCCTCGAACTTGAGCACCCAGTAGCCCGGGCTGATCCCGGTCCAGTAGCTGGCCTCGATGAGGACTTGGGCGTCCTGGTCGCCGTCCTCGATGCGGTCCTCGGGGTCGATCGTGTCGAAGTGGTGCCCGGCGAATGCGCGCAGGGTGTCGGCGTTGTGTCCGGTCCACTGGACGGCCTGCACCTCGTCGGCGCGGCGGTGATAGCGGGCAACCGTGGCGATCGGGCATTCCGGGTGCGGGTGAACCTCCTCGCCCTGCTCCTCGAAGCAGAGGCCGCAGTCGAGGAGACGAGCAGTCGGGTTGTCGGTCACGGGTTCCTCCTGGCGGCGCGCTGCTGCATGCGGGTCTTGGTCTGCTGTGGGGTGGGCTGGGTCCACTGGCGCCAGCCGGCGGTGGAGTGCCAGCGCTGCATGTGGTCGCGTTGGTCGATGCCGCACCAGCGGCAGCCGGTCGGGTTGGTCATTGGGGGTTCCTCCGGTGAGAATCGGCGGGGCCGGCCGCCCGCATTGCCCGCGGGCGGCCGGTCTTGCGTGGGGTGGTCACGCCTCGTCGTCATCGAGCAGCGCGTCCGGGCCCTGCTCGTGGCGGTCGAGGGTGGCGAGCGCGTACTCCAGCAGCAGGCGCAGCGCGCCAGGGTCGTCCGGGGTGGCGACGGGTGCGCGGACGATGCCGTGGATGAGCCAGTCCCCGTGCTGAAGGCTGATCCCGTCTGACTGGTCGGCGATGTGGGGCCAAGGGGTGGCGGCAATGTGGAGGGTGGGCGAGCGGTGGCTGTGCCGGGGTGCGGGCTGTGGGCCTTCGGCGGGAGCGGCAGTCATCGGTTCTCCTTCGGGGTGGCGGGTCAGAGGGCGCGGGGTCAGCGGTCCTGCTCGAAGCGGACCGCGGTGAGCGCCTGCAACTCCTGGGCGTGGCGGCGCTGCGTGGCCTCCAGCTCCCGCTTGTGCGGGTAGCAGAGGGCGAGGGATCCCCAGCCGGGCCGCATGCCGGGGATCCAGGTGGCGCCGTAGCCGCCGCAGCTGTTGCAGCGGAGGTTCCAGCCCATGCGGTGGGCGGCGGCGGCTTCCTCGGCGGTGGGGAGCGGCGGGCCGAACGGGTCACGGGTGATCTGCCGGGCGGCGGTCACTGGCCTGTCCCGGACTCGACACCAGCAGCAGCGGCGGGAGCGCAGCCGGGGCAGTCGTCGACGTGCTCCGGGTCGTCGGAGTCGTCGGCGACGACGTGCGTCTCCTCGTCGGTAGCCCAGGTGATCCCGAGCCTGTCGAGGACGGCGTGAAGGACCGTCCCGGGGTCGGCGCCTTCCTCCCCGGCGGCGCCTTCGACGGCGTGCCAGGCGGCGTCGTACTCGCTGTCGGTCAGCGTGCGGGCGCGGAGGCGGGCGACTTCGGCGCGCGCCGCGTCCCGCTCGACCTGTACGGCAAGCAGTTCGATGACGGTGGCCTCAAGCGCGGCCTGGTACTCGTTGGCTCGGGTTGCGTACCGGTCTGCGGCCCCCTCGATCGAGATGACCTGGGTGCGCTGGCGGCGGACTTCGGCGAGCAGCAGGCGGACGTCCTCCGGGGCGCTCGACAGCGCAGCGAGCAGCACGCCAGGGCTTGAGCTACCGGTCAGGCTGATCTGCGGGCGCTCGCCGTGGGGGACGGGCGTCCAGCGGCCTGCGATGTCGTCGAGCTGCTGGTCGGTGAGCGGAGTCTGGTCGGTCATCGGGTTCCTTCCGGTCGGGCAGTCGGGTCGGTCAAATGCCAGCCGCAGCGGGGTGTCGCACAGCGCACGGGTTCGAGCGGCACATCGGTGGCGAAACGGATCGGATCCGTGCGCGCCAGATCGGCGGTGGCGTAGGGCCGGCCGTGCGGGCAGACGGTGCGGTGGGGTGGCGGGACGGGCGGGTGTGGGAGCCAGGGGTGGGGCATGGGGGTCTCCGGTAGGCGGGTGGCGGCGGCGTCCGGTCCCCCGGGCGTGCGTCAACGCGCGACGGAGGCCGACGGGTTGCGTTCGACGTCGATCCACGGCTGCGGGTCGAAACCCAGCTCGACGGCCGTGTCGCACATGTCGTCGCCGTAGGAGCCGTCCTCCAGCTCCTCAACAAGATCCGCAGCGAACGCGGCAGTGCCGTCGGGGTCGAGCTCGACCAGCCGGGTCAGGGCCTGGTGGAACGCCCACGACATGGACGCGCCCTGGGCAGCGGCCCACCGGTCTTGCGGGGTTCGGGCCTTGGCGCCGCGGATGGTGAGGCGGATAGCTCCTTCCAGTGCGGCCTCGTGGAGGTCGCGGGTCGGGTCGGTGGTGGGGGTTTCGGTGGTCACGGGGTTCTCCTCGGTGTCGGTGGTGCGGTGGTCGTCAGAGGCTGTGCAAGGTGGGCTGGAACGGGATCAGCGGCAGTTCGACCTGCCCGTCGATCTGCGGGACGGGCCCGGCGGTCGGGGTGCGGGCTGCCGGCGTGGGTGCGGGTCTGGCGTTGCGGCGGCGTTCACACACCGGGCCGTAGCCCGACAGCGACGGGCGGCGGAGCGGGCGGTGGCACTCCCGGCAGCGCAAGCGGGTGTCGGGCATCAGGCGGCCTCGCCCTGGTCGGCCCATCCGCAGGTCCACGTGCGACCGCAGGTGGGGCAGCGGTACGTGGCGAGGACGGAGCCGGGGCCGTTGGGCGTGACCTTGGCGGGCGGTATGGCGGGGCTGTCTTCGGTGAGGCAGCGGTCGCAGGTGTCGAGGTAGGGCACGGTGGTTCTCCTTTCGGGTCAGGTCTGGGCCATGTCGACGAATCGGGCGTAGTGCCCTTGGAAGGCGACGGTGATCGTTGCCGTCGGCCCGTTGCGGTGTTTGGCGACGATGAGGTCCGCCTCACCTGCTCGAGGGGATTCCTTGTCGTAGGCGTCTTCGCGGTGGAGCAGGATGACGATGTCGGCGTCCTGCTCGAGGGATCCGGACTCGCGGAGGTCGGAGATCATCGGCTTCTTGTCCTGCCGCTGCTCGGGGCCACGGTTCAACTGCGAGAGGGCGATGACCGGGACCTGGAGGTCCATGGCGAGGGTTTTGAGGCCGCGGCTGATCCGGGACACTTCCTGCTGCCGGTTGTCGTTGCGGCCGGTCGTTTCGCCGCTCATCAGCTGCAAGTAGTCGATGACGACGAGGCCGAGACCGTGCTGGCGCTGTACGCGACGGCAGTGCGATCGGATCTTGGCGAGTGTGATGCCGGTGTCGGCGACGATGAACAGCGGCGACGACTGCATGTCCTTGCCGGCCTCGACCAGGTCCATGACCTTGCCGTCGTCGATGGGCCCCTTGGCCTTCATCCAGTGCAGCGGGTACGTGGCGTGCGCGGACAGGAACCGCTTCTCGAGTTCCTTGCGGCCCATCTCGAGGGAGAAGAACGCGGTGGGGACGTCGTTGCGGATCGCGGTGTAGCGGGCGAAGTCCCCGGCGAGGACCGACTTGCCCATGGCGGGGCGGGCGGCGATGAGGATGAACTGACCGGGCAGGAGGCCGCCGGTGAGGGCGTCGAAGTCGAGGAACCCGGTGAGGAGTCCGAGCTTGGGGCCGTTCTCGCGGATGTCGACGACCTCGGCGACGGTGTCCATGATGTCGATGCCGATGGACAGGTCTTCGTCGCCGGTGTCGGTGAGGCCGGCGAGTCCTTCGAGGGTGTCGTAGGCGTCCTGGATGATCTCGTCAGGGGAACGCTCGCGGCTGTGGACGCCCTGAGCCATGCTGTTCCCGGCGGCGAGGATCTTCCGGAGGACGGCTTTCTCGCGGACGACGCCGGCGTAGTACTCGGCGTGGGCGACCGTGGGCACGGCCTGGACGAGCGTGAACGGATAGCCGCGGCCGCCGCAGCGGGTCAGGTCGCCGTCCCGCTCGAGCCGGTTGGTGAGGGCGATCTCGTCGTGGGCGGCACCTTCGTTGTGGAGGTCTACGAGCGCCCGGTAGATCGCCTCGTGGCCGGGACGGTAGAAGTGCTCCGGCTTAAGGATCTCGACAACTTCCTCGAGCGCATTGCCGGAGAGGATCATCGAGCCGAGGACTGCCTTCTCGGCGTCCAGATCGAACGGCGGCGGCTGCAAGGCCTGACTGCCGTCGAACGCGTCGTCGGCGGGGGGCTCGTGGTCGTGGGTCATGAGGCCTTCCTGAAGTCGGTGCCGGTGAAGGTGGCGAAGGTGGATCCGCCGTCGGCGAAGCGGGACTGTGTGCGCGGGCCGAGCGGCTCGAGGGTCGGCAGGTTGGTGGAGATCAACGTGGGCAGCTGGTTCTGCCAGCGGGCATCGATCAGTTGGGCGATGGCGTCGACCGTCCACGGGTACAGCTGCGTGGCGCCCAGGTCGTCGAGAGCGATCAGTGGCGCCTCACGCCAGGTCTGCATCCGCTCGTGGTTGACGGGCCGGTCCGCGGCGGCTTTGAACTCGAAGTCGGAGACGAGGTAGTAGCGGCCGAACCAGCCGCGGCGGATCAGCAGTTCGCCGACCTTCCACAGGTGCCAGGTCTTCCCGGTGCCCGGTTCACCGAGCAGCAGCAGCGAGGCGTGGGAGCCGGCGAGGAAGTCGCTGATCCACTTCTCGATCTCGGGCCGGACGGGGTGGTCCTCGGTGAAGGACTTCGGGCGGCGGGCAAGGTAGCGGTCGAGGGTCTGGCCGCGGATCTCGGCGCGGGCTGCGGCTTGGGCGGCGTCGTGGCGGGTGCGCCGCTCTTCGGCGGAGGTCATCAGAAGGGCCTCGCGTTCTTGTAGTCGTCTGCGGTGGGCGCGGGCGCAGCGGCACCGGTGGCGGGGTGTGGACGGTTCTGGCCGGTCCAGCCGCCGGGGACGGCGCGGAGCTGGGGGCGGCTGGACTGGCGCAGTTCGGAGAAGGCGAACTGGAGGGTGCCGCCGGTGACGGGCTTGGAGAGGTCGCCGAGGCGGTCGAGCGCTTGCCACAACTCAGTGGCGTCGACGCCGTTGCGAAGGGCCTCATCGATGGTTCGTCGGACAGCGCCCTTGCCCTGTGCCGTGGTGTGCCCGTACTGCTCCCACCACTTGGTGAAGAGCTGCTCTCCGAGCGGTGGCTCGTCGCGGGGGGCTGGGGGGTGGTTCCTCTGACGGTTCTCTGACGGTTCTAGTGGGGGTTCGGGTGAACTTTGGACGGGGTTTTGTGTCGCAGAGTTCGGGGTTTCTGCTTCAAAGTTCGGGGTTTCGGGCGCAAAGTTCGGGGTTTCTGTGGCCGATACCCCGTCAGATGTGCGGGGTTCCTGGTCAGTAACCCCGTCAGATGTGCGGGGTTTCGGGACGATGCGGTAGCGGTTCGACCGGTGCCGACCGCCCCCGTTCTCGACCTTCAGCTCGCCCAGCTCGACTAGGTTCGTGATGCCTTTCTGGACGGCTCGCGGACTTAGATTCGTGCGCTCGGCAAGGTCATCAATGGAAGGCCAGGCGCAGCCGTTGTCGTCGGCGCGATCGGCCAGCGCGAGCATGACCAGCCGGGCCCCATTGCGGGACTCGGACCGGGACCACACCCAGTTGGTGACCTTGAAGCTCACGTGATCTCTTCTCTCAGGAGGGTGTCTCTGCTGGTCGGTTGCTGTTTTGAGGCAGCCCTCATGGGGGCGGCGTGGCCCGTGGTGCAGGGGTTTCGCTCGCTCCTGAATTGTACAACGCGTCGGAGATTACAGACCAGCTAATGTGTATCCTGGTCGCATGAGTGAGTCGAAGGTTCGAGAGCTGGGAGTCTCCGAAGCGCGCGCGAACATGACCGACGTCATCGCCGAGGCGCGACTCCTCGATGCCGACTTCGTGCTCACCCGTCGCGACAAGCCGCAGGCCGTGCTCATCTCGGTGAAGCGGTACGAGCAGGCGAAGAGCGACCGAGAGCTCGTCGAGTACATTCGCCGCCACTGGCCGGACATCTACACCGACATGACCCGCAACCTGGCGGACCACTCCGACGACTGACGCCATCGCTCCTCCTCTCCTCCTCCTCGGCCCCGCGTGTGCGGGGCCGTTGTCGTGTCCGGGTAGGTCAGGCGGCGGTGGCGAGCTCGGGGCCGCGGTCCTGGGGAGGCTCGGGTGGCCGCAGTCCAGGGCCAGCAGTCGTCGGCGCCGCGGCGGTCGACCTTCGCCCAGAATCGGTCGGCGAGCGTCTGCTTCGGCGGATCGTCCGTCGTCCCGGTCCGCTTCAACCGGCTGTCGTGCATCTCGCAAAGCCCGTTACGGCGGACTCGGCGGTCGCAGGTCTCGACGGCGCAGACCCTGCTGCTGCCCTTGATGCCCCTCATGCCGCCACCGCCAGGTTCGGCTCGGCGTAGCGATCCAGTTCCTCGCCGGTGATGGCCTCGACCAGAGCCGCGGCGATGACCTCGGCGGCTGGCGGAGTGACAGCATTACCAAGTTGCCTCACCTTCTCCCGCTTGTTGCCGAGCACGATGTACGTGTCGCCGAAGCTCATGGCCCGGCCGATCTCGTGCGGTTCGAGCATCCGGAAGAGGACGTCTTCGATGTCGACGTCGCCCTGGACGAGGGCGTACCGGTCGCGGGTGGAGAGAGTGCCGACGGGTTCCCGGACGGTCTTGGCGGTGCCGTTGCCGTAGTAGGGGACAAGGAGGTGTTCCCAGGTGACGAGGGACTGGTGGCCGGCTGTGGTCATGGTGCGGAAGTACTCGGCGGCCGTGGTGCAGTGCTCGCCTCCGTCGCCCTGGCTGCCGTTGTTCCGCATCACGAAGGCGGGCAGGTTGGGGGTGACGAGGCCGTGGTGGTTGCCGTTGGCGGAGACGGTGCCGACGGGCTCTTCGATGGATCGGCCGCGGAGTTGGTCGCCGCCGCCGCGCATGGTGACCATGAACGGCAGCCAGGCGAGGCCGGTTTCGTTGCGGGCGGTCTGGGTGCGGAGCGGGTTGTTCGCGGAGGCGGGCTCCTTGCCGTCGCGGCCCTCGACAGGGATCAGCAGCGGCGGGATGGCGAGTCCGTCGTTCTCGCGGGTGGTGCGGCAGGCCATCGGGTCGAGGACGCTGGATGGGTCATTGCGCCAGGTGCCTCCGGCCGGGACCATGAACGGCTCGTAGGCCATGGCCTTGGTAGGCGTTGTGGTCTGCGTCGTGAGGGGTGCGTCGACGGGCCAGGTGCGGACGCCGGGACGCCGCTCGAACGTGTTGCCCGCGGCCTCAAGGGTGATCGGCCGGGCGAACTTGTCGAGGCCGGCCTGGATGCGGGCGAGGGTCTTGTCCGCCAGGGGCTTGGTCCGGTCGCCGATGCGCTGCCCGGGGATCGCCCAGTCGATGGCGACCGCGGCCGGGAGCGTCTCGGGCTCGACGATCTGGTTCCGGCAGGTGGCGTTCGGGCATCGGTAGACGTACTGCTGGCGGTAGCGGCCCATGTCGCGCCCGGGCTGCTTGAACCGCTGCACGGCCTGCACCCACTGGTCGCATCCGGTGCACCAGGCGCGCGGTCGCAGCCACTTGTCCCAGTCCGGGGTCCGGCCGAGGGACCGGTGCCAGTAGGCGACGTACAGGCGGTCCCTGCTCTGCGGCGCCTTGTGCACGGTGCGCGGGTCGGCGTGCATCGAGTTGAGGGCGATGACGCGGGTCTCGTAGCCGAGCTTCGTGATCTCGCCGATCCAGCGGTCCCACTGGTCCCAGGCGCGGACGTCGACGACGTTCTCGACGACCCCGGCCTTGACGAGGCCGCCGCGCTGCTGGACGCCGCGCAAATACATCGGGACTTCCTCCATCAGGGCGCGGGAGCGCTCGACTTCCTCGGACGGGCCGAACCCGTCGAAGAGGTCGCCCTGGAGGGAGGCGTCGAAGTCGCGCTTCTTGCCACGCGCGTTGGACCACTGCGGGCACTCCGGGCTGGCCCAGAAGATGTCCGTCACCGGCCAGGACTCCACCGGCGCCTCGCGGATGTCGCCGCGGTAGTGGTCGACGGTGGGGAAGTTCGCGGCGTGCGACTCGATCGCCCGCTCCCAGTGATTCGCCGCCCGCTCCATGCGGACACCGGGGATGGAGTGCATGCCCTGGCTGGAGCCGCCGGCCCCACAGAACCAGTCCATAACGGTCAGGGCGTCGTTGTCGTGGCGGCTCATGCGGCGAGCTCCTGTTCGGTTTGGGGGTGTTCGCGGAGGGCGCGGTCGACGGAGAAGAGGGAGACGCCGAGGCGGGCTGCGGCCTGGTCGCGGTCGAGGCGGCCGGCGGTCATCAGCCAGTGGGCTTCTTCGGCGATGATCTGGGCGCGCAACTTGCCGTATTCGGGGATGAAGTGCGGGTCGTCGATGGCGCCCGGGTGCTGGTCCCAGTAGCGGGTGGGCGGCCAGCTGCGGCTTTTGCCGATGCCGCGGGCGGTGGTGGCGGCTTTGCGGGCGATGCCGTTTCGGGTGGCCTTCCGGCCGCGGAGGTTGTCGTGGGCGCGGGCCACGGCGAGGGCGGTGGTGCCGCGGACTTTGAGGCCGTCGTAGGCGCTGGCCCGCCACAGGAGCTGGCTGACGTAGGAAGGGAAGAGTCCGGCTTCCTGGGCGATGCGGTTCATGGGCCAGGCGTCGGCGACGAGGGCTTGCAGCCGTCGGATGGTGCCGAGGGCGAGGACGTAGTGGGGGACGACGTCGTCGGCGGTGACGGCGAGTACTTTGTCGGCGTTGGCGGTGAGGACGCGGTGCTTGAGCGGTGTCCGGGTGCCGTCAGGGCGGGTGAGGAGGAGGTCGCGGACGACTTTGTCGCTGACGTCGGCGCTGATGGCGATGCCGCGGGGGCTGGCGCCGGCCGCGATGAGCTGCTGGACGTGGTCGCGGACGGGTGCGGCGTCGGCGTACCGCTGGTAGTCGCCGGTCTTTTTCTGTCGGCGCCGGTCGCGCTCGTTGGTGTTGTACCGCTCGACGCATTCGGGGAGGCGGCAGCCGTAGTTGACGTAGCAGGTGAGCTTGTCGTGGTGGGGGGCTTGACGGACGGCGGTGGTCACGGCGTCTCCTTCCGGTGCTGGTCGATGGCGCGGAGTCGGTCGAGGTCGTCGCAGTCGCCGTAGACGGCAACGCAGTCGAGGTAGAGGCCGACGTCCCTGCCGGGCTGGCCGGGTTCGGGCCGCGGCTCGTGCCGGGTGATGCGTTGTGCGGCGGCTTTGTCGTTGCGGGTGCGGTAGTCGTCGCAGCGCCAGGCGTGGATGGCGCCGGCTCCGCACCAGACGGCGAGGGTGATGGCGATGAGGATCACCAGGACGGTGACGGCGGCGTTCATCGCCGCCTCCCGGCGAGGAGCCAGCCGAGGCCGGCGCCGATCACGGAGCAGGCGAGGATGAGGACCGGAATCCAGCCGAGGTTGACGTGGTTGAGCTGGTCCATCACGCGGCGGCCCTCCTGGCGGCGGCGGTGCCTTTCCAGGTGCGGACTCCGCTGTGGTGGACGGTGGGGCGGGCGGAGCAGGCCCAGCCCGCCTTGCGCACGTAGCCCTCTTCTTGCAGGAGCGTCATGAGCCGGCCCCAGTGGGCCTGCGGGTTCGGGGGCTGCGGCAGCTGATGCTCGTCGGCGATCTCAAAGCAGGTGAAGGTGCGGCCTGTTGCGGCGGCGGCTATGAACTTGGGCCAGACTTCGGCGAGCCACGTCTCGTAGTCCCCGGCCTGCCGCTGCGTCTTCGTCACGCGCGGTTCGGGGATGCTGCCGTCGAGGGCGGGCTGCACGGTGGCGTCTGCTACCACTACTCCACCTCGTGATTGAGGAGTTCGCACGGAAGGACGAACTCGGTTGCCGGTCATGAGGCGTTCTCCTGGTTCACGAGTTGCAGAAGCACGTCGGCGTGGCACGGCTCGTCGTTCGGGCACCAGCACATGAGGTCGCGGCCAGCGAGCTCCTCCCGTGCGGCAGCAACCAGGTCGGGCCGCCGGTCGAGCCAGCGGCGGTACATGGCGACGGCCTGCTCCCGGGTGGCGTCCTTCACGAGATGCCAGGTGATCGTCTTGTCGGGGTGGACGAAGGCGTGCTGCTGGCCGGACGTCTTGCCGAGGCGGCCTTCCTGCTCCCACTCGGAGCCGTCGAGGGCCGGGTAACGGACCTGCGTGCACGGGTTCCCCCAGCGGGTGCCGCGGCCGACGTACACGGCGCCTTCCGGCTTCTGCCAGCCCTTGGTGCGGCGGCGCTGGATACGGACGGGGTTCACCACGCCACCTCCGTGTCCTGCCGGAGTGCGGCGTTGACGGTCTCCTCGTCGGGCGTCCAGAAGCCGAGCGTGCCCTTCGCGGGCACCGGCTCGGGCAGGGCGGTGACGTCGGCGAGGGTCCAGTGGTAGACGTTCTCCTCGCCCCACGGACCGCAGCAGCGGCCGTCGTCGGAGTAGTGGCAGCCGGTGATCGTGGCGACGGCGACGATCGCGCTGTACACGTCGAGGTGGTCGCCGTAGACGACGGCCCAGCGGTCGCGGTCAGCGCCGGCGTGGATGAGGATGCGGGCGCCCTCATGCTTCGCGGGGAGCTTCCACGTGCGGTTCTCGACGCGCTTCGTCTGATGGGCGATCGCGCCCGCCCAGGGCTGCCTGATCGTTAGAGCACGCATCAGTACGCACCCCCTGCATCGCGACGGGCGATCCGCGTTGCGACACCACGGGCCTGCATTTCGCGACGCACCGCGGACATGTCGTCGCAGTAAGACGCCGCGATCAGTGCGAGGGTGTTCCGCTTCCGCTCGATGCTCGAACCGACCAGCTCAGCGAATGTCGAGTACTGCTGCTTGCTGCTACGCAGGGCCAGTTCATGGACGGGAAGCGTCCCGAGGTGCCCCTTGCTCGGCTTGAAGGTGCAACGGCGGGTCGTCAGGCCGAAGGTGGCGAGGTGGCCGTCCGCCATCCGCAGCGTCTCCTCATTCGTCGAGTAGAACGAGACGCGTCGACTGAAGGACCGAGCCCCATTGGCGCGGCGGGGCGTCAGTTGGGCATTGCCTTCACTGTCGAAGTAGCCGCGCAGCCAGGCGGCTTGCTCTTCAGGCGAGCCCGGCTTGAACGTGCGGAGGTGCTCGAATCGGCCGGCTGAGTGACGACGGACGAGGAAGTATCCGCGCTCATCAACGTTGACCTTGGCCGTGCAGTTGTAGCCGTCGCGGATGGCAGCGGCGAACGTCTCAGCGAAGTCGCGGTCTGCGACACGGAGGCAAAGGTCGTTGTTCAGCCAGCCGTCTCCTCGCAGCACTCCTGCGAGGTAGGCGTGTGGCTGGCGGATGGTCAGTGCCTTCATGGGTGTGGTTTCCTCTGGGGTTGAGCCGGGGCCCCGCCTGATTTCGGCGGGCGGGACCCCGGACTGGGGTGGGTTAGAAGGGGACTTCGTTGGTGGGGCCGCCGAGGGCCATGCGCTGCATGTGCTGGCCGATCTCGTCGATCAGGTCGATGCGTTCGCGCCGCAGTTCGTGGGCGAGGCCGCGGGCCCAGGTGCGAACCTCTTCGGACTTGCCGTCGAGCAGGGCCTCAGCGAGGTGGAGGGTGACGACGTTGGCCATGGCCTGGACGCGGGTGACGCCGGGCCCCCACGGCTCGCGGGCGGCGGCCTGCTCCGCCTGAGTCCACGGGTCCTCGTCGGCGGCCATCGCCCCGATCCAGCCGCGCGTGTCGTGCTCGTCCTCGTGGTTGCGTCCGCAGTCGCCGCGGAGGCGTTCGTCGTTGTTCATGAGGGAGCAGGGCATGCGGGAGGTGTCGAGGACGTGGCGCAGGTCGCGGATGTTCCGCAGGTAGATGTGCCGGTAGTCGGCGTATCGGCGGGTCAGGTCGTCGTCCGGGCTGTCGGCCTTGGCCTTGTAGGCGTCGGCGACTTCCTGCCAGCGCTCGATGAGCGTGTTGAGGAGGGTGCGCTGGTCGGCGTTCACGCGGCACCGTCCAACGGAGCGTCGGCCGGCTTCGGCGTCTTGCCGCCGGTCAGCTCGTCGGCGCTCACTCGCGGCGGCGGGAACTCGTCCTCGGCGGTGACCTCTCCGCGCTGAATCGACTTGTAGATGACGAGCAGCTGGGCGACGTCGTGCTCGGTCCACTTGCCGGAGTCGCGGTCGAAGCGGGCTTCGATGCGGTCCGCGGTGACGCCGATGCCCTCGAAGACCTTGATGGCGTCGGCGATGCGCTGAGCGAGCGGCTTGCCGCCGCCGTCGCGCAGCGTCTGATTGCAGAGATCCTTGGCCTCTTCGACGAACCAGGGGGGCAGGATTGCGAAGATGGCCTCGCGGACGCGGCGAGCGCCGTTGTTGGCGTTCGTCTCGTAGATGTCCCGCATGTCGGTGAGCTGCTTGGGCCCGTTCTTCGTGTCGCGGCGGTGCGGGACGATGAACGTCGACGAGTTACGGGAGTTGGTCTGGACGTCCCAGGCGAAGGCCTGCATCTCGGACTGGCCGTACTCGTCGTCGCGGCGCATCTCCACCAGGCCGTACTGGACGTTGCCCCAGACGCGGGCCAACTCGCGGGCGAGGTGGACGGAGGCGCCGGTGATGTTCTGGCCGCCACGCGAGTAGCGGAAGAAGGCGCGCTCGGCGAGGCCCTGCTGCTTGCACGACTCGCGCATCTCGGCGACCGCGGCCTGGATGTTGCGGGGGCACTGCTGGGCGACGACGACCGCGGCCTGAACTTCGGCGGCGGCGCGGGACTGCTCGACCGCGGTGCCCTGGCCGATGCGGGCCGGGGCGTTGTTCGACGGAAGGGGGACGGGCTGGTTCACAGGTACTCCTCTTGGTCGCGCTTCTCCGCGTAGGGCGGGAGGGGCAGGTAGGTGATGCGGTCGTTGAAGCCGGGCCAGTTGCCGGTGCGCTCGCACTCGGCGTAGGTGCGGAGGGCGCGCTCATTGCGGGCGGCGCCGAGAGTGAGGGCCGGGAAGTCCAGCTCGACCAGGTGCACCAGGTAGGGCGCGGTCTTCGACTGGAAGACGAAGATGAACGCGGGCTCCTGGTCGCCGTGCAGGTCGAGGGCTTTGACGGCGTCGAGGTACCAGGCGGCCTGTGCGTGGTAGCCGTGCTCGTACACGGCTCGCTGCAGGGCGCTGGGGTCGACGGCGCGGGCGGTCTTGTAGTCGACGACGACGAGCCGGCCGTCGTCCTGGCGGTGGGGCATCCAGTCGGGGCGGGCCCGGCGCCACACGCCGTGGCGGGGGTCCTGCCAGAACAGGGACTGCTCGGCGATCCCGTTGCCGGGGGCGAACAGGGCCCCGGCGGTGGGGTGCTGGCGGATCGCCTCGGCCATCGCCTGCACCTGCTCGTGCTCCTTACGAAGCAGGGGTGTCTTCCCCTCGGCGTAGGCCAGGTCGCGGAGTTCCCGGGCGGCAACCTTCTTCCAGTCGGGGAAGTCGATGACCTCCAGTTCCGGGCCGTCGCGCAACACCAGCAGGTGGGCGGCGTGACCGAGATCGAACTCCCGCTTGTGCGGTTGCTGGTGGTCGCGGTCGTGCTTGAACTGGGCGGGGCAGCCGGGGTCGAGGAGCTTGCGGGCGCCAGAGGAGGAGAGGCTGCCGCCGGGTACGGGGTCGGCGTGGTAGACGTCGATCGGCATGTCCGGGTACACGCCCGGCTCGGTGACGACCGGCGCCTCGATGGTGGTGGTCATGCGGCGCCGCCTTCGATGAGGGACGTGTAGTAGCAGTGGCCGGGCCGCTCGCTGTGCAGTGCGACGAGGCCCGCGCGGTGGAGGTCTTCGAGGCGGCGGCGTGCAACCGAGCGGTAGACGTTGGTGCCGATGGCGCGGCGGAGCACGACCTTGGCCCGGCCCGGCGTCCACTCGCCGCCCTCGTTGGCGACGGCCTGGAGGAGCGCGAGCTCCGCCCGCCGGGTGCCCCAGGCCGGATGGCGGTCGACCGTCTTCGGGTTCAGCAGATAGGCCTGCTGGCCGTGGATGGTGACGGGGAGGAGGTGTCCGCGGTGGGCGAGATCGCGCAGGTCCCGTCGGGCTGCGTTGCGGCCGATGCCGGACCACGGGGTGACGCTGTAGAGGTCTTGGGCGCGGCGCGTGGTGACGGCCCGACTCGGCCCGACCTTGATGAGGGCGAGCAGGCTGTCGCGGCGGGCGGTCACGTCCAGGCCGCCCTTGACGGCGACGGTGGCGGTCATGCGACGTTCTCCGATGCGCCGCGGAGTGCGGAGGCGGTCTCGGTCTCGCAGTTCTCGCACAGGCCGCCGGTGGTGAACGGCCCGTCTTCGTCGCCGCAGCGGGTGCACCGCAGCGGCGTTGCGGGCTTCGCGGGGCTGTTGGTGCTCATGGGACCTGCTTTCGGGTGTCGTTTAGGAGGGCCAGCTCCCCGGCGGGGGGAGGTGCCAGGGAGCTGGCCCTGGGTGGCGGCGCGGAGTGGGGGGCTCGACACGCCGCCGGTATGGGGGTTGTTGGTCAGAGGAGGTCGTCGAGGATGAACTCGCCGAACCAGACGAGGAATGCGACGATCAGGCCGATCAGGAACACCCACAGCGGGGGCGCCGAGCAGGCGTAGGCGATGCCGGAGGCGGACGCCCCGAGGAGGAGGCCGGCCGTGAAGCGGGCCTTCACGCGGCACCTGCCGTGGTCTCGGCCGGCTGCGGGGCGGTGGCCTTCCACTCCTCGGCCTCGGCGTCGTAGGCGACGTGCGGGTTGTCCTCGACGCGGAAGTCGATCCCTGCGAGCCGTGCCGCGTTCAGTCCGGCCGCCAGACGGGTCGCCCACAGGGGCGGCTTCCCAGCGGCTCGCTGCCGCAGGGCGTTCGCGTAGTCCTCGTCCCACTTCTTCGGGTTGTGGCCGGCCTTCTCGGCGACATCCCACGCCCACTCGCCCAGCGCGCCGTCGTCCAGTTCCTCGGCGGTGTCGGCTACGACCTGGGCCGCTACGCGCGGATCGACCTTGTCGAGGGCGTCGAGGTAGCGGAACGCCCTCCAGTTCGCGACGCTGGCATGGATGTGCGCGTACCAGGCCTCGCTGTCGTCGTCGTAGTAGCTGGTGTCGACGGCGTTGGACGTCGACTGCAGGACGCTGCGCAGGAGTCCCTCGCCTGTGTCATGGACGTCGGTGGAAGCCTCGTAGCGTGAGTACTTCGGCAGCGGCATTGCGTCCATGTCGGCGTCCTTGGAGCCGGCGGCGAGTGTCCAGCACCAGGCCTTGAAGGCGGTCGCGAAGGACTCCTGCTCGCCCGGCTCCAGCCCGGCGTAGCGGACGGGCATCACGGCGCCGATGAACTCCTCACCGAACAGGAGAGCTGCCTTGGCGTCGGCGGTGAGGCGGACGCGGACGATGCCGCAGTCGTCGAAGCGGGCAAGGTAGGTGGAGTTGAGGCGAGGGAACGGCTCGCCGTCGATGGTGTTCTCGGTGAGCGTGCGGAGGATGCCCCGCCAGTCCGGGAATTCCAGGCCGCGGTTGACGGCGACGCTGTACGTGGTGCGCGCCGAGTCGAAGACGAGCCGGTCCTCGCCCGCTTCGATGGTGATCCACTGGTCGCCCTGGTGGCTGCTGGCCCACTCGCGGAGGGCGGGCAGGTACTCGGCGGGGATGGTGCGGGCCCACGGCTCGTCCTCGTTGTCGGTGAGGGCGTAGCGGGCGACGGCCATGGTGTAGCGGTCGGAGGCGACGGCGTGCAGGTGGCGGGCGTCGACGTCGAGGCGGATGCCGTGCAGCATCTCGATGTGTTCGCCGCCCATGTGGTTGGCGGTCTTGTCGAGGAGGAGCTTCAGCTGGTGGGCGTTGATCGTGACGGACACGAGTTCTCCTGAGAGAGTGGTGGTGGATCCCCGTCCGCTAGCACCGGGCGGGGCTTCGTGCGTTGGGCGCCGGCCGTGGCGGGAGCTGGTCACCGCCCGGCCGGCGGTCAGTGGGCGGTGCGCATCCGGTACGCGGGCCACGGTCCGGGCTCCGGCTGGTCGACGATCGGCAGTTGCTGTGTTTCGTCGTTGGCGGTGGACTGTCCGACGGGCACCGGGTACGGGATCTGCACGTGGGAGATGTAGGGCCGGTCGAGGTTCTGGTAGGCGACCGTGATGCGGGGCCGGGCGTTGATGACGGCGCGGCGCAGGCGCTCCTGCTCGGCCTTCGCGCGGATCGTGGCGTGCCGCAGGTCCTCGTTGGCCTTCACCAGGGCGTCACGCTCGGCCTGCAGTTGGGCGATGCGCATCGAGTCCTGGCAGCCGCGGATCAGCGCGGTGTGGAGATCGGCCGCCTTGGCGTCGCCGTCACGGGCGAGGAAGCTGTTCGCGGCCTCCAGGTCCCGAAGCTCGCGGCGGAGTTCAGCAATGCGGTGGGCGGCGGTGTGGCGGCCGGCCGGGGTGCGGATGGCGGTGGTCACGACACCTCCCACAGGCTGGCCGCGGTGTCGCGGAGGAGGGCGATCGCCTTCGCCTTGCCGTTGCCTCGGTGGTCGCACCAGGCGGCGATCGACGGTGCGTCGATGCGGGCCTCGAGGGCCTTCTCCGTGGCGTGGGTGAGCGGGTTACCGCCGACGTGCCGTGGTGTGCCGTGCACGGCCACGTTGATCGCGCCGATCACATCGACCTCGCACTTGTCGAGCGGGAGCCCGTTCTCGGCCTGGCGGACCGAGTACAGGTATTTCTTGCAGTAGCCGACGGTTTCGATATGGTCGGCGGCCTTGTCGCAGACGTCGGCGATCTCCACATCGGTGGGGGCGTCTGTGATGGTGTCGATGCTCACGGGCTCTCCTCGACGTCGGCCGGGGCCGGTTGGGACAGGGTGCGGATTTCGCGGATGACGAAGAGGAGCCAGCCGCTGCAGATCAGCGCGAAGAAGATCCAGATGGCGGGGCCCATCAGGAGGCCGCCGCGTCGAGGCTCTGCTGGGACGTCTTCGCCTTCACATGCGGGCACTTGGCGGCGAGGTCGACTTCGGCGCGGTAGCGGTCCCAGCTCATGAGCTCCATGCGGTAGCCCTGCCGCTGGTACTTGTCGCGGTCCCGCTTGAGCGGGTAGTGCTCCCGCCACGCCTGCTCTTCGGTGGCGTGCGCCCGGTCGCCGTAGGCGGCGGTAAGTGCTCCACAGGGGCAGCCGCACGGCGCCCACGTGATCCACGTGCAGTTCGACAGCGGGAAGGTCTTCCCGTCGATCTGGACCATCAGCTCAGGCATCACGCCACCGTCTTCCGGTTGATCCGGTCGGTGAGCGTGTTCGAGGCCGCGGTCCAGGTCTGCGGGTGGTCCCAGTTGACGCCCGGGTAGGCGCCTTGCAGGAGTGCGGTGATCTGCCGGGAGCCCCCTGCCTCGAACTTGAGGAACCGTCCGTCGGCGGTGAGGGCGCGGGCCACGAACGACCTGTGGCCGGTGCCGCTCGGGTCCGTCCAAAGTGGCGTGACCAGCACGGTGGCGGCGCCCGGGGCGATCTGGTGGATGCGGTGGGCGAGCTTCGCCTGATGGCGCCGGCGCCGTGACGCGGACGCCTTACGCGGATGCAGCGGCAGAGCCTCAACGACGGTCGCCATCACGCCACCGCCGGGAGGCCGTGCAGCTTCTGCGCCTGCTGCACCCAAGAGGCGAGTTCGGCGACCGCGCTCTGCAGGTCGGCCAGCGTCTCCGGGTTGGAGTTCGTGACGGAGATCGCGACGGCCTGAGTGAGGTCGCCGAGGACGAGCCGGGCGAACGGCCGTCCCTGACCGTCGAGACCGATCTTGACTTCGATGGGGCCGTCGTTCAGGTCCAGGTTGATCGGGCCGTACAACTGGGCAGTCACGACGCCTCCAGCGAGGTCGGGTAGGGGAAAGCGGGCACGGTCGCGTCGGGGTCGGCGTCGTAGAGGAGATGCCTCTGCTCGGCGAGCTCCCCGGCCGTGGCAGGCGTGTGCGGGGCCTCATCCGGGTGCGCCATCAGCCACCGCAGGCGCTCGGCCAGGGCGGCGGCCCGCTGCTGGGCGACGAGCTTCCGCAGATCCGACTGCAGGCGGGTCAACGGCGCGTCGGCGTCCCCGGGCTTCGGGGCCGGCCGGTAGCAGCGGTCGGAACCCAACGGCATCGGCAGCGCGCCACCCATCAACTCGCGGGCACGGGACAGGTCATCGGCGGCGGTCATGCCGTCACCACCTGCGGATGCGTGAACTGCCCAGCGCGGGCCACCTCTGAAGCCGGGCCGAGGTAGGCCCACTTCCGGAAACCGGCGTCGACCATTTCGTGCAGGTGACGCGTGTTGGTCAGGCACTCCTCGCCGTCCAGGACGCTGCGGGTCCGGTACGTCGCGAAGCCGACCCGGATCGCCCAAGTCGTCGAGCAGCCGTCATCGGCCCGCGCGCGGCTAATCTCGACGATCTCTTCCAGGTCTCCGTGGCCGTTCCGGATCAAGTCCCCGACCTGGTAGCGAGGCCCGTAGGGGCCGACGCCCCCGAGGGCTGAATTCTGAGATGATGGAGGCACCGATCTGCCCTTCTGTTCATGGATGGTGTGGGTGGATCGCGCGGCTAGGCCGCGGGGCCCCGGCTGCCGGTGTGTCGACCGGCGGTTGGGGCCTTGGCCGCTAAGCGGCGGCGCGGGCCGGCTTGGTCTTCATGGAGCGCCGGAGTCGCGAGATCTTGGCGGGCTCGGCGGGGATCTGGCAGAGCTTGCGGATCTCTTCGCGGTCTTCGCGGCTGAGCCACTTCGCCCGACCCATGCGGGTGTGGGGGAAGCCGTGGCGGTTGAGTCCGTCGAGGAGCCAGCGCTTGCCGCAACCGAGGTCCGCTGCGGCTTCGTCGGGCGGCAGGTAGCCGTCGCGGCGCATCATGGTCTCGGTGTCGGGGGTGGGGGCGGGGGTGGACATGTTCACCTTCCTTCTGGGGGTATCTCGGGTGGGGGCGAGATCTGTTCGTCTGTTGCGTTGAGGGCTGTGCGGAGCCGCGTGTAGCGCTTGGGCCCCATCCGCTCCCGGATGCCTGTTTCCAGCCGCTGGAGGTAGCTGCGGGAGATGCCGGCCTTGTCGGCGGCTTCCTGGACTGTGAGGCCGAGGCTCTTGCGCTTCTTGCGGAGCGATGGCCCGTGCACCTGGTAGGTGGCTGGGGGTCTTTCCATGCAGAGAATCTACGTGTTTCTACGAGTCTTCGCTACCGATACCGCGCAGTAACATGCAGAGACTCGTAGATTTGCGTAGCTGCAAGATCGCGTCTGTAGCCGCTGGCGTTGCGGTTCAGGACAGAAACGCGGGTGTTCCTAGATGTTCCTACGCGGTCCTGCGATGATTTGGGCCATGGCACCCCCACAGGACGAACGCGCACTTCAGAGGCTCGCCACTCTTGTTACCAGGCGACGCGCAGACCTCGGCATGAACAAGATCGACGTAGCCCGTGCTGCACAACTGCAGATCAACACGTACAGCAAGGTCGAAGACGGCAAGCAGGTACGTCTCACGACTTACGCGAAGATCGAACCCATCCTCGGCTGGGCGCGGGGCAGTTGCAGCGACATCCTCGACGGGGCGACCGCCGCCACCATCGTCGAGAAGCAACCGGGCGGCGCGGTCGTCTCCGACGTCCAGGCCGGAGACCTTGCCGCAGACATCGCCAACGCCGTACAGAACGCTGCAGTCTCCGTCAGTGACTCACTGACGGCCGCGGAGATCCGCGAGATGAAACGGCGCGTACTGGATGAGCTGATCCGGCAAGGGAAAATCCCCCAAGTTGATCGAGATTGATCGGGTTACTAGTACAACCTTTTGACTTAACTCTTTCGTTACCTACTCACCCGCCGCCACTTGAGTCGATACCGGTCACATCGGTGCGTGAACGTGGCAGCATCTACTAGTACTTGGGAGGTTCCCTCTCACCCGAAAGGGGGAGCCCATGCACGAACTGCTCACAGTTGACCTGGGGCCCGACTTCAACGGCTTCCAAGGTCGGATAGCTGGGAAACTCGTGTGTGTTGCGACGCCCCGGGTCGAACACGATGCAGAAGCAAGACGCAACGTGAAGGACCTGATCAGGCGTCAAGGAGGCGACTGCGCCGCTTGCCAGGCCTGCATCATCGGCCGGCACGAGTAGCGCAGAAGCGGCGGAGGGGCCGGCGGCAGGGGTGTCAGCCGGCCACCCGCATCAGCACCCAAGGGGCAGCACATGGCCTACGTCGAGTGGCGCGGAAACACCTGCAGAGTCGTCTGGAACACCCGCAAGAAGGACGACCGCGGCAAGTGGATCTACGACCAGCAGGGCGGCTTCACTGACGAGGTAGAGGCAAAGAACTACGGCCTCGACCGCGAAGCAGAGATCCGCAACGACGACTACATCTCCCGCCGCGACGGCTCCGTCACCATCGGCGAGTACGCCAAAACGTGGGTCGACACGCTCGATGTCGGGCACCTGCGGGACAAGGCGATCCGGTCCATGCTGCGGCTGTACGTCGTCCCGCGTTGGGGCGAGACGGCGATCGCGGACATCCAGCCGTCCACCTACCGGGCATGGAAAAAGCAGCTGAAGGATCTGCCCAACGTGGGCGAGAAGTACGGGGAGGAGATCCTCACCGTCTTCTCCATGCTCATGGACGACGCCGTCGACGACGAGCTGCGCAAAACCTCCCCCGTACCGAAGGGCAAGAAGCAGCGCCGCGGCCGGTACAAGAAGAAACCGCGCGAGCGTAAGCGGGAGATGCGCATCGAGGACGTCCACCAGCTGGCTTGCAACGCGCTCGCCTTCTGGGGCCTGGACGGCTTCGTGTTCGTGTGGACGATCGCTACAACCGGCATGCGCCCGGCCGAGCTCTACGCCCTGCGCCGTGTGTACTCGCACCCGACCTGGCCGGCTTCCGACCCGCTCGACGATCCGGAGGAGCGGGATCGCGAGGAGCGGCACGAGGAGGACCTCGAGCGCTACGGCCCCGACCTGATGCCCGCGATCCGCGTGCAGTGGCAGCACCAGCGAGAAGAGGGCGTGCTGAAGCTGTTCCCGCCGAAGTACGAGTCGCGGCGCACGCTCGTCGTCCCCCCGTTCCTGGCGGAGCTGCTGGAGCTGCTACTGGCGAGCCACGACAGCGAGTTCGTGTTCCGCTCGATCGCCGGCGGGCTGCTGGCGAACGCCAACTTCACCTACCACTACTGGCGGCCGATTGCGGACGGCCGGGACGCCTCACCGGAGTTCGAGCGGATCCGCCTTGGCCAGAGGCAGAAGGTCACCTCACGCCGCCCGGTCCCCGCGATCCCGGCGACCGCCTACTCCGGCAAGCGGCTGTATCTGCTGCGGCACGGTCACAAGGAGTGGATCGACGAGGCGGGCGGGGAGCATTCGCGTATCGCGGTCGAGACGCGGATGGGCCACGAGGTCGCGGGCGTGGAGGGTCTGTACGCGAACGTGACAACGGCGATGGAGCGGCGGATGATGGATTCGTTGCAGGAGCGCTTCGAGTGCTTCGTGCGGGAGACGGTTTGGGAGATGGCATCAGCTTCTCCCAGTCTTCTCCCAAATGGCCTGTCCGAGTGGTGGAACCGGCAGGTCAGAGCCGCTGAGGGTGCTGGTTGATGCACTGGTTCATGAAGTTCATCTCGACCAAGAGCTTCATGCCGTTCGTGTACTACCGCATCGCCCTCGGCATCGTGATCGTCATCCTTGTCACGATGGGCGTACTCAGCCCGCACGCGGCGGAATCGGCGGGCTGACCCTCATCCGTGACCAATGACATAGGAGTTGAGTAGCCATCCGGTAGCGGACTGTCAGTGCTTGCCCCTAGGCTTGTGCGCATGTCCCCCGATTCCATGGCCCCTGCCTCCGTGCGGTCCGCCGCCGAGGTGAACGAGCAGATCCGGGCGCTCTGGCTGCGCGCGGGCGGCACCCTCTCGGCCCAGGAGCGCGCGGAGTACGAGCTGTTGGTGGTCGAATGGGCGGCCGCGATCCGCGGTGCCGTCGTCGAGGCCGCCTGAACACCCCGCTCTCCGCCGCGAGTCGAGTGCATCGCGCCGACGCCGCGCCGGTCCCGGTCCGGGGCGCCCATCGGGCGGCATGCCCGCAGCCGCCGGACCGGACGACCAAACGCAAGCGGCCTTCTACGACGGGGCGACGTCACCCGAGTGTGCCTCGTCGAGCCCCAACTCCTCTGCCGAGTCGCTGAGTTGCTCGCGCACATAGTTCCAGGCCACCGCAATCATTGCGGCGACGGGAACGGCGAGCAGACTGCCCACGATGCCGGCCAGACTGCCGCCCAGCGTCACCGCCAGAAGGATCACCGCTGCGTGGAGGCCGAGCCCACGACTTTGGATCATGGGCTGGAACACGTTGCCCTCGAGTTGCTGCACCACGACGATGATGGCGAGCACGAGCAGCGCGTCCGTCAGGCCGTTCGAGACCAGCGCGATGAGAACCGCGACGAAGCCGGCGAACAGGGCGCCCACGATCGGCACGAACGCCGAGACAAAGGTCAGCACCGCCAGCGGAAGCACCAGCGGTACCCCCACGATCCACAGACCGAGGCCGATCAGGACGGCGTCGAGCAGACCCACGGCCGCCTGGGAACGCACGAACGCGCCAAGGGTGTCCCAACTGCGAGCGGCCACGGTCGGGACGTCGATGGCGAGCCGGCCGGGCAGCTGACGAGCGAGCCACGGCAGGAACCGCGGTCCGTCCTTGAGGAAGAAGAACATCAGGAAGAGCGCCAGAACGGCAGTGACCACACCGTTGACCACGGTACTCACTCCCGTGACAACAGCGGTGACCATGCTGCCGAGGCCGTCCTGAGCCCGGGCGGCCGCGGTGTCGAAGGCCTTGGTGATCTGGTCGTCGCCGATGTTCAACGGCGGCCCCGAGGCCCACTCGCGCAGCCTCTGGACGCCTTCGACCACGCCGTCGGTCAGCTCGCCCGACTGTGACGCCACCGGCACCGCGATCAGCGCCACCACCCCCAGGGCGACCAGGAGGAACAGTACGGTCACCACCGACGCGGCCAGAGCGGGGCGCCACCCGCGACGAAGCAGGAACCGTGTCAGGGGCCAGGTCAGCGTGGTGAGGAGCAGGCCGACTATGAGCGGCCAGACGACCGACCACATCCGACCCAGGAGCCAGAGAAACACCGCGAGCATCACGAGTACCAGCAGCAACTCAACCGAGATCCGCGCCGATGTGCGGAGCGCGGCGCGGGCTCTCCTGGAACTCAACGTGTCAGACATGGGGTCACTCTATTGGCGCTCACGTCACACTTCGCCATCAGCACTGGTCACAGACGTGCTGTCCACACAACTTCCCCGCTTCGTTGCTCACGTCGGTACGGCCCGGCCGGGGCGACGCCCGTGGTCGCGGCACACGACGTGGGCCGAAACACCCCGTACGGCAGGAGAGTTGTGTTCGGTACGCTGCCCGATCTGACGTTCCGGTACTTGGGCGCGCGAGGGTGCCGAGGTGAGGTCGTGGCATGAGGGCGATCGTCGTGGGGGCGGGCATCGGGGGGCTGGCGTCGACGCTGAGCCTGCGCCGCGCCGGTCATGAGGTCACGCTGGTCGAGCAGACGCCGCGGTTCACCGAGGTCGGTGCCGGGATCCAGCTCGCGCCCAACGCCACACGCGTGTTGCGCGGACTGGGCCTGCTCGACGCGGTCGCCGCGCGGGCCACCCGCCCCTCCCACGTGAGCTTCCGCACCTGGTCCGACGGCGCCGAGATCTGCCGCTACGCGCTGGGACGCGCGGCCGAGGACGAGTTCGGTGCGCCCTATCTGCTGCTCCACCGGGCCGATCTGCACCAGGCCCTGGCCGCGGGGGTGCCGCCCCGGTCGGTGCGTCTGAACACCGTGGTCGTGGGAATCGACCAGGACGACGAGTCCGCCTACGTGACCACGGCAAGCGGCGAGCGCCTGGGGGCGGACGTGGTCGTGGCCGCCGACGGGATACGGTCCGCGGCCCGGCAGTGGCTCTTCGGCGCGGACGAGACGGTCTTCTCGAAAACCGCTGCCTACCGGGCACTGCTCCCGGCCGAGGAGGTGGCCGATCTGAACCTGCCGGACCTCGCCGTCTGGCTCGGTCCGGGTCGGCACTTCGTCCACTACCGGGTGCGCCGTGGGGAACTGCTCAACGTCGTGGCCGTGTTCGGGGCGGAGGCGGCGCAGGAGTCGTGGACCGCTCGGGCGGAGCCGGGAGAGCAACTGCGCGAGTTCGGCGGGTGGGACTCCCGGGTGCTCGACGTCCTTGAACGCGCGGGACAGGTGTACCGCTACGGCATCTACACACGTGATCCGCTCGCGCGGTGGAACATCGGGCGGGTGACCCTGCTGGGCGACAGCGCCCACGCGATGGTGCCGTTCCAGGCCCAGGGCGCGGCGCAGGCGATTCTGGACGCGGCCGTTCTCGGCGACGCCCTCGCGGGTGCGACACCGGCCGAAGTACCCGACGCGCTCGACCGGTACGTGCGCCGGCGACTGGCCGACGCCACGAGCATGCAGGCCGATTCCGCGCGGGCGGGCGAGGACTTCCACCTCCCGGACGGCCCGGCGGCCCAGGCACGGAACGCGGGCATGGCGGCATACGCGGCCCAGCACCGGTTCATGCCTCAAGCGACCGTGTGGGCGGCCGACGTCCTCGACGAACAGGCGCCATGACCAGTGGCCGCGGGGTCGGCGGACGGCCGAACTCCGCGCGGTACGGCCGGTGGACGGTGCCCGTCGACTCCGAATCCCCCGGCACAGCCGCCGAATATCACCGCGTCCCCCTTGGCGGCGCCCCCGCCATGCCCAACACTGAGCCGATGACGCAGCGTGTGGAGCTCGCGACCGTATTGGACCGCCTGGCCGTCGACGAATTGATCACCGACTACGCGGCGGCGGTGGACGACGGCGACTGGGAGGCGTACCGAGGGCTGTTCACACCGGACGGGCGCGCGGACTACCGCTCGGCCGGCGGCATCGAGGGAGACCCCGAGAAGGTCGCCGCATGGCTCGCGGAGAGCATGCGGCTGTTCGCGATGCGGCAGCATCTGATCGTCAACCGCAGGGTCCGCTTCGGCCTCCTGGAGCAGGACACCGGAGACACCGCCCGGCTCCAGGCCGACTACGTCAATCCGATGCGCCTCGCCGCAGCCAGCGCCGACGGCGGCCCGGCCGTCCCCGACTTCGTGTGCGGCGGCCGGTACGACTTCGGGCTGCTGCGCACGTACGACGGCTGGCGGCTGCGCGAGGTGCTCGTCCAGGAGAAGTGGCGGCGCCTGCCAGACCCGCACCCGGCACCTGTGATCAACTGAGCCGACGCCCACTGTCCCGGAGTCGTCCGCGGCACGCACACTGGAGAGACCCACGGGGTAGGAGGTGCCGTATGAAGTCGTTCGGCCACTGGCTCACCTCCCCGTGGCGGCGCTCGGCCGTCGCCGCGGCCGCGGGCGCCCTCCCCGTGCTCTCCTTCCCCGCCCCGTCCCTGTGGTGGTGGGCGTACATCGCCCTCGTCCCCTGGATCGTGCTGATCCGCTCGGCGCCGACCGGGAAACGGGCGGCGTACGACGGCTGGTGCGGCGGGTTCGGCTTCATGCTGGCGATGCACCACTGGCTGCTGCCGAGCCTGCACGTGTTCACGTTCGTCATCGCGGCGCTGCTGGGAGCCCTGTGGGCCCCGTGGGGTGGGCTGGTGCGCCGCTGCCTCGCCGGAAAGCCCTCCCGCGCCGGGATCTCGGCCGCCCTGCTCGTCCTGCCGCCGGGCTGGCTGGCCGTCGAGCTCGTCCGCTCCTGGCAGGGGCTGGGCGGCCCCTGGGGGGTGCTCGGCGCGAGCCAGTGGCAGGTGGAACCGGCGCTGCGGCTGGCCTCGGTGGGAGGCGTGTGGCTGCTGAGCTTCCTGGTGGTGGCCGTCAATGTCGCCGTCGCCGTGCTGGTCGCGGTCCGTGAGTCCCGGGTGCCGGCCGTGGCCGGGCTCGTCGCCACGGCGGCGGCCACCTCGGCGGCCTGGGTGTGGTCGCCTCGCCCGGGGGTCGACGAGCGGGTCAGGATCGCGGTCGTCCAGCCGGGGGTCGTCGAGGGCGCCGACAGGCGCTTCGCACGGGAGGAACAGCTCACGCGCGAGCTCGTGGGACAGGACGTCGACCTGATCGTCTGGGGCGAGAGCAGCGTCGGCCACGACCTCGGCGACCGGCCCGGCCTCGCGGCGAGGATCGCCGGGCTGTCGCGCGACACCGGTGCGGACATCCTGGTCAACGTGGACGCCCGGCGCTCCGACAAGCCCGGCATCTACAAGAGTTCGATCCTGGTCGGACCCGACGGCCGCACCGGCGACCGCTACGACAAGATGCGGCTCGTGCCCTTCGGCGAGTACATCCCGGCCCGTTCGCTGCTCGGCTGGGCGACCTCCGTCGGCAAGGCGGCGGGCGAGGACCGCAGGCAGGGTTCCGGGCAGGTGGTGATGAACGCCGGGAACGGGCTGCGCATCGGCCCCATGGTGTGCTTCGAGACCGCCTTCCCCGACATGACCCGCCATCTCACCGAGGACGGCGCCGACATACTCGTCGGCCAGTCCTCGACCTCGACGTTCCAGCACAGCTGGGCCCCCGAACAGCACGCCTCGCTGGCCGCACTGCGAGCCGCCGAGACGGGCCGCCCGATGGTCCACGCGACGCTGACGGGCGTGTCCGCCGTCTACGGCGCGAGCGGGCAGCGCATCGGACCGTGGCTCGGCACGAGCGCGAGCACGAGCGAGGTGTACGAGGTGCCGCTGGCCGACGGTGTCACACCGTACGTCCGCTTCGGCGACTGGGCGGTGCAGGCGGCGCTGTTGATTCTCGCGGCGTGGGGCCTCACCGAGGGGGTACGGACGCTGCGGATCAGGCGGCCTTCTCCTGAACCGCACGTACCACCCGCTCGCACAGTTCGTGAGTCGCCAGCGCGTCCCGGGCGCTGAGCACCTTGCCCGCGCGCACGGCGTCGAGGAAGGCGCCCGCCACCTGTTCGATGCCGCGCTGCCGGGCCACCGGCACCCAGTCACCGCGCCGCCGCACGGTCGGCTGGCCCTTGTGGTCGATCACCTCCGCGAGGTTGACCACCTGACGCTTGGTGTCCTGCCCGGACACCTCCAGGATCTCCTCCGCCGATCCGCTCAGCCGGTTCATCACGCCGAGCGCGGTGAAACCGTCCCCGGCGAGCTGGAGCACGACGTGGTGCAACAGGCCGCTCTCCACGCGGGCGCGCACGGTCACGTCGTCCACCGGGCCGGGCACGAGGAAGCGCAGGGTGTCCACGACGTGGATGAAGTCGTCGAGGATCATCGCCCGCGGCTCCTCCGGGAGCCCGATCCGGTTCTTCTGCATCAGGATCAGCTCGCGCGGGTGATCGGCGCACTGCGCGTACCCGGGGGCGTAGCGCCGGTTGAAGCCGACGGCCAGGCTCACGCTCCGCCGCTCGGCGAGCTCCACCAGCCGTGCGGAGTCGGCGAGTTCGTACGCCAGCGGCTTGTCGACGTACGTGGGTACGCCCGCCTCCAGGAGCCGCGTCACGATCTCGGGGTGCACGGCGGTCGGCGCGTGCACGAAGGCGGCGTCGAGGTCCTGGCCGAGGAGGGAGTCCAGGTCGGTGTGGCGCTGTCCGTCGGGAAGGTGGAGGCCGTCGGCGACCCTGGCGAGCGTCGCCGGGGTGCGGGTCTGGAGGTGCAGCTCGACCCCGGGGCGGACGCCGAGCACCGGCAGATACGCCTTCTGCGCGATGTCACCGAGTCCGATGCAGCCGACCTTCACGGGGTCTCCTTCAGCGGTTGTTGCCTGCCGGGGCCATGCCGGAAGCATACGGCCGCCGTGGGCGCCGTCGGTCGGCGAAGCCGTGGAAAACGCATGGTGGGGCCGGGCACGGTGGGCGACGATGCGGGCATGACGACGCAGCGCAGTGAACCCGCCCTGAACGCCGGCGAACGCACCATGCTGGAGGGCTGGCTGGACTACCACCGGCAGACCCTGGCGTGGAAGTGCGAGGGCCTGACCGACGCCCAGCTCAGGACCGCCTCGGTGGAGCCGTCCGAGCTGTCCCTGATGGGCCTGGTGCGCCACATGGCGGAGGTGGAGCGGAGCTGGTTCCGCAAGGTGCTGGCGGCCGACGACCCGGGGCCCATCTACTACACCGAGGAGGACCGGGACGGCGAGTTCCATCTCACCGAGGCGGACACCTGGGCGGAGGCGTACGGCACCTGGCAGGCCGAGATCGAGATCGCCCGGCGCAATGCCGGCGAGTTCGGCCTGGACGAACTCTCCCGCGGCAGGAGCCGGTTCACCGACGAGCCGTTCAACCTGCGCTGGATCTACACGCACATGATCGAGGAGTACGCCCGCCACAACGGCCACGCCGATCTGATCCGCGAGCGCATCGACGGCGCGACGGGAGACTGAGGCCGGCCGCGGGGACCGGCGCCGGTCAGCCGCTGCCGCCCCGGCCCCTCGTACGGGGCCGGAGATCACCCGTGCGGGGCATCCTGCGCCTGTCCGCTGTCCAAAGGCCCTCCGACCCAGCAGAGTTGCGCGGGTGCACCGAACGACGACCACCGCAACGCTCCTGGTCACCGTGGCTGTCTCGGCCCTCTCCGGCTGTGTGACGGTCCAGCGCCCGCCCGTGACCGGCCCGTCGGCGGCACCGGCCCAGCCGTCGGCTCCCCGGCCGGACGGGGAGACCGAGCCGCAGATCGTGCAGGCGCCGGCCCGCGAGGCCCTGGAGATGATCGAGCCGTCCCGTCGGCCGGACCCGTCATCGTCGGCGTCGCGCGCTGCCGCTCCCGCGGCCCCGCCGCAGGCACAGGAGCCGCCTGGGCGCTCCCACCCGGCACACCCTGCGCATCCCGAACCCCGCCGTCCCCAGGTCGGGCGCCCCGGGAAACCGCCCGTCGAGATCCCCGACGTGGCCAAGCCGATCCCCAAGGACGCGAAGGACGTCTGCGCACTCGGCAAGCAGTACGGCGGCTGGCGGGCGGACAGCCCGGAGTCGGTGATCTGCGAGCAGACGTACCGGCGTTGAGCCGACAGCCGCGCTCCGACCGGTGCCGGGGCGGCCCGCACGCTCACTCGCGGGAGGCGCCCCCTTCGCCGAGCCGCAGCGCCAGCCGGCTGATCGCCCCCCGCACCCCGTCCCCGTAGCCGTCGTCGCCCAGGGCGTCGGACGCTCCCCGCGCCCGGCGCAGATGGGTGCGGGCGGCCTCCGTGCGGCCGAGCTTCACATAGTCGGCGGCCAGGTTCAGATGCAGCGACGGGTACAGCGCCCGCACGGCGAGCGCTCCCTCGTGCTCACGGAGCCGGTCCTCGGTCAGCTCCTCCGCGGCCGTCAGGGCTCTCAGGTCCCAGGCGAGTTCGTCGAACGGGTCGTCCTGGGTGTCGGCCATGTAGTGGGCCAGCGTGCAGCGGTGCAACGGGTCGCCGTCCTCACCGATCTCCGCCCACAGGCCCAGGAACCGCTGCCGGGCCTCCTCGCGGTCCCCCGCGTGATGCAGCATCACGACCTGCCCGATCCGCGTCATCACGGCATCCGCGCTCGCCTGCTCCTGCTGCTCCGCCACCGTGTCCTCCGCACCCTCGCCGACTGTCCCTGCCGACGCTAACCGCCGCCACCGACAATCCCGGTCAGGCGGCACCGGGCCGGTTCGGCGGGGAACCGGCCCGGCGGGGGGTCAGCCCAGGTTCGGGATGGTCCAGTCGACGGGCTCGTGCCCCTGGCGGGCGACCGCCTCGTTGATCTGCGTGAACGGGCGGGAGCCGAAGAACTTCTTGGCGGACAGCGGGGAAGGGTGGGCGCCCTTGATCACCACGTGGCGGGTCTCGTCGATCAGGGGGAGCTTCTTCTGTGCGTAGTTGCCCCACAGCACGAAGACCGCCGGGTCGGGCCGGTCGGCCACCGCGCGGATCACCGCGTCGGTGAACTTCTCCCAACCCCGGCCCTTGTGCGAGTTGGCCTCGCCGCCCCGGACCGTGAGGACCGCATTGAGCAGCAGGACGCCCTGCCGGGCCCACGGCATCAGATAGCCGTTGTCCGGGACCTCCAGCCCGAGCTCCTCCTTCATCTCCTTGTAGATGTTGCGCAGCGAAGGCGGGGTCTTCACCCCGGGACGGACCGAGAAGCACAGGCCGTGGCCCTGGCCCTCGCCGTGGTACGGATCCTGGCCGAGGACGAGGACCTTCACCCGCTCGTACGGTGTCGCGTCCAGCGCGGCGAAGACCTCCTCGCGCGGAGGATGGACGGGACCCTTCACCCGCTCCTCCTCGACGAACTCCGTCAGTTCCTTGAAGTAGGGCTGCTGCAGTTCGTCGCCCAGGACCCCGCGCCAGGACTCGGGCAGCATGGCGATGTCGGTCACGTCAACTTCCTTACGGTGTGCGGTCACTGTGGTGCGGCCGCACCGGTGTGCGGTGCGCGGTCGCCTCCAGGTCTCAGAACCTACAGGCGGCCACTGACAGCCGGCCCCGCGGACCGCGCAACCGGCCCCCTACCAGCTGGCCTTCCAGTACAGCTCCCACATGTCCATCATCGTCGCCGGGTCGATGACCTTCTCCAGACCGGCGATCTCCTCGTTCGCGGCCACGTACTGCTTGCCCTGCCACAGGGGCAGCAGCCGCACGTCGTCCACGAAGATCTGCTGGGCCTCCTTGACCTGCTCGGCCACGGCCCCACGGTCACTCTCCGCGCGCGACTCCGGCAGCAGCTTGTTGGTGATCTCCGGCGCTTCGTACGGGGTACCGAGCGCGTTCTGCTCACCCACGAAGGGCGCGATGAAGTTGTCGGCGTCGTTGAAGTCGGGGAACCAGCCGCGCCCGAACACCGGGTACTCGCCCTTCTGGTACCCCTCCACGTAGCTCTTCCAGGGGCGGCTCTTGAGGGTGACCTTGAACAGGTCGGAGGCCTCCAGCTGTCGCTTCAGCTCCTCGAAGGCGGGCTTGGTCGTCGAGCCGTAGCGGTCGCTCGTGTACCAGAGCGTCAGCGGGACGCGATCGGTGATGCCCGCTTCCTTGAGGATCTGCTCGGCCTTGGGCACGCTGGGGGCCCCGAAGTCGTCGAAGAAGCCCGTGGTGTGGCCCACCAGCCCCCTGGGGACCATGGAGTACAGCGGCTCGACGGTGTCCTTGTAGACGTTGTGCGCGAGCGCCGGGCGGTCGATGACCTGGGCGACCGCCTTGCGGACCGCGGGCTTAGCGGCCCACGGGTCGCTGGGGTTGAAAACCAGGTAACTGATCTCGGTGGTGGGGTTCTCGACGAGCTGGAGCCCCTCCGCCTTCTGGTTGGTCTGGAGGTCCACGGTGTCCGAGGCGCCGAGACCGCGATAGATGACCGCGATCTCCTTGTCCTTGAGGGCCTTGACCATCTCGTCCGACTTCTGGAAGTAGCGGATGGTGACGGCGCTGTTCTTGCGGTCCGCTATGCCCTTGTAGTTGTCGTTGCGGACGAGCTCGGCCTTCTTGCCCTCCTCGAAGGAAGCAAGGCTGTAGGGCCCCGAGCCGCTGATCTTTCCGTCCTTGCGGAGCGCGTCCGCGGGGTACTCCTCGGGATCCACGATCGACATGGCGGGCGTGGTCAGCACCAGGGGGAAGGTGGCGTCGGGCTGGCTGAGGTGGAAGACGACCTCACGGTCACTCTTCACCTGCACCCGGGAGAGAGTTCCCAGCAGACCCGCGGGACCGCCGTTGACGTTGATCTTCTTGATCCGGTCGATCGAGTACTTGACGGCCTTGGCGTCCAGGGCGTGCCCGTCGGAGAACTTCAGGCCCTTGCGCAGCTTGCAGCTGTACACGGTGCTCGACCCGTCCGTGAAACCACAGCTCTCGGCGGCGTCGGGCTCGGGCTCGGCCCCACCGGGAGAGTAGTTCAGGAGTGTTTGGTACACATTGCGGAACAGTTCCCAGGAGTTGTCCCAGGAAGCCGCGGGATCCAGCGTGGCCGGAGCACTGGTGGTTCCCACCACGACCGGCGCCTCGTCTCCGGAGGCGTCCGAGGAGAACACACCACATCCGGCCACCATGGATATGGACGCCAGGGCCGCGAGCGGCGGCAGGTATCGGTTCCGGATGAACACGCGCTTGCTCCTCGAAATGCCGTACCAAATGTCGGCAGACCATACCGCAGCGCTCCGCCGACTGAACCTCCCGGGGAATCGCTCTCTTGATCGATTCGCTTATGACGACGTTGTCATGGCTCTGTGAGGGTTCTGTATGTCGGCACGGGCGCCGTTTCCGTCAACGGGCGCCCGTGCCGAGATCACCTGGACGTCAGCCCACGCCGGCGTTCAAGAAGATGCCGCCGTCGACGACGAGCGTCTGGCCGGTGATCCAGTCGGACTGTTCCGACGTGAGGAACGCGGCGGCGCCGCCGATGTCGGAAGGCACGCCGAGGCGGGCCAGCGGGTAGGCCGCGGCGGCCTCCGCTTCGCGGCCCTCGTACAGGGCCTGCGCGAACTTGGTCTTCACGACGGCCGGAGCGATCGCGTTGACCCGCACCTTGGGCGCGTACTCGTGCGCCAGCTGGAGGGTCAGGTTGATCATCGCGGCCTTGCTGATGCCGTAGGCGCCGATGAAGGGCGAGGCGGAGACGCCCGCGACGGAGGCGATGTTGACGATCGCGCCGCCGTTGTCCTTCTGCCAGGCGTGCCAGGTCTTCTGCGCGAAGCCGAGGGCCGAGACCACGTTGGTCTCGAACACCTTGCGGGCGACGTCCAGGTCGAGGTCGGCGATCGGCCCGAACACCGGGTTGGTACCGGCGTTGTTGACCAGGTAGTCGACGCGGCCGAAGGCCTCCATCGTGCGCTCGACGGCGACGGCCTGGTGGGCCTCGTCGTGGGCCTTGCCCGCGACGCCGATGACCCGGTCGGCGCCGAGCTGCTCGACGGCCTCCTTGAGGGCGTCCTCGTTGCGCCCGGTGATGCAGACGCGGTCGCCGCGCGCGATGAGCGCCTCGGCGACGCCGTAACCGATGCCGCGGCTGGCGCCCGTGACGAGCGCGACCTTGCCGGAGAGTTCCGAAGTCATGTTCCTGATCCCCTAGTCGAGCGGTCCGCCGGCGACGTACAGCACCTGGCCGGAGACGAAGCCTGCGGCCTCGTTCGTGAAGAAGGCGATGGCGTTGGCGATGTCGTCGGGCTCGCCGACGCGGGCCACGGGGATCTGGGTGGCGGCCGCGGCCTTGAACTCCTCGAAGCCCATGCCGACCCGGGCGGCCGTCGCGGCGGTCATGTCGGTGGCGATGAAGCCGGGGGCGACGGCGTTGGCGGTGATGCCGAACTTGCCGAGCTCGATGGCGAGGGTCTTGGTGAAGCCCTGCAGACCGGCCTTGGCGGCGGAGTAGTTGGCCTGGCCGCGGTTGCCGAGCGCGGAGGACGAGGAGAGGTTGACGACCCGGCCGAAGCCTGCGTCCACCATGTGCTTCTGGACGGCCTTGGTCATCAGGAACGAGCCGCGCAGGTGCACGTTCAGGACGGTGTCCCAGTCGGAGACGCTCATCTTGAACAGCAGGTTGTCGCGGAGCACGCCCGCGTTGTTGACGAGGATCGTCGGGGCGCCGAGCTCCGCGACGACGCGCGCGACGGCCGCCTCGACCTGGGCCTCGTCGGAGACGTCCGCGCCGACCGCGATCGCCTTGCCGCCGGCCGCGGTGATCTTCTCCACGGTGTCCTTGCAGGCGGCCTCGTCCAGGTCGATCACGGCGACCGCGCGACCCTCGGCGGCCAGTCGTACGGCGGTGGCGGCGCCGATGCCGCGCGCTCCGCCGGTGACCACGGCGACCCGCTGCTCAGTGGTGGACATTGCTGGTTCTCCTCGCCCTCGAGAAGGACGCCCATCTGGTGAGCGACCGCTTAGTACCTTCAGCAGACGTGACGCTAGAAGCCCTGGCACCCGGTGTCAACGTCATACGAGCCGGGTGTGATCCATTACCTCACCAGGAGATTCAGCAACCGCTCCGGCTCGGCCGCCGGATCGGCGGTGAGCCCGGTGTGCACCGGACCGGGCTGGACGACCGTCGAGCGCGGCGCGATCAGCCAGCGAAAGCGCCGTCCGGCGTCGTCGCGGGCGGCCTGACCTGCCGCTTCGCCGCCCGTGCAGACACCCTCGACGGCCCGGAGGGCGGCCCGCACGCCGGCCACGTCCGCGTCCGGGTCGAGGACCAGCAGCTTCGCCTCGTCGAGGTGGGTGCGCACGCCGACGTACGACTTGGCACGGCAGTACACGAGCACCCCGGCGTTGATGCACTCGCCGCGCTCGATCCGGGGTACGACCCGCAGCAGCGCGTACTCGAAGACGTCCCGCTCGCTCACTTGTCCCCCTGGATGCGCTCGTGGACGGTGGCCGCGCGCGCGAGAAGGGGCCGCGCGTAGGCCTGGCGGAGGTCGTCGGGCGTGTCGAAGCCTGGCTCGTCGGTCAGCCAGACGTCCGGGATCTCGGCGGTGACCTCGGCGAGGAGTTCCTCGGTGACCAGCGGTGCCAGTTGCGCGGCCGCCTCGGCGACATCCGGGGCGAAGGGCTTCAGGGCGTGGTCCGAGATGTCGTAGGGCCGCGCGGCGGACGCCTCGGCGCCGGGCCAGTTGTGGTGCCAGATCATGGTCGCGCCGTGGTCGATGAGCCACAACTCACCGTGCCACATCAGCAGGTTGGGGTTGCGCCAGGAGCGGTCGACGTTGTTGACCAGTGCGTCGAACCAGACGATCCGGCCGGCCTCCTCGGGGCTCACCGTGAAAGCGAGGGGGTCGAAGCCGAGGGCGCCGGAGAGGAAGTCCATCCCGAGGTTGCACCCTCCGCTGGATCTGAGGAGTTGTTGCACCTCCTGATCGGGCTCGGCGAGTCCCAGTACCGGGTCGAGCCCGATCGTCACGAGGCGCGGCACCCGGAAGCCGAGCCGCCGGGCGAGTTCCCCGCACACGACCTCGGCGACCAGTGTCTTGCGGCCCTGCCCGGCGCCGGTGAACTTCATGACGTAGGTCCCGCGGTCGTCGGCCTCGACGAGCCCCGGCAGCGAGCCGCCCTCACGCAGGGGCGTGATGTAGCGGGTCGCGATGACTTCCTTGAGCATCGCCCCAGATTAGATCTCCGCGACCCCTGAACGGCGCCTGCCCCCGGACCGTACCTCTGTGCAGATCACGAGGCATCCGTGGAAGGGACGTCAGGATGACCAGCGAACCGCTTCCGCCCGTTGGGGCACCCTCCCGTCGAACCGTCGTGGCGGCGGTCGGCGCGGCAGGGATCTCCGTCGCGCTGAGCTCGTGCGGGTCGGACGACGAGTCCGAGTCGTCGTCGGGCACCGTCCTCGGGAAGACGTCGGACATTCCGGAGGGTGGGGGCAAGATCTACAAGGAGCAGGGCGTGGTGGTCACCCAGCCGTCGGCGGGCACCTTCAAGGCGTTCTCGTCCAAGTGCACCCATCAGGGCTGCGCGGTGACGGGCATCGCCAACGGTGTCATCACCTGTCCGTGCCACAAGAGCGAGTTCTCCGTCAACGACGGCAGTGTGCAGAAGGGGCCGGCGACCCAGGCGCTGCCCGCCGAGAAGATCACCGTGAGCGGGGACTCCATCGAACTCGCGTGAGCCGTCAGGCGCGTCCGGTACGGCGTGGCCGCTTCATGCAGGACAGCACCTCGTCGGTGGTCGCGAGCGTGGCAACCAGGGCGAGCGTGTGGCGGATCATCGCGGGGGTGTAGTCGGAGGGCACCCCCGCGATGGCATCCGTCGGCACGACGGCGGTGTAGCCGCGGTTCACGGCGTCGAAGACGGTGTTGGGGATGGCCACGTTGGCCGAGACCCCGGTCACGATCAGCGTGCGGCAGCCCAGGTTGCGCAGCAGGGCGTCGACCTCGGTGCCCTGGATCGGCGACAGCCCGTGCAGCCGTCGTACGACGAAGTCCTCCTCGGCGACCTCGATCGGCGCCGCCGGGCGCACCGCGGTGGTGCCGGACAGCTGCTGGACGGGCAGCCGTTCGGCGGCGCGGAACAGGCGGGCGTTGCGGCCGGCGCCGCGGCCGTCGGGGCGGCGCTCGGCGATCGCGTGGATCACCTGGACGCCGCCCTCGTGCGCGGCGGCGACCAGCCGGGCGACGTTGGCGAGGGCGCCCGACGAGCGTGCCTCGTCGGCCAGTTCGGGCAGGGCGCCGTCGGGGCCGACCACGCCCTGCTGGCACTCGACGGTGAGCAGGACGGTGGTCGCGGGGTCGAGGAGCTCGCGGAGCCGGTCGTACGACGGCATGAATCCCCCTTGTCACCGACGGTGTCGGGCGGGTGAGACTAGCCACCATTGCGCGGGGACGGAAGACGTCTCATCCTTTTCTGACGTGATGTCAGAGGATCTCCTCTGACACGACGTGGGAGAAAGAGGGGGCCGCATGACCGTCACTCAGCGCCGGGGCCGGAAGATCATGATGACACCGGGTGAGCTGGACGAGTTCCTCACCAGCCAGCGCACCTGCCGGGTCGCCACCGTGTCCGCGGACGGCGCCCCGCACGTGAGCACGCTCTGGTTCGCCTGGGACGGCACGTCGATGTGGCTCTACTCGGTGGTGCGCAGCAAGCGGTGGACCGATCTGCGGCGCGATCCGCGGGTCGCGATCGTGGTGGACACGGGCGAGGAGTACGACGAACTGCGCGGCGTCGAGCTGTCCGGCACCGTGGAGTTCGTGGGCGAGGCTCCCCGCACCGGGGAGCTGCGCGCGGAACTCGACCTGCCCGAGACCCTGTTCGCCCGCAAGAACTTCCGGCTGGACGAGATGCCGCACGACGGCCGGCACGCGTGGATCCGGCTGACCCCGGAGAAGATCGTCTCCTGGGACTTCCGCAAGCTGGGGTAGCTGTGGTCAGTCCAGCTTCTCGCCCGCCGACTTGAGTGCCTTCACCGCCGCCCGGATCGACGGGCGGCGGTCGGCGTCCGCGCGCCAGACGACGTACACATGCCGGCGCACCCGCTGCTTCAGCGGGACGGTGACGACTTCCGAGGGCATCGGGTGCCGTCCCAGCAAGGGGGCGACGCACACCCCCAACCCGGCCGCGACCAGACCGAGTTGGGTGTGCGTCTCGGCGGCGCGGTGGCCGACGATCGGCTCGATGCCCTTGGAGCGCAGCGTGAACATGAGCCACTCGTGGCAGAACTCGCCCTCGCCCCAGGTGATCCACTCGTCCTCGGCGAACTCGGCGAGGTCCACCTCGTCGCGGTCCGCGAGCCGGTGGCCGGCCGGCAGCGCCACGTCGGCGGGGTCGTCCAGGATATGCGCCTTGACCAGGCCGTCGGGCAGCGGCATCGGCTTGTTGTACCAGTCGAGGACGACCGCGAGGTCGAGGTCGCCGCGGATCACCCCGGCGATGCCGCTCTCGGGTTCCAGCTCGCAGGAGCGGATCCGCAGCGCCGGGTGCTGTGTGCGCAGGGCGGCGAGCGCGGTGGGGAACAGGCCGCGCGCGGCCGTCGGGAACGCCGAGAGTCTGAGCTCGCCGACGACCTGTCCGCGCTGCGCCTCCAGGTCGGACTGGGCGAGTTCGACCTGCGACAGGATGCGCGCCGCGTGCTCGGCGAGCAGTCGGCCCGCGTCCGTGAGCCGCACCCCCCGCCCGTTCTTGGCGAGGAGCTGCTGGCCGACCTCCCGCTCCAGCTTGGACATCTGCTGCGAGACGGCCGACGTCGTGACGTGCAGACCCTCGGCCGCGCCGCTGACCGAGCCGTGCCGGGCGAGGGCGTCGAGGGTGCGCAGGCGCTCCAGGTTCAACATATAAGCAATACTACGAGATACCGCATTCGAAATCTCGATTGTGCTACGAGGTTGTGCGAGCCATGGTTGTCCCCATGAGCACCGTCACAGCCGCCCGCACCGCGGTCCCGACCGACTCCCGACCCCGCCCCGCCCTCGACTGGCGCCTGCGCTTCGGCGCCCTCTCACTGATCTGGGGCTTCAGCTTCCTGCTCATCAAGGTGGGCACCGAGGGCTACGCCCCCTTCCAGGTCACGCTCGGCCGCCTGGCCTTCGGCACGGCGGTGCTCGCCGCCGCGATGGCCGTGCGCCGGGAACGGCTCCCGCGCGGCACGCGCACCTGGGCGCATCTCACGGTCGCCGCGTTCTTCCTGAACGCGCTGCCGTTCTCGCTCTTCGCCTACTCCGAGCTGACGATCCCGTCCACGCTCGCCGGCATCTGCAACGCGACCTCGCCGCTGTGGGGCATGGCCCTGTCCCTGGTCGCCCTCTCCGAGGACCGGCCGACCCGGGTCAGGGTCGCGGGCCTCGGCCTGGGCTTCCTCGGTGTCCTGACGGTCCTCGGAGCCTGGCAGGGCTTCCACGGCCTGGACGCCACGGGCACGGCGATGGCCCTGCTGGCGTCGCTCAGCTACCCGATCGGCTGGATATACGTGCGTCGCACCCTGGCCGGCTCCAGCCACTCGAACCTGTCACTGACCGGGGCCCAGTTGCTGCTGGCCACGCTCCAACTGGCAGTGGTCACCCCGCTGTTCACCAGCCTCCCGGGCCACTTCGCGATCACTCCCCTGCTGGCGATCGCCGCCCTGGGCGCCCTCGGCACGGGCCTTGCGGTCCTCCTCCAGTACGGCCTGGTCGCCGAGGTCGGTCCGACGACGGCCCAGATGGTCACCTACTTCATCCCGGTCATCGCCACGGCCGCCGGCGTCGCGATCCTCGGCGAGTCGCTGCGCTGGTCCACGCCGGTCGGGGCGGCGATCGTGCTGGCGGGGGCGGCGCTGACGCAGGTCAGGCCGAAGCCCAAGCTCTAGCCGTGGCTATGGCCCCGGCCCCGGCTCTGGCCCTGGCCCCGGCTCTAGCCCTAGCTCTGGCTCTGGCCCCGGCTCTGGCCCCGGCTCTGGCCCTGGCTCTGGCCCTGGCCCTAGCTCTGGCCAGGGCCCCTGGCCAGAGCGCCCTAGACGTAACTTCGGACCGGGGCCGGACCGATGGCGGAGGCGACCGCGTCCGCCAGCGGTCCGGTCTCCTCGGCGTCGAGCGTCGAGACGGTGATGCGGATGCCGGGCGGTGCGCTCAACCGGAAGCGGGCGCCGGGTGCGACGGCCCAGCCGGAGTGCAGCAGGCGGGCGACGGCACCGGTCTCGTCGGGCACCGGGATCCACACGTTCAGGCCGGAGTGCCCGTGGGCCTCGACGCCGCGGGCCGCGAGCGCGTCGATCAGCAGGTCGCGGCGTGCCCGGTACGCCGTCGCCACCGCCGGTGTGTCCAGCGCGCCGTCGGCCCACAGCCGCAGTACGGCCCCCTGGGTGATCCGGCTGACCCAGCCGGGCCCGAGCCGCTGCCGCCCGCGCACCCGGTCGACGGTGACGGCGTCCCCGGTGAGCACGGCGAGCCGCAGATCGGGGCCGTACGCCTTGGCGACCGAGCGCACGAAGGCCCAGCCGCGGGTCACGCCCGCGAGAGGATGCAGGGGCAGGTCGACGATTCCGTGGCCGTGGTCGTCCTCGATCAGCAGGGTCTCCGGATGCGCCCGGAGGACGGAGCGCAGGGCACGCGCGCGCGTGGCGCTCACCACGGCACCCGTCGGGTTCTGCGCCCGGTCGGTGACGATCAGGGCGCGCGCGCCGGCCGCCAGGGCACCGCGCACGTCGTCCGGGAGCGGCCCCTCGTCGTCGACACCCACGGGCGCGATGCGCAGCCCGAGCGCCGGCACGAGGTCGAGCAGGCTGCCCCACCCCGGATCCTCCACGGCGACGGTGTCCCCCGGCTTGAGGTGGACGGCGAGGACCCGCTCGATGGCGTCCAGCGATCCGGACGCGACGGCGAGGGGCCCGTCCGGCACTCCGTCGGCGTCCAGTGCGGCCCGCGCGAGTCGCGCCAACTCCGGCTCGACGGGAGCCTCTCCGTACATGACCGGCTGTCTGTCGCTCTGCTCGGCGGCCGCCGCGAAGGCCTGCGCCAGGGAGGGCAGCAGCGCCGGGTCCGGGTTGCCGTTCGACACGTCCCGCACTCCCTCGGGCACCTCCACGCGGATGTGCTCGCGCCCGGTGGTGGCCGGCTTGGGCCGCACCCTGCTGCCCCGACGCCCGGCGGTCTCGATGACCCCGCGCTCGCGCAGGGTGCGGTAGGCGGCCGCGACGGTATTGGGATTCACGCCCAGTTCGAGGGCCAACTCCCGCATCGGAGGCAGCAGTTGGCCGGGCGCCAGCTCACCGGTGCCCACCGCCTGCTCGACGCTCGCCGAAATCTCCACTGCGCGCCGACCGCTGATCGGGTAATCTCCTAGCACAAAGCCAATTATGCACTAGTGCAATGGAGAGCGCAATGCAGGGGACCCAGCAGACGACGACGCAGCCCGCCGCCTACGCCCCGACCGACCGCACCGTCCCCACGCGCGCCGCGCACAAGGCTTCGTACGACAAGGAGTTGGTGCACGCGATACTCGACGAGGCCTACGTCTGCCACCTGGGTTTCGTCCGTGACGGCGCACCGGTCGTGCTGCCCACGCTGTACGGCCGGGTCGGCGAGCGGCTCTACGTCCACGGCTCGACGGGTTCGCGCCCACTGCGGATGAGCGGAGAGGCCGACCCGGGGCTCCCGGTGTGCCTGACCGTCACGCACGTAGACGCGCTGATCCTGGCCCGCTCGGCCTTCCATCACTCGATCAACTACCGGTCGGTCGTCGTGCACGGCATCGCCCACGACGTGACGGATCCCGAGGAGAAGCGGGTGGCCCTGGACGCGCTGGTCGACCACGTCGTACCGGGCCGGTCCCGCGACTCGCGGCCGGCCAACAAGAAGGAGTTCGCAGCCACCGCCGTGATCCGCCTCGACCTGAACGAGGTCTCGGCCAAGCTCCGCACCGGCGGCGTCAACGACGAGCCCGAGGACCTCGCCCTCCCGCACTGGGCCGGAGTCGTCCCGCTGCGCAAGGGCTACGAGGCCCCGGTCGCCGACGCCGACCTGGCCCCCGGCACCGAAGTCCCTGACTACCTGGCGGCCCTGTGATGCTGATCCACCCGTGGGACGCGCCCCGCGACGACGCCGAATGGCAACAGTGGCTGTCCGTCCACGACTTCGGACAGCTCGCCGTGGGCGGCCTCGCGGGCGAACCGCCGTACGTCCAGCCGCTGCACTTCGCCTACGACGCCGAGCGCGCCGAGGTGCTCACACATCTGGCCCGCCCCAACCCCCTGTGGCCCGCCCTGGAGGCGAACCCGGAGGTCCTGCTGAGCGTGGTCGACGACTATGCGTACGTCCCCGGCCCCTGGCAGGCGCCACCGGACGGCCCGTCCGAGCACGGCACGCCCACGAGCCTGTACGCGGCGGTCCAACTCCGGTGCACGGCCCATGTCGTGGACGACCCGGCCGAGAAGGCCGCCCTCCTCAACCGGCAGGTCGGCCACTTCCAACCGGAGGGCGGGTCCGCACGGGCCGCGGTGGGCGAGGCTCCGTACGGGCGGCTGCTGTCCGGGATCCGAGGTCTGCGGCTCGACGTGGTCGCCGTACGGGCGAAGTTCAAGTACGCGGGACACCGGCCCGCGGAGGTCCGGGACCGGATCGCGGCCGGGCTCGCGGACCGGAGCGGTCCGCGGGACGCCGCGGCGCGCGAGCAGCTGCTGGACCGGCGCGGAACGTGAGCCCCGAGTGGCCCTTCCCTCGGGAAGGGCCACTCGTCGTCACACGAGCACCGGTTGCCCGTCCGCCGCGCCCCGCGCCTCCGCCACCGCGAGCCCGGTGACCGACCCGAGCATCAGGAGGGTGCCGGCCAGCGTGGTCGGGGTGAGCCGTTCACCGAGCAGCGCCACGGCGAGCACCGCGGCTCCCACCGGTTCCAGCAGCATGATCACGGACACGGTGGTGGAACGGACGACGGCAGCGGCCGCGAAGTACAGGGCGTACGCGAGGGCCGTGGGGACGGCCGCGATGTACGCCAACAGCCACAGCAGCAGACCCGGTTGGGTGGTCTGCGGCACCAGCCCCTCGGCCAGCGCGAACGGCAGCAGGCACAGGCTGGTCACCGCGAACGTCCACACGGACGTACTCGCGGCATCCGCACCCCCGTCACGGCCCCGCCCCCGCGTGACCAGGGTCATCACACAGCACCCGGCCGCCGACATCAGCCCGAACAGGACACCCCACGGGCGTACGGAGGCGTCCTCGCCCCCGAGCATCAGCACCCCGAGCCCGGCGAGCGCCCCGCCGACGGCCAGCGCCCCGACCCGCCCCAGCCGCTCCCCCAGCGTCAGCCGCGCGCCGAGCGCGATGAGGACGGGACCCGCGCCGAGGGTGACGACGGTGGCCACGGCAAGGCCGGTGGCCTCGACGGACGCGAAATAGGCCGTCTGGAACACGGCCAGACCGACCCCCGTGACAGCGGCCCGCCGCGCCTTGCGACGGAGCGGTTCGCGTACGGCGGTCCGCGCGCCGCCCGGACGCAGGCGACGGGCGACGAGCAACAGCACGAGCCCGGCGGCGCAGCGCCAGAAGGACAGGGCGACGGGCCCGATGTCACTGGCCCCGTAGGCCAGGGCGGCCGCCGCGCCAGCGGTGCCCCAGGCGACACCGGCGACGATCAGGTAGAGAAGGCCTCGCCCGATGGGCAGGCCGGAAGCAGCATTCGACACGCGTTCTCTCCGCAGATGCGCAACATGCGCTGAAGTTCGGGAAAGGACGCCCGCTCGGCGGGGTCCTCGGACTTCTTCTGCGGGCAGCACCGTTCCGCCCGGCGGTGTGCCGGGCTCAGAGGTGTCTCAGGACACTCCTGGTTCGCCGGATGGCCCGCCTCAGGCGGCCGGCGGCGGAAGAACGATGCGGTGGGGATGCATGATCGGGAGCCTAGGCGGAGGTTCCGCGGGCCGACAACTCCCTTTCCGTGCCGCCACTGGCCACCGGTTCCGGGGAACCCTTGGCCGGCGCCGAGGACTGCGCGATGAACGCGCCGACCAGGACGACCGCGCCGCCGATGATCTGCGGTGCCGAGAGGTGCTCGCCGAGCAGCACCCAGGCGAGGACCGTGGCGACGACCGCTTCGAGGCAGGCGACGACCCCGGCGACCTGCGGGGAGAGCCGGCGCACCGAGACCACGCCGGTGACATAGGCGAGGACCGTGGCGACGAGCACGATCCAGCCGAGCAGCAGACCGGCGGCGACCGGTGTGCCGTCCATGTCCGCGCTGTGGGCGAGCAGGGACCAGTCCATGTTCCAGGGGCGGGCCACGACGGTGAGCACGGCGGTGCCGACGAGGAGGCCGTACGCGATGACCCCGAGCGGGTCGGGTGCGTCCTCGCCGGAATCGCTGCCCTGGTCGGACAGGACGAAGTAACCGACCTGGCAGCAGGCGGCGCCGAGCGCGAGGAGCAGACCGAGCGCGTCGAAGCTCAGGCCCGACCAGACCTCGACGACACAGGCGAGCCCGCCGACCGCGAGGACCACGCCGAGCGCGGCGGCACGGGTCACCGGACGCCGCTGCACGAACCGCACCCAGCCGAGGACGAGGGCGGGCGCGAGGTACTCGACGAGCAGCGCGACCCCGACGGGTATCCGGGAGATCGCGGCGAAGTAGCAGGCCTGGACACCCGCGACGGCGAGCAGACCGAACCCGGCGAGCAGCGCGGGGCGGCGGCGCAGCAGCGCGCGGTTGCGCACGGCGACCGGCAGCATCACCAGGGCCGCCCCCGCCACGCGCAGCCACACCACGTGGAGCGGGTCGAGGCCCGCCTCGATCAGCGGCTTCGCCGCGACTCCGGATCCGCCGAAGGCAAGCGCGGACCCGAGCGCGAGGCCGAGCCCGATGCCCCTTCCACGGTGGCCCTGACTGCTCTCAGACGTATGCACCGGCACATGATGACAGGCGATGACATGAGCGTCACCCCCATTGACACCTGTCTCAGCGTCTGGACCGCCGTACGCCTTCGGTCAGATGCTCCTGTGGAGGCGGCGGTCGACCTGTGTGAAGACCCCGCCCGCGTCGATCCCGGCGCGCCCGAGTACTTCGACGGCCCGCGCCTGCGGGTCCACGACGATCGCCGCGAGCAGGTCGATGCCACGGGCCGGGCCGCCACCGCGCCGGGCGGCACGCGCACAGGCGTACTCCATCGCCCCGGCGGCCAGCGGCGAGAAGCCCTCGGTCTCGGTCACCACCGGTACGGCACCGGAGTCCTCGACGGTGCCCTGCCAGCGCAGCCCGTAACCGATGCTGCGCTGCACGAGGTAGCCGAGGAGACGGGAGAACTGCGGTTCGGCGGCGAAGAGGTCCCGCACCTCGGGGTCGCTCTCCAGGAGCGAGTGCAGCAGATGGGCCGTGTCGATCTGCCGGTCCCCGTCCCGGACCGCCCGCCTGCGGGCACCGGAGACCACCGCTGCCAACTCGGCACTGAGCCTGGCATCGTTGTCCGTGAGGAACGGGGGCCGACCGCCGGGCTCTTGGGCCGACTGCCGGGGGATACGGGCTTGCACACCCCCTACCCCATCAGTCCCGCTCTCTCGGGTCATCCGCGAAAGGAAGCATTCTCGCGTCCCACGGGAAGCGGACTCGGTGGGCCGGAATCTCCTCCTTACGGATGAGATCACGCCCTACTGCCCTGCGTGGCGCGCGCCGCCTTGCCATGCACCCCGGACGCAACCGGGACGCCACAGCACCCCAGCCTTTCTGACGGTTCATCAGTATTGAATGTTCCGGGCCCTGCGGCTACGTTCCGCGACACCGTAGCCCGAGACGAAGAGGTGGCCGCATGGCCGAAGTCAACGCGGAGGCACGTATCGAGGCACCTCCGGAGAAGGTCTGGGCCCGACTGACCGACTGGTCCGGGTACGGCGAGTGGAACGCGACGCACACGAGCTTTCCGAAGGGCGGGCCGGAGAGCCTCGCCGTCGGCGGGACGTTCCAGGAGAACATGAAGCTCATGGGGTTCCCGGCCGAGGTCGAGTGGACCATCGAGGAACTGGAGCCGGCCCGGGTCCTCGCGATCCGCGGCAAGGGCCCGATGGCCGTGACCGTCGCCACGCGGTACACCCTCGCCCCCGACGGTGACGCCACGACGGTCCGCATCGACGGCGAGTTCACCGGCGCCGCCGTCTCGCTGATGGCGGGCAAGCTCAAGGACTCGGCGACGGCGGCGCTCAACGAGTCACTGCGCAAGCTGGCCGGCCTGGTGGGCTGACGGCCGTACGGCCGCCCACGCGAAGGCGCCCCGCGGATCACTCCGCGGGGCGCCTCTTCACAGCCGTACGGCGGTCAGTCCTCATCGGCGAGGATCAGGTACAGCCTCTTGCGGGCGTCGTTGATGACGGCGACCGCTTTCTCGCGCTGCTCCTTGCTGCCGGTCTTCCAGACCTGCCCGAAGGCCTCCATCAGACCGAAGCCGGCCTGGCGGATCTCGCCGAGGGCCTCCCAGTCCACACCGCGGGAGGCTTCCTCCCAGGGCGCGTCGGGGCCTTCGTCGGCCGCGGTGCGGCCGGCATCGGTGAGCGAGAACAGCTTCTTGCCGCCCTCGGACTCACTGGCGATCAGCCCCTCGTCCTCCAGCATCTGGAGGGTGGGGTACACCGAACCGGGGCTGGGCTTCCACGCCCCGCCACTGCGCTCGGCGATCTCCTGGATCATCTCGTACCCGTGCATGGGCCGGTCCTTCAGCAGGGCCAGGATCGACGCGCGCACGTCACCGCGCCGCGCCCTCCCCCGCGGTCCGCCTCGACCCCGGGGCCCCCAGGGCCCCGGCCCGAAGCCAGGTCCGCCGAAGCCGGGACCGCCACCGGGGCCGCCCGGCCCGAAGGGCCCGAAGGCACCACGCCGACCGTCACCGCCTCGGCCGCCCTGACGACCGGCACCACCATGTCCACGTTCGAATCCGTGGGAACGCATCGCAATCACTCCATTCCATCGTTGATCTGTCGCGATGCGTCAACGATATATCGGAAGAGTCGGCATGGCAAGCCCCTGCCCGAGCGTCGCCCAGCGGGCCACGTATCCGGTCGCATCGCGCGACGGGCGTCGACCTCGGACCAGGCCCACGGGCGCAACGTCAGCCGAGCGGCCTCGAGTTGGAGCGGAATCGGCGGATACGGCACGGCGCCACCGCCACCGGCCCTCCGAACTCGGTCCAATACTCCGGAATTGGCCTTGGCCCACGCCTCTGCGCACCCCCTAGCGTCGGGGCATGCGCATCCGAATAGTCGACGCTTTCACCGACCGGCCCTTCGCCGGCAACCCGGCCGGAGTCCTGCTCCTCGACGCCTTCCCGGAGGACGACCGGCTCCAGAACGTCGCCCTGGAGGTCAACCACGCCGAGACGGCGTTCGCGCACCGGCTGCCCGAGGGCGGCGAGGCCGACTGGGCGCTGCGCTGGTTCACGCCCGTCGCCGAAGTCAACATGTGCGGTCACGCCACGCTCGCCACGGCGCACGTCCTGCACAGCACCGGCGCCCACGCGGGCCCGGTGCGGTTCGCCACCCGCAGCGGCGTGCTCGTGGCGACGCCCGGCGAGGACGGCTCGATCACCATGGACTTCCCGACGGCACCGCTCACCGCGGTCGAGCTCCCGGACGGCGTCGCCGAGGCACTCGGCGCCGAGCCGCTCGCAGCCTTCGACACCGGCCCGAACATCGGCGACCTGCTCGTCGAACTCCCGGACGAGAAGACGGTGCACGCCCTCACGCCCGACCACAAGGCCCTCGTCGCCCACTCCGAGCGCGGCATCATCGCCACCGCCCGCGCCGAGGACCCGGCCCGCGGCTACGACTTCGTCTCCCGCTGCTTCTTCCCGCGCATCGGCATCGACGAGGACCCGGTCACCGGCAGCGCCCACACCGCCCTCGCCCCCTACTGGTCCGAGCGCCTGGGCCGCCCCGACCTCACCGGCCTCCAGGCTTCCCCGCGCTCCGGCCGTGTCCGTACACGACTGCGCGGCGACCGCACCCTGTTGACGGGCCGCGCGGTGACGGTGATCGAGGGCGAGCTCCTGGCCTAGCCGGGCCCCCGAGGGCGTACGGCATGCTGCCGGTGGCTCACGCCGTCGGCAGCCAGCCCACCTTGCCGGCCAGCAGCGCGTAGCCCACGAACGCCCCGATGTCGAGCAGGGAATGCGCCACCACCAAGGGGCCCACACGGCCCCAGCGGCGGTACAGGTACACGAACACCACGCCCATCGCCATGTTGCCGATGAAGCCGCCGATGCCCTGGTAGAGGTGGTACGAGCCGCGCAGTACGGAACTGGCCACCAGCGCGGTGCCGGGCGTCCAGCCCAACTGGCCGAGGCGGCGCAGCAGATAGCCCACGACGATGACCTCTTCGAGGATCGCGTTCTGCATCGCGGACATGATCAGCACCGGGTACTTCCACCACACCTCGGGCAGCGCCTCGGGCACCACGGTGAGGTTGAAGCCGAGACCGCGTGCGGCCAGGTAGAAGGCGATTCCGGTGCTGCCGATCACTGCCGCGACCGCGGCCCCGCGACCGAGGTCCGGCCAGGGGCGGGTACGGTCGAAACCGAGAGTGCGCAGGCCCTGCCCCTCACGCAGCAGGAAGTGCGCGACGAGCGCGACGGGCACGAGCGCCGAGGCGATCCCGAACAGCTGCCAGGCGAGATCCAGCCAGGGTCGGCCGGGGGCGGCAGAGGCGTTGAGAGTGGCCGCCTGGTCCTTGAGACCTCCCGGTTTGGTGACCGATCCGACAAAGCTGATCAGGGCGGACACACCACTCGCACCGAGCGAAAGCCCCAGAACGAGCAGGGTCTCGTCCCGGAAGATCCGTCGCGAGGGCCGCTCCTCAGGAAAAGAATCGGCCACCGAGCCCGCCTCCGCCTGCACGCCTGCCTCCAGTTGGGTAATCCCGCCTCATCCCCACCGCCGCGCCGCTAGGGTCTCGAAAGAAGTTACGAGGATCGTGCGCGACAGGCCGTCGGAGGGCGGACGCCGTACGGGGCGTACCTCCCCTTTGCATGCCATACGGCCGGATTCCGGCACGGGACTCAACAGGGAGGGACACCACCGTCATGGGACGTCACAGCTTGCCCGATCAGTATGGGGCGGGCGGCAGCGACCCCCGTCCACGCGCGCGCCGCCGTACGGTCGCCCTGGCCACGGTCCTCGTCCTGACCGTCGCCGGCGGCACGGCGGCCGCCGTCCGGAGCGGGCTGCTCTCCTTCGGCTCGTCCTGCCAGGACGACCCGGTACGGCTGAAGCTCGCCGCCTCCCCCGATCTGGCGCCCGCCCTCACGGCCGCGGCGCAGCGGGCCCGCGACGACGACCTGACCTCCGACGGACGCTGCGTCGCCGTCGAGGTGACCGCGCGCGACGCGTACAAGGTGACGGACACACTGCTGGCCGGCGACAAGACCGACGTTCAGGTGTGGGTGCCGGACTCCGACCTGTGGGTCCAGCGGCTCAGGGTGGCCAGCGAGGCGCCGGAGGTGTCCCCCGTGGGCGAGGTCGCCTCCACGCCGGTCGGAGTGGCGATGGTGCCGACGGCGGCGAAGTCGCTGGGGTGGCCGAAGAAGACGTACGACTTGATCGAACTGGCCGGCGCCGCCCAGCGGGACGACTCGCTCAAGCTCGGCGCGGCCGACCCCGCGCGCAGCGCGACCGGGCTGCTCGCGCTCACCCGTCTGAACACGGCGGCCGCCGCGGCCGAGGGCGGTGACACGCAGGCCGCGGCGATGATGAAGACGCTGTCGCAGCGCACCTCCGACAGTGACGGGCAGGTCCTTGACACGCTGCCGCGCAACTCCTCGGGCACCGAGCAGGGCAACCCGAAGCGCAACCAGGCGCTGATCCTCACCGAGCAGGCCGCGTTCGGGTACAACTCGTCGGCCGACAGCGGCGGCAGCCTGGACTTCTTCTATCCCGAGGACGGTTCGCCCCGGCTCGACTACCCCTACACCCTGGTCGACCAGGGGCTGACGACCGACCAGAGCCGGGCCGCGATCCGCTTCATGACCTACCTGAGGCAGCCGGAGCAGTTACGGCTGCTGGAGCGGCACGGCTTCAGGACCTCGGACGACGAGGTGCCGAAGGAGCTGGTCGCGGGAGCCGGCGGCAGCGCTGCGCAGCCGTACGCGGAGCCCGCCGCCAAACCGGCCTCGCAGGTCGCGCTCCAGGAAGCGCTCGGCATGTGGACGATCACGGTGCAGAGCGCCCGGATCACCACGGTCGTGGACGCCTCCTCCTCGATGTCGGAGACCGTGCCGGGCACGGACCGCTCGCGCATGGACGTGACGAAGACGTCGCTGCTGCAGGCCCTCGCCACGTTCACGCCCGAGGACGAGATCGGGCTGTGGGACTTCTCCACGAAGCTGGACGGCGACAAGGACTACCGCGTCCTCGTGCCGACCGAGCGACTCGGCGACCGCGCGGGCACCGGCACCCAGCGGGACCGGCTCGCGGCGGCGTTCAGCAGCCTGACGCCGGTGCCGAACGGGGCCACCGGTCTGTACGACACCACGCTCGCCGCGTACAAGGCGGCGACGTCCTCCTACGTCAAGGGCAAGTTCAACGCGCTGGTCGTGCTCACCGACGGCGTGAACCAGGACCCCGGCAGCATCTCGCGCGCCGACCTCGTCATCCGGTTGGAGAAGCTCACCGACCCCGAACGGCGGGTCCCCCTCATCATGATCGCCGTCGGCCCGGACGCCGATCGTGAGGAGGCCCGGCAGATCGCCAAGGCGACCGGCGGCTCCGGCCAGGAGGTCAGCGACCCGTCCCAGATCCACTCGGTGATCCTGAAGGCGATCGTGGCGGCGGGGGCACAGGGCACCGGCTGACGCCCCGCTCGCTCATCCCAGCAGCACCGGCTCCGGCAAGCCCACCGGCCACGTGTGCACCGGCTCGCCCTGGTGCATCAGTTCGCGGTAGCGCCGGGTCGTCGCGGCCAGCGCGGCCTCCCGGGACAGGCCGGTCTCCAGGGCCCGGTGGAAGGTCGCGGACTGCCAGGACGCTCCGTTGACCCGGCGTCGGCACCGCTCCTCGATGACGCCGAGGTAGAAGTCCCGGTCGGCGGGTTCGACGCCCCACGCGTCGAGGCCGGCCTCGGCCAGCGGCAGCAGTTCGTCGCGTACGAGGCTGACGGCGTCGACCTCGGTCGTACCGCCGTACCGCCCGCGCCGGGGCCAGATGAGGCGCGCGTCGATGCCGTGCTTGCACGCCGCGTCGAAGTTGGCGGCGGCCGCCTCGAACGGCATGCGGCTCCAGACCGGCCGCGACTCCTCGGCGAGGGCGCGGACGACGCCGTAGTAGAAGGCCGCGTTGGCGATGACGTCGGTGATGGTGGGGCCGGCGGGCAGCACGCGGTTCTCGACGCGCAGGTGCGGGACGCCGTCGGCGATGCCGTAGACCGGGCGGTTCCAGCGGTAGACGGTGCCGTTGTGCAGGACGAGCTCGGCGAGCTTCGGGACGCCGCCCTCGTCGAGGACGTCCAGGGGGTCCTCGACGTCGCAGATGGGCAGCAGGGCCGGGTAGTAGCGCAGGTTCTCCTCGAAGAGGTCGTACGCGGAGGAGATCCAGCGCTCACCGAACCAGGTGCGCGGGCGGACTCCCTGGGCCTGGAGTTCGGGCGGGCGGGTGTCGGTGGACTGCTGGAACAGCGGCGGGCGGGACTCGCGCCACAGCTCGCGGCCGAACAGGAACGGCGAGTTGGCACCGACGGCTATCTGGGCGGCGGCGACGACCTGGGCGGCGTTCCACACGTCGGCGAAGCGCCCCGGGGTGACCTGGAGGTGGAGCTGCACCGAGGTGCAGGCGGCTTCGGGCGCGATCGACTTCGAGGTGCAGCTCAGGCGCTCCACGCCGTCGATGTCGAGCGCGAAGTCCTCGCCGCGGGCGGCCACGATCTGCTCGTTGAGCAGGGCGTAGCGGTCGACGTCGGAGAGGTTGGAGGAGACCAGGTCGTCCCGGTCGAGGGTCGGCAGAATGCCGATCATCACGATTCCCGCGTCGAGCTCGCCCGCTTTCCTTTCGGCATATGCCAGCGAGGTGCGGAGCTCCTCCGCGAGGCGGTCGAATACTCGCCCTCCCAATCTGTGTGGGGCTATGTTGACTTCCAGGTTGAACATGGCGAGTTCTGTTTGGAAATCTCGGCTTGCGATGCGTTCGAGCACCTGCGCATTCAGCATTTTCGGCATGCCGTCGGCCCCGGTGAGATTCAGTTCGATCTCCAGCCCCATGAGGTTCTTCGGGCGGTCGAACCGCTTCTCGGCCAGGAGTCGCTCCAGCCCCGTCAGGTTCCGCCGGAGCTTGTCGCGGTAGCGCTGGCGATCGGACAGGTCGAACTGACCTGCCACGACCTTCTCCCCCATCGAAGCGTCCCTCCTCGCGTGGGCGGGCCGAAGACCGGCCGCCGATGTCCGGGTCAGGTGGGATGATGCCCAGCCGAGGCGATCGATAACGTCCCGCGCGGGCCCGGCAGCCGCTACTCTGACGGAAGTGCCCACTGGCACATTCGCCAGGCATGATGCACCGTGCAGTTTCGAGTTCCCAGTGGAGCTCGTGAAAAACGCCGACGAGAATGGGCCGTCCGCCCTCGCGCTATTTCCCGAGGTCATCGCCGCACGGCCCGCCCGGAATCGGGATGATTACCGCGAATCGTCGACCGAATGGATCCTTGTTCTCCTCACCGGAAACGGCTAGACGAAACATCGTCTGAACATGCGTCGTATAAACTCCGCGAACAAGGCAGAAGGCTGGCGCCCGCGGCCCTCGATCCTGCCGCCAGGTGACGTACGGCAGGCCTCGCGTGCATCCCTGGTCACGGACCACGGCCCCCGCCTCTCTGACCACGTGAGCTGACAGCGCCGTCCGCCCCCGCCCCACCCCGCCCTCGCGCCACTGTGCCTGTCGAATGAGAGGCGACCCACCATGCCGCTGCATGTCCCACCGGCTCCCGCGCCCGCACTTCGCTCCGTCCTCACCGCGCTGGGTTCCCCCACCGCGGTCCGCGAGGCCCGAACTCCGTCCTTGCTGCATACCCAGGGCCCTGCCACGCCAGAACTCCCGCTGCCGGTACACGTCCTGGACGGCGTCGACGCCTCGGGCGTCCCCGCCACCCGGCTGTCCGGCTGGCGTTTCCTGATCCGCTGCGGCGACCGCGCCGTGGCCGCGGCGGAGACCATGCTGACCCCCGACGGCTGGGCGTTCTCCCGCTTCTTCGAGGGGCCGTACATCGCGTCCACCGAACGGGCGCTGCGTCAGGCCGAGACCATGACGCAGCCCTACCAGCCGCGGCTCTTGTCGGTACCCCGCCTCTACATGCTCACACTCTGGCTGCACGGCGACTGCGCCGCGGACGGCGCCACCGGCGACCCCGCCGCCGCGGATCTGCTCGTCCCGCTGGCGCCGGCACCGCCCGGAATCGCCGCGCACCGTCCGCACCAGGTGGCCGACCTGCTGCCGGTGCTCACCCATCGCGTGACTCCGGCGCCCCTGTTGAGCTCACCGGCCTGACGTTCTCCGCCGCGGCGACCTTCGTACCCCGTTCCCGAATTCCGGGTAGCGGGGTACGACGCCGTTTTCGGCGGGCTTACGCTCGTACGGAGAATTCCGCCGACCATATTGCTCGTACGAGCGCTTTACGGCTCGTACGAGCCTGACATGACCGCGTACCCGCCTGGACTAGCCCCATCCGGCCACCACGAACCATCCGAAGTGACAGTGCAGTTGGAATGAACCGTCCGCGCGGGTGATGCGTCATCAACCTGTGAGAAGCGGTGCTGCTAAATCCCTGCGGAATGACGCCCGTGGGGCAACACTGGGTTCCGACCGACTTATCACAACGGGGGCCGGCCATGAACGAAGCTTCAAGCCGCGCGACAGACACCACAGCCATCCGACCCAGCACGACAGAGCGAAAGATCCCGCCAATGTGCCAGCACCAGACACCGTGTCCGACAGCCGACTCCGCCGACCGGGAATCCGCGCGTCTCGTGGCGCACCACCCGGAACAGGGGTGGAGTCTGCTGTGCAACGGCGTTCTGCTCTTCGAGGACACCGGTGAGCTGCTGCCGGACGGACGGGTCATCGCCCCGCACCGCCCGCTGGGCACCGCCCAGGTGATGACGGCCGCCTGAGGCACCACCGGGCGGCACACCGCACCGCCCGGAGTATCCGAGGGGCCGGCTCGCAGCGTTACTGCGCACCGGCCCCGACGCATGTCCGGGGTCGGTCACTCCCCGTAGCCCCTCGTGTGTGATGCGGTCCCTCGTACCTTCCGGGCGTGGCCTCTTCCCACGACCACCCGCTTTCCGGAAGACTCCTGGAAGTTTCGAAGGGCAGTCGGGTACGGAGGTGGGGAAGTGGCAGCACGCGAGGCCGACGCCGGGGCGGCGGCAGAGGCCCGGGGCAAGGTCACGATCACGGAGATCGCCCGGCGGGCCGGGGTCTCGGTGCCGACCGTGTCCCGGGTCGTCAACGGCCGGTCCGACGTCTCGCCGCAGACCCGGGCCCGGGTCGAGGACCTGCTCCAACGGCACGGCTACCGCAAGCGGCCCGCGGCCCCCGGCACCCGTGCCGCCCTGCTCGACCTCGTCTTCAACGACCTCGACAGCCCCTGGGCGGTGGAGATCATCCGAGGCGTGGAGGAGGTCGCGCACGCGGCCGGCGTGGGCACGGTGGTGTCGGCGATCCACGGACGCACGGGAGACGCCCGTGAATGGATGCGCAACCTGCGGGCCCGCGCCTCCGACGGCGTCATCCTCGTCACCTCGGTGCTGGAGCCGGTCCTGCACGACGAGTTGCGCATCCTCGGCGTCCCGCTCGTGGTCGTCGACCCGGCCGGCTCCCCCGCCCTCGACGTCCCCACGGTCGGCGCCGCCAACTGGGCGGGCGGCATGGCGGCCACCGAGCACCTGCTGTCGCTGGGCCACCGCAGAATCGGCCTGATCGCGGGCCCGCCCCGACTGCTCTGCTCCCGGGCCCGCTTCGACGGCTACCGGGCTGCTCTGGAGGGCGCGGGCCTCGCACTGGACGACTCCCTCGTCGCCCCCGGCGACTTCCACCCGGAATCCGGCTTCGCCGGCTGCAACACCCTCCTCGACCTGCCCGAGCCGCCGACCGCCGTGTTCGCGGCCAGCGACCAGATGGCACTCGGCGCCATCGAGGCACTGCGCCGACGTGGTCTGCGCGTCCCGGAGGACATGAGCGTGGTCGGTTTCGACGACCTTCCGGAAGTCCGTTGGTCGGCCCCGCCCCTCACCACGATCCGCCAGCCCCTCGCCGACATGGGCAAGCTCGCCGTCCGCACGGTCCTCCGCCTGGCCCGCGACGAACAGCCGGACTCACCGCGGGTCGAGCTGGGGACCGATCTGGTGGTGCGAGCAAGCACGGCACCACCGGCGAGGAGGGGCTGAGCCGATCCGCCGACCGCCGCCACCATCGCCATCGCCACCGCCACCGCCACCGCCACCGCCGAAGGACGGCTGTCGGGCCGTCCGGGCACTCCCGATGACGAAAGCCGGCGCAAGCATCCGCCGACACCGGCCCGGAGACACCCAGCCGACCCGTCCGACCCGTCCGACCGCAGCAGCAGCAGCAGCAGCAGCAGCCAAAGGAAACGGTGCCGCGCGGCCCTGACGCTCCCGCCGCTCCCACCGTTCCGGCCGCTCCCGACAACGAACAGCCGACGCAAGCAATCGCCACCACCGGCCCAGAGGGACCGAACCGACCCGTCCGACCTCCGTCGGCCAAGCACGGCTGCGGGGGCAGCTGACGCAGTCGGTCGGCACCACCGGCAGCGAACGGCTGACTCTGCGCGTCGCGGCAACCGTGCACGAAGCCGCCCCGCTCCGGGAGCGCCGACCGACTCGGCAGACCCGCAGGCGCGGGCCCACCGCCGCCGGAACTCCTCCCCCGGGCCGGCGCAGCCGTAGCTCTTCCCCCGAGCCGCCGATCCGGACATGCCTCAGTCCGACGCCGCCGGGGACACCTCAGTCCGACCACGCCCGGACACTTTCAGTCCGACGCCCCGGCCACCCCGGACCGACGCCCCGAACACACCCGCCCAACACCCCGAACACACCCCGCCCCAACACCCCCGAGCACACCCCGGCCCAGCAGTGCCGAGCACCGCCGGGCCGGGTCACCCCGACGGGGTCCCCTCCTCTCCGCCGGGCGTGCGCGCAGGGCCGATCCTGGTCGCCGGCCCCGGCAGCAGCACCGCTACTTTCCGCCCAGCGCCTCCCGGATCGCGAAGTACGCCGGCTTCGGGGCCAGTTGCTCGTCCCAGGGGAGCGCCGCGCCCTCGCCCTCGAAGAAGGCGGGGATCCACGAGTACTTGTCCGTGTAGTCCCACAGCGTGATGCCCACGCACCGGCGCACCGCGAGGCAGGCCTCGGTCATGTCCCGGTACCACTCGGCCTGCGTGGCCAGCTTCGCCTCGTCCGCGGGCACGTACATGCGGACGTCCACCTCGGTGAGCGCGGTGTCGAGGCCGAGCCGGGAGAAGCGGCGGAGGTTGTCCTCCAGCGTGGCCGGATAGCCGTACTGAAGGGCGAGGTGTGCCTGGAGGCCGAAGCCGTGGAGCGGCACGCCCTGTGCTCGGAGTTCCTTGGCCAGCTCGTAGTAGGCGTCGCTCTTCGGCCCGACGGACTCGACGTTGTAGTCGTTGAGGTAGAGCTTGGCCTTCGGGTCCGCCTGGTGGGCCCAGCGCAGCGCGTCGGCGATGTAGCCGGGGCCGAGCGTCTTGTAGAAGATCGTCTCGCGGTAGGTGCCGTCCTCGTTGAACGCCTCGTTGACGACGTCCCAGGCGTAGATCTTGCCCTTGTAGTGCCGTACCTCCGCCTGGATGTGCTTCTTCAGTACGGCCCTCAGTTCGGTCGCCGTCCAGTCACGGCCGGTGAGCCAGCCGGGCAGCTGGCTGTGCCACACCAGCGTGTGGCCGCGCACCTTCTGGTGGTTGGCCCGGGCGAGGTTCACGATCTCGTCGCCCTTGGACCAGTCGAAGACCCCCTGCTGGGGCTCGGTGGCGTACCACTTCATGCCGTTGCCCGGCGTGATCATGTCGAACTCGCTGCCGAGGATGGCCTTGTACGGCTCGTCGACGAGCTCGGGATTGTCGGTGGCACTGCCGTAGTAACGGCCGTGGCGCTGGGCGAGGTCGGCCAGCGTCGGAGGCTTTCCTTCCGCTTGGGCCGTCGGCCCGGTGGCGATCCCTGCACCGACCAGGACGGCGGCGAGCGCGCCGGCGAGTCTGAGCCGGGTGCGGGAGCGGATCGTCGTGGTGCGCATGGTGCGACTCCTCACGTGCGGATGGGGGAGCGGGTGAGCCGTACGACCGCCGGCGCGGTCATCCCTTCGTGGCGCCGGCGGTGAGGCCGCCGACGAGCTGGCGCTCGGCGACCGAGTAGAAGGCGAGGGCGGGGACCATGGCCAGCACCAGGTAGGCGAAGACCTTGGCGGTCTCCGTCGTGTACTGGCCCTGGAACTGCTGGACGCCGATCGGGATGGTCCACCACGTGGAGTCGGTGAACACCAGCAGCGGCAGGAAGAAGTTGTTCCAGCTGGTGACGACGGCGAGGACCGACACGGTCCCGAGCGCGGGCCGTGCCATGGGCAGCAGCACCCGCCAGAAGAATCCGAACGGGCTGCACCCGTCGAGCGTGGCCGCCTCCTCCAACTCCCCCGGAATCTGCCGGAAGAAGCCGCGCAGGATGATGATCGTCATCGGCAGTCCGAAGGCGGCCTGCGGGAGGATCACGCCGAGTGGGTTGTCGAGCAGGCCCATGGAGCGCAGCAGCAGGAACAGCGGCAGCGCCGCCACCGCGAAGGGGAACATCAGCCCCATCGTGAACACGGTGAACAGCACCTCCCGCCCGCGGAAGGCGAACCGCGCGAAGGAGAAGGCGGCGAGTGCGGAGACCGCCACGACGATGACGGTCGTCCCCACCGCGATCACCGTGCTGCTGCCGAGGAGTTGCCAGAACGCGCCCGAGCCGAGGATGCCGGTGTAGTTGGAGGTCACCCACGAGTCGGGCAGCCCGATCGGGTTGCGGGAGAGTTCGTCGGTGGACTTGAAGCCGGAGACCACCGCATAGAGCAGCGGTACGGCCATCACCGCGCCGACGAAGCCGAGAACGAGGTGGACCGGCAGTGACTTCCCACGCGGTTTCTGAGTGGTCGCCGATTTCTGCGTGGCCATGGCCTTCTGAGTGATCGTCACTTCCCGCCCCCTCGCATGGTCGTGGTGGCCCCTTCCAGATCGCGGCGGAGCACGAACCGCTGGTAGGCGAGGGCGAAGACGAGGCTGATGCCGAACATGACGACGCTGATCGCGCTGGCGTAGCCGACCTGGTAGCGCTTGAAGCCGTACTGGAACATGGTCACGGCCATGGTCTCGGAGTGGTGGTCGGGGCCGCCCGCGGTCGTCACCCACACCAGGTCGAAGAGCTGGATGGAGCCGATGACGGAGAGGAAGACGCTGATGCGCAGGGTCGGCGCCAGCAGCGGCAGGGTGACGTTGCGGAACCGCTGCCAGGCGTTCGCGCCGTCGATGAGCGCCGCCTCGGTCAACTCGGCGGGGATGGACTGGAGTCCGGCCAGGTAGAGCATCATGTGGAAGCCGAAGTACTTCCAGGTCATGACGAGGAAGAGGGTCGCCATGACGGTGGAGGGATCGGCGAACCAGGTCCCGCCGAGGCCGTCCAGGCCGACACTGCTCAGGACCTGGTCGGCGAGACCGCTGTCCGGAGCGAAGATCATGCTGAACAGCACGCCGGTGATGGCCTCGGACAGCACGTACGGCGCGAAGAACAGCATCCGGTAGACGGCCCGGCCGCGCATCCGCTGGTTGAGCAGGACGGCCATGGCGAGCGCGAACGGCAGCTGGAGGGCGAGCGAGAGCAGGACCAGGACGAGGCAGCGCCACAGGTCACCCAGGAAGACCGGGTCGTCGAAGAGCCGGGTGAAGTTGTCGACGCCGATGTAGTCGGAGGGCATGCCGAAGCCGCCCCAGCGGAAGAAGGCGGCGTACAGGGCGAACAGGATCGGCAGCAGCACCAGTGCGCCGAACAGCACGAGGGCCGGCAGCTGGAAGCCGACCGCGGTGAACCAGTTGAGCGCGCGGCGCCGGGCCCGCCCCCGGGCGCTGTCTGCGGCCGGGGGCGGAACGTCGATGTCGGGGCCGGTCCTCTTGTCCGGAAGGAACGTGGAGGTCATCGCCGGCTACTGCTCTTCCTTCGCGACCTTGGTGATCGACTCGGTGACCTGTTCGGGGGACTTGGAGCCGGCGATCAGCGCGCCGACGCTGTCGTTGACCTCCTGGCCGAGGGCGGGCGCGTACGCCTGGTCGAGGTAGAGCTGGAAGCCGGTGGCGCTCTTCAACTGCGCCTGTACGGCCTTGATGTTCGGGTCGGCGATGGCGCTCTCGGCGCTCGGGACCACCGGGAGGACGCCGGTCTTCTTGACGAGTTCCAGGTCGGTGGTCTCGGAGGCGAAGAACTTCAGGAAGTCGACGGCGGCCTGGGGCGCGCCCTGGCGCAGGGCGTGTCCGCCGCCCCCGCCGAACACCTCGGTGATGGCGCCCTTGCCGCCCTCGACCGCCGGGAACGGGAAGAAGCCGAGGTCCTCCCCGAGTCCCTTGCCGGCGTCCGCCTCGACGACCGGTGCCCACTGGCCCATGAGTTCCATCGCGGCCTTGCCGTTGCCGACCGCGGCGGCCTGGCCGGTGGGGCTGGAGTAGGCGGCGCCCAGGAAGCCCTTCTGGAAGGGCTGGAGGTCGACGAGTTCCTTGAGGTGCTCGCCGGCCTCGACGAAATCGGCCCCCGTGAAGTCCTTGTCGTTGTTGGCCTTCTGCAGGGCCTCGGCGCCGGCGGTGCGCATCGCGAGGTAGGCCCAGTAGTACATGCCGGTCCACGTCTCCTTGCCCGCCAGGGCGAGGGGGGTGATGCCCTTGGCCTTCAACTTGCCCACGGCGTCGAGGAAGCCGCTCCACGTGGTGGGGGGCGCGCTGATGCCGGCCTGCTTGAAGAGCGCCTTGTTGTACCAGAAGCCGATCATGCCGATGTCGAACGGGACGCCGTAGACCTTCTCGTCGAGCAGGTACGGCTCCTTCGCGACCGACAGCAGTTCGTCGCCCCACGGCTTGGTGCGGTCCGTGAGGTCCTCGACGAGCCCCGCGTCGACCTGCTGCTTCAGGACACCGCCGCCCCAGGTGTGGAAGATGTCCGGGAGCTTCCCGGAGGCGGTCAGCGCCGTCATCTTCGACTTGAAGGCGTCGTTCTCCAGCTGGACGATCTTTATCTTCACCTTGGGGTTCTGGGCCTCGAACTTCTTGGCCAGTGCGGCCCAGACGCCCTTCGTGGGCTCGGTGGTCGAGATGTTCCACCACTCGATCGTGGTCGTCCCCGACGACCCTCCGTCCGAGTCGCCGCCGCAGCCGCTCAGTGCCGTCATGCTCAGACCGGCCGCGGCGGACGCCGCCAGGAACCCGCGGCGGGACAGTGCCGGGTCGCCCATGTTGCGCTCCTTGGGTACGGGACGGCGCGTCCACGCCTGTCCGCTGGACCGAATGTTTCGGAGTTGATCCAGAAAGGTTCGTTGTTGCCGCACCCTAGAGACAGCTCCCAAACGGTGGCAACCCCTTGTACGCGGGGAATTGTTGAGGGAGTTCGCCGCCGACTTGTTCCGGAAAGCCGCTGCTTCAGGAACCCGACGGCGTGTACGCGAACCAGTCGAAGGACGCGCTGCCCTCGGTGACGTACATGCCGATCACACGGCCGGTGAAGCCGCCGGCGACCTGTGTGGACAGGTAGCGGCCGTCGAGTTCGGCCAGCGGCTCACCGTCTTCGACCGTGAAGACGACCGTGTCGGGACCGCCGGGCCTGACTCCGGGGGCCTCTTCCCGCGAGCTCGTGACGGTCGGCGGCACGGGTGAGGTGGAACGGAACTCGACGACGAGCGTGACCGGCCCCGAAGGCACGGCCCGACGGACGAGACACTGCCGCACCGGACCGATCCGGGCGACGACACTCACCTCTCCCCCGGCGACCTCGATGTCGTAGTGGTGCGCTTCGTCCATGCGAACGGACAGGCCCGCGCGGGCGGTTCCGGGGTCCAGGCGTGCCGCCACCCGGCACTGCGGGTGCTGCTGACGGCGCCCCAAGAAGGTGTGGCCCGGCCGGTCGAGGCTGTCGCCCGTCGCCCGCAGGGTCAGCCACCCCGGCCGCTCGCTCAGCGACCAGGATCCCTCGGGCCTGCTGCGTGGGGAGATCCAGAGCGGCGCCAGGTGCCCGGCGTCGAAGTCGTCCCGCTCCGGCGGGAGTTGGACGGGGTGCGGGCCGGCCGGCGCCGGATGCCGCTCACGCACCGGACCGACGCGGGGCCAGCCGTCCGCCCACTTAACCGGGGTCAGGAACGTCTCCCGGCCCAGGACGTGGAAGGACGGGAAGAAGCCGCGCGGGCGGGTGGCAAGGAGCAGCATCCACCAGGTGCCGTCAGGCGCCTGGACCAGGTCTGCGTGGCCGGTGCACTGGATGGGCAGGTCGGTGCCGCTGTGCGAGAGGACCGGGTTGGCCGGCGCAGGCTCGTAGGGGCCGCGCGGGTCGCGGGCGCGGGCGATCGAGACGCTGTGGCCGTGTGCGGTGCCGCCCTCGGCCAGCATCAGGTACCACCAGTCGCCGATGCGGTAGAGGTGCGGCGCCTCGGGATGCTGCAGTCCCGTCCCGGACCACACCGGCAGCGGCCCTTCGAGGACCTTGCCCGTCACCGGGTCGATGCGCGCGACCCGGACGCCCGAGACGGCACACCAACAGGCGCCGTCGTCGTCCCAGGCCAGGTCGGGGTCGATACCCTGCAGGTCGATCCACACCGGGTCGGACCAGGGCCCCTCGGGACGGTCGGCGGTGACAAGGAAGTTGCCGTTGCCGGAGACGTTGGTCGTGATCATGTAGAAGCGGCCGTCGTGGTGGCGGATCGTCGGAGCGTAGATCCCACCGGAGGCCACGGTGTCACCGGGCAGCTCCAACTGGCCCGGCCGGTCGAGGACGTTGCCGATCTGGCGCCAGTGCACGAGGTCACGGCTGTGGAAGAGCGGTACGCCGGGGAAGTACTCGAAGCTCGAGCACACGAGGTAGTAGTCCTCACCGACCCGGCACACACTCGGGTCCGGATGGAAGCCACCGATCACAGGATTGCCGTACGTCCGCATGCGCGTCAGTCCCTTCGAGCGTCGCGGCGGGGGCGAAACTTTCGGATGATCCGGCGAACGTTACGGAGCTGCACTGTAGGTGGCCCTGGAGAGACGGGCAAGACGTCGAGGGCTCCGGGCGGGCATCATCCGCGCCGGGCATCCTCTCCGCGTGGAGGGCGCCGACGGCCTCGGCGCCGGGGCTCGGCGACGCGCTGCGCCGGCCATCACCACCGGCGGCCAGAACCCGGCGGCCCTCGTCGGCGGTACAGGCCCGGTCCTCGACGTGCGGAGCCCGGCGTGATGACGCTGAGTGCCCGCCCTGCCCGAGGGACCGCCCCCTCCCTGCAGGGACCAAACCGTCCCGAAATACTGCGCAAGCTCCCTTCTTGATACGTCACTGGCGCCCCCACGGACAGTCTTAACGGAAGCTTGACGCGCTCACCCCCTTCATCCGTGGGCCTTGGCATCACTCTCCGCTTACGCTGATCCGGCCGCACGCGTGATGGCCGGATCCACGCGCTGACCCGCACCTCAGGAGCACGCCCGATGGCCACCACCGAACACCCTCCGTCCAGTCGCCTGCGCTCCTGGATGCTGGAAGGCCTGGCCGACATGGGCAAGGGCGGCGGCCCCCAGGGCCCGCACTCCGCGCCTGAGCCCGCACACAAGGGTCAGCGCTGGTGGCGGGTCATGTGCCTGACCGGAGTCGACTACTTCTCCACCCTCGGCTACCAGCCGGGCATCGCGGCACTCGCGGCCGGTCTGCTGTCCCCCGTGGCGACCATCGTGCTCGTGATCGTCACCCTCGCGGGCGCTCTGCCCGTGTACCGGCGGGTGGCCGAGGAAAGCCCCCGGGGCGAGGGCTCGATCGCGATGCTGGAACGGCTGCTGTCCTTCTGGAAGGGCAAGCTGTTCGTCCTGACCCTGCTCGGCTTCGCCGCCACCGACTTCCTGATCACCATCACCCTGTCGGCGGCGGACGCCTCGACCCACCTGATCGAGAACCCGCACCTCACCGGCGCGCTGCACGACAAGCAGATGATCGTCACTCTGATCCTCGTGGCGCTGCTCGGCGCGGTGTTCCTGAAGGGCTTCCTGGAGGCGATCGGCGTCGCGGTCGTCCTGGTCGGCATCTACCTCACGCTGAACCTCGTCGTCGTGATCGTCGGCCTGTGGCACGTCATCACGGCCGGCCACGTGATCACCGACTGGTCCAGCGCCCTGACCGCCGAACACGGCAACGTCTTCGCCATGGTCGGCGTGGCCCTGCTGGTCTTCCCCAAGCTGGCCCTCGGCCTCTCCGGCTTCGAGACCGGTGTCGCGGTCATGCCGCACGTCCAGGGCGACCCCGACGACACGGACGAGCGGCCGACCGGCCGGATCCGCGACACGAAGAAGCTGCTCACCACCGCCGCCCTGATCATGAGCGTCTTCCTGATCGCCACCAGCTTCATCACCACCCTGCTGATACCGGAGAAGGAGTTCGAGTCGGGCGGCCAGGCGAACGGACGCGCACTGGCGTTTCTCGCACACGACTATCTGGGTAGCGCCTTCGGCACGGTCTACGACGTCTCGACCATCGCCATCCTCTGGTTCGCCGGCGCCTCCGCGATGGCCGGCCTGCTCAACCTGATGCCCCGCTACCTCCCCCGCTACGGCATGGCCCCGCACTGGGCCCGCGCGGTACGCCCGATGGTCATCGTCTTCACCCTGATCGGCTTCCTGGTCACGTGGATCTTCGACGCCGACGTCGACGCGCAGGGCGGTGCCTACGCCACCGGTGTCCTGGTTCTCATCTCCTCGGCGGCCATCGCCGTGACGATCGCCGCCCGCAAGGCCGGCCAGCGGAACTGGACGATCACCTTCGCGGTCATCTCGGCCGTCTTCCTCTACACGACCGTCCTGAACGTCATCGAACGCCCCGACGGCGTGAAGATCGGCGCCTGCTTCATCGCCGGCATCATCCTGGTCTCGCTGCTGTCCCGGCTGGCCCGCGCCTTCGAGCTGCGCGTGACCAGCGTGACGCTGGACGACATGGCGGAACGTTTCATCCGAGACATGGCCAGCCGCAAGATCCGGTTCATCGCCAACGAGCCCGACCAGCGGGACAAGGCGGAGTACAGCGACAAGATCGCACAGATCCGGGAGGACAACGACATCCCCGGCGAGGACTTCGTCTTCGTCGAGGTCACGGTCCTCGACCCCTCCGAGTTCGAGGCGAGTCTGACCGTACGCGGCGAGGTCCTGCACAACCGCTACCGCGTCCTGACCCTGGAGTCCTCCTCCATTCCGAACGCCCTGGCCGCCCTGCTCCTGTACGTCCGCGACTCGACCGGCTGCACCCCGCACATCTACTTCGAGTGGACCGAGGGCAACCCCTTCGCCAACTTCCTGCGCTTCTTCCTCTTCGGCCAGGGCGAGGTCGCCCCGGTCACCCGAGAGGTCCTGCGCGAGGCGGAACCGGACCGGCCCCGCCGACCGCGCGTCCACACCGGCTGAGCTCCGAGGGGCCGGTTCCGGACGCGGCTACCTGCCGAACAGGCGCCGCGGCGGGCGCACCACGACCTGCCCGAAACGCAGCTCTCCGGTCACCTCCACGCGCAGCACCACCGGGGCATCCGAGTCGGCCGGCCGCCGCGTCTTCACCTTGCCGTAGTGCGTCACCAGGGAGTCGGTGTCCACCACGACACCCGGCCGGGTCACGAGTCTCAGAGCGCCGCCCCGCATGTCGAGGTCGATGCGCAGGGTGTCGTACGTGATCACGGCCTCGGTGAAGTCGAGCGTCACCTCGCCCCACTCGGAGTGGATCTCCATCCGCCGCGGCACCACCCAGCCCGCGTCGCGCCGAGCCGAGGCACCCTCCTGCTCGATCCGGACGACCTCCTTGGCCTCGATCGCGGCCCCGCCCGCCGGGCCCTCTTCGAGGGCCGTCGGCAAGTCCGTCGTGAGCACGGCCAGCTCGCCCATCGTGCGCGCGGTCAGGGCGGCCTCCAGGCGCTCGTCGAGCTCCTCGGCGGTCAGCCGGCCGTCCCCCGCGGCGATGCGCAGTACGTCCACCACCCGGTCCCGCTCCGCGTGCGAGGCCCTCAGCTCGGGCGACGACGCACCGGTACGCGAGAGCTCGTCCGACATACCCTCACTCCGATCCACGGCGACGACTAACGCTATATCGCGTCACACTTCCGGGCCAACCCCACATCCGCGGCTGCCTGTTCGCGGCCCTATCGTGACCCGCATGCAGTCCTACACAATCGGCCAGGCAGCAAGGCTGCTCGGCGTGAGCCCCGACACCGCGCGCCGCTGGGCGGACGCGGGCAGGGTGGCGACCCACCGCGACGACAGCGGACGACGGCTCGTCGACGGGCGGGATCTGGCCGCGTTCTCGGTGGAGCTGGCCAAAGCCGGCAACACCGACGAGGACACGCCGTACACCTCCGCCCGCAACGCCTTCCCCGGCATCGTCACCGCGATCAAGCTGGGCGACGTCGCCGCCCAGGTCGAGATCCAGGCCGGCCCGCACCGGCTCGTCTCCCTGCTGACCCGCGAAGCCGTCGAGGAGCTCGGCCTGGAGGTGGGCATGGAGGCGACGGCCCGCGTGAAGTCGACGAACGTGCACATCGACCGCGTCTGACACCACTCGCCGACATGGCCCGCACAGAAACGCACATGCCCACTCCACACGCGATTCACCCCGGCTCATGCGATGCGACAGGTGACTTATACCTCGCACATGCGGAAGTATGATCGGCGCATCGGAAGGGTCCGACGGGCTCTTCTCCAGGCAGACCGAGGGAGTGGACCCGAGATGATGCGTTCCGTGCGCCGGACCCGACGGCCCCTGCAGGCGGGCTGCTGGGGAGCCGCCACGTTGCTGGCGCTGAGCGCGTGCTCCTCGTCCGGCTCCTCCGGCGCGGGTTCCGGCGCCACCGGGTCCGGCTCATCGGCGAAACCGTCCGGCACGGTGACCGTCTTCGCCGCGGCCTCCCTCCAGGAGAGCTTCACGACCCTGGGCAAGGAGTTCGAGAAGGAGCACCCGGGCACGAAGATCACCTTCAGCTTCGCAGGCAGCGACGCCCTCGCCGCGAACATCACGGGCGGCGCCCCGGCCGACGTGTTCGCCGCCGCGAGCCCCAAGACCATGGCGATCGTGACGAAGGAGAAGGACGCGGTCGGCACGCCCGCCACCTTCGTCCGCAACCAACTGGAGATCGCCACCCTGCCGGGCAACCCCGACAAGGTCACCTCCCTGAAGGACCTCACCAAGTCCGGCCTGAAGGTGGTGCTGTGCGACAAGACGGTGCCGTGCGGCTCCGCGGCCCAGAAGGCCCTGGAGGCCGGCAACCTCAAGGTCACCCCGGTCTCCTACGAACAGGACGTCAAGAGCGCCCTGACGAAGGTCGAGCTGAAGGAGGCCGACGCCGCCGTCGTCTACAAGACGGACGTGAAGGCTGCGGGCGGCAAGGTGGAGGGCGTTGACTTCCCCGAGTCGGCCGAGGCCATCAACGACTACCCGATCGCCCTCCTCAAGAACGCCCCCAACCCGGACACGGCCAAGGCATTCATCGAGCTGGTGCAGTCCGCCGAGGGCCAGAAGGTCCTGACCCGGGCCGGGTTCCTCAAGCCATGACCGGGCCCGACACGACCGGCACCGTCGCCCTGGAGGGTGGGCCGCCGCGTCGGCGTGTCCGGGGCGGCCGAGGTGTGCCGCTGCCCCTCCTGCTCCCCGCCCTCGTCGGCCTGGCATTCCTGCTCCTGCCGCTGGTCGCCCTGCTCGTACGCGCTCCATGGCGCAGCCTCCCCGAGCAGCTGACCAGCGCCGAGGTCTGGGAGGCCCTCCGCCTGTCCCTGGTGTGCGCCACTGCGGCGACCGCGCTGAGCCTGGTCCTCGGCGTACCGCTGGCCTGGCTGCTGGCCCGCGCCGACTTCCCTGGCCGCGGCCTGGTCCGCGCTCTGGTGACCCTGCCCCTGGTCCTGCCGCCGGTGGTCGGCGGCGTGGCACTGCTGCTCGCCCTCGGCCGCAACGGCGTGGTCGGGCAGTGGCTGGACTCCTGGTTCGGGATCACGCTTCCGTTCACCACGACCGGCGTGGTCCTCGCGGAGACCTTCGTGGCGATGCCGTTCCTGGTCATCAGCGTCGAGGGCACCCTGCGCGCCGCCGACCCGCGCTACGAGGAGGCGGCCACCACCCTCGGCGCCTCCCGCTTCACCGCGTTCCGCCGGGTCACGCTGCCGCTGATCATGCCGGGCATCGCGGCGGGCTCCGTCCTCGCCTGGGCCCGAGCCCTGGGCGAGTTCGGAGCCACGATCACCTTCGCGGGCAACTTCCCGGGCCGAACCCAGACCATGCCGCTCGCGGTCTACCTGGCCCTCCAGAACGACCCGGCAGCCGCGATCGCCCTCAGCCTGGTCCTGCTGGCAGTGTCGATCGCGGTCCTGGCGGGCCTGCGGGACCGCTGGATGACAGCGTCATGACGCACCGCCGTACAACCCCACCGCCGACAAACACCGCCAGCCCACAAAGCCCACCCAGCCACAAACACCCACCCCACCCCACCC
>NZ_LGDG01000239.1 GCF_001279775.1 Streptomyces sp. MMG1533 | reverse complement strand
CAGCTCGGCGCGCATCAACAGCGCCATCACGCCACCGATGCAGAAGAACGCGAACGACGTGACCAGGTACAGCGTGCCGATCGTCTTGTGGTCAGTGGTGGTGAGCCACTTGATGACGACGCTTCCCCGGTTCTGGCGCCTGACCGGCAGCTCGTCCGCGTAGTGGGACCCTGCCGCCGAGGCACCCTGGGGTTCGTTGAGGATGCTCACAGGTTGTTCGTCTCCCGGTTCTTCTCGTGGCTCGTCTGCGCGATGCCGGCGGGAACGTAACCGGTCTGCCCCTTCTTGGCGAGGTCCTTGAGGTGCTGCTCGTAGCGCTCGGGGGAGACGACCTTCACGTTGAACAGCATCCGGGAGTGGTCGACGCCGCACAGCTCGGCGCACTTGCCCAGGAAGGTGCCCTCCTTGTTGGGGGTCACCTCGAAGGCGTTGGTGTGGCCCGGGATGACGTCCTGCTTCATCAGGAACGGCACCACCCAGAAGGAGTGGATGACGTCACGCGAAGTGAGGACGAAGCGGACCGTCTTGCCCTTGGGGAGCCAGAGGGTCGGGCCGGGGTTTCCGGTCTGCGGGTTCTTCGTGGCGGGCGTGCCGACGTCGTAGACGCCGCCGGCGTTGGCCGGGAAGTCCTCCTTGAACCGGTCCGGAATCGCGTCCAGGTTCTTGTCGGTCTTCGCGTCACCCGTGGAACCCTCGACGGGCTCGACGTAGTTGAAGCCCCAGCTCCACTGGAAGCCGACGACGTTGATCGTGACGTCGGGCTCCTTCTTGAGGCTGAGGAGCTTCGACTCGTCGCGGGCCGTGAAGTAGAAGAGCACCGAGACGATGATGAGCGGGACGACCGTGTACAGCGCCTCGATGGGCATGTTGTACCGGGTCTGCGGAGGGACCTCGACCTTGGTGCGGCTGCGCCGGTGGAAGATCGCACTCCACAGGATCAGGCCCCACACCAGCACGCCGACGGCGAGCGCGGCAGCCCAGGACCCCTGCCACAGGGAGAGGATCCGCGGAGCCTCTTCCGTGGTCGGGGTGGGCATACCAAGGCGGGGGAAGTCCTTGTATGTGCAACCGGTGGCGGTCGCCAGGACCAGGCCCGCGGTCATTGCCTGCAGCAGCTTCCGCCGCATCGGGCGCCGCGGCGAGCGGTCGGAGCCGTTGGGACTCACGTAGCGCCTTCCCGAGAGTCTCGCCCGCGCGGATTGAGCTGCGGCCTTCTCGCTGGTCGGTCGCCGCCCTGCGTCGGGCAGGGGTTTGGATGTTTATGCGGACCAAACCCTAGCCGACGCGATTTGGGGGTGCGCGGGGAGGGGGGCGCAACGCGCCGCGGGTTGTGCGGCGCCTAGTGGCTCGGGGGTTCTGCGAGTTGGCGGCTGCGCGTGCCTGGTGGTTTCTCGCGCAGTTCCCCGCGCCCCTGAGGTCCGCTGCCCTGCTGGACGTCTTAGCGTTGCCGTATGGCCTACTTCGACGCCGCTTCCTCCGCCCCTCTTCATCCCGTTGCCCGTCAGGCGCTGCAAGCCTCCCTGGACGAGGGGTGGGCGGATCCCGCGCGTCTGTACAGGGAGGGGCGGCGGGCGCGGATGCTGTTGGACGCGGCGCGGGAGGCCGCGGCCGAGGCCGTCGGGTGCCGGCCGGACGAACTTGCGTTCACCTCCTCCGGTACGCGGGCCGTGCACTCCGGGATCGCCGGGGCGCTCGCGGGACGGCGACGGGTCGGGCGTCACCTGATCGTGTCAGCCGTCGAACACTCCTCGGTGCTCCATTCGGCCGAAGTGCACCAAGGGGACGGCGGGCCGGTGACCGAGGTACCGGTGCTGCGGTCGGGGGCGGTGACCGTGGAGGCGTACGAGGCGGCCCTGCGGCCCGACACCGCGCTGGCGTGTCTTCAGTCGGCCAATCACGAGGTGGGGACGGAGCAGCCGGTGGCGGCCGTCGCCGAGGCGTGCCGGGCGGCCGGGGTGCCCTTGCTGGTGGACGCGGCCCAGTCCTTGGGGTGGGGGCGGGTCGAGGGTGACTGGTCGCTGCTGGCGGGGAGTGCGCACAAATGGGGCGGGCCGTCGGGGGTCGGGCTGCTCGTGGTGCGCAAGGGGGTGCGGTTCGCTCCTCAAGGGCCCGTGGACGAGCGTGAGTCGGGGCGGGCGGCCGGGTTCGAGAACATTCCGGCGATCGTGGCGGCCGCGGCCTCGCTGCGGGCGGTGCGGGCCGAGGCGGCGCAAGAGGCGCTACGGCTGAGGGAGCTGACGGAGCGGGTCCGGGCGCGGGTGCCGGAGCTGGTGCCGGACGTGGAGGTGGTCGGCGATCCGGTGCGGCGGCTGCCCGGTGTCGTCACCTTCTCCTGTCTCTATGTCGACGGGGAGACACTGCTGCACGAGCTGGACCGCGCCGGTTTCTCCGTCTCGTCCGGATCGTCCTGTACCAGCAGCACGCTGACGCCCAGCCATGTGCTGAAGGCGATGGGGGTGCTGAGTGAGGGGAACGTGCGGGTCTCGCTGCCGCTGGGGACACCGGAGGAGGAAGTGGAGCGGTTCCTGGAGGTGCTGCCGGGGGCGGTGGCGGAGGTCAGGGAGAAGCTGGGGGCGCCGGTCGCCGAGGCGGTCGTACGTGACGACGTCCTTGTCGTGGACTCTCTCGGCAAGCGCTGCCCGATCCCGGTCATCGAGCTGGCCAAGGTCATCGGCGAGGTGCCGGTGGGCGGCAGCGTCCGGGTCCTCTCGGACGACGAGGCGGCGCGGCTGGACATCCCGGCGTGGTGCGAGATGCGGGGGCAGGAGTACGTGGGCGAGGAGCCGGCGGACCGCGGCTCGGCGTATGTGGTCCGCCGGCTCTCCTAGCTACGCGAGATGCTTCTTGACCTCGACGGCGGCCTCGTCGCCGTACGCCTTGGTGAAGCGCTCCATGAAGTGGCCGCGGCGCAGTTGGTACTCCTGGGTGCCGACCGTCTCGATGACGAGCGTGGCGAGCATGCAGCCGACCTGGGCGGCGCGCTCCAGGGAGACGCCCCAGGCGAGGCCGGAGAGGAAACCGGCGCGGAAGGCGTCGCCGACGCCGGTGGGGTCGGCCTTGCGCTCCTCCTCCGGGCAGCCGACGACGATCGGCTCCTCGCCGGCCCGCTCGATGCGGACGCCCTGTGCGCCGAGCGTGGTGACGCGGTGGCCGACCTTGGACAGGATCTCCTCGTCCGTCCAGCCCGTCTTGGACTCGATGAGGCCCTTCTCGTACTCGTTGGAGAAGAGGTACGTCGCCCCGTCCAGCAGTATCCGGATCTCGTCGCCGCCCATGCGGGCGATCTGCTGGGAGAAGTCGGCGGCGAAGGGGATGGACCGGGAGCGGCACTCCTCGGTGTGGCGGAGCATGCCCTCCGGGTCGTCGGCGCCGATCAGCACCAGGTCGAGGCCGCCCACGCGGTCGGCGACGGTCTTGAGCTCGATGAGGCGGGCCTCGCTCATCGCGCCGGTGTAGAAGGAGCCGATCTGGTTGTGGTCGGCGTCGGTGGTGCACACGAAGCGGGCGGTGTGCAGCGTCTCGGAGATGCGTACCGAGGCGGTGTCGACGCCGTGCCGGTCCAGCCAGGCGCGGTACTCGTCGAAGTCGAAGCCCGCGGCCCCGACCAGGATCGGCTCGGTGCCCAGCTCGCCCATGCCGAAGGCGATGTTGGCGCCGACGCCGCCCCGGCGCACGTCGAGGTTGTCGACCAGGAAGGAGAGCGAGACCGTGTGCAGTTGGTCCGCGACGAGCTGGTCGGCGAAGCGGCCGGGGAAGGTCATGAGGTGGTCGGTGGCGATGGAGCCGGTGACTGCGATGCGCACGGCGTTGACTCTCCTGTGGAATAAGAAGGGGCGCGCGATAGCGCTCATGGGAGGAGCGGTGGCGGGAGACGGGAGGGCGGGTTGACAGTTCACGCTACCGGGTCGGCGAGGGGCTCTGCGAGACGACGAGGAGGCGTCGGAGAGGCCAAAACTACCCGATAGTAGATCTTTCTTCGCGGGCCCCGCCGTGCCTACGGTGCCGCTATGACGAACATCGAGGTCCACGCTCCCGTCCCGGCCGACCTGGACGGCGGCCTGGCGTCGCTGCGCGGCGACTGCGCGCGGATGGCTCCCCACTGGGCCGTTCCCGCCCGGATCACTGCCCTTCCGGTCTCACCGTCACTCATCCACGGCGTGACCGTGCCCCCGGCGTCGGCCCGGCTTCTGGACGCGATGTCGGAGTACGGAGACTGAGGCAGCGCTTTTCAGGGAACCGCGCGCTCCCCCGCTGCGTCCCATCGGCGTCCCCCGTAAAGGGGATGCGGGATACGACCCGTGGGCCGACCTGTTTGACAGGGTCGGGTCAGGGTCACGGGACAGATGCGCAGCCGAAGGAGCGATGCGGTGAACACCGAGCGACCCGACAACGACGACGTCGGCCCGGAGGACGGCGCCGCCGAGAACTCCGGTACGCCACGGGACGCCGATGACACCACCGGGCCCGCCACGCAGGAGGGCGCCTCGGAGTCGGCCTCGGAGCGGGAGGAGACCCCGGACACCACCGAGCCGGCCTCGGAGCGGGGGGAAGTCCCGGAAGCCACCGAGCCGGCTTCGGAGCGGGAGGAAGTCCCGGAAGCCACCGAGCCGGTCTCGGAGCGGGAGGAAGTCCCGGAAGCCACCGAGTCGGCCCCGGAGCAGGCAAAAGCCCAGGACGCCACCGAGTCGGCCCCGGAGCAGAGCGAAGCCCCGGAAGCCACCGAGCCGGTCTCGGAGCAGGAAGCGTCGGCGGGCGCCCCTGACACCGACGTGACTCCGGGCCCTGACACCGACGCCCCTGACACCGACGTGACTCCGGGCCCTGACACCGACGCCCCTGACACCGACGTGTCCCCGGCCCCGCGCGCCGACGCGTTCGACGGCGACGCCCCCGGCGCCGACAACCACTCCCGCCGCCGCCCCACCCTGGTGGCCGCCTCCGTCGCCGCAGCCGTGCTGCTCGTCGGGGGTGGTGGGGCGTACCTCGCCGCCACCGCCTCCGGGAGTTCCGAGGACCGTACGACGTCCGGGGCCGGCGGCGACGGCACTCCCCCGCCGCTCGCCCTCGACGGCTACTCCGAGGGCGGCAGCTCCAACGGCATCGCGCCCGGTGAGCCCAATCCGTACGGCGTCACCTACCGCGCCGACGGCACGCTCCCGGACGGTCCCGGCTCGGCGCCCGTGTACCGGCCGGGCGGCACCGTCACCGAGGAGCAGGTGGCCGGGCTGGCGAAGGCGCTCGGCATCGAGGGGAAGCCGGTGGTCCAGGGGCAGGCCTGGAAGGTCGGGGCGAAGGACGGTTCGGGGCCGAGTCTGCAGGTGAACCGGCAGGCGCCGGGCACCTGGACGTTCCACCGTTACGCGCCCGGCCCCGACGCCTGCCAGAGCGAGACCGTGTGCGCGAGCGACCCCGTCGACCCGTCCGTCGACCCGGTGAGCGAGGCGGTCGCGAAGCAGGCGGCCGCGCCGGTCCTGAAGGCGGTGGGTCAGGACGACGCGAAGCTGGACGCGAGCCAGGTCATGGGCGCCCAGCGGATCGTGAACGCCGATCCCGTGGTCGGCGGGCTGCCCACCTACGGCTGGACGAGCGGCGTCACCGTCGGCGCCCAGGGTGAAGTGGTGGGCGGCAGCGGCCAGTTGAAGGCGCCGGTGAAGGGGGACACGTACCCCGTGCTGAGCGCGGAGAAGACGCTGGGCCTGATGAACGCGGCGCCGGGCACCGACCCCGGCATGGGCATCGGCGGCTGCGCCAGCCCCGTACCGCTGGAGGACCGGGTGGAAGCTCCCTGCGGAGAGTCCACCGCCGCACCGAAGGCGGAGCAGAAAGAGACGATCACGGTCGAGAAGGCCGTGTTCGGACTGGCGTCGCATCTCGTGGACGGGCGGCAGACGCTGGTGCCGTCCTGGCTGTTCGACGTGCGGGCGGCGGGCGTGCAGGACACCTTCGAGGTCACGCATCCGGCGGTCGACCCGAAGTACCTGACCTCGGCCACGCCCTCCGCAGAGCCGACCGCGCCGGGCGACGAGCCGACCTCCGCGCCGGCCACCCGGGACGTCCGGGTGGAGGGCTACACGGCTCAGGGCACGGAGCTGACCGTGAGCTTCACCGGCGGGGTGTGCGCCGACTACAAGGCGACGGCGAGCGAGAGTTCGGGCGAGGTGACGGTCACGGTGACCGAGACGCCCTGGCCGGACAAGGTCTGCATCATGATCGCCAAGGTGTACCACCAGACCGTGCAGCTGGACGAGCCGCTCGGCGACCGCAAGGTCGTGGGGGCGGACGACAAGGAGATCCCGCTGGAGAAGGCGGGGGCGCGGCTCCCGGAGACGTCCGGGGCGCGGTAGAGCGGCCTCGGACATGCGCGAAGGCGGCGGCCCTGTCGGAGGGGGCCGCCGCCTTCTTGCCGCTCGGCAATTCAGCTGTGTGGGTTGGCTGACAGCTGTGGGGCTTGGCTGACAGCCGCGTGGTCCTAGCTGAAGGAGTCGCCGCAGGCGCAGGAGCCCGTCGCGTTCGGGTTGTCGATCGTGAAGCCCTGCTTCTCGATGGTGTCCACGAAGTCGATGGAAGCGCCACCCAGGTACGGGGCGCTCATGCGGTCGGTGACGACCTTCACGCCGCCGAAGTCCTTGACGACGTCACCATCGAGGGAACGCTCGTCGAAGAAGAGCTGGTAGCGCAGGCCGGAGCAGCCGCCGGGCTGAACGGCGACGCGCAGGGCCAGGTCGTCACGGCCTTCCTGGTCGAGCAGGGCCTTGACCTTCGCCGCGGCGGCGTCGGACAGGATGATGCCGTCGGTGACGGTGCTGGTCTCGTCCGATACGGACATCTACATCTCTCCCGGGTTGTACGGAGACTGCTTGCCGACGGTTGCAACCATCGGGGCCGCGGATTCATTCCGGGCCGAGGACGTGTCTCTCCTCTTCTCATTCATGCTCGCACACCCGCGCTGAAGCGAACAGCAGCCTCCGATCCGGCTTCGGGATTCACGTCACATCGACGTTATGACCATCGTCAAAGTGACGTGAAGCGGGTTATCATAGATAACGTCAGTTCGACGAAAAGTAGAAAGGGTGCGTGCCGTGACCACCGCCCAGACCACGGAGCTCGACGTACAGCCGACTCCGCTCGCCCTGTTGCTGCTCGGCCGTGAGGCCGACCCGAAGAGCGAGCGGGGCGTCGAGTGTCCCGGCGACCTGCCCTCCCCGTCCGACCCGGACCTGGTGGAGCGGGCCCGCGCGGCCAAGGAGAAGCTCGGGAACAAGGTGTTCGTCCTCGGCCACCACTACCAGCGCGACGAGGTCATCCAGTTCGCCGACGTCACGGGCGACTCCTTCAAGCTGGCCCGGGACGCGGCCGCGCGCCCGGAGGCCGAGTACATCGTCTTCTGCGGTGTGCACTTCATGGCCGAGTCCGCGGACATCCTGACGTCCGACGACCAGAAGGTGGTCCTGCCCGACCTCGCCGCCGGCTGCTCGATGGCCGACATGGCGACGGCCGAGCAGGTCGCCGAGTGCTGGGACGTGCTGACCGAGGCCGGCATAGCCGAGCAGGTCGTGCCCGTCTCGTACATGAACTCCTCGGCGGACATCAAGGCGTTCACGGGCAAGCACGGCGGCACCATCTGCACGTCGTCCAACGCCAAGAAGGCTCTTGAGTGGGCCTTCGAGCAGGGGGAGCCTTCGACGACAAAGGTGCTGTTCCTCCCGGACCAGCACCTCGGCCGCAACACCGCCGTACGGGACATGGGGATGACGCTGGAGGACTGCGTCGTCTACAACCCGCACAAGCCGAACGGCGGCCTGACGGCCGACCAGCTGCGCGCCGCGAAGATGATCCTGTGGCGGGGCCACTGCTCGGTGCACGGCCGCTTCAGCCTGGAGTCGGTCGAGGACGTCCGCGCCCGGATCCCCGGGGTGAACGTGCTCGTCCACCCCGAGTGCAAGAACGAGGTCGTGGCCGCGGCGGACTACGTCGGCTCGACCGAGTACATCATCAAGGCCCTGGAGGCCGCCCCGGCCGGTTCCAAGTGGGCCATCGGGACCGAGCTGAATCTCGTACGACGTCTTGCGAACCGTTTCGCGCCCGAGGGCAAGGAGATCGTGTTCCTCGACAAGACCGTCTGCTTCTGCTCGACGATGAACCGCATCGACCTCCCCCACCTGGTGTGGACCCTGGAGTCCCTCGCCGAGGGCAACCTGGTCAACCGCATCGAGGTCGACAAGGAGACCGAGGCGTTCGCGAAGCTGGCGCTGGAGCGGATGCTGGCGCTGCCGTAGCCCTTTTCCCGGCCCCGTTCACTCCGACGCGGGTTTCCGCTCGGGGTGGGCGGGGTCGAGGCTGAAGACGGTGCCGTTCGGAGTGGACACGACCAGCGCGCCTTCGTGAAACAGCACCCTGCCCTGGAAGAGGCCGGACGACACCCACTCGGTGCGCGGCAGCGTCTCCCACAGCACCGTTCCCTTGCGCCCGTCCAGAGCCGCCACGCGGCCGCTGGCGCTGGCCACGTACAGGGTGCGGGCCCGCGGGTCGTACCGGGCGTCTCCCGGTTGTTCCAGACTGGTGCCGGTCTGCCACCGCACCTTGCCCGTACGCGCCGACACGGCGGTCACCTGTCCGTTGGACGTGGTGAACCACATCGTGTCGTCCGCCAGCGTCACGTTCTCCCCGTAGTCGTCCGCCAGCTTCGTCGTGGTACGGGCGCCGGTTTCCGGGTCCACCAGCAGGATCCGGGAGTACGTCAGGTTCTGCTCGGTCGACTCCAGCAGGAGCAGCCGGCCGTCGAGGGCCCCGAGAATGCCACTGTTGACCGGGGCCTTCAGGCTCCGGACCGCACCGTCGCTCCGGTCCACCACCAGGATCCGGGCGGTCTCGGCCCCGTCCTCGATCGGGGTGCACTGGGCGTACAGCCCGGCGCCGGCCGTCGTGAACGAGCAGTAGTAGCCGGCGGGCAGCTGGAACGTCCAGCGCTCGGCACCGGTGCGCGCCGACCGGGCCGTGACCTCCCGGCCGGTATCTGAGGTCAGGACCACCTCGCCGGACAGGACCAGGGCGAGGTTCTCGTCGTCGACCGTACGGTGCCACCGCTGATCGCCGGTCTCGACGTCGAGGGCGACGACGGTGACCCGTTCGTTCTCGCCGGTTTCGGTGGAGATGGTCTGCCGCAGGAGCAGCGTGCCGTCCTGGACGCCGAGCAGCGAGGAGTCGTACGACCCGCTTTCGGTACCGGACGGTGCCAGCTCGGCGCGCCAGACGGTCTTGCCGGTCCGGGCGTCCAGGCGTACCGGAAGGATGCTTGCGCCGGCGCAGTAGACGGCGCCCTCGTGCAGCAGGCAGTCCGGCTCGCCCGCCAGCAGGCCGTCCTGCCCTCCCAGGGCCTTCTTCGCGCCGAGCGGTGCCGTCTTGAACACCGTCGTCTGCCACGGCTTCCAGCCGCTGGGCAGTCCCGACCACCGGGAGGTCGCGGACGGCGAGGGCTTCGCCCCGCCGCCGCTGTCCGCCCAGCCCGGGCCGAGCAGCAGGTAGGCCGTCAGGCCGAGGGCGACGGCGCCGATCGTGCCGGTCGCGGCCAGCAGGGGGCGGGTGCGGCGGCTCCGGCGGCCGGGGCGGGTGGTTCCGGTCGGGTCGGCGAGGGTCCCGAGGCGGGTGTCCGGTGTGGCCGGCAGCTGCACCGGGCGCAGCGACACGGTGGCGGGGTCGCCCGCGTCGGGTTCGGGCAGGGCGGTGGCGAACTCCCCGGCCAGCTCGTCCAGTTCGGGCCGGTCCGCGGCATCCTTGGCCAGACAGCGCTCCAGGATCCCGCGCAGCGGCTGCCCCACCCCGTCCAGCACGGGTTCGTCGTGGACCACCCGGTAGGCCGTCAGATAGGGGCTGTCGGCGTCGAAGGGCCCCCGGCCGGTCGAGGCGTACACCAGGAGCGCGCCGAGCGAGAAGACGTCGGAGGCCGGTCCGACCGTGCGGGCGTCGGTGAGCTGCTCCGGGGACATGAACGGCGGGGTGCCGATCATCTGGCCGGTCTCGGTCAGGGTGTTGTGGTTCTCCACCGCCCTGGAGATGCCGAAGTCGATGACGCGGGGGCCGTCCTCGGCCATCAGGACGTTCGCCGGCTTCAGGTCCCGGTGCACCACGCCGGCCCGGTGGATGTCCCGGAGGGCTTCCACCAACCCCAGTGCCAGCGGCCGCAGTTCGCCGCCACGGAGCGCGCCCCGGTCGCGGATCCGCTGGGCGAGCGAGCGCCCGGGCACGTACTGGGTCGCCATCCAGGGCCGTGCCGCCTCGGGGTCGGCGTCCACGACCGGTGCGGTGAAGGCGCCGCTCACCTTGCGGACGGCCTCGATCTCCTGCCGGAACCGGGTGCGGAAGACGGCGTCCTCGGCGTACTGGGCGTGCACCACCTTGACGGCGACCTCACGGCCCGACCGCGATCTGCCCAGGTAGACGGCTCCCATGCCGCCGGCGCCAAGGCGGTCGACCAGCTTGTACCCGCCGACCGACCTCGGGTCGTCCCTGTGCAGTGGCACCGCCGAATTCCTCTCCCCCGTAAAGCCGTTCGAGGGCACAGGATACGTAACGGCACAGCGACGGAGGCCGGGCACCGAACCGTTGGGGTTCGGCACCCGGCCTCCGTGGGCGGGGCGGTCAGACGGACGCGGGTTCCGGCTCGTCCGACGACACCTGCGGGGAGGGCGCCCCGGCCTTCTTCGCCCGCTTCGTCTCACGCTTCTTCGCCCGGCGCTCCTTGCGGAGCTCCAGCATCGCGTACAGCGTGGGAACGAGCAGCAGGGTCAGCAGAGTCGACGTGACCAGGCCGCCGATCACGACCACCGCGAGCGGCTGGGCGATGAAGCCGCCCTCGCCGGTGACGCCCAGGGCCATCGGGAGCAGGGCGAAGATGGTCGCCAGCGCCGTCATCAGGATCGGGCGGAGACGGTGCCGGCCGCCTTCGATCACGGCCTCGACGACGCCGTGACCCTGCTTCCTGTACTGGTTGATGAGGTCGATCAGCACGATCGCGTTGGTCACCACGATGCCGATCAGCATCAGCATGCCGATCATCGCGGGGACGCCCATCGGGGTGTCCGTGGCCACCAGCAGGCCGATCGCGCCGGTCGCCGCGAACGGGACGGAGACGAGCAGGATCAGCGGCTGGGCCAGCGAGCGGAAGGTCGCGACCAGCAGCATGAAGACGATCGCGATCGCCGCGAGCATCGCCAGGGCCAGGTTCTCGAACGCGTCGTCCTGGTTCTGGGAGACCCCGCCGATCTCGGCCGTGGCACCCGCCGGGAGCTTCAGGGCGTCCAGCTTCGTCGTCAGGTCCGCGCTCACCGCACCCGTGTTGTCACCGGTCGGCTTCGCGGTGATGGTGGCCGCGCGCTGACCGTCGATACGGGTCATCGAGACCGGTCCGTCGACCAGTTGCACGGTGGCGATGTCGCCGAGCTTCACCGGGCCCAGCCGGAGGTTCTTCAGCTCGTCCAGCGTGTCGGCCGGCTTCGCCGACTTGATGACGACGTCCCGCTCGGTGTCGTCCAGGACCGCCTTGGCGGCGGTGGTGCCGCGTACGGCCTGGGCGACGGCCGCGCCGAGGGTCTGGTCGTTGAAACCGGCGGCCGCCGCCTCGGAGTCGGCCTTGACCGAGATGCGCGGCACGCTCTGCGCCAGGTCGCTGGTGACGTCCGTGACGTCGTCGAGACCGGCGACGGTCTTCCGCACCTCCTCCGAGGCCTCGCGCAGCACATCGCCGTCGGCGGCCTTCACGACCACGCTCAGGTCCTGGTTGCCGAAGCCGTCACCGGCGGCGACGGTGGTGGTGCCGATGCCGGACAGCTTGTGCAGGCCGTCCTCGATGCTGTCCTGGACGTCCTCGTACGACGCCGAGTCGTCCAGCATCACCTGGTAGGACGCCTGGTTGGAGTCCGTGCCGCCGCCGAAGGCCGCCAGGAAGCCGGAGGAGCCGATGGTGACCTGGTAGTCCTTGACGCCCTTGGTGTCGGCGAGGAGCCCCTCGACCTTCTTCGCCTGTACGTCGGTCGCCGCCAGGCTGGTGCCGGGCTTCAACTCCTGCTTGACGGTGAGGACTTCCTGCTCGCCCTGGTCGAAGAAGTTGGTCTTCAGCAGCGGGGCCATGCCGAACGTGCCGATGAGGACCACGGCCGCGAGCGCCACGCTCGTCAGACGGCGACGGGTGGCGAACCGCAGGACGGGGACGTAGAGGCGCTGGAGCCTGCTCTTCGCCTCCTTCTCCTCCGCCTTGCGGCGGGCTTCCTCGGCGTCGTCGGGGGTGCCCTTCGGGGCGCGCAGGAACCAGTACGACAGGACCGGCACGACCGTCAGCGACACCAGCAGCGAGGCCAGCAGGGCCGCCGTCACGGTCAGGCTGAACGAGCCGAACAGCTCGCCCACCATGCCGCCGACCAGGCCGATCGGCAGGAACACGGCCACCGTGGTGAGGGTCGAGGAGGTGACCGCGCCGGCCACCTCGCGGACCGCCTTGAGGATGGCGTCCTGGCGCTCCTCGCCGTAGCCGAGGTGCCGCTTGATGTTCTCCAGGACCACGATCGAGTCGTCGACGACCCGGCCGATGGCGATGGTCAGCGCGCCGAGCGTGAGCATGTTCAGGGACAGGTCGCGCGTCCACAGCACGATCAGGGCGAGCACCACGGAGAGCGGGATGCTGACCGCCGTGACCAGCGTCGAGCGGATCGACGCCAGGAAGACCAGGATGACGAGAACCGCGAAGAGCAGGCCCAGGGCGCCCTCGGTGGTCAGGCCCTCGATGGCCTTGGAGACCGCCGGGCCCTGGTCGCTGACGACAGTGACGGACGTGCCCGCCCCGAGGTCCTTGCGCATCTGGGACAGCTTGTCCTCGACCGCGTTCGAGATGGCGACCGCGCTGCCGTCGTGGTCCATGGTGACCATGACGGCGAGGCTCGGCTTGCCGTCCGTACGGGTGAGGGAGTCGGCGGTGGCCTGCTGCTCCCGGACGGTGGCCACGTCACCGAGGCGTACGGGCTTCTTGGCGCCCTCGCCGGTGACCATCAGGTCCTGGATCTGCTGGAGCGAGGTGAAGCCGCCGCCGACCTGGACGGTGCGGTTGCTGCCGTCCTCGTCGAAGGAGCCGGCCGGGACGGTCGCGCCGCCCGCCTGGAGCGCCTGCGTCAGGGCCTCGGTGCCCAGGCCCGCCTTCGCGAGCTTCGCGTCGTCGGGGGTGACGGTGACCTGGAGGTCCCGTACACCGTCGACCGTCACCTGGCCGACGCCGTCGATGTCCTTCAGGTCCGGTACGACGGTCCGGTCGAGCCGGTCGGCCAGGGCCTGCTGGTCCTGGTCGGAGGTGACGGCGAGGACGACGGTCGGGATGTCGTCCGTCGACCCGGCGACGACCTGCGGGTCCACGTCGTCCGGGAGCTGGACGCGGGCGCGGTTGACGGCCTGCTGGACGTCGGCGACGAGCTGCTGGGTGTCGTTGCCGTAGTCGAAGGACGCCATGATCACGGCGTTGCCCTCGCCGGCAGTGGAGGTGACGCCGCTGATGGCGTCCACGGCCTCCAGGCTGTCCTCGATGGGCTCGACGACCTGCTTCTCGACGACGTCGGGGGAAGCACCCTGGTAGGGCGCGACCACCGACACGACCGGCAGTTCGATGGTGGGCAGGAGTTGCTGCTTCAGCTGCGGGATCGCGATCGCGCCGAACGCGAGCGCGATGATGGACATCAGGCCTATCAGGGCCCGTTGCGCGAGGCTGAATCTCGACAGCCAGGACATGGGTCAGGGATCTCTCTTCTGTGAGCGGCAGAAGTTCAGGAACGGCCGCACATGTGAGCGCCCGCCCCTACACCCTGAGCCATCAATGACCGGTGATCCGTAGGCCCCAGGTCCATTTCCTTATGCGGCTCATACTCCGGCCGCAGTACGGGAGGGCTGGGGTCAGTCCACCCTTGGACGTACCAGACCCGACTCGTACGCGATCACCACGAGCTGTGCCCGGTCCCGGGCGCCCAGCTTGGCCATAGCCCGGTTGACGTGCGTCTTCACCGTGAGCGGGCTGACTTCGAGCCGCTCGGCGATCTCGTCGTTGGAGTGGCCGCCCGCGACCTGGACCAGGACCTCGCGCTCCCGCACGGTCAGCGCCGCGAGGCGCTGCGCGCGAGCGGGGTCACGGTCGTCGTCGCCCGCGTCGCCCTGGGCGAGGAAGCGGGCGATGAGCCCCTTCGTCGCCGCCGGGGACAGCAGCGCCTCGCCGCCGGCCGCGACCCGGATCGCGCTGAGGAGTTCCTCGGGCTCGGACCCCTTGCCGAGGAAGCCGGAAGCGCCCGCGCGCAGCGACTGCACCACGTAGTCGTCGACCTCGAACGTCGTCAGGATGACCACGCGGACATGCGCGAGCGAGGGGTCGGCGCTGATCATGCGGGTGGCCGCGAGGCCGTCGGTGCCCGGCATCCGGATGTCCATCAGGACGACGTCGGCCTGCTCCTCCTTGGTCAGCCGCACCGCCTCCGCACCGTCGGACGCCTCACCCACGACCTCCATGTCGGGCTCCGAGTCGACGAGCACACGGAAGGCGCTGCGCAGCAGTGCCTGGTCGTCGGCGAGCAGGACACGGATGGTCATACGGATTCCCCCGGCTTTCCGGTGACGGCTGTGCGGGTCTTGATCGGCAGGATCGCATGGACGCGGAAGCCGCCTCCGTAGCGGGGGCCGGTGGTGAGGGTGCCGCGCAGGGCGGTGACGCGCTCGCGCATGCCGAGCAGGCCGTGGCCGCCGACGGTCTCCGGGTCGTGGTCCTCGCCGGCGCCGTTGTCGAGGACGGTGATCTCGATGTTCGGTCCCACGCGCACGACGCTGACCTCGGCCTTGACCTCCGTCCCGGCGTGCTTCTGCACGTTGGTGAGGGCTTCCTGGATGACGCGGTAGGCGGCCAGGTCGACGGCGGCGGGCAGGGTGGTCCCGTTGTCCGCGCGGGCCACCTCCACGTGCAGGCCCGCGCTGCGGAAGGTGCCGACGAGTTCGTCGAGCCGGACCAGGCCGGGCGCGGGCTCGGTCGGGGCCTCCGGGTCGCCGGACTGGCGCAGCAGGCCGACCGTGGCGCGCAGCTCGTTCAGCGCCGAGCGGCTGGCGTCCCGTACGTGGGCCAGGGCCTCCTTGGCCTGGTCGGGCCGCTTGTCCATGACATGGGCGGCGACTCCGGCCTGGACGTTGACCAGGGCGATGTGGTGGGCGACGACGTCGTGCAGGTCGCGGGCGATGCGCAGGCGTTCCTCGGCGACCCGGCGGCGAGCCTCCTCCTCACGGGTGCGCTCGGCCCGCTCGGCGCGCTCCCTGATGGCGTGGATGAAGGCGCGGCGGCTGCGGACGGCGTCGCCCGCGGTGGCGCCGATGCCGGTCCAGGCGAAGATCGCGAGGTTCTCCTGGGCGTACCACGGGAGGGGGCCGGCGAACATGGAGGCGCCGGTGAGGACGGTCATGGTGAGCAGGCCGACGCGCCAGGTGGTGGGGCGGTCGGTGGTGGAGGCGACGGTGTACAGGGCGATGACCGCGGACATGGCGACGGGGGCACGGGGGTCGCCGGTCACGGCCTCCGCGAGGGAGACGGTGCCGGTGAGTGCCAGGACCGTCATGGGGGCGCGGCGGCGGAACACCAGTGCGGCGGCGCCGAGGGCGATGAGGACCAGGCTGAGGGGGTCGGGGGTGCGGAAGCCCCAGCTGACGCCGCGTTCCCCGTGCGGGTCCACGAACGAGCCGGCCACCATGCAGGCGAGTACGCCGACCGCGAGGGCCGCGTCCAGCGCCATGGGGTGCGCTTTGAGGTGACGCCGGGCGCGCTGGAGGGTGCTCACGTCTGCCAACGGTACGGGGGCGTCGGCGGGGGCGGAACGGGGGCCACCTGTACGTTCCCTGTCAGCTCACCCCGGGATCACCCTGAAATCAGCCCGGGATCAGCCCGTCGTCGCTCAGCAGCTCCCGTACCTCCTCCAGCGTCGCGTCCGGCGACGGCAGGATGAGTTCCGACGGTTCCAGGGAGTCGTCCGGCAACGGCTCGCCCAGCTCGCGGACCTTGGACAGCAGGGCGGCCAGGGTGTCGCGGAAACCGGGCCCGTCGCCGTTCTCCATCTCCCTCAGGAGTTCGTCGTCCAGCTTGTTCAGCTCGGTGAGGTGGCTGTCGGCCAGCCTCACCTGCCCCTCCCCCATGATCCGTACGATCATGTCGCCCTCCTCAGGCGTGGGCCCTACTGCTTGTCGAAGCGCGGGGTGTCCTGCGGCTGCTGCTGGGACTGCGCCTGGCCCGTGCCGCCCTCGATGGCCTGCTGGGACGACGACGAACCGCCGGCCAGCTCCGCCTTCATGCGCTGCAGCTCCAGCTCTACATCCGTACCACCGGAGAGGCGGTCCAGCTCGGCCTGGATGTCGTCCTTGTGCATGCCGGACTGGTCGTCCAGGGCGCCGGAGGCGAGCAGTTCGTCGATGGCTCCGGCCCTCGCCTGGAGCTGCGCCGTCTTGTCCTCGGCGCGCTGGATCGCCAGGCCGACGTCGCCCATCTCCTCGGAGATGCCGGAGAACGCCTCGCCGATACGGGTCTGCGCCTGGGCCGCGGTGTACGTGGCCTTGATCGTCTCCTTCTTGGTGCGGAAGGCATCGACCTTGGCCTGGAGTCGCTGGGCCGCCAGGGTGAGCTTCTCCTCCTCGCCCTGGAGGGTCGAGTGCTGTGTCTCGAGGTCCGTCACCTGCTGCTGGAGTGCGGCGCGGCGGGAGAGCGCCTCGCGGGCCAGGTCCTCACGGCCCAGCGCGAGCGCCTTGCGGCCCTGGTCCTCCAGCTTGGACGACTGGGACTGCAGTTGGTTCAGCTGGAGTTCCAGGCGCTTGCGGGACGTGGCCACGTCGGCCACGCCTCGGCGCACCTTCTGCAGCAGCTCCAGCTGCTTCTGGTACGAGTAGTCGAGGGTTTCGCGCGGGTCCTCGGCCCGGTCAAGGGCCTTGTTCGCCTTCGCGCGGAAGATCATCCCCATACGCTTCATGACACCGCTCATGGGCTTCGCGCGCCCCCTTCTGACGGACTTCCAGCTCCAGCTCTGCGACAGAACCCACAGTACGGGCCCTGCATCCATTACCGCACTGTTCGGGGACTGATGCGCTCATCCCCAAGGACGACTGACCAGGGCCCTGCTCCGGCGTAAGGAGTAGGTGACCTTCAGGGTCCCTCTCTCCCCACTACAGACGACCGGTGTTGCCGGATCGTTCCCCACCGGGCTGGGGTCCATGCCCCCGCACCCCGTACCCTTGGGTTTTGTGTTCCGAAGCCGTGCCAAGGATGAGAAGGCCCCGGCCGCCGACAAGGCGCCGCTGACCGACTCCAAGCAGACCCGTGACCCGCAGGCCAAGAAGGGCAGGCCCACGCCCAAGCGCAGTGAGGCCCAGTCCCAGCGCCGCAGCGTCGCCAATACGCCGACGTCGCGCAAGGAGGCCTCGAAGCGTCAGCGCGACGAACGCCGTGCGCAGCTGGAGAAGCAGCGCCAGGCGCTCGCCGGCGGTGACGAGCGGTACCTGCCCGCGCGTGACAAGGGGCCGGTGCGCAAGTTCGCGCGCGACTCCATCGACTCGCGGTTCAACATCGCGGAGTTCTTCCTGCCGATGGCCGTGGTCATCCTCGTGCTGAGCATGGTGCGCGTCGGTGCGCTGCAGAGCATCGCGCTGCTGCTGTGGCTGGTCGTGATCGTGCTGATCGTGCTCGACTCGGCCCTCAGCGGCTTCCGCCTGAAGAAGCGGCTGGCCGAGCGCTTCCCGGACCACAACCGGCGCGGCGCCGTCGCCTACGCGCTGATGCGCTCCCTCCAGATGCGTCGGCTCCGGCTGCCGAAGCCGCAGGTCAAGCGCGGAGAGCGGCCCTGAGCACTACGCCGTTCACCGGGGGCGCGGCGGATGCCTGGCTGAACAAGCTGGGCGGGCTGCGGGATGTCGTACGACAGGAGCTGGTGGCCCGGCAGCTCGACGAGCAGATAGTCGGGCGGTTCCCGGTGGGACAGCGCCTGCGGGTGCTCGACGTGGGGATGGGCCAGGGCACTCAGGCGCTGCGGCTGGCCCGGGCCGGGCATCAGGTCACCGGCGTCGAGCAGGACCCGAAGATGATCTCCGCCGCCCGGGAGGCCCTCGCCGCCGAGCCCGAGGGGATCCGGGAGCGGGTGCGGCTCGTCCAGAGCGACGGCCGGGACACCGGGGTGCACTTCCTGCCGGGCAGCTTCGACGTGGTGCTGTGCCACGGCGTGCTCATGTACGTCGAGGAGCCGGATCCGCTGCTGGCGGGGCTGGCCCGGATGCTCGCCCAGGGCGGGCTGCTGTCGCTGCTCGTGCGCAACGCGGACGCGCTGGCCATGCGGCCGGGGCTGTCGGGCGACTGGGCCGGGTCTCTGACCGCCTTCGACACCACCGCGTACACGAACCGGCTCGGCCTCGACGTGCGCGCCGACCGCCTGGCGACGCTGACCGCGACCCTCGCGGGCATCGGGGCGCCGCTGCAGGCCTGGTACGGCGTGCGGGTCTTCACGGACACCGCGGTGGACGGGGCGGAGTTGCCGGCCGACGTCGAGATGCTGCTGACGGTCGAGGAGCGGGCCGGGCGGACGGATCCGTACCGGGGGGTCGCGGCGTTGCTGCACCTGTGCGGGGTGCGGGGCTGAGCCCGAGGGACTGCGGAGCCGAGGCCCTGGCGGCGGACAAGCCGGGTGACAGGACACCGGTGACGTTCACACGCGACGGCAGCGAGAAGACCGTGAAAGTGACGCTGGGTCAGCGGTGAGGCAATGAGGCAGTGAGTCAGCGAGTCAGTGACATGAGGAGGGGCGGCCGGTGTCCGGCCGCCCCGTCCGGCTACGCCTCCTGGGCGTGCAGGCTCATAGGACCGTAGATCTTCGTACCGTCCTCGAACAGGTGGACCTGGTCCGCACCGCCTTCGAGAAGGTCCTTCCAGTACTCCCCGATCCAGGACTCGGCGTCCCCCTGCGTGGTGAACTCCTCCGGCACCACCGCGGGATCGACCTCGGTGCCGTCGGACTTCTCGAACCGCCACGTCCATGCCGCCATGTACGCCTCCCTGATGTGAGCACATTGCACAGCGGGAGCCGGATCTTGGTCCGGCTCCTGCCCGCAGCCTATTCGCTCCTCTGGGTACGCCGTTAAAAGACAGCGAGTGATCGGCCGTCCGACAGCCCCCGGGGGCCTGCCGCGCCCGCTCGGCGGAGCCGCACCTGTCACAGCGCCGCGCCCCCGAGGCGCCTCCCGGGCGCGCAGGTCCAGCGGTGACCGGCGAGAATCGGGGCTGTGGAAGTTACTTTGCTCGGCACCGGCGCCCCCGCGGGGCTCCCCCGCCCCGACTGTCCCTGTGCTGCCTGTGCGGCCGCGCTCGGGACGGATGCCCGCGCGGCGACCTCGTTGCTCGTGGACGGGGCGCTGCTGCTCGATCTGACGCCCGGGGCGGCGTTCGCGGCGGCGCGGGCGGGGTGTTCGCTGGGCGGCGTACGCCAGGTGCTGTTGTCGCATCCGCACGACGGACCGGCGGTCGAGGTGCCGGCAGGGCTGCCGCAGCCCGGGCGGGTGCCGGACGGCCGGGAGTTGGCGCTGCTGACGGGGCATCGGGTGCGGGCCGTGGCGATGGACGCGCCGGGGACCGGGTACGCGGTGACCGGGCCGGACGGTCAGCGGCTGCTGTATCTGCCGCCCGGGGGTGCGCCCGCCGGGCTGGAGAACGGGTTCGCCGAGACGTACGACATGGTGCTCGCCGACGTCGTGGCGCGGCCGGACACGCTCGCCAAGCTGCGTTCGGCGGGGGCGGTCGGGCCGACGACGGACGTCGTCGCCGTGCATCTCGACCACGACGTGCCGCCGGGGGCCGAGGTGCGGCGGCGGCTCACCGCGGCGGGGGCGCGGGCCGTGCCGGACGGGACGACGCTGGCGGTCGGCGCCTACGAGGACGTACCGGACGTGCCGCGGCGGACGCTGGTGCTCGGCGGTGCGCGGTCCGGGAAGTCGGTGGAGGCCGAGCGGCGCCTCGAGGCGTTCCCCGACGTGCTGTACGTCGCTACGGGCGGCACGCGGAGCGGGGACGGCGAGTGGGCCGCGCGGGTCGGCGCGCACCGGGAGCGGCGGCCGGGGTCATGGCGTACGGCCGAGACGTGCGACCTGGTGCCGCTGCTGAAGGACGACGGGCCGCCGCTGCTCGTCGACTGTCTGTCCCTGTGGCTGACGGACGCGATGGACGCCGTCGGGGCGTGGGACGACGCGGAGTGGGCCGACGGCGGGGAACGGGCGCTGCGGGCGCGGGTGCGGGACCTGGCGGAGGCGGTGCGGGCCACGCGACGGACCGTCGTCGCCGTGTCGAACGAGGTGGGGTCGGGCATCGTCCCGGCCACGGCGTCCGGACGGCGCTACCGGGACGAGCTCGGGCGCCTCAACGCGGCGTTCGCGGGCGAGTGCGAGCAGGTGCTGCTGGTGGTGGCGGGGCAGGCGCTGGTGCTACGGGGCTGACGCGTCCTTGCGGGCGATCACGCGGTACGTGTTCGAGAAGCGGGTGCGGCGGAGGAGGGGGGCCAGGGTGTGGTCCGTCGCCCCGGCCGCGGCCAGCAGTGCTCCGGTCAGCCAGGACGGCAGGGACTCGGGCAGAACCAGGGACAGCGCAGACGACAGGTCGTGGGGGACGTGCGCTGCGCGGCGGTCCGTCCTGATGATCGTGCAGCCCTGGGACTCCAGTTCCGCGCAGAGGTCGTCCAGGGGCGTCGGAGGAGGGTCCCCGGGCCGGGGGTGGGCGTGCCACCGCTTGCCCAGAAGCCTCGCGAACGCGCAGTGCGGGTCCGTGACGTCGATGAGGAGGTGGCCGCCGGGGCGGAGCACGGCCAGGGCGGCACGGAGTTCCGCGCGGGGGTCCGGGGTGTGCGGCAGGTGGTGGAGCAGGCTGACCACGTCGTAGCGGGCGCGGAGGCGGGCGGTGATCTGCGGGTCCGTCAGCCGGCCCATGTGGGCCTCCTCGACGCGTTCGGCCCGGCGGGCCTGCTCGACTCGGGGGGTGCGGTCGAGGCCGTCGAAGGCGGTGTAGGGGAAGACCTCCCTGGCCGTCTCGGGGAAGCGGGCGTCGCCCGTGCCCACGTCCAGCCAGCTCTCCGGTTCGGGGAACGGCAGCATCGACCGGGCGGTGGAGCGAAGGCGCCGTACGGAGGGCGCGGGGGATGCTGACATGGCGGCTCCCGGAGACGTACGACAATCCACTGCAAAACGGAACGTATGGGATGGCGATCTTGAGCGCAACGACGTCGCGCGGTCGTCGTGGCGACGTGGCGCCGCCGTGTTCGATCAGGGCCGGTACTGTTCGGCGAATGAGCTCGCTTAATCTCGACGACTTCACCGATCTGATCGAGCGCCCCGACGGCGGGGTACGCCGCGACGCCGAGGCGCGCCGGGAGCGTCAGATCGTGCCGCCCGGAGCGCTGGGACGGCTGGACGAACTGGGTGAGTGGCTGGCCGCGGCGCAGTCCGCCGTGCCGGTGCGGCCGATCGAACGGCCGCGGGTCGTCCTGTTCGCCGGTGACCACGGCGTCGCCGAACTGGGCGTCTCGGGACGGCCCGCGGGCAGCGCCGCCGAGTTGGTGCGGGACGTCCTGGAGGGCGGCCGGCCCGTGTCGGTGCTCGCCCGGCGGCTCGGCGTGCCGGTGCGAGTGGTCGACATGTCACTGGACTGCGACCCTCAGACGCTGCCCGGCGATGTCTCAGGACACCGGGTGCGGCGCGGCAGCGGGCGTATCGACATCGAGGACGCGCTGACGCCCCAGGAAGCGGAGGCCGCGTTCCTCGCCGGGGTCGCCGTCGCCGACGAGGAGGCCGACTCCGGTACGGATCTGGTCGTGCTCGGCGATGTGAGCGTGGGCGGGACCACGGCGGCGGGCACGCTGATCGCCGCGCTGTGCGGGACCGACGCGTCCGTCGTGACCGGGCGCGGCGGGCAGGCCATCGACGACCTGGCGTGGATGCGCAAGTGCGCGGCGATCCGGGACGCGCTGCGACGGGCCCGGCCAGTGCTCGGGGACCAGTTGCAGCTGCTGGCGACGGTGGGCGGGGCCGACCTCGCCGCGCTGACCGGGTTCCTGCTGCAGAGCGCGGTGCGGAAGATGCCGGTGGTCCTGGACGGCGTCGTGGTGGCCGCCTGCGCGCTGGTGGGCCAGCGGATCGCGTTCCGGGCGCCGGACTGGTGGCTGGCCGGGCAGAACAGCGGGGAGCCGGGGCAGACGAAGGCGTTGGACCGGATGGCGCTGGAGCCGCTGCTCGACCATGGGGTGACGGTCGGCGAGGGGGCGGGGGCGTTGCTGGCATTGCCTCTGGTGCAGGCCGCGGCGGCGCTGGCTGCCGAGCTCCCCGAGAAGCCGGAAGTTCCCGAGAAGCCCGAAGCCCTCGAGAAGTCCGAGGCTCCTGTGGAACCCGAAGCCCTTGTGGAGCCCGAAGCTCATGTGGAGCCGGAGCCGGAGCCGGAGTCGGAGCCCGAGAAGGAGCCCGAGAAGGAGTAGGCGTCGGGGGCGGTCGGTCCGGCACGGCCGGACTGCGCCGTAGGGGCTGAGCGCCGTTGCGGTGGAAGGAAAACGGGCAATGGCGCCCATATGATCCCGCGTCATGGGATATGCCCGAATTGCCGCGGAACCTGTCCGGACCCCGGCCCGTCCGGGCACGGCGGACCGGCAGGCCGCGGTGGTCCCGCGGTCGACCGCCGCCTCTCGGCGGGCCGCCGGACTCGCCGTCTGGTATCTGCGAGCCGTCGCGTTCGTCAACTTCCTCAGCGCCGTGTGGGTCTCCCTCGGGCAGGACGTGCGGCGGCACAACCAGGAGGACTTCTTCACGCCGTATCTGCTGACCGCCGGCTTCGCGTCCGGTGTGTTCACGGCGTTCCTGGCGATCACCATGCGGCGGCGGAAGCGGGCCGCCTGGATCCTGAACCTCGCGCTCGCCGGGCCCTTCCTCGTACTGTTCGCCTTCGCGACGGTCTTCCCCGAGGTCCGGCGATACGCCCAGAACTGGGTCTCCCTCGCACTCACCGCCGTCTTCGTCGCCGCGCTCCTGGTCGGGCGGCGGGAGTTCTACGCGAAGGGCGACCGGTCCAACCCGAAGCTCGCCGCGGCCGTCGCCGTCGGCGGCCTGCTGGTGTCCTCGCTGCTCGCGGCGTTCCTCGTGACCGTCACCAACCAGGCGCACGGCTCCTCGACCTTCCCGGACCGGTGGCGGTACGGCACCCTGCGGCTGGTCTCGGTCGCCGCCGACGGCTCCCAGCTCCCGGGGATCACGACGCCGAACTGGGTGAACGTCGCCGTCAACGTGCTCAGCACGGCCTTGCTCCTCGCCGTCCTCTACGCCGCCTTCCGCTCCCGGCGCGCCGTCGACCCGCTCAGCGAGGACGACGAGAGACGCCTGCGGGCGCTGCTGGAGCGGCACGGCGACCGGGACTCGCTCGGGTACTTCGCGCTGCGGAGGGAGAAGAGCCTCATCTGGTCGCCGACCGGCAAGGCGGCCGTCGCCTACCGCGTGATCGGCGGAGTGTCGCTGGCCTCCGGGGATCCGCTGGGCGACCCGGAGGCGTGGCCCGGCGCCATCGGGCCCTGGCTCGCCGAGGCGCGGGCGCACGGCTGGATCCCGGCGGTGATGGGCGCGGGCGAGGAGGCGGGGACGGTGTACGCCCGGCACGGGCTCGACGCGCTGGAACTCGGGGACGAGGCCATCGTCGAGGTGGCCGAGTTCACGCTGGAGGGGCGGGCCATGCGGACCGTGCGCCAGGCCCGCAACCGGGTGAAGCGGGCGGGGTACGCGGTGCGCGTCCGACGGCACGAGGACATTCCCGCCGCCGAGATGGCGTACCTCCTGAAAAGGGCCGACGACTGGCGCGACGGGGCCACCGAGCGCGGGTTCAGCATGGCGCTGGGACGGCTCGGGGATGCGGGCGACGGGCGGTGCGTGATGCTCGAATGCACCGACGCCGAGGGCGAGTTGAGGGCGTTGCTGTCCTTCGTGCCCTGGGGGCCGCACGGGCTGTCCCTCGACCTCATGCGGCGCGACCGGGGCTCCGACAACGGCCTGATGGAGTTCATGGTCATCGAGCTGCTGCGCCGGGCGCACGAGATCGAGATCACTCAGGTCTCGCTCAACTTCGCCATGTTCCGGTCGGTCTTCGAACGTGGTGCACGCCTCGGCGCCGGGCCGGTGCTGAGGCTGTGGCGCTCGCTGCTCGGCTTCTTCTCGCGCTGGTGGCAGATCGAGTCGCTGTACCGCGCCAACGCCAAGTACCGGCCCATCTGGGAGCCCCGGTTCCTGCTCTTCGAGAAGAGCGCGGACCTGCCGCGCATCGGCCTCGCGTCGGCGCGCGCCGAGGGGTTCCTGCAGGCGCCGGGGCTGCCGCGGCCCACGGGGACGAAGACCGCCGAGACGGGGACGAGGACCGCCGAATGAACACGCTCACCCGCTGGGCCCGCGCCGAATGGGGACTGCTGTACGTCGCCGTGCGCGAGCCGCTGCTCGAACGCGGGTGGCGGGCGGCCCCCATGGCCCTCGGGGCCGTCTGCCTGACGGCGGTCCTGCACTTCGTGCACAACCAGTCCTGGGGCTATCAGCTCGTGCAGAACCTCGGGGCCGTGCGCGCCGAGGACCCGCTCCGGCTCGCTCTCCTGCGCACTCCCCTGTCCCTGTTCGTGCCCGCCCTGGACCTGCCCGTCTGGGGTGCCCTGGTGCAGATCCTGCTGGTGTTCGGGATCGCGGAGATCTGTCTGGGCCGGTGGCGGACGCTCGCCCTCGCGTACGCAGCGACGCTCGCCGGCACGCTGTACGCGCGCGCGGGTATCTGGCTGGGTCCCGACAGCCCGCTGGGCCTGCCCGGCTCCGACGCGCATGTCGTGGACACGGGGCCGTCGGCGGCCGTGGTGGGTCTCGCCGTGTTCCTCGGCTGGCGCTACAGCGCGTACGTCACCGCGGGCGGTGTGATCGCGGCGATGGTGGTCGAGGTGGTGCTGAAGGAGAACCTGGCCGGCAAGGAGCATCTGGCGGCGATCGCGGTGGTGCTGGTGCTGTGCGGGGTGTCGGCGCTGCGTCACCGGCGTTCGAGGGCGCGGGCGGGCTCGTCGTCCGGTCTGCCGCCGATCCAGTCCTGAAGGATGCGGCTGGGGCCCGCCCAGCGGCGGTCGTGACGGTAGGCGCGCAGTCTGGCTCTGGCGCGGGCGCGTGGGCGGCGGCCGTAGAAGCGCTTGGCCCAGGGGGAGCCGGGGCGGGCCAGCCGGATGGCACCGATGACGGCGATGAGGGGGACGATCACACCGAAGATCGCGGTGCGGGCCTTGCCCTTGGCCAGAGCCATGAGGGAGAAGAGGAAGCTCACGGCCACGCTCACGATGACGGAGCCGCGGTCCTGGAGTTCGTCCTCGCTGAGGTCGTTGACGCCGAAGGGCACGAATCCGCACAGGACCAGTCCGACCAGGGCCGCCGTGAGCACCACGACCTCGACGCTCTTGCGGCCGGCCTCGGTCCAGTAGACGTCGTCGAGGTGCAGGATCAGCGCGAACTCGTCCAGGACCAGTCCCGCGCCGATGCCGAAGACGACCGCGAACGCCGCCGAGCCGACGCCGTGCCGGGTGCTGGCGACCGCGCCGAAGCCGCCGAGGACGGTGAGGGCGACACCGGGGACCACATGGTGGATGTGCACTCCCCCGGCGCTGACGTTGCCGAAGGGTCCCTTGCCCGCCCGGATCATACGAGTGACGACCCGGGTGATCAGAAACGTCAGTACGAACGCGGTGAGGGCGACGAGGAGGGGCAGCTTGCCCGGCTCGATGATGTTCCGCTCCAGCCAATGTCCCATATGAGCACTTTATCCACGGCCGCCGCACCCGCTCTCCGGACCGCCGGGTAACCTGCGCCGGTGTCCAAGACCCCCTCCTGGCCGGACGGCCTCCGCTTCGCCTTCGGCACCCTCACCGTGCTCCCGGTCAAGGTGACCCGCTGGGACCGGGAGGCCGCCCGCGGCGGCATGCTGTGCGCCCCGGCGGCCGGGCTGGTGGTCGGCGCGGGGTCGGCCGCACTCGGCGTGTTCCTGCTGTTCCTGGGTGCGGGCCCGCTGCTCGCCGCCGTCGCCTCCACCGCCGTACCCGCCGCGCTCACCCGCGGACTGCACCTCGACGGGCTCGCGGACACCGCGGACGGTCTGGGCAGCGGCAAGCCCGCCGAGGACGCGCTGCGGATCATGAAGCAGTCGGACATCGGGCCGTTCGGGGTCATCACCCTCGTCTTCGTCCTGTTCGCCCAGGTGGCCGCGGTGTCGCAGCTCTACGGCGACTCGTGGGCCCGGGGTGCCGTGGCCGCGGTCGTCTCGGCGACCGCCGCCCGCCTGGCCCTCACCCTCGCCGCCCGCACCGGGGTGCCGGCCGCCCGGCCGGAGGGGCTGGGGGCCGCGGTGGCGGGGGTAGTGCCGGTGCGGGGTGCGATGATCGCCGCCGTCGCCGTCACCCTGGCGGCCGCGGTCGCGGGGGCGCTCTTCGGACCGTACGACGCCGTCCGCACCGCCCTCGCGGTCCTCGCCGCCCTCGCCGTCGCCGAACTCCTGCTGCGCCACTGCGTACGGCGCTTCGGCGGGGTGACGGGGGACGTGTTCGGGGGGCTCGCGGAGACGGCGGCCACCGTGGCGCTCGTCGCACTGACCCTGGGGCGGTAGGGCCTGCCTAGCAGGCTCGGCGCCACACCCCCAGTTCGTACTTCTTCAGCATCGAACTCAGCTTCAGGCTGCGGGAGTCGGGGCAGAAGCGGCGGGTCGGCAGTTCGTACTCGACGTGGAAGACGGCCTTGCCCGCCGCGATGAAGGGCTTCAGGTCGGCGCATTCGCCGTACTGGGCGCACTGTTCGTTGACCGCGAAGTCGAAGTCGCCCACCAGCTGCGGGATTTGGTCCAGGTCGTTCTTCAGGCCCACGGCCAATCCGCGGTCGTGGGCGAGTTTCGCGATCAGGCGGTTGTAGCGGAGCTGGTCGGAGGCCTTCAAGGGGAAGCCGGTGCGATTGCGGTAGCCGTCCATGTTGTCGGGCTCGACCGCGTCGAAGCCCTTGTCACGGCACATGTCGAGACGGGCCGCCATCAGGGGCTCCAGGACGTCGGTGCGGCGGATGTCGAGCCAGCGCTCGCCCTCCCAGCCGTTGCCGCGGCCCAGGACCGACTCGGGGAACTTCTTCGCGTCGGGGCGCCAGTCCTCCCAGGCGCCCGTCGAGAGGTAGCAGATCACCTTGCGGTCCTCGCGGTGCAGCGCGGCGACCGTCGACTTCGACTGGTCGAAGCCGTCGATGTCGTAGACGGGAACGTCGACGCTCGTGTCGAGGCGGCCGCTCAGCTGCCACTGCCAGGCCACGCCGGGGCGCGGCTGCCAGTGATCGCCGCTCGGCTCGTCGGCGGCGTCGTCGCCGGGATGCGTCGTGCAGGCCGCCGGCAGCAGAAGGAGGGCTGCGAGCAGGATGGGGCGTCTCACCGGGTGGGCTCCAGGGTGTGCGGCAACGTACCCCAAGGATGATCTCCCGCGCCCGGAACCGCACAGTGCACCGAGGCGCCCCTCGCGCGGGCCAGTTCCGCCAGGTCGACCCCGGCCGGGACGCCGTACACCAGGTGGCACAGCCGTACGTCGGTGGTGCCGGGCCGGGGTTGTGGTCGGAGTCGGCGGTACGACTCCCAGGTGCCCTCGAAGGTGACGAGGACGTCGGCGATCCTGGCGTACGAGGGGTCCGGCGGGGTGCCGTGGTTGAGGACCAGGGTGGTGCAGCCGAGGTCCCAGGCGGCCACCGCGAGCCTCTGATAGTGCGTGAACTCCTCGGGGCCCGCGGCGACCTGGTCGAGGAAGGCGCCGTCGGTGCCGTACCAGTCCCGGTGCCGGGTGAGGTCGCGGACGACGTCGCTGTGGGGTCTGCGGCCGTAGCCGGTGTCGGTGTAGCCGAGCACCCGGACACCCGCCGCCCGCAGCCGGGCGGCGGTCCGGGCGAAGGCCGGGTCGGGTTGTTCGCCGGGGCCGCTGGCCGGGTTGAGGACGACGCCGTGGAGGCGGGGGGCCGCCTGCACGATCGCGTCCCATTCGGCGGGGCGGACGGACGGGTGCTCGTAGTAGGGAACCAGCAGGGAGCTCATCGGTGGGCGGTCGCCCTCCCCAACAGGGCGCAGACCAGGGCCGCCTGGGTGGCCGCTGCCGTGCCGTACACGATCAGGCCGACCTGGTGCGGGCCGCCCGTGTGCGTGACGAGGGCGACGGTCTGGGCGAGGGCCGCCGCGCAGCACACAGCGGCGGCGCTGGTGACCGCGCCGAAGGACTGGAGCAGCAGGCCGGTCCACAGGACCACGCCGAGCAGGAGCAGTCCGGCCAGGCGGATGCCTGCGAGGCCCTGGGCGTGTGGCCACAGGGCCGAGGTGGCGAGGCCGAGGGCCAGCAAGGTGGCCAGGTAGCCGGACAGACACCGGACGACGGTGCGTGCCGTCGTGCGCCAGAACGCCTTCGCGGTGTCGCTGGAGCGCAGCCCGGCCAGGCCGCCGCTGCGGAAGCGGTACAGCAGCCATTCGGCCGGGCCCATGCTGAGGGTGAGTGCCACGGCGGCGGGCGCGGCGATCGCGCTCTGCTCCTCGCCGGCCAGGACGTCGCCGAGCGCCCCGTAGACGACGAGGACCCCACTGCCGAGCCCGAACAGGGCGTACGGCAGCGAGGCGGCGAGCCGGGGGGCCGCGGTGTGCTGCTTCTCGGGGGCCGGTCCGAGCGCGCCGAAGCGCAGCAGTGCGGTCAGTTGGGCGGCCAGTTGGGCGGCCAGTTGGGCGGTCCGGTCGCCGCCACCCAAGTCCCTTATGGCGGGCGCCGCTTCGAGCAGACCGAGGACCGCCACCACGGCCAGGGAGCCGAGCAGCAGGGCGAGTCTCGCCGCGTCCGGCACGGGATGGACCACGGTCACGGCCGCGCCCGCCGCCATCGGCAACAGGGCGATCAGCAGGGCACGTTCGCGGCCCATCACCAACAGGACGGTGGCCGCGCCCAGGTAGCCGGACTGGCCTGCGGCGAAGGCGATCGCCGCCGGGTGGGCCGTACCCGCGAACGCGAGGGCGACCAGGGCGCCGAGCAGCGCACCCGCCGGCGCTCCCAGGAACAGGGAGCGCCGGGCGGCGGAGCGGTCGCCCAGCCCGAGCCAGGAGTAGGCCCAATGGGCGAGGGCCTGGTTCCAGGTCCAGCCGCACAGGGCGCCGGCCAGCAGCGGGACCGTGCCCGCCGGAAGCCCGAGGTCGCCCTTCGGACCGGCGAGCAGGGGTGCTCCGAGGACATAGCCGAAGCCGGGCAGGGCGAAGACGACCCCGCGGAGCAGGCAGCCCAGGAGGCCGACCTGCCACGGGTCGTGGACCGGGCCGTCCGGCTCGGGGTAACGGCGTTCGACGCGCTCGTAGAGCTCCTCGGCGAGCGCGAAGGAGTTCTTCACGCCGTACCGCTCGCGTATCTGGTCGTCCGAGAGGCCGTCGGACTCCAGCAGGGCGGCTATCTCGTCCGGGTGGACGGCCGCGGCTATGAAGTCGTCGAGCCGCTCGGCGAGTTCGTCGACGGGGTCGGGCTGCGCCCAGCTGGGGGCGCGCTGGCGGGGGATGTACGGGAGGGTCTCCGGGCGGGCGCCCGGGGGCATCCAGATGCTTCCGCTCACCAGCCGGTTCCGTCCGTCGCGACCGCGGCGTACCAGGGATCCCGCAGTTCGAGGGTCCAGTCGGCGACGGTCTCCAGCGTGGGCTCGTAGACCTCGGGCAGGCCCGCGAGTTCCTGGTAGATCGTCCTAAAGGCGTCCACGCTGCGGCGGAGCGTGAAGCGGTCGATGACCCGCTGACGGGACAGTTCGCCCAGCTTCAGGCGGCGTTCGTCGTCCCGGAGGAGGGTGAGCGCGGCGGCGGCCATCTTCTCCGGCTCGCGCGGGGGGACCACGAGACCCGTGTCGCCGACGGCCTCGCGCACTCCGCCGACGTCCGTCGAGACCGTCGTACGGCCGCAGGACATGGCCTCGATGATGGAGAACGGGAAGCCCTCGGAGATCGACGACAGCATGACCACGTGCCCGGCCGCGTAGGCCCGCCAGACCTCGCCGATGCGGCCCTCGAAGGTCAGTCCGTCGGTCACGCCCAGCTCGGCCGCGAGCTTCTCCAGCTTGGTGTGGTACGCCTCGCCGCCTGCCGGAACGGGGCCGAACAGCCTGAGCCGGGTCTCGGGGATCTCGGCGCGGACGAGGGCATACGCGCGGAGAAGCGTTTCGAGGTCCTTGATCGGGTCGAGGCGGCCGCACCAGGTGAGCGTGGGCACCTCGGGCTCGGGCCCCGCGTGCGGGAAGGCGGCCGGGTCGACGCCGTTGTAGACCGTGCGGATCTTGTCGGAGTCGGCGCCGCCGCGCTCCTCCCAACGGCGGTTGTACTGGTTGCACGGGGTGATCAGGTCGGCGGAGCGGTAGCCGAGCGAGTTCAGCTCGCGGTAGAAGCCGAGCATGAACGCCTTGACCGGCCAGCGCTGTTCGCCGCTGCGGTAGCCGAGGTAGCGCTCGCGCAGGTAGATGCCGTGCTCGGTGAGCAGGAAGGGCACGCCGTCCAGCTTGTGGGCGGCGAGCGCCGGCAGGGTGGCCAGGCCGCTGCTGACGGCGTGGGCGACGGAGTCCTCGGGGATGCGGACGCCGAGCGGCCTGAGGGCGTGTTCGAGCAGGTCGGTCGCGGTCAGGGCGTCGTGGACGGTCGGGCGGGCGGCGGCCGTCGGCAGGTGCGGCCTCGTCCATGTCCTCATCAGGCAACGCAGCGCGGACTCGGTGCGCAGCGCCGCCGACAGGCGTCCGTCGCGGGCGAGTTCGGCGAGCTCGTACAGCGCCTCGCCGAAGTCGCAGCGGGCCTCGGGGGCGAGGAAGGAGAGCAGGAAACGCTCGTAGGACTCGAGGAGGCGCCGGCGGGCCCGGCCGAGCGGCGCGCGGGCGCGGCCGGGCCGCGGGCCCCAGGTCGGAACGGAGGTGTGCCGGTAGACGTTGGGCGGCAGCTCCCAGGTCACGGGTTCGCGGCCGCTGCCGGTCAGCGACAGGATGTGGAAGTCGACCTCCGGCATGCCCTTGACCAGCTGGTCGCACCAGGTGCTGACCCCGCCGTGGACATGCGGATAGGTGCCTTCGGTGAGCATGGTGACATGACGACCGGTGCGCATCGCTACGCGGTTCCCCCTTGTAGAGCGGATGACGTTCGGGGAACTGCGGCCCGGGGCCCCGGCTGCGGGCTCGTCGTGGCTGGTCGCGCAGTTCCCCGCGCCCCTATGGGGCGCTCGTCTGAGGCAGATTCAGCGTGACCGCGGTCTGCAGCAGCTCCGGCGTGGTCCAGGCCGAGCGCTGCCCCGCGTACGGCGTCCCGAACGCCGTGGTGCCGAGCGGCAGTTGCTTGGTGGTCCCCTCTGGTGCGGTCACCGGAACACTGGTCCCGGACGGTGCGGTGACGGTGACTTTCCCGCCGATGCGGTACGCGGTGACCTGGCCGCCCGCGACAGCGGTCTGCCAGGCGGCGCGGCGTTGCAGCTCGGTGCCGATGGCGCTCTGCGCAAGGTTCTGCACCGGGGTGTTGTCGGCGAAGAGGGCCGCGTAGCCGGCCAGCACCTTGTCCATGACCGGGTAGAGCGTCCGGTCCTCGGCCAGGTTGGACTGGTGGGCGTAGTGCGGGCGCGGGTCGTTGTTCACGACGTGTCCGAGGGCGGTGCGGGCCTCCAGCGGGACGATGTACTCGTCGTAGCCGGTGGCGGTGTCCAGCGGCTCGTCGAGGCAGGTGGACGTGGGGTTGTTCTCGCAGACTCCGCTGCCGCCGTCGGCCGCCGAGGCGTAGATCCAGTTGTACTCGTCGGCCATCTCCGCGTCGGTGCCCACGTTGTAGTACACGTTCATCGGGTAGCGCGGCACGGTCAGCGCGCCGCTGCCGACCGAACGCTGCCCGGGTTCGCGGGAGTTGTCCGAGGCGGTCCACCCGATGCCGTTGTCGGCGAGGGCGCCGGCCAGGTTCGGGTTGTCGTCGGGCTGCTGCGGCAGGGTCCTCAGGCCCGAGTGCTCGCCGGTGACCAGCTCGGAGCGGTCGAGCGGGAGGCCGTGTGCGAGCCCCCAGTCGTAGTTGTCCGAGATCTCCGCCGAGATGTCGGCGCGGCTCATGTACTGCGTCGAGCCGTCGGCGTTCTGGGCGCAGCTCCACGGCACGGTCGTGGTGTCCTGGACACAGCCCAGGTACTGGTGCGTGTAGGTGTGGTTGATCCAGCGGTACTCGGCCTTGTCGGCGAGCAGCTGGTCAGTGAGCGCGTCACTGCCGCCGTTCTCGCTCTTCCACTCCTCGCCGGAGCCGGCGTTGTAGACCATGTCGAGCGTGAAGCCGTGCTCCTGCTGCCACTGCGCCGCGTACTGCGCGTCGTCCGCGGTCATACGGATCGGCGTGGTTCCCTCGCCGTCACCGCCCACGCAGTCGAAGTCGCCGGGCGTGCAGTTGCGTTCGGTGTCCCAGCGGCTGTCGGACGCGAAGACGTCGTCGACATGGACCGCAAAGTAGTTCCTGCTCTGCCCGAGGTGTACGCCCTCGGTCAGCCATTCGACAATGCCACGGGCAAGGACCCGGAACTGCTCCTGGTACTCGTTGTAGGCGAACGTGACGACGAGTTCACGGCGTCCGTCGTGCGCGAATTCGCCGATCAGGCTGCCGCTGCCCGCCCCGGCGGGTACCGGGATGTCCACGTAACTGGTGAAGCCCGCACGGGGTTTGGCGACGAAGCCGTAGCTCTCCTGTACCGAGGAGTCGTTGTCCTCGAAGGTGAAGGCGCCGTCGAGATAGCCGAAATACCCCGCCTTGCCGGCCGTGGTGACGGCCGCCTCACGTCCGTCGAGGGTGCCGGCCCAGCCGCCCTGGCTCGTGTAGTCGAGGCCGACTCCCGGGTGCGCCCAGGTGTAGGCGTCGACCTGCGGGATGCCGTAGGTCTGCTCGTAGGTCTCCAGCGCGGTCTGTTCGGCCGAACCCGTCCCGAACGGAGCCTCGTTGGGCAGCACGACGCCCTGATACCTGGCGCGCGGAGTGCCGTTCACCGTGTCGCTGAGGAACGTGTCCGTGATGGTCGCACGGTCGGCGTCGTTCAGGTTCACCGTGGTGTACGGAATGCCGGTGCTCTCCAGCTGGGCGGTGATGGCACGGACCGGGCTGTCGCCGTTGTCCACGACCAGCACCCTGAGATCGATGCGCGGCTCCTGAGCCGCCGACGCGCCGGGTGCGCCCGGTCCCAGCGCCATGAGCCCGGCGGCCGTCAGTACGGCGGCCGTGGTTCTCCACCTGTGTGCGTGAGCGCGATGCGCCATGGGTCGTCCCCTCCCCCTGTGAATCCCCCGCCGGATCCCCGTGTGGTCGATCAGAGGAGGATCTGTGGAAATGATGCAAAGCGGCGAGGCGTGCGCTCGCCGGAACCAGGCGACTGTGACTCAGCTCACCGGCCCAGGGGATCAAGAAGTGGCCATCACGCCACCGGAAGGTGAATTGCCATGGGAATGATCGGCAGCGAGCCCGAGCGTAGGCTCATGGCGGGTATTTACCTGCCCTGGTAGAGACCCGGCCGCAAGAGGGATCTAGGGTCGGTTTTCGGGCTCGGCCGACCCACCCTTCTTCGGCCACACCGGACTTCAACGGAAGCGAGATTTCACCACCGTGACTGCTCTCACTCTCAGCACCTCCGCGGCGCCCGGCCTGCGGGCCGACGCGATCGTGATCGGTGTTGCCAAGGGCACTGCGTCCCGGTCCGGGGACCTGGTCGTAGCACCGGGCGCCGAGGCCGTGGACAAGGCGTACGACGGCAAGCTCGCCGGCGTCCTGGAGACCCTCGGTGCCACCGGCGCCGAGGGCGAGGTGACGAAGCTGCCCGCCCCGGCCGGCTTCAAGGCGCCGCTCGTGGTGGCGGTGGGCCTGGGCGCCGAGCCCGAAAAGGACTCCGGCTTCGACGCCGAGGCGCTGCGCAGGGCCGCCGGCGTGGCCGCCCGCACCCTCTCCGGCTCCAGGAAGGCCGCGTTCGCGCTGCCGCTCGCGGACGCCGCGGACACCGGTGCGGTGGCCGAGGGCGTGCTGCTCGGGGCGTACTCCTTCGACACATACAAGGAGAACGGCAAGAGCGACGCCAAGGCCAAGAACGCCAAGGGGCCGCTCGCCGAGGCGGCGCTGCTCGGCGGCAAGCCCCGCGACCGCGCCTACAAGGCGGCGATCGAGCGGGCCACCGCCGTGGCCGAGGAGCTCAACCGCGCCCGCGACCTGATCAACATGCCGCCGAACGACCTCAACCCCGAGGCGTTCGCCGCCGTCGCGCAGACCGCGGCCAAGGAGCACGGCATCAAGGTGCAGGTGCTCGACGAGAAGGCCCTGGTCAAGGGCGGCTACGGCGGCATCCTCGGCGTGGGCTCCGGCTCGGCGTCGGCTCCGCGGCTGGTGAAGCTGTCGTACACCTCCTCGAAGGCGAAGAAGCACCTGGCCTTCGTCGGCAAGGGCATCACCTACGACTCGGGCGGCATCTCGCTCAAGCCGGCCGGCCACAACGAGACGATGAAGTGCGACATGAGCGGGGCGGCGGCGGTCTTCGCCGCCGTGGTCGCCGCCGCCCGTCTGGGGCTGGAAGTGAACGTCACCGGCTGGCTGGCGCTGGCCGAGAACATGCCGTCGGGCTCCGCGACCCGGCCGGGTGACGTGCTGCGCATGTACAGCGGCAAGACCGTGGAGGTGCTCAACACCGACGCCGAGGGCCGGCTGGTCCTCGCCGACGCGCTGTGGGCGGCCTCCGAGGAGAAGCCGGACGCGATCGTGGACGTGGCGACGCTGACCGGCGCGATGATGCTGGCGCTGGGCAACCGGACGTTCGGGATCATGGCGAACGACGACGCGTTCCGCTCCGCGCTGCACGAGGCCGCCGAGGAGGTGGGCGAGCCGGCGTGGCCGATGCCGCTGCCGGAGCACCTGCGCAAGGGCATGGACTCCCCGACCGCCGACATCGCCAACATGGGTGAGCGGATGGGCGGTGGACTGGTGGCCGGTCTGTTCCTGCGCGAGTTCGTGGGTGAGGGGATCACCTGGGCGCATCTGGACATCGCGGGGCCGGCCTTCAACGAGGGCGGGCCGTTCGGATACACGCCGAAGGGCGGTACGGGGACGGCCGTGCGGACGCTGGTGCGGCTGGCGGAGCTGACCGCCGCGGGGGACCTCGGCTGAGGTCGTTCTCGATGACGGGGCCCCGCGCGCGGGTAGGGCGGGGCCCCGTCGCCTTGCCGTGGGACTTGTGGTGAGACACAAGAGTGCGACGTCTCACACACCGGCCCGGCGTCTCGTCCTGCCACGACAAGTGCGAAGATGGGGCTCGGCAGGACAGGGCCCCACCGAAGGGCCGAAGAACGAGCGGCCGGACACCAGCCGCCGACCGGTCACCGCAGACCGGCGTGGCGCACATGCATGGAGGACGTGACGTGGCGAACGACGCCAGCACCGTTTTCGACCTAGTGATCCTCGGCGGTGGTAGCGGTGGTTACGCCGCGGCCCTGCGCGGGGCACAGCTGGGCCTGGACGTCGCCCTGATCGAGAAGGACAAGGTCGGCGGTACCTGCCTGCACCGGGGGTGCATCCCCACCAAGGCCCTGCTGCACGCGGGCGAGATCGCCGACCAGGCCCGCGAGAGCGAGCAGTTCGGTGTGAAGGCCACCTTCGAGGGCATCGACGTACCCGCCGTCCACAAGTACAAGGACGGCGTCATCGCCGGCCTGTACAAGGGCCTGCAGGGACTCATCGCCTCCCGCAAGGTGACGTACATCGAGGGTGAGGGCCGCCTCTCCTCCCCCACCTCCGTCGACGTGAACGGCCAGCGCGTCCAGGGCCGCCACGTGCTCCTCGCGACCGGCTCCGTGCCGAAGTCGCTGCCGGGCCTGGAGATCGACGGCAACCGCATCATCTCCTCCGACCACGCCCTCGTCCTGGACCGGGTGCCGAAGTCGGCGATCGTCCTCGGCGGCGGCGTCATCGGCGTCGAGTTCGCCTCCGCCTGGAAGTCCTTCGGGTCGGACATCACGATCGTCGAGGGCCTCAAGCACCTCGCCCCCCTCGAGGACGAGAACTCCTCCAAGCTTCTTGAGCGCGCGTTCCGCAAGCGCGGCATCAAGTTCAACCTGGGCACCTTCTTCTCGAAGGCCGAGTACACCGCCGACGGCGTCAAGGTCACCCTCGCCGACGGCAAGGAGTTCGAGGCCGAGCTCCTGCTGGTCGCGGTGGGCCGCGGGCCCGTCTCCGCCGGTCTCGGCTACGAGGAGCAGGGCGTCGCCATGGACCGCGGCTACGTCCTGGTCGACGAGTACATGCGCACCAACGTCCCGACCATCTCCGCCGTCGGTGACCTGGTCCCCACGCTCCAGCTCGCGCACGTCGGCTTCGCCGAGGGCATCCTGGTGGCGGAGCGTCTGGCCGGTCTGAAGACCGTTCCGATCGACTACGACGGTGTCCCGCGGGTGACGTACTGCCACCCCGAGGTCGCCTCCGTGGGCATCACCGAGGCCAAGGCCAAGGAGATCTACGGTGCGGACAAGGTCGTCGCTCTGAAGTACAACCTCGCGGGCAACGGCAAGAGCAAGATCCTGAACACCGCGGGCGAGATCAAGCTCGTCCAGGTCAAGGACGGTGCCGTGGTCGGCGTCCACATGGTCGGCGACCGCATGGGCGAGCAGGTCGGCGAAGCCCAGCTGATCTACAACTGGGAGGCGCTGCCCGCCGAGGTCGCGCAGCTCATCCACGCCCACCCGACGCAGAGCGAAGCGCTCGGCGAGGCCCACCTGGCCCTGGCCGGCAAGCCCCTCCACTCGCACGACTGACCCCTCGGTCGACGAACCCCCAGACTTCCGCACTTGTAAGGAGCAACCGAAACCATGGCGGTTTCCGTAACCCTTCCGGCGCTCGGTGAGAGCGTCACCGAGGGCACTGTCACCCGCTGGCTGAAGGCCGAGGGCGAGCGCGTCGAGGCTGACGAGCCGCTGCTCGAGGTGTCGACCGACAAGGTCGACACCGAGATCCCCTCGCCCGCCGCCGGTGTCCTGGCGTCCATCAAGGTCGCCGAGGACGAGACCGTTGAGGTCGGCGCCGAGCTGGCCGTCATCGACGACGGCACGGGTGCGGCTGACGCCACCCCGCCTGTGGCTGAGGCCACAGAGCCGACGCCCGAGCCGGCCCCGCAGGCCACTCCGTCCACCGAGCAGGCCGCCCCGGCCCCTGCTCCCACCGCCGAGGCCGCCTCCGGCGGCGGCTCCGCCGAGGGCACGGACGTCGTCCTGCCCGCGCTCGGCGAGTCCGTCACCGAGGGCACCGTCACCCGGTGGCTCAAGGAGGTCGGCGACTCCGTCGAGGCCGACGAGCCGCTGCTCGAGGTCTCCACGGACAAGGTCGACACCGAGATCCCGGCGCCCACCTCCGGTGTGCTGCTCGAGATCACGGTCGGCGAGGACGAGACCGCCGAGGTCGGCGCCAAGCTGGCCGTCATCGGCGCCCCGGGCGCGGCTCCGGCCGCCGCTCCGGCCCCCGCCGCCCCGGCTCCGGCCCCGGCTGCCGAGGCCCCCGCCCCGGCCGCCCCCGCGGCTCCGGCGCCCGCTCCGGCTCCGGCCCCCGCCCCCGCGGCTCCGGCGCCCGCTCCGGCTCCGGCTGCTCCGGCCCCCGCGCCGGCCGCCCCGGCTCCGGTCGCCCCCGTGGCCGCCGCCCCGGCTCCCGCCGCCACCTCCGGTGACGACGGCGCCTACGTGACCCCGCTGGTGCGCAAGCTCGCCGCCGAGAACGGCGTCGACCTGGCCACCGTCAAGGGCACCGGCGTCGGCGGCCGTGTCCGCAAGCAGGACGTCATCGCCGCCGCCGAGGCCGCGAAGGCCGCCGCCGCTGCTCCGGCTCCCGCCGCTGCCGCCCCGGCCGCCGCCGCTGCCAGGAAGGCGCCGGTCCTGGAGGCCTCCCCGCTGCGTGGCCAGACCGTCAAGATGCCGCGCATCCGCAAGGTCATCGGCGACAACATGGTCAAGGCCCTGCACGAGCAGGCCCAGCTGTCGTCGGTCGTCGAGGTCGACGTCACCCGTCTGATGAAGCTGCGCGGCCGGGCCAAGGACGCGTTCGCGGCCCGCGAGGGCGTGAAGCTCTCCCCGATGCCGTTCTTCGTCAAGGCCGCGGCCCAGGCGCTGAAGGCCCACGCGCCCGTCAACGCCAAGATCAACGAGGCCGAGGGCACGATCACCTACTTCGACACCGAGAACATCGGTATCGCGGTGGACTCCGAGAAGGGCCTGATGACCCCGGTCATCAAGCACGCCGGTGACCTCAACATCGCCGGTATCGCCAAGGCCACGGCGGACCTCGCGGGCAAGGTCCGCGCCAACAAGATCACTCCGGACGAGCTGTCCGGCGCGACCTTCACCATCTCCAACACCGGTTCGCGCGGTGCGCTCTTCGACACGATCATCGTGCCGCCGGGCCAGGTCGCGATCCTCGGTATCGGTGCCACGGTCAAGCGTCCGGCGGTCATCGAGACGGAGGAGGGCACGGTCATCGGCGTCCGCGACATGACGTACCTGACCCTGTCCTACGACCACCGTCTGGTGGACGGCGCCGACGCGGCCCGTTACCTGACCGCGGTCAAGGCGATCCTGGAGGCGGGCGAGTTCGAGGTCGAGCTCGGCCTGTAAGCCTCAGTAGTGCATGTCGGTGCCCCGTCCGGAGTGTTCCGGGCGGGGCACCGCGCTGTCACCGGGGCGTCAGGCGCTTGTCCGACCACCCCGCCGGCGACTCCACCCACACATTGGGGACGGACAGCTTCGGCGCGGGCACAAAGCGCCGCGTCCCGTACGCCTTGAGCACGTCGGACGTGGCGTCCAGGCAGTCCCGTGAGGTGAGCTTCCCGGTCCTCGGGTCGACGCCCACGAGGAAGCCCCGCTCGGCGACGGTACGGATCATCGCCCGCGCCGCCGGCACGTCGCCCGTCGAGGAGGGCGTGCAGCGGTATCGGCTGTACGGGTGCTCGGACCTGCCCGGGTAGTGGGCGTCCCGGGACATCTCGCCGAGCATGCGCGCGTACCTCCCCTCCGCGTGCCAGGCGCCGATGTCGCCGCCCGGCGGGGTGTACAGCTCGCCGCTCGGGTTCTCGACGGCGCCGTAGACCCAGCGGTCGGTCCCGGTGATCCGGAAACCCCAGCCGACATGCCCGAACCGCTGCGCCCCGTCCGGCTTGACGAAGACACAGGCGGCGCCGGGCCCGCCGCCCCGGGCCGCACCCGCCATGCCCCTGAGCTCCTCCGTGGTCGTACCGCCCGGCTCCCCCTGCGCGCGGGTGGGCGTCTGCCGGCAGCCCGTCACCCCCACGAGCGCGCCGATCACGGCCGCCACGGCCGTCCAGTACAGCGGTCCCCGCCGTCCCCCGATGTTCATGTCATCCCCCGTCGTGCCGAGGGCGCCCCGCGCGGGACCCCCTGCCGACCGCGACACGGATCGAGGCCCCAGGGTTCCGTGTCTTGACAGAAGACGCCGAGCCGAGAGCGTGTAAGCCTTGTCTCACCTGCGCGAAAGCGCCCCCGTGCGCCCCTCCTCCAAGGGCCCGCGGCCTTATTGTCTAAACGTCAAACGCCCCCGGGGCCGATGGGCGGCCCCTCCCTAAGGAGCCCTCATGACCGCGCCCGTCGTCCACTCGCTGCGCGAGCAGATCCGCGAGCACATCGTGGAGGGGATCGTCAGCGGGCGCTGGAAGCCGGGCGAGCGGATCGTGGAGCGCCGTATCGCCACCGAGCTGGAGGTCAGTCAGACCCCGGTGCGGGAGGCGCTGCGCGAGCTGGAGTCGCTGCGGCTGATCGAGTCGGCACCCAACAAGGGCGTGCGGGTGCGGAACCTGACCGCGGCCGACCTGGAGGAGAGCTACCCGGTCCGGGCCGGTCTGGAGGCGATCGCGGCGGAGTTGGCGGCGGGGCGGCTGGCGGAGGACTGCTCGGCCCTGGAACCGCATGTCGCGGCGCTCTACGAGGCCGACCGCGCTTCGGACGGCACGGCCCAGGTGCGGCACACGGTGGCCTTCCACCGCGAGCTGGTCCGGGCGGCGGGCAACTCGGTCCTGCTGCACACCTGGGAGGGCCTGGGCATCGAGGTCTTCACCGCGCTGTCGATCCGCTGGCTGGGGACGGTCCAGCAGTCCTACGCGGAGGAGCACGAGGAGCTGGTGGCCGCGTTCCGTCGCCAGGATCCCCGGATCGCCGAGATCGTGAAGGCGCACGTGCTGGGCTGCGCGCCGCAGGCATGAGCCCAGGGCAGGACTCGCGAACCCTGAGCACACCCCCGCTCAAACGTGGCCGGACCTGCGGAAACCCACCGAAAGCACGGCACCCGGTGTCTCCGGCCGAGGCACCCCGTGCCTACTTTCTCGTGATCAAGAGGTTTTGCCTCTCAACCCTTTGATCGATCATCGATCAGCGAGTTAGAGTCGCCGACGGGCTTCCACCGAGGCCTCAGCCCTGTCCTGCCAAAGACCAAGGGCACCCCCGAACCCTTACCGATGAGGGAACCCCCTTCGACTGAGGAAGGCGGCGACATGACCGACCCCAACGCCATCCAGCCGAGCGCGCTCGACCAGCTCCCCGACCGCGACCCGGAGGAGACCGCCGAATGGCAGGCCTCACTGGACGCGGTCGCCAAGGCGGCCGGGCCGCACCGCGCGGCGTACCTGATGCGTCGCACGCTGGAGCGGGCCGAGGGCACCGGCATCGCGCTGCCCAAGCTTCTCGAGACCGACTACGTCAACACCATCCCGACCGCCGCCGAGCCGTCCGCGCCCGGTGACGAGGAGATGGAGCGCCGGATCACCGCGTGGAACCGCTGGAACGCGGCCGCGATGGTCAGCCGGGGCAGCAAATACGGCGTCGGCGGCCACATCGCCACCTTCGCCTCCGCGGCCTGGCTCTACGAGACCGGCTTCAACCACTTCTTCAAGGGCAAGGAATCCCAGGAATCGCCCGGCTCCGGCGACCAGCTCTACATCCAGGGCCACGCCTCCCCCGGCATCTACGCCCGCGCCTTCCTCGACGGCCGGCTGAACGAGGACCACCTCGACAACTTCCGCCGCGAGTCGGGCGGGGGCGGCCTCCCGTCGTACCCGCACCCCCGCCGCCTGCCGTGGCTGTGGGAGTTCCCGACGGTGTCGATGGGCCTCGGCCCGCTCTCCGCGATCTACCAGGCGCGCTTCAACCGCTATCTGACCAACCGCGGCATCAAGGACGTCTCCGCGTCCCACGTCTGGGCCTTCCTCGGCGACGGCGAGATGGACGAGCCCGAGTCGACGGCGGCACTCGCACTGGCCTCCCGCGAGGGTCTGGACAACCTGACCTTCGTCATCAACTGCAACCTGCAGCGCCTCGACGGCCCGGTCCGCGCGAACTTCAAGATCGTGCAGGAGCTGGAGGCCCAGTTCCGCGGCGCCGGCTGGAACGTCATCAAGTCGCTGTGGGGTTCGGCCTGGGACGAGCTGTTCCGGCTCGACACCACGGGCGCGCTCGTACGCCGCCTGCGCGAGGTACCCGACGCGCAGGTGCAGACGTACCAGACCCGCGGCGCCGCCTACATCCGCGAGGACTTCTTCGGCAAGGACCCGGCGCTCGCCGAGATGGCGAAGCTGCTGAGCGACGACAAGATCCTCGAGTGTTTCCACCTCTCCCGCGGTGGCCACGAGGCGCGCAAGGTGTACGCGGCCTACAAGGCGGCCGTCGAGTTCAAGGGCGCCCCGACGGTCATCCTGGCCCAGACGGTCAAGGGCCACACCCTCGGCGAGGGCTTCGCGTCGAAGAACGCCAACCACCAGATGAAGAAGCTCTCGGTGGACGAGTTCAAGACGATGCGCGATCTGCTGGACCTGCCGATCTCGGACAGCCGGTTCGTCGACGGGGTCGTGCCTTACGGCCACCCGGGCGCCGACTCCCCCGAGGTCCGCTACCTCCAGGAACGCCGCGCGGCCCTCGGCGGCCCGGCCCCGGCCCGCCGTACGCACGCGCTCGCGCCCCTCCCCGCCCCCGCCGAGAAGGCCTTCGCCTCCTTCGACAAGGGCTCCGGCACGCAGAACGTGGCCACCACCATGGCCTTCGTCCGGCTCATCAAGGACCTGGTCCGCGACAAGGAGTCCGGAAAGCGCTGGGTGCCGATCGTCCCCGACGAGGCGCGCACCTTCGGCATGGAGAGCCTCTTCCCCTCCCTGGGCATCTACTCGCCCAAGGGCCAGACGTACGAGCCGGTCGACCGCGACCAGCTGATGTACTACAAGGAGGCCCAGAACGGCCAGATCCTCAACGAGGGGATCACCGAGGCCGGTTCGATGGCCGACTTCATCGCCGCTTCCACCGCGTACTCCACGCACGGCGAAGCGATGATCCCGTTCTACATCTTCTACTCGATGTTCGGCTGGCAGCGCACGGCCGACCAGATGTGGCAGCTCGGCGACCAGCTCGGCCGCGGCTTCCTCGTCGGCGCCACCGCCGGCCGCACGACGCTGACGGGCGAGGGCCTGCAGCACGCCGACGGCCACTCGCCGGTGATCGCGGCGACCAACCCGGCCGCGCTGACGTACGACCCGGCGTTCGCGTACGAGGTCGCGACGATCGTCAAGGACGGTCTGCGCCGGATGTACGGCGAGGCGGCCCCGGGTGAGGACCCGAACGTCTTCTACTACCTCACCGTCTACAACGAGCCGCTGCCGCAGCCCGCGAAACCGTCGGGCCCCGGCATCGACGAGGGCATCGTCAAGGGCCTGTACCGGTTCAACACGGCGGAGTCGGCGGGACTCTCCCCCGCCGCCAACGCGCCGCGCATCCAGCTGCTCGGCTCCGGCACGGCCATCCACTGGGCGATCAAGGCGCAGCAGCTGCTCGCCGAGGAGTGGGGCGTGGCCGCCGACGTGTGGTCCGCGACCTCCTGGACGGAGCTGCGCCGCGACGCGCTGGAGGCCGACGCGGCCCTCCTGCAGGGCGAGGAGCGGTTGCCGTACGTCCGTCAGGCGCTGCACGGCGCCGAGGGCCCGGTGCTCGCGGTCTCCGACTACATGCGCCAGGTCCCCGACCAGATCGCGCAGTGGGTCGAGCAGGACTACTCCTCGCTGGGCGCCGACGGCTTCGGTCTGTCGGACACCCGTGAGGCGGCCCGCCGTCACTTCGGTGTCGACGCCGAGTCGATCGTCGTCGCGGCCCTGGCCCAGCTCGCGAAGCGGGGCGAGGTCAAGGCGACCGCGGTGAAGGAAGCCCGGGAGAAGTACGGCCTGTAAGACCTGAGGTCCGGTGAAGGGGTACGGCGGCCGCCGTGCCCCTTCGTTGTCGGTGGGGCCCGGCATCATGGCCGTATGCGCGCTGCCCGTCTGATCAAAATGGTGCTGCTGCTCCAGTCCCGGCCGTCCATGACCGCCGCCGAGCTGGCGCGGGAGCTGGAGGTGTCCGAGCGGACCGTCACCCGGGACGCGCAGGCGCTGTCGGAGGCGGGGGTGCCGGTGTATGCCGACCGGGGGCGGGCCGGCGGCTACCGGCTGATCGGCGGGTACCGCACGCGGCTGACCGGGCTGGCCCGCGGCGAGGCCGAGGCGCTGTTCCTGTCCGGGGTGCCGGGGGCGCTGCGGGAGATGGGCCTGGAGGACGCGGCCTCGGCGGCCCGGCTGAAGGTGTCGGCGGCCCTGCTGCCGTCGTTCAGCGACGCGTCCCGTACGGCGGCGCAGCGGTTCCATCTGGACGCGCCGAACTGGTTCAACGAGCCGAAGACCCCCGAACTGCTGCCCGCCGTCGCGGACGCGGTGTGGGACGACCGGCGGATCACCGCGCGCTATCGCGGGCGGGAAGCCGAGGTGGAGCGCGAGCTGGAGCCGTACGGGCTCGTGCTCAAGGCGGGCGTCTGGTACCTGTGCGCGCGGGTGGCGGGACAGAGCGGCGCCTACCGGGTGTACCGGATCGACCGGTTCACCGAGGTGACGGCTGGCCAGGAGCGGTTCGTCCGGGACGAGGAGTTCGATCTGCCGGGCTTCTGGGACGAGCGGGCCGAGCAGTTCGCCCGGTCGCTGCTGCGGGCCGAGGTGGTGGTGCGGCTGTCCGGGGACGGGGTGCGGAGACTGCCGTACGCCGTCGACCCCGTGTCGGCCCGGGAGGCGCTGGAAGCGGCGGGTGCCCCGGACGACGACGGGCGGGTGACGGTGACGCTCCCGGTGGAGTCCGAGGAGGTCGCGCACACGCAGCTCTCGGCGCTCGGGCCGGAGGTGGAGGTGCTGGCGCCGGAGAGTCTGCGGGCGCGTTTCATCAGCGACGCGGCCAGACTGGCCGCGCTGTACGGGACATAACAATCCGCCACACTCCACGTGCGCCCCACCCTTTCAGGGCCGATGCTGGACCCGTGATGGACGAGACGGAGTTCTGGGAGCTGGTGGACGCCACTCGCGAGGCCGCCGAGGGCGACCCCGAGGAGCAGGCTGACCTGCTGGTGGACCGGCTTCTTCAGCTGGACCCGGACATGGTCCTCGACTTCGCCCGTCACTTCGAGGCCCGCTACAACCGCGCGTACACCTGGAACCTGTGGGGCGCCGCCTGGGTCCTGCTGGACGGCGCGAGCGACGACGCCTTCGACTTCTTCCGGTGCTGGCTTATCGGCCAGGGCCGCGAGATGTACGAGGGCGGGGTACACGACCCCGACTCGCTCGCCGACCTCCTGGACGACTTCGACGAGGAGATCGACGGCGACGGCGAGGAGCTCGGCTACGCGGCGGACGAGGCGTACGAGCAGCTCACCGGCACCGTCGCCCCCGACCTGGGCATCGCTCCCGCCCCCTCGGAGCCGGAGGGCACGCCGGTCGACTTCGAGGACGAGTCGGTGCTGGCGGGGCGGTACCCGAAGCTCTGGGAGAGGTTCAGGGGCTGAGGCCTACGCGTCGGCACGTCGGCGCGTCGTGTCCGTCGGGATGTACGCCTGCGTGTTGTCGGCCTTCACCGCGTGGTACAGCGGTGCCGCGTTGGCCTGTTCGAGGGCGGACGCGGTGACGGCGGCCGGGCCCAGGATGACGGCCGCGACCGCGCAGACGACGGCCCAGGGGCCGCGGGCGGTCCTGGTCCAACCGCCTGTGGTCTCCGCGGTGTCGGTGTGACTGCTGTTCATGATCCCCACCTCCGGTCAGTGCGTGTGCATGACGCTATGGCAGCTGTCTCGGGGGGATCGGTGAGCCGGCTGGGAGAAACCTGTGAGCCGCACACCCTTACGTCCTGCCCTGCAGGCGGGCTGCCAGGTCCCTGATTTCCGGGAGGTGGGCGCTGAGGGCCGCGCCGGGGCAGGTCGTTCTGTAGCCGTCCTTGTGGCCTGCCAGGGCGGGGAGGGCGGCGGCGGTGCCGGCGGCGTAGCGGCTGTGGCCGTTGCTGGAGACCAGGCGGACCGTCGCCCGGGGGTCGATGTCGGCGAGGCCCAGCTTCCAGGCGGCGAGGTGGGCGATCGCGTCGGTCATCACCTTCGGGACCGGCACTCCGGTGGTGAAGGTGCCGAGGGCGGCGATACCGGTGGTGCGGTGGTTGAAGCCCTGGGTGTGGGCGCCGGTCACGGGGCGGTCGATGCCGCCCGCGCGGCCTTCGTAGATGTTGCCGCAGCGGTCGACGAGGAAGTTGTAGCCGATGTCGTCCCAGTCGCGGGCATCGGTCATGCCCGCGGCGAGGTAGCGGATGATGCGGGGTACCTCGGCGCAGTCGTACGCGTTGGGCGAGTCGGTGTGGTGGATGAACACCGCGACGACCTTGTCGTCGTAGCGCGGCGGCGGCCGGGTCCGGCCGCTGTCGCCCGCCGCCCAGACCGACCGCGGCACGATGTGCGGTCTGGTCGCGGAGTGGGCCGCTGCGGGGCGGGCCGCGACCGGGTCTGCGCCGGCGGCCGTGCGCTCGACGCCGCTCGCGCACAGCATCAGCGCGACGACGGCGGTCAGGCCGGGAAGACAGCCGAGCAGCACGAGCGCGGCCTTCGGTATGCGCACCGCGCGCGTCTTCCGGGAGCCCTTCGGTCGTCGGACACGCATGGTTTCCACTGTCCGACCGATCCGGTCCGCCCGCGATGTGTGCTGTGCCACCCGGTGGAACCATCGTCCCGGTCCGCGACGTTTTTCCAGATGCACGCACGCGTGGCGGGTTCCGGGCGCCACGCGCGCGTGGCTGATCACTGGGCGCATCCCGTGCGTACTAAGGGTTCCTGGAGAAAGGCGGCTCAGTGGACCTGCTCGACATCCTGCTGTTGCTGGTGATCCTCGCCTACGCGGCTTCCGGCTACCGACGCGGGCTGGTCGCCGGCTGTGTCTCGCTCGCCGGGTTCGTGGGCGGTGCGGCCATCGGCGTGTGGGTGCTGCCCTGGATGATGGATCTGGCGACGCCGGGCACGACCGCGGCGACGGTGACCGCGGTGCTGACGGTGCTCGTCCCGGCCGTGGTCGGGCACGAGCTGGCGGGGCGGCTCGCGCTCAGGCTGCGCCGGGAGCTGGACCAGGGGCCGCTCAGGGTGGCCGACGGGGTCGGCGGCGCCGTGGCCAACTCGGTGGCCGTGCTGATCGTGGCCTGGGTGGCCGCGAGCGTCCTCGGCGCGTCCTCGTCGCCGCTGGTCACGACCGCGATCCGGGACTCGGCCCTGCTCGGCGCCGTGCAGAACACCATGCCGGACACGACCCCCTCCTGGTTCTCGCGGGCCACGTCCGCGCTCACCGAGGCAGGCTTCCCACAGGTCTTCAACCCGTTCGAGAACGAGTCGACGGCCGAGGTCGCCAAGCCCACCGGCGACAGCGTCACCACCAGCGCCACCAGCGCGGCCAAGCTCAGCACCGTGAAGATCGAAGGCGTCTCGGGCACCCAGGGCCGCGAGGGCAGCGGCTTCGTGTACGCGCCGCAGCACGTGATGACCAACGCCCATGTGGTGGCCGGAATCGACGACCCGAGCGTGCGGATCGGCGGGGTCGGGCGGTCGTACGAGTCCCGGGTGGTGCTCTTCGATCCGGACCGGGACGTGGCCGTGCTGTACGTCCCCGACCTGAGCGCTCCCGTCCTGCGTTTCGACGACAACGCCTCGCGCGGCGACTCGGCGGTGGTCGCGGGCTATCCGCAGGACGGCGACCTGAACCTGCAGGCGGCCACCGTCGCGAACCGGGTGAAGGCGAGGGGCCAGAACATCTACAACGACGCGGTCGTCACCCGCGAGATCTACTCGATCCGCTCCACCGTCCGCCCCGGCAACTCCGGCGGCCCCCTCCTCACCACCGACGGCAAGGTCTACGGCGTGGTCTTCGCCCGCTCCACCTCCGACGCGGAGACGGGCTACGTCCTGACGGCGGACGAGGTCGCCGCCGACGCCGGACGCGCGGCGGACGCGACGGCACCGGTGGACACGGGCGAGCTGGTGACGTCCTAGACGTCGGCGTCCTCGGCTTCGAGCAGTCCATCGGGCGCCCGTGTGGCACGTTTTGCCGCACTGCCAGGACATGCCGTTCGCAGCGCCTCGGCGTACGCTTCCGCGGGTGAGCTCCAAGCCACCCTCGCTGACCGAGCGCCGCAAGGCGGCCACCCAGCTGGACATCGCGCGCGCCGCCGCCGAGCTCTTCACCCAGCGCGGCCCGGGCGGCACGACCGCCGAGGACATCGCCGAGCGCTCCGGGGTCGCGCTGCGCACCTTCTACCGCTACTTCCGCAACAAGCAGGACGCGGTGGGCCCCCTGCTCGCGGCCGGCGGCGACCGCTGGCGGGCCCTGCTCGCGGCGACCGAGCCGGGCGCGGCCCTGCCGGAGTCGCTGGAGCGGGCGATGCGGGAGGCGCTGGCCGTCCCGGACGAGCACGCGGCCGACGGTCTCCGGCAGACGCGGGCTCTGCTGCGGGCGGCCGCCGCCGACCCTGCCCTGCGTGCCGTCTGGTACCGGGTGAACCAGGAGTCCGAGGAGAAGCTGCTCCCCGTACTGACGCGGCTGGCGGGCCCGGACGCGGATGAACTGAGGATCCGCCTGGCCGCCGCCGCGGCCACGGACGCCCTCCGGGTGGCGCTGGAGGTCTGGGCCGCCACGGACGCCGGCCTGACCGGCCCGGGGTCGCCCGTGGAGCTGGCCGTTCGGTGCCTGCGGGAACTGGTGGGCGGGATGCGGTCACCGGCGGAGTGACGGACCCGGCACGCCCCGGCTCACGCCCCTCGCGTCGCCCTCGTACGGATCAATGCCCTTCGCCGGAGCACTCCCGGGCGTACCTCTGAGCCATGTCACGTGCTCTCGGCGTACTCCGACCCGTCGCCCTGGCCCTCGTCCCCCTGTTCGCCCTCACCGCCGCGGCTCCGGCGCCGGACTCCGGCGGCAAGGGCTGGGTGCTCGCCGGATTCGCCACGGCGGCCGCGCTGGCGGGGGTCCCGCTGTATCTGGTGGCGCGCAGACGGCGTACGACCGCCTCGGCGGACCGGATCAGAGACTGCGGCCCATGAGCACGTCGTCGACGTATGTGCCGCCCAGGAAGAACTCCTCGGGCAGCACACCCTCCACGACGAAGCCCTCGGACTCGTAGAGCTTGCGGGCCGGCGTGTTGTGGCCGAGCACGCGCAGGGTGATCCGGCGCGCCCCCTGCTGCCGGGCCTCGTCCTGTACGGCCCGCAGCAGCGCCCGGCCGACCCCGGCGCCGCGCGCCTCCTCGGCGACGGCGAGGCCCTGGATCTGGCGGACGTGGGTGTTGCAGGCGAGCGAGGTCGGATAGCCCAGCCGGACGTAGCCGACGACGTTGCCGCCGAGCTCCGCGACCAGATGGTCCCGCGGGCCGAACCGCTCGCTGTAGAAGGGCTCGTACGGCGGCTGCGGACGGGGCTGAACGGCATGCAGCGGCGACCAGGTGTCGCGGTCGAGGCGGCCCAGCGTCTCCTCGTCGTCGGGGGTGGCTTGGCGTATGTACGGAACCGGCATCCGGTCACCCTACGACGCCGGTCCGAGGCCCCCGCAGGGGTTTTCCGCGGCCACTGAGCAAGGATGGTCCTCATGGAACGTTCGCGAATCGCGGTGGCCGGCGCGTCCGGTCTCATCGGCGGCGCCCTGGCGCGGTCCCTGACCGCCGACGGGCACGAGGTGGTGCGTCTGGTGCGCCGGACGCCCAGGGCGCGGGACGAGGTGCGCTGGGACCCCGAGCGGAAGTACGTCGACCCGGCCGGGCTCGCCGGGTGCGACGCCGTGGTCAACCTGGCCGGGGCGAACGTGGGATCGCGCCGCTGGACGGACGCCTACAAGGAGCGGATCCGCTCCAGCCGGGTGCTGGGCACGGCGACCCTCGCCGAGGCCGTCGCCTCCCTGGACCGGCCGCCGCGGGTCTTCGTCAACGGCAGCGCGATGGGCATCTACGGCGAGACCGGAGACCGGCCCGTCGACGAGGACGCGCCGCCCGGGGAGGGCTTCCTGCCCGAGCTGTGCGTGGAGTGGGAGGGAGCCGCGGCACCGGCCCAAGCGGCGGGCGTGCGAACGGTGTTCACCCGAACGGGACTGGTGGTGTCCCGGAAGGGCGGGGCGTGGGGGCGGCTGTTCCCGCTGTTCCTGGCGGGGCTCGGCGGGCGGATGGGTGACGGGCGGCAGTACTGGTCGTTCGTCTCGCTGCACGACGAGGTGGCCGCTATCCGGCACCTCATGGACACCGACGGTCTGTCGGGGCCGTTCAACATCACCGCCCCGCAGCCGCTGACGAACCGTGAGATCACCGCGGCGATGGGGCGCGTGCTGCACCGGCCGACGGTGTTCACGGTGCCCGCGCCCGTGCTGCGGGCCGTGCTCGGCGAGATGGCCGGGGACGTGCTGGGCAGCCAACGGGTGTTGCCGATGCGGCTGTTGGAGTCAGGTTTCACCTTCGCGTTCCCGGAGATCGAGGAGGCGATCCGGGCGGCGAAGTGACTCTTGCGATCGTATGCGACCGTCGTGCGACCGTGCCCTGTCGATGCGCGACTGCCCCTGACCGATCACGGCCCTACCCTCGATCCGAACTCGGGTATCCCCGGAGCCAGTTGGGGGCATGACGTCTCCACCGGCCGCGCAACCTCGAGGAGGGGCACGTGCTTGAGCCCGCGTACCAGGCAGACGTCGTGATCGTGGGAGCCGGGGTCGCCGGACTGTCCGCGGCGCATCGGCTGACCAGCGCAGGAGTGACGACCGCGGTGCTGGAGGCCGCCCCGTGTGTGGGCGGCCGGATGACGACCGAGAAGGTCGACGGCTTCCGACTCGACCGCATCGGACAACTGCTGTCCACGGCGTATCCCGAACTACGGCTGTCACCAGGGCTCGACGGGCTCGTGCTGCGGCCCTTCGCACCGGGTGTCCTGCTGCACAGCGACGGCCGCCACCACCAAGCCGGGCCGCCCCCCAACGCCGGGGGCGCACGGGGCGCACTCCACGCGGTGCGCGCCCTGGCAAGCGCCCCCAGGCCGGCCTCCGTACCGAAGGGCCGGGGCGTTCCGCGGCAGGGCTCCTCCGCGTCCGGGGACTGGGGGGATCCGGAGTCGGCCTCCACGGCGAGGGGCCGGGGGGTGCCTCGGCCGGGCGCCGGGTCGAGGGGGGTTGCTGCGCCGGGCGCGGCCTCGAAGGGCCGGGGGGCTCTCTGGCCGGGCACCGGGGCGAAGGGCCGGGGCGGTACCCGGCCGGGCGCCGGCGCGAAGAGCCGAGGGGTTCCCTGGCCGGGCGCGGGGGCCGAGAGCCGGGACGGTGATCGGTCGAGGGCCGGGGCGAAGGGCCGAGGGGTTCCCTGGCCGGGCGCCGGGGCGAAGAGCCGGGGCGGTACCCGGCCGGGCGCCGCCCCCAAGGCCCGGCCGGCGTCCGTCACCGGTGTCGGCCGCAGCGCTCCCCGGGGCCCCTGGGGAACCGCCCCGCTCGGCAGCGCCGTCGACCAGGCCCGGCTCGGCGCCGCCCTGTCCCGGATCGCGAACACCCCCGTGGAGCGCCTCCTGGCCCGTCCCGAACTGCCTGCCGGGCAGGCGCTCGCCGCCCGCGGGGTGCCGCCCCGCACGATCGACGGGTTCCTGCGTCCACTGCTCGCGGCCCTGCTGTGCGACCCGGAGCTGACCACGTCCAGCCGGTGCGCGGACCTCGCGCTGCGGGCGTTCGCGGGCGGGCGGCTGTGCGTGCCGGAGGGCGGGGCCGAGGCGCTGCCGGAGCTGCTCGCCCAGACACTGCCGCCGGGCACCGTGCACACCGGCGTCCGGGTCACCTCGATCTCCACCACCTCGGTGACGACCGCCGAACACGGCGAGATCCGCTGCCGGGCCGTCCTGATCGCGACCGACGCCCGCGCCGCCGCCGAGCTCCTGCCCGGCCTGCGGGTACCGGACTTCCACCCGGTGACGGTGGTCCACCACACGGCGGACGAGCCGCCGGCGACGGGCGCGGCCCTGCTGCTCGACGCGGACCGGGGCGGCCCGGTCGCGCACACCGCGGTGATCAGCCGCGTCGACCCGTCCCGTGCCCCCGCGGGCCGCACCCTCGTCTCCTCGACGGTCCTCGGCCCACCGCCGTCCGACCTGGACACCGCCGTACGCATGCACCTGTCCCGCCTCTACGGCACCTCCACCCGCCGCTGGGAGACCCTCGCCGTCCACCACACCGCCGAGGCGGTCCCCGCGATGCGCCCACCGCACGATCTGCGCCGCCCGGTGCGGCTGCTCGCCGGCCTGTACGTGTGCGGCGACCACCGCGACACCAGCACCGTCCAGGGCGCACTGCACTCGGGCCACCGGGCATCGGCGGCGATCCTGGCGGATCTGGGGGCGGCGGGGTCGATGCACGCGGCGGACCCGCTGCCGACGCCCCGGGCCCGGGCCGCCTAACCGAGAGCCGCCACCTTGTCCCGGTACCCTCGCACCGGTGCCGCGTCCTTGTACGGCTCCAGCCTGCGCTCGAAGTCCCGTACGTACTCGACGGCCCGCACCGACCGCATCTCCGCGGCCTGGCCGGCGGCCTCCGCACCGTGCGCGCAGGCCTGGTCGAGTTCGCCGAGGCCGAGGCGGGCGGAGGCGAGGACGACGCGGCAGAAGAGACGGCTGCGGGCGTAGGAGGGGGCGCGCAGCTGCAGGGAGCGCTCGGCGTGTTGGGCGGCCGAGCGGAACTGCTGGAGGTCCCGGTGGCAGTGCCCGAACTCGTCGGCGAGCTGCGCCTCGTCGAAGAAGCGGGCCCAGTGCGGGACGTCGTCGCCGGGCCGGGCCGCCTCCAGGGCGCGCTCGGCCCGTACCAGCGATCCGGTGCAGGCGCGCACCTCGCCGAGCACCCCGTGCCCGCGCGCCTCGACCGCGTGCAGCAGCGCCTGTACGGCGGGCGGGGCGTTGGTCCCCACTCCTTGCTGGGCCACCCGCGCCAGCTGCACCGCCTCGCGGCCGTGCCCGAGGTAGACGGCCTGTCGGCTCATCGTGACCAGCACGTAGGAGCCGTACGCCCGGTCCCCGGCCGCCTGCGCGAGCCGTAGCGCCTGCACGAAGTAGCGCTGGGCGAGGCCGTGCGCGGCGATGTCGTACGACGTCCAGCCCGCGAGCCTCGTGAGGTCGGCGGCGGCGGCGAACAGGCGGCGGCCGGTCTGCTCGCCGTAGGTGCCGCGCAGCATCGGCTCGCACTCGTGCTCCAGGTAGCGCACGAGGGCCTGACGGGCGTGGCCGCCGCCGTACATGTCGTCGAGGGAGCGGAACAGCTCGCCGACCGAGCGGAGGGCGGAGATGTCGCCACCCGTGACCTTCTGGCCGGGGCCGCGCTCGGTCTGGCCGCGCTGCCTGGGTACCCCCACACGTCCCTGCGCGGGGACGCGGGCCGGCGCCTCGCCGCGGGCCACCCTGTCGTCGGCCCGGCCGATCAGCCAGTCCCGGCTGGGGACGACCAGTCCGGCCGGGGTGAACGCGATCTTGCGGAGTTCGGCGTGACTGCCGGAGTCCTTGCGCCACAGCCCGCTGATGATGTCGACGGCCTCTTCGGGGGTGGCGGCGAACTCCAGGCCCGCGTAGACGGGGGCGCAGGCGTCGAGCCCGAGATCCTGGGCGGTGAGCCTGCGGCCGAGGCGGCGGGTGAAGACCTCGGCGATGAGGGCGGGGGTGGTGCCGCGGGGCTGCTGCCCGCGCAGCCACCGGGTCACGGACGTCTTGTCGTATCTCAGGTCGAGCCCGTGTTCGAGACCGAGCTGGTCCACTCGACGGGCGAGACCCGCGTTGGAGAACCCCGCTTCTGCGATGAGCGCGGCGAGCTGTCGGTTGGGAGTGCGCTGCGCGGGTCGTTCCGTCATCTGCGGTGCGGTCTCCTGCCTTCGGGCCTCGCTGAGGCCGCTTCGTGCCTGCGGTGCCTGCGTTGCCCGGATTGCCTGTGAGCAGCCCTTATGGCCTCTGTGGACGGCGCGAATGTAGCGGAGAGTGAGCAGGTGATCGCACACTTCGATGCGCGTTCATCCGATCGTGTGAGGATTGACCGCACGGCTGACGCGCGAGGCTCGGTCGTACAGTGGCGTAGGCACGCTTTGTGCCTTACGACCCGCCAGGGCTTCTAGGGAGGCGCTTGCCGTGAGTGAGTTGCGGTTCGTCCGTATGGGATTCGGTGCGGACGCCGTCGAGTACCAGGAGGCGTGGGACGAGCAGCGCCGGGTGCACGCGGCGCGGTTCGCCGACGAGATCGCCGACACCGTGCTGCTTCTGGAGCACCCCCCGGTCTACACGGCCGGCCGGCGCACAACGGACAGTGAGCGGCCGCTCGACGGCACTCCCGTCATCGACGTCGACCGCGGCGGCAAGATCACCTGGCACGGCCCGGGCCAGCTGGTCGGCTACCCGATCCAGAAGCTCCCGCGTCCGGTGGACGTCGTGGCGCACGTACGGCGCCTGGAAGAGGCACTGATCCGCACCTGCGCGGAGTTCGGCCTGGAGACGTCCCGGGTCGAGGGCCGCAGCGGGGTGTGGGTGCTGGGCGACCCGGTGGAGCAGCGGCCGTCGCTCGGCGGGCTGTCCCTGGACTTCGACCCGCGTCTGCAGGACGAGGAGTTCGACCCGCGCATGAACGGCCCGGAGTACGCCCCCTCCAACGCCGGCCAGCGCCGCGAGGACCGCAAGATCGCGGCGATCGGCATCCGGGTGGCCAAGGGCGTCACGATGCACGGCTTCGCCCTGAACGTGAACCCCGACAACCGGTGGTTCGACCGCATCATCCCGTGCGGGATCCGGGACGCGGGGGTCGCCTCCCTCGCGAACGAGCTCGGGCGTGATGTGACGATCGAGGAGGTGCTGCCCGTGGTGGAGCGGCACCTTCTGGATGTGCTGGAGAACGCGGAGTTGAAGCCGCGGGAGGTCGAGCGGGCCACGGCGTAGCGCTGCGGCGGGGGCATGGTTTCCTCGCCCCCGCCGCCCGTTCCCGCCCCGTCCCGCCCCGTCCCCAGGGGCTCCGCCCCTTCGACCCCGCCAGGGGGCTCCGCCCCCTCGACCCCCGGCCTGTGCCCACCCACCCCCGACTCAGTGGGTCGAGAGGTGCGCCACAGGGCGAGGGCACACGCCCTCACCCGCGCCGGGTGCGGGGAATGCACCACAGTTCCGCAAGGTTGCCCACCCCGGGGACCGAAAACGCACGGGCGTACCCTGGTGTACGCCGAAGAATCGAAGCTACAGGGAGCCGATGTGTCCGCAGTCGCACCCGACGGACGCAAGATGCTGCGCCTGGAGGTCCGCAACAGCCAGACCCCCATCGAGCGCAAGCCCGAGTGGATCAAGACCCGGGCGAAAATGGGTCCCGAGTACACCAAGATGCAGAACCTCGTGAAGAGCGAGGGCCTGCACACCGTCTGCCAGGAAGCCGGCTGCCCCAACATCTACGAGTGCTGGGAAGACCGTGAGGCCACCTTCCTCATCGGCGGCGACCAGTGCACCCGGCGCTGCGACTTCTGCCAGATCGACACCGGCAAGCCCGAGGCGCTCGACCGGGACGAGCCCCGGCGCGTGGGCGAGTCCGTGGTCACCATGGACCTGAACTACGCCACGATCACCGGCGTCGCCCGCGACGACCTGGAGGACGGCGGCGCCTGGCTCTACGCCGAGACGGTCCGCCAGATCCACGAGCAGACCGCCTCCCGCGAGGCCGGCCGCACCAAGGTGGAGCTCCTCGCCCCGGACTTCAACGCCGTACCGGAGCTCCTGGACGAGGTCTTCGCCTCCCGCCCCGAGGTCTTCGCGCACAACGTCGAGACGGTCCCCCGCATCTTCAAGCGCATCCGCCCCGGCTTCCGCTACGAGCGCTCGCTGAAGGTCATCACCGACGCCCGCGACTACGGTCTGGTCACCAAGTCGAACCTGATCCTCGGCATGGGCGAGACCCGCGAGGAGGTCAGCGAGGCGCTCAAGCAGCTGCACGACGCGGGCTGCGAGCTGGTCACCATCACGCAGTACCTGCGCCCGTCCGTGCGCCACCACCCCGTGGAGCGCTGGGTCAAGCCGCACGAGTTCGTGGAGCTGAAGGACGAGGCCGAGCAGATCGGCTTCTCCGGTGTGATGTCCGGCCCGCTGGTGCGTTCCTCGTACCGTGCCGGGCGGCTGTACCAGATGGCCGTGGAGAAGCGTGGTTCCTACATCGCCTCGCAGGCCGTCTGACACTCCGTCACCCTCCTTGCCCGGCACGGAGTGACGCAAGCGTGTGAATTCGCGCACAAGAGGCTACTCGCCAGTAGTGACCGATACGACGCGGTTCTGACCGTCCTCGCTGATGAGGGCATACGTCAGGGCCGCGTCCGCGTTTGAGAGCCCCGCATCAAGGCTTCATTGGCGTTTGACCGGTCGGTCACGCCCTGGTAACACCAATCAGTGACGCTGGACTCACACCACGTACACCCATACCCGCAGCGGTATCGAGGGGGGACCTCCATCATGCAGGCCGCGCCCGTACGCGCCACAGCAATCCCGACGTTCACCGACGCACTCCGCGCCGTCGAATCCCTGCTCATGAGCAGTGGCCAGCGCACCGCCCGCCGCAACGCCTGGACCTCCGTCCTGGAGGACCGCCGCCGCGCGAAGGACCGGGTCGAGGCCCAGCGCGTCCTGGAGCAGACGTTCACCGGACGTCCCTGACCCCTCCTCCCGCCCTCCTGCGGACACTGCCGTCGTCGGCGCTCCCGGGGACACGTAGACTTCGTGCCATGGCGAGGAAGGACACGGCAGCGGACGCTGCGAATCCCGGGCGACTCAAGCAGATCGCTCTGACCTACAAGATGACCCGCAAGGCCGACAAGAAGATCGGTCTTGTACTCGCGGCTGTAGGAATCGTCACCTTCGGTGCCTTCCTCGCGATCGGTTTCTTGATCGGTCACCCCATCTATCTCGGCATTCTGGGCCTCCTGCTCGCCTTCCTCGCGTCGGCGATCGTATTCGGGCGCCGGGCCGAGCGAGCGGCCTTCGGGCAGATGGAGGGCCAGCCGGGCGCAGCCGCGGCGGTACTCGACAATGTCGGCCGGGGCTGGACGACCACCCCCGCGGTGGCGATGAACCGCAGCCAGGACGTGGTGCACCGGGCCGTCGGCAAGGCCGGCATCGTCCTGGTCGCCGAGGGCAACCCGAACCGGGTCAAGAGCCTGCTGGCCGCCGAGAAGAAGAAGATGAACCGCATCGTCGCGGACGTGCCGGTGCACGACCTGATGGTGGGCACGGGCGAGGGCCAGGTCGAGCTGAAGAAGCTGCGCACGACCATGCTGAAGCTGCCGCGCGTGCTGACCGGCCCGCAGGTGACGGCCACCAACGACCGGCTGCGCGCCCTGGGCGACCTGATGAGCAACATGCCGCTGCCGAAGGGGCCGATGCCGAAGGGCATGAAGCTCCCGAAGGGCGGGCCGAAGGCCCGCTGACTCCCTCGAACACGAAACATGAAGGGGGCGCCCGGATCACTCCGGGCGCCCCCTTCGTCGTGCGGACCTGGATGCGGACCTAGTTGCGGACCTCGACCGTGCGGGCCAGCCTGTCGTGCAGGCCCCGGCCGTCGCGGTCCCAGATCAGGGCGGGGACGGCGAGGCAGAGCAGGACGGTGCGGAGCAGAGCACGGGTGGGGCTGACGCGGCCGGTGTCGAGGGCGACCACGCGCAGTCCGAAGAGGCGCTTACCGGGAGTGAAGCCGACCGTGCCGACGGTGAGGGCGCCGAGCAGGAAGAAGACGAGGAGGGCCCAGTTGCTGGTCGCCTGGTCGTAGCCGTGCGTGATGAGACCGTATGCGATCAAGAGGCACAGGCCCCAGTCGACGGCGATGGCGGCGAGGCGCCGGCCGGGGCGGGCGATCGAGCCCGGTCCCTCCTCCGGCAGACCGAGCTGCTCGCCGCGGTATCCGAAGTCGACACCGGCTTCTTCCGCGGCCGCGCGCGGTCCGGAAAGCCACGATCCGATTGCATGCCTGTTGTCCACCCGTCCACGGTACTGTGCGCGTTTCGCGATACGGACAGGTGGGGTGGGCGCCACGATGTCCGGTTAACTTGTGCGAAACAAATGGGTCACGCCCGAGAAATCACCCGTACCTAGGGTCGACGACAGCGTGTGCCACCGCACTGGCCGCACGAACGAACTACCACCCCGGCACGACCGTCGGGAGTAGGAGGAGCTGGATGTTCCAGAACGCCGACGAGGCCAAGAAGTTCATCGCGGACGAGGGCGTCAAGTTCGTCGACGTCCGCTTCTGCGACCTGCCGGGCGTCATGCAGCACTTCACGCTGCCCGTCGAGGCGTTCGACCCGGACGACGAGCTCGCCTTCGACGGCTCGTCGATCCGCGGCTTCCAGGCCATTCACGAGTCCGACATGGCGCTGCGCGCGGACCTGTCGACCGCCCGGGTCGACCCCTTCCGCCGCGACAAGACGCTGAACATCAACTTCTTCATCCACGACCCGATCACCGGCGAGCAGTACAGCCGTGACCCGCGCAACGTGGCGAAGAAGGCCGAGGCGTACCTGGCGTCGACCGGTATCGCGGACACCGCGTACTTCGGGCCCGAGGCCGAGTTCTACGTCTTCGACTCGGTCCGCTTCGCGACCAGCGCGAACGAGTCCTTCTACCACATCGACTCCGAGGCGGGCGCCTGGAACACCGGCGCCCTCGAGGACAACCGTGGTTACAAGGTCCGCTACAAGGGCGGCTACTTCCCGACCCCGCCGGTCGACCACTTCGCCGACCTGCGTGCGGAGATCTCCCTGGAGCTGGCCGCCTCCGGCCTCCAGGTCGAGCGTCAGCACCACGAGGTGGGCACCGCCGGCCAGGCCGAGATCAACTACAAGTTCAACACGCTGCTCGCCGCGGCCGACGACCTGCAGCTCTTCAAGTACATCGTGAAGAACGTGGCCTGGCGCAACGGCAAGACCGCGACCTTCATGCCGAAGCCGATCTTCGGCGACAACGGCTCGGGCATGCACGTCCACCAGTCGCTGTGGACCAACGGCTCCCCGCTGTTCTACGACGAGGCCGGTTACGCGGGCCTGTCGGACACCGCCCGCTTCTACATCGGCGGCATCCTCAAGCACGCCCCGTCGCTGCTCGCCTTCACCAACCCGACGGTGAACTCGTACCACCGTCTGGTGCCGGGCTTCGAGGCGCCGATCAACCTGGTGTACTCGCAGCGCAACCGCTCCGCGGCCATGCGTATCCCGATCACGGGCTCCAACCCGAAGGCCAAGCGCGTCGAGTTCCGTGCGCCCGACTCCTCCGGCAACCCGTACCTGGCGTTCTCCGCCCTGCTGCTCGCGGGCCTGGACGGCATCAAGAACAAGATCGAGCCGGCCGAGCCGATCGACAAGGACCTGTACGAGCTGGCTCCCGAGGAGCACGCGAGCGTGGCGCAGGTCCCGACCTCCCTCCCGGCCGTCCTCGACCGCCTCGAGGCCGACCACGAGTTCCTCCTCCAGGGCGACGTCTTCACGCCGGACCTGATCGAGACGTGGATCGACTTCAAGCGCGCCAACGAGATCGCGCCGCTGCAGCTGCGTCCGCACCCGCACGAGTTCGAGCTCTACTTCGACGTGTGATCGGCCCGTAGGCCCTTCGGCTGCGCCCCCGCTCCTGTTTTCTCAGGGCGGGGGCGTCGCCGTATGGTGTCCGGCACAACTGTTCGAGAGTGATGACGGGGGTTACGGGGATGCCCGAACAGGACGACGCCGAGCGGGAGTTCGACCTCAAGTGGGCCGACAACGCCGAGCACAAGGAGCCCTCCGCGCGGGCCCGGATGCTGGCCGCCCGCTGGAAGGAGAACCCGCCCGAGCCGCAGCCGTTCCGCGCCGACCCCGATCCGGCCGGGCCGCGCCGGTCGTCGTGGGTGTCGACGGCGATCGTGCTCGGCAGTGTGGCGGCGATCATCCTGCTGCTGGGGTACGCCGACTTCCGGACGCCGTACTAGGGATGCGCGAGGACATCCGGGGCGGCGGGGTTGCGGCGGGGCGGCTCGCCGAGGGAGCGTCGGTGCGGGACGTGCTCGACGTCGGGGACCCGAGGGCCTGGGTCGCGCTGGACGCCGGGACCCGATCCTGGCTCCGGCCGGATCTGCTCCCGACCCGCGCCGAGATCGCAGGCCGACCCGCGCGGCTCTCCGCGCTCCGGCGCACCGGCGCACCCGCCGAGCCCCGGCTCGCGCTGGCCCTGTGCCACCGCGACGGCCGGGTGCGCGAGACGGCCCTCGAACCGGCCGTCGGCCACCCCGCCCTGTGGCCGCTGGTCGTCGTCCGCACCACCGACTGGGTGCCTCCCGTGCGCGAGCGTGCCCGCGAGGTGCTGCGCGCGGTCCTCGACGACGTGGACACCGCCGTCACACTCGCGCCGCTGATCCTGCTCGTCGGCCGCCGCGACCGGGGCGCCTTCGGCGTCGACCTGCTCGACGAGGTCCTGCGCCGGGCGCCCCTCGAACGCCTCGCGTCGCTCCTCACCCACCCCGACCGGGCCGTACGCCGGTTCGCGTACCGCCTCACCGTCGACGAGGGGCACCTCTCCCCCGCCGAGCTGGCCCGCGCCGCCGCCCGCGACACCGACCCCGTCGTCCAGGACCTGTGCGCCGAGGCCGCCCTGGCCGCCGTATCGGAGGACGGTGGGTACGACGACGTGCTCGAACCGCTGCTCACCGCGCGCGGGCCGCGCGTGCGGTCGGCCGGGGTGACCGCGCTGCGGCGGGCCGGGCGGCCCGACCTGGCGGAGAGGTTTCTCGCCGACCGGTCGGGGCTGGTGCGGGCCTGTGCGCGGTATGTCGTACGGCAGTCAGGGGGCGATCCGCTGATCTGGTACCGGCGCCGGTGTGCCGTGCCGGGCGACCCGGCGCTGCCGCCCGGTGCGGTCGCCGGGCTGGCTGAGTGCGGGGAACGGGCGGACGCCGATTCGCTGTGGGCGCTGCTGGACCTCCCCCCGAGCTCTCGGCTCCGCTCGAGCAGGGGCGCCCCCACCGCGCCCGGGGTGCGGGCGCGGGCGGTGGCCGGGTTGCGGGCGCTGGACGTGACGGACGTACGGCCGCTGCGGGCGTTGCTCGACGATCCTGAGCCCCGGGTCGTGCGGGAGGCGACGCTGGCGCTGTTGCCCTTCGCGCGGTCGCTGGACGCCGATGGGTTGATGGAGCGGCTGGCGGCGGGGCGGCCCCGGCATGTGCGGGTGGCCGCGTTCCGGCTGCTGGACGCGCGGGGCGGTCTGGTGCGGCTGCGGGCGGCGGTCGCTCTGCTCGACGATCCGGACGTCCGGCTGCGGCACTGGGCCGGGCAGTCCGTACAGGGCTGGCATCCGACGGCGGACGTGCCGAGCGGGTCGGCGGAGGTGGGCGCACTGCTCGACCGGGGGCGGCATCTGTTCAGCGAGTACGTGCTGAGCAGGCGGAAGTTGGAGGCCGGGATCGGGGGCTGAGCCTTTGCTGCCCCTAGGGCTGATCGCGACCGCTTCATGGGGGAGGCCGGGTGCACACTGGTTGTGGGGCGAGTGCCTGACTGCGGGGTGTGATGCGAGATGCAGAGCCGCTTCCGGAGCGACCGGCGGTTGACCGTACGGATGACGGTCACGATGTTTCTACTCGGGCTGCTGTACGTGGCCTTCGTCGCGGCACTGGTCGTGCTGTTGAAGTCGTGGGTGCTGGTCGTGGTCGTCGCGGCGGCGATGCTCGGCGCGCAGTACTGGTTCTCCGACCGGATCGCACTGTTCGCGATGCGCGGGCGGGTCGTTCAGCGGGAGGAGTATCCCGAGCTGCACGCCGTCGTCGACCGGCTGTGTGCCCTCGCGGACATGCCCAAGCCCGTGGTCGCCGTGTCGGAGATGGACATGCCGAACGCGTTCGCGACCGGGCGCAACGCCGACAACGCCGTCGTCTGCGTGACCACCGGACTGCTGCGGCGGCTGGACCCCGCGGAGCTGGAGGGCGTGCTGGCGCACGAGCTGTCGCACGTGGCGCACAAGGACGTCGCCGTGATCACCATCGCGTCGTTCCTCGGCGTGATCGCGGGGCTGATCGTGCGGTTCGCCTTCTACTCGCAGCTGTTCGGCGGCGGGCGCCGGGACCAGAACACCGCCGTCGTCTTCGCCGCCGTGATGGGGGTGTCGGCAGCCGTGTACGCGATCAGCTTCCTGCTGATCAGGGCCCTGTCCCGGTACCGGGAGCTGGCGGCCGACCGGGCGGCGGCACTGCTCACCGGCCGGCCCTCGGCGCTGGCGTCCGCGCTCACCAAGGTCACCGGCGACATCGCCCGGATCCCCTCCAAGGACCTGCGCACGGCCCAGGCGTTCAACGCCTTCTACTTCACCCCGGCGCTGGGTGCCGAGCCCGGTGTGGCGCGGATCTTCTCGACCCACCCGAGTCTGGAGCAGAGGTTGGAGCAGCTGGGGCGGATCTCCGGTGAGCTGGGCGAGGCGGCGACCCCGGGGAGGGCGGGCTGAGGATGGGGCTGCTGGACATCCTGCTCGGCCGTACGAAGCCGGTCGCTCCCGATCTCGACCAGCTCTTCGCGCTGCCGTCGGCGGCGGTGACGCTGGAGGCGGCCGCCTCCTTCACCCCGACCGGGCGGGGTGCGGTGTGCTTCGCCACGGTGGAGGGCGCGGCCTTCGAGCAGACGCACCGCGAGGTGCAGGCCCTGCTCGACGCGGACACCGACCGCGACGGACCGCCGGTGGAGCTGCGGCGGGACGGCTACGGGTATTCGTGGCTGGTGTCGGAGCGTACTCCCGACCAACTGTCGTTCCTGGTCAACGACCTGCACGCGGTGAACAGTTCGATGGAGGTCAACGGCTTCGGGCCGCAACTGCTGTGCTCGCTGGCCGGGTTCCGGGATCCGGAGGGCCGGTCCCTGGCGATGGTCTACCTCTACAAGCGGGGCACCTTCTACCCGTTCGCGCCGCTGCCCGGTGAGGGGCAGCGGCGCGACAACGCACTGGAGCTGCGGGTGAAGGCGGCCCTGGGTGACGATCTGCGGATCGAGCCCGACCTGAGCCGCTGGTTCCCGGTGTGGGGCGCCCCCGGTCTGTGACGACGACCGAGGGCCACCGGGATCACCAGGATCACCAGGATCACCAGCAGTCTCACTTGCTCTTCTCGCGCGCCTGACGGCGGGACTCGAAGGGGCGCTCGCGGCGGTAGCGGCGCTCCCACTTGGCCTGCTTGTCACGGCGGTCGCGATACGCGCGGTAGCTCGCGGGCGTGGGCCCCGCCGAGGATCCCCCCGTCGGGGACGGGGGCGAGGACGTGCCTCGTCCGTACTGCACGTACAGGAAGAGCACGGCGACGGCGGCGAGCCACCAGATGTGGTTTCCGAATCCCAGAACGACCAGGACGACGGTCCCGGATATGACGATGGTGCCCATGACGGGCCTCCGTGGGCGTGGGTTGGTCCGAGCGGTGATCGGTGCCCCGACGGGGCGCCGGGGGTGGGCGGCCGTCCGTCGGTGCGTAGAGAGTAGCCCCGAGTCCGCGGGGTGATGCCTGTTCTGCGGGACGCGGTGGTGGGCAGCTCCTCGACGCCTGTCCAGCGTAGGGAGGCGATCACTCGGTGTGCATCTTCTTTTTCCGAGGCGTGCTGCGCCACGGTCTGCGATCGAGGCGGCGGACGGCGGCCCGGGCCCCATGGGTGAATCCCCGGCCCCATGGGTGAATCCCCGGCCCCATGAGTGAATGAGGAGATGAGTGAGCTGATCTCCTTCACACACGAGCACGCCGGTGAACGCCTCAGTGGTGTGTACGGCGGTGACGACGGTGGTCCGGACCGGGCCACCGTCGTTCTGCTGCACGGAGCGGGCAACGGCAGCAAGGAGCGGCTGCTCCCGCTGCTGGCGGAGTTCGTGGCGCACGGCTGTCGCGGCCTCGCCTTCGACTTCTCCGGACACGGCGAGAGCACGGGCGCACTGCGGGAGTTGAGCCTGCGCCGACGCTTCGAGCAGGCGGTGGCGGTCGTCGACGCGTTCGTCCCGGCGGGCAGGCCGCTGATCCTGGTCGGGTTCAGCATGAGCGGGCACACGGTGGCGGACCTCGCCGCGCACTACGGCGACCGGGTCACGGCGCTGGCGCTGTGTGCGCCCGCCGTGTACGCGGGCGAGGCGTGGGACGTGCCGTTCGGGCCGGGCGACGGTTCCTTCAGCACGATCATCCGTGCCCCGGGGAGCTGGCTGAAGTCACCCGCGCTCGACGTACTGCGGACGTACGAGGGCCGCGCGGTGCTCGCGGTGCCGGGTACGGACGCGGTGATCCCGCCGGAGGTGACTCAGGCCGTGCAGGACGCGCTCTGCGCCCGCGCGCAGTTCACCCGCTTCGAACTGCCCGACGCCGACCACCGGTTGGGGATGTGGCTCCGGGATCACGCCGAGGACCGGCGGGAGTTCGTGTCGGCCGTGCTCGCCCGGGGGTGGGCGGCGACCCGGTCGTGGCTGGCCAAGCAGCTCCCGGAGGGACGTTCGGTCCGCGACGTCCGCCCCCTGTCCGGCGGTTGGAGCTCCCAGATGCGCCGCCTGACCCTCGACGACGGCACCGGGCTGGTGCTGCGGACCTTCGTGAAGCCCTTCTTCCGCTTGCATGCCCCGGGGCTGCTGACCCGCGAGGCGTCCGTCCTGGCGCTCCTCGCCGGACAGGAGGGCATCCCGGCCGCACGACCGGTCGCCGTCGACCCGTCGGCCGAACTCTGCGACCACCCTTCGCTGTTGATGTCACTGCTCCCGGGCCGGGTGCGGGTCGACGAGGAGGACCCCGCCGAGCTGGAGCGGCGCCTGGACCTCCTGGCTGCGCAACTCGTCCGGATCCACGAGGTCGTACCGGACGAACGGCCGCGCCCGTACCAGGCGTGGACGTCGGCCGAGCGGGTGGCCGCCCCGCCGGGGCCGCCGTGGGAGCGGGCGGTGGACGTGATCCGCCGCGAACCCCCGGCCTACGAGGGCTGTTTCCTGCACCGCGACTTCCACCCGGGGAACGTGCTGTTCGACGGGAGCGGCGACGAGCTGCGGATCAGCGGAGTCGTCGACTGGGTCGAGACGTCGTGGGGCCCCGCCGACCTGGACGTCGCCCACTGCTCGACGGCCCTGGCCCTGCTGCACGGCCCGGAGTACGGACTCGGCTTCCGCGCGCGCTACGAGGCGCACGGCGGCCGCCGCCTCGCCGACGGGCCCGACCATCTGTACTGGCGGCTGTTGGACGCCCTCGGCTACTCCCCCGACGCGGCGAAGCTCGCGGGTCCCTGGCGGGAGCTGGGGCGGACGGATCTGACGGCTCAGGTGCTGGGCGGGCGGTTGGAGGCGTACGTGGGCGGCCTGCTGGAGGCGTACGCCTGACCGCGCCCCCCGTGTCCGATGTCCGACCGCGTCTCAGACTCCCGGGTCCGCGGTCACCACGCCGGCCGCGACGGCCGCGCCGAGGGTCGCGTGGTCGTGGGCGGTCTGGTCGGCGTAGGCGAGGGCGAAGTCGGCGACGGCTCGTTCGAAGGTGTCCGCGCCGCCCAGGTATCCGGCGATCGCGATGCGGTCGCCGGACCGGGCGTGCGCGCGGGCCAGCGCGGTGCCGCACAGCCTGGCGTACGCCACGAGGTCGGCGGGGCTCATCCCGGCGACGTCCGCGGAGCCCTTCATGTCGCGCAGTTGCCGCCAGTAGAACGCCCGTCCCTGCGGCCCGCTCATCCACCCCAGGAAGATGTCACCGGCGGCCTGGAGCAGCCGCTGCCCGGCGACGACCCGGTGCCCGGCATGGTCGTACGGCCCGTGCGGCAGGTGCTCCTCCAGTACGGACTTCCGCGCCTCCTTGATCTGCAGGAACAGCGGGTCGTCCGCATCCCGGCCGGCGAGCAGCACGATGAAGCAGCGCATGCCGACGCTGCCGACGCCGACGACCTTGCGGGCGGCGTCGACGAAGCGGTAGCGGTCCAGGAGCAGGCGGCGCTCCTCGGCGAGGGTGGAACGGTAGTCGCTGAAGATCTTGCGCAGGGCGGCCATGTCGGGGACCCCGGCGGGTTCGAGCAGCGGCGGGTCGTGGATGAGGCGCCGGCGTCCGTCGACGATCTCCGTGAGCTTGCCGAGGGCCTGGAGGCTGGTGCGGCGGCGGGCGCGGGTGAGGCTGGACTCGGCGCGTCGGCGGTGACGGGCGGAGCGGAGGAGGGGCAGCAGGCTGTCGGCGTCGAGGCGCTCGTACCAGACGTCGAGTTCGCCCTTCGGGGCCAGGCGGTGCATGACGGCGCGGTAGGCGGCGGTGGCCTCCAGGGCCGCGCGGTGGGTCCGGGCCTCGCTGTGCCCGTTCTCGCGGGCGGCGACGGCGACGCTGGCAGCCAGGCGCTTGACGTCCCATTCGAAGGGGCCGGGGAAGGTCTCGTCGAAGTCGTTGAGGTCGAAGAGCAGGGCGCGTTCCGGGGAGGCGTACAGGCCGAAGTTGAGCAGGTGGGCGTCGCCGCAGAGCTGCACGGTGAGGCCGGTGTGCGGCTGGGCGGCCAGATCGGCGGCCATGACGGCGGCCGCACCGCGCAGGAAGGCGAAGGGGGAGGCGGCCATGCGGCCGTACCGGACCGGGAGCAGCTCGGGCAGGCGGTCGCGGCCCTGCCGCTCCAGTACTCCGACCGGGTCGGGGCGGTCGACGGAGGGGGTCCAGTGGGCGTGCGCGGAGCGGGGGACGCGTTTGCGGGCGGCCTTGCCCTGGGCGGTGCGGCAGGCGGGGTCGGCGCGGTGGGAGGGGTCGTCGGGGGCGGTCATGTGCCGGACCTCTGCATCGCGCCTCCCTGGTTCCCAGGCTTCCTGGGTTCCTGGCTCCCCGGATTCCTGGATTCCTGGATTCCTGGCTCCCTGGCTTCCGTCGCTTCCTGATCGCAGTGAAGGCCGGGGGCGGGGCGTACGCATGCCGGGTACGGCGAACGGGTGACGTCCCCCGGCGGTCCGTGCCGCCCGATTGTCAGTGGCCTCCGGGAGGATGCCCTCACGGTGACGTGACGGGCGGAGGCCGGTATGGGTGACGAGGAGCGGTACATCGGCGTGGCGGAGCGGCGGGCGCGGCTCGCGCTGCGGCACCGGCTGGCCGGGGCGGCACGGGCGGCGAGTCCCGAGGATGTCGCCGACTCCCTGGTCGCCCTGCACGGCACGGACCCCGCGACGGTGTACCTGGCCGTGGGCGCGCGGCTCGCGGACCCGGCGAGGACCGTGCCGGAGACCGGCCGGGCGCTGTACGAGGACCGCACGCTGGTCCGTATGCACGGCATGCGGCACACGGTCTTCGTGTTCCCGACGGACCTCACCGCGGTCGTGCACGCCTCGACCGGCCTCACGGTCGCCGCGCGGGAGCGGGCCGCGCTGCTGAGGGACATGGCGAAGGCCGGTGCGCCGGACCCGGCCTGGCTGAAGGAGGCCGAGGAGTCGGCGCTGGCCGCGCTGGCGAGGCGGGGGCAGGCGACGGCGGCGGAGCTCGCCGAGGACGAGCCGCGGCTGCGGGAGCAGTTCGTGTACGCGGCCGGGAAGAGCTACGAGGGCGTCCACACCGTCTCGACCCGTCTGCTGAGGGTGCTGGGCGTCGAGGGCAAGGTCGTCCGGGGCCGGCCGCTCGGCTCCTGGACGTCCAGCCAGTTCCGCTGGGCGGTGGCCCCCGCACATCCCGAACTGGACGCGGCGCAGGCCCAGGCATCCCTGCTCGGACGCTGGCTCGCCGCGTGCGGCCCGGCCACGGAGGCCGACCTGAAGTGGTGGACCGGGTGGAAAGTGACGGACGTCCGCCGGGCGTTGGCGGCGATCGGGGCGCGGTCGGTGTCCCTGGAGGAAGGTGTGGGGTACGTCGTCGACGACGACGTCGGCCCGGTGGCGGAGCCGGCCGAGCCGTGGGCCGCGCTGCTGCCGGCGCTCGATCCGACGGCGATGGGCTGGCAGCAGCGGGACTGGTATCTGGCGCCGGAGTTGCGGGCCGCGTTGTTCGACTACAGCGGCAACGTGGGGCCGACGGTGTGGTGGAACGGGCGGGTGGTGGGCGGGTG
>NZ_LGDG01000238.1 GCF_001279775.1 Streptomyces sp. MMG1533 | reverse complement strand
CACCGGGCCCCACCGGGCCCCACCGGGCCCCACCGGGCCCCACCGGGCCCCACCGGGCCCCACCGGGCCCCACCGGCCCCCACCGGCCCCCACCGGGGCGGCCCGGCAACCTCACCGACCTCGCCCTGCCGACACTGCGCGGCTTGTCCCCCGGGCGGCTCGTCCCCCATGCGGGTCGGTTCCCATGCGGCTCGTCCCCATGCGGGTCGGCTCCCGTCCAGGGGCGGGCAAGCCGACCGGGCCATGACCGGCCGAATATCGCTCTTGCCGTCATCCGCCCCATGCGCATCAATGAAACCAGCAGTTCTGATGGTCCGTCAGTTTTCTGGAGCGTCAGATTTCTCCCGTCCATCCCCACATGGCAGTTCCCCGCAAGGGAAGGGAGTCGGAACCCATGAGAGGCAAGCGAACAGGAACAGGTGTGGCCGTCGCGGTCGGAGCCCTCGCGCTCACCGGCCTCGCGCTCGCACCCACGGCGGTGGCCGTCACCCCGGACACCGCCACCATCACCGCCGACTGCGGCACCTTCGGCGGTGGCGAGGCCACCCTGACGGCGACGCAGGACGGCACCGCCGCCACCGTCACCGTCACCTCCTCCGCGATCACCGCGCCGATCGCCCTGGGGCAGGACTCGATCAGCTCCACCCTCACCCTGGTGAACGCCGCGGGCGGCACCACCGCCTTCACCGGCACGAAGAACCCGGCCATGGCGGCCGGTGACCCCGTCACGGTCGGCCCGCTCGACGGCACGGTGGCCTCCGGCGACACCCTGGAGGCATACGGCGGATCCCTGCAGATGACGGTCTTCGGGATCACCATCACCTGCACGGCGACCGGGGCACAGTCGCCCGGGCCGTTCGTGTTCGACTGAGCCGAGCGAACCGGGACGCCGGCCGAGACCACCTGGAATGACCCAACCCCCCACACCAACTGGTCCGTCAGTCACCGGTGTTGACGAAAACCGGCACCGGAACTGACGGACCATCAGATTACCCCCGCATCTCCATTGACTTCTCACGCGATCCACACGTCAATGCCCCCTGTCGGCGCAGAAGAGCCGCTGCGCCCGCATCCCTCAGGAGGGGGCACCCATGGGACCGATCAACCGAAGACGCCGCTGGGCGGCGCTGCTCGGGGCGACAGCGCTCGCGGTGACCGTCGGCGGCACACTGGCCGCCCCGGCCGGCGCCGTGTCCGCCCAGTCCGTCGACGTGGAGTTCGCCACGCACTGCGTCCCGCCACCGATCGCGGGCATTCCGCCGATCGACGGCACCACCACCGCGAACATCACGGTGGACAACGCCAGCCCCGAGGTGGGGGACACCGTAACCGTGACCTACACGGTGGTCGAGCCCGCCGCCAGCAACCCCACCGACCTCGCCCTGCCGGCCGACATCATGACCCCCACCGGCAAGGTCACCCTCGGCGGCGCCCAGACCGGCGACGTCACGGTCGCCGGGCCGAAGAAGAACCCGCCGGTGCCCGGCAAGGGCGTCTTCCCCTCGTTCTCGATGACCGGCACCTTCACCGTCACCGCGCCGGGCGCCATCACGCTCTCGCCCGGCGACTACAACATCCACACCAGCTACATCCTGGAGCTGGACACCCCGTGCACGGTCACCACCCCGCCCGCGCCGGTCTCGGAGACCGTCACCGCGACGGACGGCGGCCAGACCAACACCCGTGCCATAGCGCTCGGTTCGGCCTCGGGCGGCTCCGGTGACAGCGTCACCGTCACCGGCAGTGACTTCACACCCGGCGCGACCGTCACTCTGGCCGGACGGTCCGGGGACACCCAGACCGCGGACACGGCCACGGCGACCGCCGACTCGGCGGGCGCCTTCAGCGGCTCGCTCGTCGTCACCGACAGGACGACCACCGGTGTCGTGGCGTACGAGGGCGGCGCCTGGAGCGCGGACAAGGGCGCCGGTCCCGCCGCGTACGTCGTCGTCGACGACACGCCCGTCCCGGACGGCAGCCAGAAACTCACCACCACGGTGCGGGCGGGCACGCTGTCCATGTCCCAGGCCGGGGACGCCGTCGAGCTGTCGGCGGTCGACTTCGGCAAGGGCGGCGCGTCCGAGGGCGCCCTGCGGACCGTCACCGTCAAGGACTTCCGCGGCGGACCCGCGGGCTGGTCCCTCACCGGCAAGGTCACCGACTTCACCGGACCCGGCGCCAAGATCGAGGCGGGGAAGCTGAGTTGGAACCCGGCCTGCGCCACCAAGGCCGGCAGTCCGAGCACCTGCCGGGCGGGTTCGTCCGGGGCCGTGGGCAGTTCGGGGGCGACGCTCGCGTCCACCCCCAACGGCACGCTCACCGGAGGTGAGTTCACCGTAGACGCCGGACTCTCCCTGAACGTACCGGCGTTCACACCTCCGGGCTCGTACTCCGCGGTTCTCACCCTCACGCTCGCCTGACCGTACGGGCGCCCGCTGCGACGGGTCCGCACCCGCCCGTCCACCTCGTCCTCGTCCGTGGGGGTCCGCACCCATGCGCAAGTTCCATGTCCTCCTCCTGGGCCTGCTCCTCGCCGTGTCCGTGGGCCCCGCCCACGCCGCCGACAACGGCAGCTGGTCCGTCTACCCGGCCTCCTCGCAGATCGCCGAGCGCCCGTACTTCTACCTCTCGGCCGACCCCGGTACGACCATCGAGGACAAGGTCGTCGTGGCCAACAAGACCGCCCGCCCGCTGGCCTTCCGCCTCTATGCGGCCGACGCCTACAACACCGCACGCGACGGCGGTTTCGCCGTACGGACGTTGAAGGAGAAGCAGCGCGGGGTGGGGGCGTGGGCGAAACCCGCGCGCGCTCGTGTCACCGTCCCCGCGCACGGCAAGGTCACCGTGCCCTTCACGCTCCGGGTGCCCGCGGACGCCGAACCCGGCGACCATCCGGGCGCGTTGGTGGCACTCGACGAACGCGTCGACCAGGGCGACGGCTCCCTCGCGCTCGGCGTGCAACGGGCCGTCGGCGCCCGCGTCTACCTCCGCGTCGGCGGACCCGCCCTCGCCGCGATCGCCGTCGAGGACGTCCACGTCACCCACCACCAGCCGCTCGTCCCCGGCTTCGGCGACAGCGGGGCGACGATCTCCTACACCCTCCACAACACCGGCAACGTCACCCTCGACCCGAAGGTGGAGCTGCGTGCGGAGGGCCTGTTCGGCCGTACGCTCCTGGCGCGCGACCTGTCGAGGATCCCTTCCGAGCTGCTGCCCGGCCAGCGGGTACGGCTCACCGAGCCATGGCGGGACGCACCCCGGCTCGACTGGGGCGAGGTGACGCTGACGGCGAGCGCGCGGGACACCCGCGAGTCGGCGAGCGCGGCGTTCTTCGCGCTTCCGTGGCTGGTGGCGGCGGTACTTGCCGTCGCCTTGGTGGTGGGAGCCGTACTGCTGGTCAGAGCGCGTCGGGCCCGCGCTCGCCGGTCCGCACCCGTACGACCGTCTCCACCGGCAGCGCCCACACCTTCCCGTCGCCGATCTTCCCCGTCTGCGCGGCCTTGACGATCGCGTCGATCACGGCGTCCGAGTCCGCGTCCTCGACGACGACCTCGATGCGCACCTTGGGGACCAGGTCGATCTGGTACTCGGCGCCGCGGTACACCTCGGTGTGCCCGCGCTGACGGCCGTAGCCGCTGGCCTCGGTCACGGTCAGACCGTGTACGCCGAGCTCCTGGAGGGCGGTCTTGACCTCGTCGAGGCGGTACGGCTTGACGATCGCGGTGATGAGCTTCATGCCTGGGACTTGACCTTCTGGGGGGAGGGGACGACGGACGCGGTGACCGGGGCGCCGTGGCCCAGGACGCCGTGATCGTATGCCGTCTCGGCGTGCACCGTAAGGTCCAGACCGGTCTGTTCCTGCTCCTCGCTCGCACGCAGGCCCATCGCCTTGTCGATCAGTTTGGCGACGCCGTACGTCACGGCGAAGGCGTACGCCCCTACGGCGACCACGGCCACCAGCTGCTTGCCGAGCTGGGCGAGACCGCCGCCGTAGAGGAGGCCTTCGGTGCCGCCGGTCATCTCCTTTGCCGCGAAGACGCCGATGAGGAGGGTGCCGATGATCCCGCCGACCAGGTGGACGCCGACGACGTCCAGGGAGTCGTCGTAGTTCAGCTTGAACTTCCAGCTCACGGCGTACGAGCAGACGACACCGGCGGCGAGGCCGACGGCCAGGGCGCCGGGCAGCGGGACCGAACCGCAGGAGGGCGTGATCGCGACCAGGCCCGCGACCGCACCGGAGGCCGCGCCAAGCGTCGTCGGGTGGCCGTCGCGCTTCTGCTCGACGAAGAGCCAGCCGAGCAGGCCGGTGCAGCCGGCGGCGAGGGTGTTGAGGAACGCGGCGGCGGCGAGGCCATTGGCGCCGAGGGCGGAGCCCGCGTTGAAGCCGAACCAGCCGAACCAGAGGAGACCGGCGCCGAGCATCACCATCGGGAGGTTGTGCGGACGCATGGCGTCCTTCTTGAAGCCGAGGCGCGGGCCGAGGACCAGACAGAGGGCGAGGCCCGAGGCGCCGGAGGTGATCTCGACGGGGAGGCCGCCCGCGAAGTCGAGGGCGCCGAGGTGGTCCAGGATCCAGCCGCCCGGGCCCCAGACCCAGTGGGTGACGGGAACGTATACGAGCAGCGCCCACACCGGCACGAAGACCAGCCACGCCCCGAACTTCACGCGGTCCGCGATCGCGCCGCTGATCAGGGCGGCGGTGATGATCGCGAACGTGAGCTGGAAGGTGGCGAAGAGCAGGGTGGGGACGGTGCCCTGGACGCTGTCGGGGCCGAGGCCGGACATGCCGGCGTGGTCGAGCCCGCCGATGAGGCCGCCGCCGATGTCGTCGCCGAAGGCGAGGGAGTATCCGGCGGTCAGCCACACCACCGTGACCAGGGCGATCGACACGAAGCTCATCATCAGCATGTTGAGGACGCTCTTCGTGCGGACCATGCCGCCATAGAACAGGGCCAGGCCCGGGGTCATCAGCAGGACGAGGGCGGTGGCGGCGAGCAGCCAGGCGGTGTCGCCGGTGTCGATGCGCTCTACGGCCAGGGGCGCGGCGAGGATCACGGTCGTCTCCAACGGTGTGGGGGCTCGTCAGAGGGTCACCGGCATGCGTTTCCGGTTGCGCACGGGCATGTTTCCGTGAGGTTTCGTTGCGTGAGGGTTTCGGAAAGCTCACGGCGTCGCGCCCGGGCGGACGCTTGTACGGCGGGGCTCTGTGGATCAGGGAGAATGGGCGCCATGAGCGTTCGCAGCCAGTCATCCGAGCCGTCCGAGGCCCCCCACCGCGCCGGCTTCGCCTGCTTCGTGGGCCGCCCCAACGCGGGCAAGTCCACTCTCACGAATGCTCTGGTCGGCCAGAAGGTGGCGATCACCGCCAACCAGCCGCAGACGACGCGGCACACGGTACGGGGGATCGTGCACCGGCCCGAAGCCCAGCTGATCCTGGTGGACACCCCGGGGCTCCACAAGCCGCGCACGCTGCTGGGTGAGCGTCTCAACGACATCGTCCGGACGACGTGGGCCGAGGTCGACGTGATCGGCTTCTGCCTGCCGGCGAACGAGAAGCTCGGCCCCGGTGACCGCTTCATCGCGAAGGAACTGGCGGGGATCAAGAAGTCCCCGAAGGTCGCGATCATCACGAAGACGGACCTCGTCGACTCCAAGACCCTCGCCGAGCAGCTGATCGCCGTCGACCAGCTCGGCAAGGAGCTGGGCATCGAGTGGGCGGAGATCGTCCCGGTGTCGGCGACCGCGAACAAGCAGGTCGATCTGCTGGCGGACCTGCTGGTCCCGATGCTTCCGGAGGGCCCGGCCCTCTACCCCGAGGGCGACCTCACCGACGAGCCCGAGCAGGTCATGATCGCGGAGCTGATCCGCGAGGCCGCGCTGGAGGGTGTGCGCGACGAGCTTCCCCACTCCATCGCGGTCGTCGTGGAGGAGATGCTCCCGCGCGAGGACCGCCCCGCCGACAGGCCCCTCCTCGACATCCACGCCTTCGTGTACATCGAGCGGCCCAGCCAGAAGGGCATCATCATCGGGCCGAAGGGCAAGCGGCTGAAGGAGGTCGGCATCAAGTCGCGCAAGCAGATCGAGGCGCTGCTCGGTACGCCGGTGTTCCTGGACCTCCACGTGAAGGTGGCGAAGGACTGGCAGCGCGACCCCCGGCAGCTGCGCAAGCTGGGCTTCTGAGCGAGATCTGCCCACGCGTCCCCCAGGGGGCTCCGCCCCCTGGACTCCGCTGTCGGCCCTGAGCGGGCCTCAGCGCCGTGCCCTCAGCGCTGTGCCCTCAGCAGGTCCCGGTACCAGGTGTACGACGCCTTCGGTGTCCTCTCCAGCGTCTCGTAGTCCACGTGGATCAGCCCGAACCGCCGTGCGTAGCCCTCCGCCCACTCGAAGTTGTCCAGGAGGGACCAGACGAAGTAGCCGCGGACGTCCACGCCGGCCTCCGACGCCCGGTGCAGGGCCCGGATGTGGCCGTCCAGGTAGGTGATGCGGGCCTGGTCGTCGATGCCTGCGTAGGAGCAGCCGTTCTCGGTGATGACGATCGGGGGGAGGCGGTCGGCGTAGCGGTCGTGGAAGGTGGTCAGGAGGTCCGTCAGGCCCTCGGGGACCACCGGCCAGCCGAAGTCCGTCACCGGGACGCCCTCGATCTCCCTTACGGAGAAGGGGAGTTCCGCCGGGATCGTCAGACCGCCGAACTCGATGTCCGCGCCCTGCGGGGCGCCCACCCGGGTCGGCGCGTAGTAGTTGATGCCGTACCAGTCCAGCGGCTCCCCGATGACCTTCAGGTCGGCCGAGATGTCGTCGCCCGGCATCAACTCCCCGAGGCCCTCCGGGTATTCGCCCAGCAGGACCGGGTCCGAGAAGAGGCGGTTGAGGAGGAGGTCGTAGAAGCCGGCCGCCTCCACGTCCGCGGGGTCCTGCGAAGCCGGCCACGTCGGGCCGTGGGAGTTGGCGATACCGATGTCCGTGGCGCCGGACGCGCGCAGGGCCCGTACGGCAAGACCGTGGGCGAGGAGTTGGTGGTGGGCGGCCGGGAGCGCGTCGAACATCAGCTGCTTGCCGGGGGCGTGCGCGCCCAGAGCGTGCCCGAACAGCGTGTGTTCCGCGGGCTCGTTGATCGTGATCCACTTCTTCACGCGGTCGCCCAGACGGTCGGCGACGACCGACACGTACTCCGCGAAATGCGACGCCGTGTCCCGCTCCAGCCAGTCGAGGGACACCGGAAGATCCCAGTGGAAGAGGGTCGGGACCGGGCGTATACCCGCCGCGCACAGCTCGTCGACCAGCCGGTCGTAGAAGTCCAGGCCGCCCTCGGCACGCACCCTCGGCCAGGAGATCGAGAAGCGGTACGCGTCCACGCCCAGGCCCGCCAGGAGGGCCACGTCCTCGCGGTAGCGGTGGTAGTGGTCGCAGGCCACCGCTGCCGTGGAGCCGTCCTTCACATGTCCCGGCTCGGCCGTGAAGGCGTCCCAGACGGACGGCTCGCGCTCGTCCGCCGCTCCCTCGATCTGGTGCGCCGAGGTCGAGACGCCCCACAGGAAGCCGTCCGGGAACTGGGGTACGGGGTTCGTCGCCATGCGCCGGATCATCCGTACTGGCGGGTACGGAAGTCAACGGGCAGGCGTGAACAACGAGTTACGCGCCCGCCGTCACGCCCCTTCCTTCAGCACCCGCGAGATCAGCTTCCGCTGCTCCTCCGTGAGCCGGGGATCCGAGCAGTACACCGTCTTCCCGTCCACCGTGATCTGGTAGCTGAAGCCGTCCGGCACCCCGATCGGGGGCGTGCCCCGGCCGGCGGCGACCGCTTTCTCGGCCAGGGCGTGCCATTCGTGGGCATCGGTCCGGTCCGAGGTGTTCACCTCGGCATGCCGCTCGATGCCCGCGAACCCGCCCGTGCGCCTCACCTGAATACGCATGGCTCCCTGTCTAGTACGGAGTCAGAGAATGCGCACCCCGACCTGCTCCCAGGCCTTCTCCACGGCCCGGAGTTCCTCGCCGCCGTCGCCGAAGCGCTCCCGCGCGGCCTTCACGGTCAGTTTGGCGAAGTCGCCGAAGAACGCGCGCTCCGTCAGCTCGCCGCCGGTCAGGGCGTCGTACCAGATCTGGCCCGCCTTCTCCCAGGCGTGGCCGCCGAGGGCGGTCGCGGCCAGGTAGAAGGCGTGGTTGGGGATGCCGGAGTTGATGTGGACGCCGCCGTTGTCGCGGCCGGTGCGGACGTAGTCGTCCATGGTCGCGGGCTGCGGGTCCTTGCCGAGGACGTCGTCGTCGTAGGCGGTGCCCGGTTCCTTCATGGAGCGCAGGGCCTTGCCGGTGACGCTGGGGGCGAGCAGGCCCGCGCCGATCAGCCAGTCGGCCTCGGCGGCGGTCTGGCCGAGCGTGTACTGCTTGATCAGCGAGCCGAAGACGTCGGACATCGACTCGTTCAGGGCACCCGGCTGGCCGAAGTAGGTGAGGTTCGCCGTGTACTGCGTGACGCCGTGGGTCAGCTCGTGGCCGATGACGTCGATCGGGATGGTGAAGTCGAGGAAGATCTCGCCGTCACCGTCGCCGAACACCATCTGTTCGCCGTTCCAGAAGGCGTTGCCGTAGTTCTCGTCGTAGTGGACGGTGGCGTCCAGGGGCAGGCCGTCGCCGTCGATCGAGTGGCGGCCGTAGGCCTTGAGGAACAGGTCGAAGGTGGCGCCGAGCCCGGCGTAGGCGCGGTTGACCGTCGCGTCCTGGCCGGGTTCCGAGCCCTCTTCGCGCACCTTGGTGCCGGGCAGGCCGGTCTTGTGCCCGGCGTCGTAGATGGTGCGCAGCGGCTGGTCCGACGGTGCCTTCGCCGACGGCGCCGCCGCGAGGCGGAATTCGGTGGTCACACGGCGCTTGGCGCGCAGCTCGCTGTCGCGCATCAGGGTGCGCTGGGCGGGACCGGAGAGTGCGGGGTCGTCGTTGCCGGCCAGCTTGTCGAGGACATGCGGCGGTACGACGGTGCAGAAGACGGGCTCGAAGCCCCCGTTCGTCATCATGCCCGGCACCCTTGCACTGAGTTATGCCGCTGTCACCACCCGCAACCATGATTGGTGAAATGTAGGGATAAGAAGCCTCACCGTCGGTAGCGAAGTGGTATGGCGCACTTTTTGTCCCATTGATCCCCGGGGTCCCGCATACTGATACGGGCCCCCGCAACCGGCGCGGCTCGGCTAGGCTGCGGACCATCATGCGATTCGGGCTGCTTCTCCTTAGCTGCCGCGGCGAGGGCCTGTAACCGAGGCCGACCCCCTCCCCGCGGAGTTTGGCGTTGCGCCGTCGGCCGTCCCTCCGGACCCGCCTTCGAGGAGCCCCCGCATCATGGCGAACCGCCAGCAGCCCAGTGCCATGCCGATCCAGAAGTACGGCCAGTACGAGCAGGTCGACATCCCGGACCGCACCTGGCCGAACAACCGGATCACCGCCGCCCCCCGCTGGCTCTCCACGGACCTGCGCGACGGCAACCAGGCCCTGATCGACCCGATGTCGCCCGAGCGCAAGCGCCGGATGTTCGACCAGCTGGTCAAGATGGGCTACAAGGAGATCGAGGTCGGCTTCCCGGCTTCCGGCCAGACCGACTTCGACTTCGTGCGCTCCATCGTGGAGGAGCCCGGCGCGATCCCCGACGACGTCACCATCTCCGTACTGACCCAGGCCCGCGAGGACCTGATCGAGCGGACCGTCGAGTCGCTGAAGGGCGCCAGGCGCGCCACCGTGCACCTGTACAACGCGACCGCGCCGGTCTTCCGCCGGGTCGTCTTCCGCGGCTCCAAGGACGACATCAAGCAGATCGCCGTCGACGGCACCCGCCTGGTGATGGAGTACGCGGAGAAGCTGCTGGGCCCCGAGACGGAGTTCGGCTACCAGTACAGCCCGGAGATCTTCACCGACACCGAGCTGGACTTCGCGCTGGAGGTCTGCGAGGCGGTGATGGACGTCTACCAGCCCGGCCCGGGCCGCGAGATCATCCTCAACCTGCCCGCCACGGTGGAGCGTTCGACGCCGTCCACCCACGCGGACCGCTTCGAGTGGATGAGCCGCAACATCTCCCGCCGCGAGCACGTCGTCATCTCCGTCCACCCGCACAACGACCGCGGTACGGCCGTGGCCGCCGCCGAGCTGGCGCTGATGGCCGGCGCCGACCGCGTCGAGGGCTGTCTGTTCGGGCAGGGCGAGCGCACCGGCAACGTCGACCTGGTCACCCTGGGCATGAACCTCTTCTCCCAGGGCGTCGACCCGCAGATCGACTTCTCCGACATCGACGAGATCCGTCGCGTGTGGGAGTACTGCAACCAGATGGAGGTCCACCCGCGCCACCCGTACGTGGGCGACCTGGTCTACACGTCCTTCTCCGGCTCCCACCAGGACGCCATCAAGAAGGGCTTCGACGCCATGGAGGCCGACGCGGCCGCCAAGGGCGTCACCGTCGACGACATCGAGTGGGCCGTGCCGTACCTGCCGATCGACCCGAAGGACGTCGGCCGCTCCTACGAGGCGGTCATCCGGGTCAACTCGCAGTCCGGCAAGGGCGGCATCGCGTACGTCCTGAAGAACGACCACAAGCTGGACCTGCCGCGCCGGATGCAGATCGAGTTCTCGAAGATCATCCAGGCGAAGACGGACGCCGAGGGCGGCGAGGTCACCGGCGCCGCCATCTGGGCGACCTTCCAGGACGAGTACCTGCCGAACCCCGAGAACCCGTGGGGCCGTATTCAGGTCAAGAACGGCCAGTCGACGACCGACACCGACGGCGTGGACACGCTGCGCGTCGAGGCGACGGTCGACGGCGTCGACACGGTCCTGACCGGCACCGGCAACGGCCCGATCTCGGCCTTCTTCGACGCCCTGCAGTCCGTCGGCATCGACGCCCGGCTGCTCGACTACCAGGAGCACACGATGAGCGAGGGCGCGTCCGCGCAGGCCGCTTCGTACATCGAGTGCGCGATCGACGACAAGGTCCTGTGGGGCATCGGCATCGATCCGAACACGACACGCGCGTCGCTGAAGGCGGTCGTGTCGGCCGTCAACCGGGCGACTCGCTGACCAGCCCCACCGGCGGTTTAGGGCCCCGTTCGCCATTTGTCCGGCGGGCGGGGCCCCGCTGTGTCCCGTCGTATACCGGCCAATCCATGTGCAGGTCACGGGAAGGTCTCGTCAGGGGTAATGACGCCGAGTCTCGGATGTGGCTAACATCACGCAAGCGCGGCGACGTTGCCGTTGGGGGCACCTCCCGCGCCCTTGAGGCCGTGGGGGAGTTACGGAGGTGCTGACGTGCTGCCAGGACGGGGACGAAACGGCCGTGCTGCCAGGCCTGCGCGCCTCCTGGGCACCCGCACCGCGTGGACGCCCGTGGGGGACGGGGAGTTCTTCTGCCCCGGCTGCGGTGGCGACCGCAACTTCCAGCGGCTGACCGGGCACCGCCGCTTCACCCTGCTCGGTGTGCCCGTGCTGCCGCGTGGCGAGACCGGTCCCGTCGTGGAGTGCGCGGCCTGCCGCCGCCACTTCGGCACCGACGCCCTCGACCACCCGACGACCACCCGCTTCTCCGCGATGCTCAGGGACGCCGTCCACACGGTCGCCCTCGCGATCCTCTCGGCAGGCGGCACCTGTTCCCGTACGTCGCTGGAGGCCGCCGCGGCCACGGTCCGCGCCGCCGGCTTCGACGACTGCACGGAGGAGCAGCTGAACGCCCTGGTCGAGGCGCTGGCCCTGGACACCGGGCGGGTCTACGGCCGCCCGTGCGGCACGGGGCTGGCCATAGAGCTGCACGAGGCGCTGGACCCGCTGGCCCCGCACCTCGCCCCCGCCGGCCGCGAATCGATCCTGCTGCAGGGTGCCCGGATCGCCCTCGCGGACGGCCCGTACACCCCGGCCGAGCGCGATGTCCTGTCCACCGTGGGCGCAGCCCTGACCATCTGCGCGGACGACGTGACCCGGCTGCTGGTGTCGGCGCGGACGCCGTCCTGATACTCCCCGGGGAGTAACGCGCCCGCCCGGTCACCCCGGGCAGTACCCCGCAACTCGCCCTCCCGCCCGACGAATCGCCCCCTGCCCGCCGGGAGTCTGGAAACGACCCAGACATTCCGACCGGAGGGAGGCCCGTCCATGGGGGCCGCAAGGACACTTACACGGCGACGGGGCGCAGTGCCCTGGGTGGTGCTCGGCCTGTGGCTGGCCGCGCTCGTGCTCGTCGGACCGCTCGCCGGGAAGTTCAGCGACGTACAGCAGAACCGCGCGGTCGACTATCTGCCCGACAGCGCGGACTCCACCCAGGTGGCGCGGATCCAGGACGAGTTGCCGGGCGGCGAGTCGACCGACCTGGTGCTCGTGTACCACCGGGACGGCGGGCTCACCTCCGCCGACCGGCAGACCGCCGCGGACCAGGTCACCGAGGTCGGCGGCGCCTACGACCTCTCGGGCACACCGCGGGGCATCCCGTCCGAGGACGGCTCCACCCTGATGTACCCGGTGTCCAGCACCCAGCCGGGCCAGGACGAGGAGGCCCGCAACGCCTTCGTGGACGGCGTGCGCGACCTCGCCGAGGGCACGGGCGGGCTCAGTGTCGAGGTCGGCGGGCCCGGCGCGCTCAACACCGACATGAGCAAGGTGTTCGAGACGATCGACGGCACCCTGCTGCTGGCCACCCTCGGCGTGGTCACCGTCCTGCTGATCCTCATCTACCGCAGCCCGTTCCTGTGGCTGGTCCCGCTCGCCGTCGCGGGCGTCGCCGCCGCCATGGCGATGGCCGCCGGATACGGCCTCCACGAACTGTTCGACGTCACCATCACCGGCCAGAGCGGCGGAGTGATGACCATCCTCGTCCTCGGCGCAGGCACCGACTACGCGCTCCTGCTCATCTCCCGCTACCGCGAGGAGCTACGACGCCACGAGCGGCCGTACGACGCCATGCGCACCGCGCTGCGGGGCTGCGGACCGGCGATCCTCGCCTCGTCCGGGACCGTCGCGGCCGGTCTGCTGTGCCTGCTCGCCGCCGATCTGAACAGCAGCAGCGGCATGGGGCCGGTCGGCATGATCGGTGTGCTCGCCGCGCTGGTCGCCATGACCACGCTCCTGCCCGCGGTCCTGGTGCTGCTCGGGCGGCGGATCTTCTGGCCGATGATCCCGGCCTTCGGCAGCACGCCCAAGAACCGCCGCTCGCTGTTCGGCGCGATGGGCACCTCGGCCACCCGACGGCCGGCCGCCGTGCTCGCGGGCGGTGCCGTCCTCCTCGGCACGCTCGCGCTCGGCGTCCTCAACCTGCCCGGGAGCCTCAAGCAGGAGGACTCCTTCACCGAGAAACCCGAGTCGATCGCCGCGATGCAGACGCTGGCCCGCGAGTACCCGGAGCGCAGCAGTCAGCCGGTCACGGTCATCGCCCCGGCGGACAAGGCGGGCGCCGTCCTGGACAAGGCCCGCACGACCGACGGGGTCGCCGAGGCGGAAGCCGGGCGCAGTGGCGACGGCTGGACCGAGATCTCCGTCTTCACCACCGCCGCCCCCGAGTCACCGGGCGAGACCAAAACCATCGAGGCCCTGCGCCACGGCCTCGACGACTCCTACGGCGCCTACGTCGGCGGGCCGAGCGCCCAGCAGATCGACCTGGCCGACAGCGAGTCCCGGGACCGCATGGTCATCGTGCCGCTGGTGCTCGCCGCGGTGTTCGTGATCCTCGTGTTCCTGCTGCGCAGTCTCGTCGCGCCGCTGATGCTGCTGGTCGCCGTGGTCGCGGTGTGGGGCGCGGCGCTCGGCATCGGGGGACTGGTCTTCGGACCGGTGCTCGACTTCGGGGGAACCGACCCCGGACTCGGACTGCTGTCCTTCGTCTTCCTGGTGGCGCTGGGCGTCGACTACGGCATCTTCCTGATGCACCGGATGCGCGAGGAGTCACTCAACGGCGCCGACCCGCAGACCGCGGCGCTCACCGCCCTGCGCACCACCGGCGGCGTCATCGCCTCCGCGGGCGTCGTCCTCGCCGCGACGTTCGCCGTGCTCACCACGCTGCCCCTGGTGGGGCTCGTCGAACTCGGCTTCGTCATCGCGGTCGGCGTCCTCCTCGACACGTTCCTCGTCCGGACCTATCTGGTGACCACGGCGAGCGTGCTCCTCGGCCGGAAGGTGTGGTGGCCGGGCCGGCTGTCGCGGATGCCGGAGCCCAGTCCGGAGCGCCCGGAACGGCAGCCGGAGCCGGTGTGAGCCGCGTGCACACCGTCAGGGCGTCCCTCCCCTCCCGGAGGGGCGCCCTCGTGGCGGAGGATGAGCCCGTGCAGGAGACCAGCCGAACCAGCCTGAGCGACCGGATCATCGCGGCGATCCACCGCGATCCCCGCACCGCCCCGCACGGCACCCGCAACGACGCGCTCTTCGCGCTCGGGCTCGCCGTGGCCGCCGTGTGCATCGGGTTGTTCACCGACGACAGCCGCCGCCCGGACGCGCTCGGCTGGACGCTGCTGCTCGTCGCGCACGTGCCGATCGTGTGGCGCCGGCGCCGTCCGCTGCTCGTGCTCGCGGTGATGGTGGCGCTGGTCGTGCCGTACCACGCCCTCGACAACAACCACAACGCCCCCACCGCGGCGGCCTTCACCGCGCTGTACACGGTCGCGGTCACCGGGCGCCCCCTGCGCACGATCCTGGCGGGCGGCCTGGTGCTCGGTGTCTCCGTGAGCGTGATGCTCACCGTCGACGAGAAGCAGGCCGTCGAGCTGCTGCGGATCTCCGGCTGGGTCGTCGCCGTGCTCTTCTGCGGTGTCGACATGCGCTACTACCGCCAGTACGTCGCCTCGATCGTGGACCGCGCCGAGCGCGCCGAACGCACCCGTGAGGAGGAGGCGCGCAGAAGGGTCGCGGAAGAACGGCTGCGCATCGCCCGTGATCTGCACGATCTGCTCGCACACAGCATCACCCTCATCGGCGTCCAGACCTCCGTCGCCGCCCACGTCCTGGCCGCCGACCCCGACCGCCTCGACCGGGAGACGGTCGCCAAGGCCCTCGACGACATCGCCGAGACCTGCCGGAGTACGCGTGGGGAGATCCGTACGACGCTGGAGGTGCTGCGGGCCTCCGAGCACGGCGAGGCACGCGGTCCGCTGCCCGGCCTCGACGGCGTGCCCGACCTGGTGGCGGCGGCGCGGCTCGCGGGGGCCCGGGTGGAACCCGACGTCCGGGTCCGGCAGGCGCCGCCCGCGGTGGGCGCCGCCGCGTACCGGATCGTGCAGGAGGCGCTGACCAACGCGGTGCGGCATGCCGGGCCCGAACCCGCCGTACGCCTGCGGATGTACGAGGAGCAAGGCGCCCTGCACCTGTCGGTGACCGACGACGGGATCGGGCCCGTGCTCGGCGGCACCCCGGGTTACGGGCTGGTCGGGATGCGGGAGCGGGCCCGCAGCGTCGGTGGCACACTCGACGCCGGACCACGGGGCCCGGGCGGCTTCGAGGTGACCGCCGTACTGCCACTCGCCGCTGCCGCATCTGGGGGGAACGGATGACCATCCGCGTACTGCTCGCCGACGACCAGACTCTCGTACGAGAGGCGTTCGCGATGCTCGTCGAGTCGGCGCGGGACATGGAGGTGGTCGGGCAGGCCGGCACCGGGCGTGAGGCCGTCGAGCTGGCTCGCGGTGCCCGCGCCGACCTCGTGGTGATGGACGTGCGGATGCCCGACCTGGACGGGATCGAGGCGACCCGCTTGATCGCCGCCGACGAGGACTTGGCGGGGGTGAGGGTGTTGGTCCTCACCACCTACGACACGGACGAGAACATCGTCGAGGCACTGCGGGCCGGGGCCTCCGGGTTCCTGGTGAAGGACACCCGGCCGGCCGAACTCCTCGACGCGATCCGTACGGTGGCGGCGGGGGAGGCGCTGCTGTCGCCCGGGCCGACGGCCCGGTTGATCGAGCGGTTCCTGCGCAGCCCTTCGGTGCCGGCGGCGGGTGGCGGGCCGGAGTGCCTGTCGGAACGTGAGCGTGAGGTGCTTGCGTTGGTCGCGCGCGGCCTCAACAACACGGAGATCGCGGAGGCGTTGGGGTTGAGCCCGCTGACCGCGAAGACCCACGTCAGCCGGATCATGGGGAAGCTGGGGGTGCGGGACCGGGCCCAACTCGTGATCGTGGCCTACGAGTCGGGCCTGGTGACCCCGGGGACGGTGTGAGCGTCAGTTCCAGCGGACCAGCGTTATGTGGTGATCCTCCGAGCCGTCGAGGGGCATCTCCACATCGGCGACCTTCACCGGCTGGGCGGTGGCGCCGGACGCGAAGTCGGCGCGGAAGAGGGAGAGTTGATCACCCTCCCCCTCGGAGAGGAAGGCGAACGACTTGCCGTCCGCGGAGAGGACCGGGTTCTGGTTGGCGCGGTCGTTGGCGGGGATCAGGTCCTGGGTCTTCACGGCCTCCGTGTAGTCGGACGTGAAGGTGATCTGCTTGAAGTCGCACACCAGGTTGGTGTCGTCCCGCCAGAACACCGGCTCGCAACCGGAGACGGAGTCCAGGCCCTTGGTGGTGACGTCCTCCAGGTAGCCGCCCACGCCGGTGTCGCCGTGGCCGCCCGTCTGCGACACGCGGCTCAGCTCCAGGGTGGGCCCGGACTCGATGTAGTCGGCGCTGTGGGCGAGGATTTGGGCGGAGGGCGTGACCGGGCCGGTGATGCGCTGCGCCGCGAGGGCGGTGAGGGTGGTGGCGGCGTCCTGGTGGAGGACGTCGGAGACCCCGGAGGCGGCGATGCGCTCCTCGGTCGAGTACCCCTTGCGTGCGTCGCGCGAGCCGAAGCCGTCGGCGCTGCTGCTCCCGTAGTCGCCGTTCTGCTCGCCGTACCACAGCCGTCCCGTGGTGGGGTGGAAGACGGCCGAGGCGTTCTCCGGACGCTCGGTGAAGGCGTCCGGGTCCGGCGGGGAGATCTCCTTGCCGGTGGCGAGGTCGTAGGCCGCGGCCCGGTCGTTCGCGCCGGCCTCCGTGATGCCGGCCACCAGGCTGAGGTCCTTGTTGAAGGCGAGGCTGGACAGGCTGCGGTAGCTCTCCTTCTCGCACACCGTCCTCGGCTCCACCTGGCTCGGCAGGACGGTGCTGCGCTCCGCGAGCACGGCTCCGTTCTTCGTCGAGTACGACCGCAGGGTGAGGCCGTACACCGGGGAGTCGCTGTCGCCGTCGGGTATCTCGTGGCAGAACGCCACCGTCAGGCTGCCCGACTGTGCGAGCGACGCGGTCTTCGCGTCCGTGGTCTTCTTGCCGCCCCCGGAGGCGGCCGCTCCGCCGTCCACTCGGAGCTCGCCGCCACCGCACGCGGCGAGCAACAGGGCTGCTCCCGCCGCCATCCCAGCACGAACCAGGCGTCCCATGACTCTTCCCCGTTCTTGTCGATCATCGAACGGAGATCATTTAAGCAGTCTTTATACGGGCTTCGATCTCGGCCTCGCAGGGGGCAGCGCCGCAGGCGGAGGTGGCACCAGGGCAGTCCGGCGGACAGGCCCTAGAGCAGCCCCGCCCTCTCCAGGAACTTCCCCACGCTCTCCACCTCGTCTCCCGACAACGGCACTTGAGGTGCCGCCGTCACCGGGCAGTCGATGATCCCCCGCAAGTGCAGCGCCGCCTTGAACGCCCCCAGCGCCGACGAGCTGCCGCCCATCCGGGCCGGGTCCCCGACGCCCACCATGCCGAACAGGGCGCACAACCGCTCCTGTTCGACCCGGGCCTGCTCGAACTCGCCGGTCCGGCAGAGGCCGTCGAGGCGGACGTAACCGTGCGGGTCGACGTTCGCGAGGCCGGGCACCGCCCCGTCGCCGCCGACCGCGAGCGCCGCGTCGACGATGGTCTCGGAGCCGGTCAGCACGCTGAAGCCGGTGATGCGCGGGTCGGTGCGGGCACCGGACACCACGGCACGGAAGCCCGCGAGGTCGCCGCTGGAGTCCTTGAGCCCGGCCAGTACACCCTCGGCGGCGAGTTCCAGGACGACCTCGCCGGGGAGCTTGGTGTGGACGGCCGAGGGGATGTCATAGGCGACGACGGGGACCGGACTGCCGGCCGCGACCAGGCGATAGTGGCGGGCGATCTCCGCGGGGTGGGTGCGGGTGTAGAACGGCGCGGCGACGACCACCGCGTCGGCGCCCGCCTTCGTCACCGCCCGCACGTGATCAAGGACCCGTGGTGTCGTCATGTCGATCGCCCCGGCGAGCACCGGGAGCCGGCCCCCGACCTGTCCCGCGACGGCCTCGACCACCAGCCCGCGCTGCCGGTCCGTCAGATACGCCGCCTCCGACGTCGACCCCAGCACGAACAGCCCGTGCACCCCGCCCGCCAGCAGATGGTCGACAAGCCTGAGCAGCGAGGGGACGTCCACCTCGCCCTCCGGTGTCAGCGGCGTGCAGAGAGGCGGAACGACACCGGTCAGCGGGGCGGGGAAGGGCATGGAGGCTCCCTGTGTGGCTACGGCTGTACTAGGGCCTGCCCGCGGATCATGCCAGACGGGCTCCAAGGGGCGCCGACCCCTGTACGGCGCCCCCTTGGCCGTGCCCGTTACGGGAGGGTCTTCTGGTAGGCCGTGTCCTCGTCGGAGTCGTAGACGAGCTTGCCGCCGGCGTCGTACCCCTTGATGTGGGGAGCGAGGGTGACCTGCTGGTTCAGGACGCCGGACGCGACGAACCAGCCGTGGTCGATGACGGCCTCGCTGGTGGCGCCGCCGTAGGAGACGGTCACCTTCGCCACCGACGACTCCGCCGTGCCGATGAACCCCCAGCGGAACGGCAGCTTCCAGCTGCCCTTGTCGAGGAACGACTGCTGGTACAGCTTGCCGCCGTTGGCGTCGGCCAGCACGGGCGGGGAGTCCGGCAGCCGGTCGTTGCCGCCGACGTTGAGCCCGGAGGCCTCGCCGTCCTTGATGTTGCAGATCAGCCGGGTCTCCTGCGGCTTCTCCCGCACGGCGACGACGTAGATGCCGTCACCGGGCGCGTTGGAGTCGCCGGTGCTGTTCAGCGCCAGGATGATCCGGTAGCTGTCGGCCGTGCCCAGGTCCATGGGGAGCCCGCCGTTCCGCTGCCGCTCCAGGTCGTAGGCAAGGCATTTCTCCAGCCCGTCCGTGGCCTGCGCGAGCGTGATCCCGTCGAGCAGCTGCCCCGGCGTGGCCGGCCCGGCGGGTCCCGACACAGTCGCCGACGGCGTGGGCGTCGGCGACGCCGCCCGCGAGGCGCTGACCGACGACTGCGGCGACGCCGTCACCGACCCCCCGTCCGAACCCCCCACCGCATACGCCCCCACCGGCACCGCCGCCAGCGTCGCCAGGACCGCCCCGGCCGCCGCCACCCGGCGCCGCCGCTCCACCACGCCCCGGCGACGGATCGCGGGGTACGGCGCGGGTGACGGCCGGATCGTGTAGGCGTCCTCGGCGAGCAGCTCACGCAACTGCTCCTCGAAGTCCGGCCGGTCTCCCCGGCCCTGCCCTTGCCGCTGTTCCTCGCTCACCTGGTTCCTCCCTGCCCGGCGGACGACGTGCCGGCGGACGACGTGCCGGCGGACGGCGTGCCGGTGGATGACGTGCGACTGCGGTCAGGCCCGTCCATGACCTGCGCGAGCCCCGGATACGTACGCAACTTCGCCAGCCCCTTGGACGCCTGGCTCTTGACCGTGCCGGGGGAGCAGCCGAGGATCTCGGCCACCTCCGCCTCGGACAGGTCCTCCCAGTACCGCATGACGATCACCGCCCGCATCTTCGGCGGCAGTCCGGCCAGCGCGCCGAGCAGCACACCGCGCTCGTCGACCCGTGACACGGCCTCGTCGCGCCCCGCCACCTCCGGCGGCGCCGCGGTCAGCGACTCCGTGACGCGCCGCTTGCGGAACCGGTCGCTGTTGCAGGTGACCAGCATCCGGCGGACGTACGCCTCCGGGCTGTCGCTGCGCGACACACGCCGCCAGGAGCGGTACGCCTTCGCCAGCGCCGTCTGCGTCAGGTCCTCGGCGTGGTGCGCGTCGCCGGTGAGCAGATACGCGGTCCGTACGAGCCGGGACCACCGCGCTCTGACGAATTCCTGGAACTGGGCCTCTTGTTCGGCCTGCATCAAGCACCCTCCCTCGCCCTCCAGACCACCGTTCTCCCGGATTCGGTTGCCCGCGGTCCGGCACCGGGTTCGAATGGGCTCGTGGCGAGTATGGAGCGGTGGGACGAGCGGGACGCCGGGGTGCTGCGGCTGCCTTCCGGGCGGCTGGTGCGGGGGCGGGGCCTGCGGCGCCCCCGGGAACCGGGAGCGCCGAGTCCGTCGTACGGCGTCTATCTGCTCGGCCGACAGCCGCCCGCGGTGGACTGGGAGTCCCGCTGGCTGCGCTGGCCCGACTTCCGGCTGCCCGCCGACCCTGCGGCCGCCCGCGCGGTCCTCACCGAGGCCTGGGAGCGGGCCGCCGGTGAACGCGTGGAGATCGCCTGCGGCGGCGGACGCGGCCGTACGGGCACGGCGCTCGCGTGTCTGGCGGTGCTGGACGGCGTGCCCGCCAAGGAGGCCGTCGCGTACGTCCGCCGCCACTACGACCGGCACGCGGTGGAGACGCCGTGGCAGCGGCGGTACGTACGGCGGTTCGGGGGGACGGCGGGGTCAGGGGCGGCGGGCGCGGAAGCGTAGGCCGCCGCTCTGCGGGTGCGTGTCGACGGCGACGTCCGTGAAGCCGGCCTCCTTCAGGCGGGCCGGCAGGGTCGCCGGGTCGAGCGTGTTCATCGTGTCCCGGAAGTGCAGGACGCGGAAGCGCAGGCCCGGCTGGCTGTCGCTGCCGGCGAAGGTGCCGCCGGGGCGCAGGACGCGGAACGCCTCGGCGAAGATGCGGTCCTGGTGGGCGGCCGTGGGCACGTGGTGGAGCATCGTGAAGCAGACGACGGAGTCGAAGGACGCCCCCGGCAGGGGGAGTTCGGCGCCGTCCGCGAGGAGGACGCGGGCGCGGTCGCCCCACTTGCCCTGGAGCAGCCGGACCGTGTCCGCGTCGATCTCGGCGGCCGTCAGGTGCGGCACCAGGTCGACGAGGACGCGGAGGTTGGCGCCGTAGCCGGGGCCGATCTCCAGTACGTCCTCGCCGAGGTCCACGTGTTCGAGGGCCCAGGGGAGTATGAGGTCCTTGGTCTTCTGCGCCCAGTCCTCGGAGCTGCAGATCCTGCGGTGGGCTCGGTTCATCGGCATGGCACCGACGCTAGGCGGGACGTACGGGCGTCCACCACGCGCTAGTCTGCCGTCCCATGTCGCCGAACGGACAGTACCGCCCGTACGACACCGCCGGTTCGGGCATCTTCGTCGGCCGCTTCAGCATGCCGCGCGGCAGCGCCTTCACCACGCACTGGCACGGCCACCATCAACTCGCCTGGTCGGCCAAGGGGTTGCTCCGGGTGCGCAGCGAGCAGGGGGTGTGGCTGCTGCCGCCGTCGCTGGCCCTGTGGATCCCGGCGGGGGTCGCGCACGCCACCGAGTCGGCGGGCGACGTCGTCATGCGCAGTCCGTACGTGGATCCGGCGTGCTGCCCGCACATCGACTGGCACGATCCGACCGTCGTGGCCGTAACTCCCCTGCTGCGGGCACTCATTGACCACCTGTTCCGTACGGACCTGGCCCCGGACGCCCGTTCGCGCGCCGAGCTCGTACTCCTCGACGAGCTGCGTCCGGTGCCGGTCACCAGCGTCTTTGCACCCCTGCCCCGCGACCCGCGCGCCCGCACGGTGGCCGAGGCACTGCGCGCCGACCCGGCGGACGGCCGGAGCCTCGCGGACTGGGGCGTCCAGGCCGGCGCCGGCGCACGGACGTTGGCCCGTCTCTTCGTCGCCGAGACGGGCCTTGCCTTCGGGCAGTGGCGGGAGCGCTCGCGGATGCAGTCCGCGATGCCCTACCTCGCGGCGGGCCTGCCGATCGAGTCGGTGGCCCACCGCGTCGGCTATGCCACGGCCAGCTCCTTCACCGCCGCGTTCCACCGGCTGGTGGGCGTGACGCCGAGGCAGTACTTCCCGGTCGGCTGAGGGTTTCGGCCAGCAGCGCCGCCGTCCTGGCGACGAGGGCGTCGTCCCATGCCGCGTCCTGGTCGGGCTGCGTCGACAGGACGGACAGGACGACGGGGGCGCCGGTGTCGGTCCAGGCGATGCCCACGTTGTTGGTGGTGCCGTAGGAGCCGGAGCCCGTCTTGTCGGCGATGGTCCAGGTCGTCGGGAGGCCTGCCCGGAAGCGTTTGTCGCTGGTCGTGTTGTTCAGCAGCCAGTGCGTGAGGAGGCTGCGGTCCCGGCGGTTCAGTGCGTCGCCGAGGACCAGTCGGCCGTACGTGCGGCCGATGGCGTACGGGCTCGTCGTGTCCGTCTCCCGCCACGGCTCGGCCGAGTTGAGATCGGGCTCCCAGCGGTCCAGGCGGGTCACCGGGTCGCCGAGGGAGCGGCAGAAGCGGGTGATCGCGGTGGGGCCGCCGAGTTCGCGCAGCAGGAGGTTGGCCGCGGTGTTGTCGCTGTAGCGGATGGCCACGTCGGCGAGTTCGGCGATCGTCATGCCGGTGGCCAGGTGTTTCCTGGTCTGGTCGGAGCCGCTCACCAGATCGGCCGCCGTGTAGTGGATCCGGCGGGCGAGCACCTCTCCGTGCCGGTCCAGGTCCCTCAGGACGGCCGCTGCCGCCAGGGTCTTGAACACGGAGCAGACGGGGAAGCGTTCGTCGGCACGGTGACGGACGGTCCGCCCGGTTGAGAGGTTGTGGGCGAAGACGCCGAGCCGGGCGCCGTGTCGGTTCTCCAGGCGGCGGAGGCGGGCGGTGAGGCTCTTGTCGTCGGTGGCGTGTGCGGGGACGCTCGTCAGCAGGGCGGCCGCGGTGGCGGTGCCGGTCGCGAGGAGGGTGCGTCGGGTCATCGGGGACGTGTCGGAGCCTAAGATCTTTTTCTCCTTCGCTCGATGTGGGGCGACGATCTCTCCAGTGATCGACGCCGGATCTCATCCCTTGGTTGCGGGGCCGTAGACCATCGGAGGACGGCGATGCGCGCCCGCGCTCGGCACAGTGACGGCATGGAGAAGACGAAGGGGATCAACCGAGCACAGTTCCTGGCCGGGGCGGCGGCCCTGGGAGTCACGGCGGTGACCCTGCCCGCGCGCCCGGCCGAGGCGACCGGAGGCGGGCTGAGGCACCACGGCGTCGTCTACACCGTCGGCGCCGGCGAGACCCCCGGCACCGCCTTCAGTACCGCTCGCATGCGCGCCGACGTCCGCGTCATCCGCGACGACCTGCACGCCGACACCCTCGACGTCACCGGCGACGGCGTCGAACGCCTCACCGCCACCGCCGCCGAGGCCGCCGAACGCGGGCTGCACGTCTGGCTCCAGCCGACCCTCGGGGACGTTCCGCAGCGGGACATCCTCGAACACCTCGCGGAGACCGGGCGGTTCGCGGAGCGGCTGCGACGGCAGGGCGCGAGCGTGGACCTCAGTGTGGGCTGCGAGTTCTGGCTGTTCGTGCCCGGCATCGTGCCGGGGGAGACCGTCCTGGAGCGCGTCGAGAACCTGCAGAAGGGGACGGTCGACTGGAAGATCGTGCAGCGCCGCCTGGACCACTTCACGGCGAAGGCGGCGAAGGTGGGCCGCTCGGTCTTCCGGGGCCGGCTGAGTTATGCCGCCGCCCAGGACGACGAGGTGGACTGGAGCCTGTTCGACGTCATCGGCATCGACTACTACTCGTACTTTCGCGAACCGGGCGCATACGTGCGGGAGTTGCGCAAGTACCTCCGCTGGGGCAAGCCCCTCGCGATCACCGAGTTCGGCACCTGCACGTATGTCGGTGCCCCCGAGGCGGGCGGCATGGGCTGGGGCATCGTCGACCACGAGAAGGACCCGCCGGAGATCAAGGGCGAGCCGGTCCGCAGCGAGCGCGTCCAGGCCGCCTACCTGACGGACCTGCTCGACGTCTTCGAGTCGATGGGCCTGTACGCGGCGATGGCCTTCGAGTTCGTCACCCCGGACTCCCCGCACCGCCCCGACGACCCGCGTCACGACCTCGACCTGGCGAGCTACAGCATCACCAAGACCCTCAAGGACCGTCCGGACGACCCGGGTTCGGGGTGGCACTGGGAGCCGAAGGAGGCGTTCCACGCGCTCGCCCGACGCTATGCCGGGGCGTGCCGATCGTCCGGTCAGTCGCAGTAGACGTCGGCCTCCGGCCGCTCGCCCGTGGCCAGGAAGCGGGACACCGTCTCGTCCCCGCACGCATTGCCGTTGGCGAGGTAGGCGTCGTGGCCGGTGGAGTTCACGGTGACCATCACGGCACGGTCGCCCAGGGCGCGGCGGAGCTTCAGGGCACCGGCGAGCGGGGTGTTGACGTCCCGTTCGTTCTGCACGAGCAGGATGTCGGACGGCCCCCGGTCGGTGATCCGTACCGGCGCCTGCTTCGGCGGGTACGGCCAGGCGGCGCACACCATCGCGTTGCGCGGCATGCCCACGGTCAGCGGGTACTCGGCCCGGCTCTCGTCGACGCCCTTCTGGTACTCGGCGGCCGACGTGGGCCAGGCGACGTCGTTGCACAGCGTCGCCGCGCCGACCGCGGCGACGTTCTGCAGGACCTGCTCCGGTGGGGCCGCGGGCGCGGGCGGCACGGTGCCCTTGCGCGCGGCCAGGATCAGCTCCGCGAGGGCGGGGAAGTCGTCGGGGTCGGCGAAGCTGTTCAGCAGGGTCTGGCGCAGCACGCTGCCGTTCAGTTCCTCGGGGTTGGCGCCGGGCCACGGGATGGGTTCCCGGTCCAGGCGCGCGGCCAGGTTCAGGAACAGGGGCCGTACCTCGGCCGCCGTCTCGGCCAGCCGGTCCGGGTTGTCCGGCGCCGACGCCCACCTCGCGAACTCGGGGAAGGTGTCCTCGACGCCCTGCTCGTGCCCGGCGAGCCAAGCGCGCGAGACCAGGGTGGGATCGGGGTTGTCGTTGCTGTCCAGCACGATCCGGTCGGTGCGGTGCGGGAACAACTGGCTGTAGACCGAGCCGACGTACGTCCCGTACGACACACCCCACGCGGAGATCTTCTGCTCGCCCAGTGCGGCCCGGAGGCGGTCGAGGTCGCGGGCCTCGTTACGGGTGCTGAGGTGCTTGAGGAGCTCGCCGCCGTTGCGGGCACAGGCGTCCGCCATGCGTTGCGCGGTGGCCATGTTCTCGTCCACGGACCCGTCCGCGGCGGGCCAGGGCCGCAGCTTGGACAGGGCGAGGTCGGCATGGTCGAGGCCGCAGTCGACGGAGGTGGAGGGGGCGAGCCCGCGCGGGGCGAAGCCGATCAGGTCGTAGGTGTCGCGTACGTCCTGGGGCAGCTTCTGTCCCTTCCCGGAAGGCGCGTCGAGACTGGACCCGCCCGGCCCGCCGGGGATCAGCAGCAACGCACCACGCCGGGTGTCCGGATTCTCGCTCGGTATCCGGGAGACGGCCATGCTGATCTTCCGGCCGTCGGGATCGGCGTAGTCCATGGGGACTTCGAGGGTGGCGCACTGCTGGCGGGGGTCGAGGCCGGTGCCGGTGCACTTCTCCCACTGGAGAGCGGGTGCGGCGGAGGCCGGGCCGGCGCTCAGGGGCGTCACGATCCCGAGCACCAGGGCGGTGGCGGCGACGATTCCGGCGTTTCGCTTGATCTGCGTCATGCGAACGAGCCTCTCGGATCTTCGCCTACCGCCCCATCCGGCCAACTGCCTTGTCCTTGCGGGGGTTTACCCCCTGGGGTACAGGTCAGGGATGCCCCTGGCTTCCCAACCCCCGCCGCATGACAAGCTGATGCTCCCCGGTCCGAAGTAGTCCCTGCGCATCCCGTCAGTCAGGCGGACCTCGTGAACGCCCTCCCCGCGTTTCAGGCGCAATACCTCCTGCAGCAGACCCCCAATTGCCTGATCTTGGTACCGTGGGTGAATGACGCCTGGATCGTCGGGGGACGCCCAGCTGAATGCTGATTTCGCCTGGGCGGCATTCGACCCGATCGCCTACGTTCATCACAACTACCTTGTCATGCAGGCGGAGGACGAGGAGATCCTGCGGATCGTCCGGGAACATTTCGGCGATCATTTCCAGGGTCGGGCCGGTGGACCCGTTTCCGGCGTCGATGTGGGTGCCGGAGCAAATCTCTATCCCGCGCTCACCATGCTGCCGTGGTGCGACGAGATCACCCTCTTCGAGCGCTCGCCCGCGAACGTGGAGTACCTCGTGAGCCAGGCCAAGGGCAGTGACGCGAACTGGGACCAGTTCTGGCACGTCCTGTGCGAGGACGGGGCGTACTACGCCCTCGACATGGACCAGCGGGAGAAGTTCCGCAGGGTCGTCAGCGTCGAGCAGGGGTGCATCTTCGACCTGGACCGGTACGAGGCGCGGTGGTCGATGGGGACCATGTTCTTCGTCGCCGAGTCGATGACCGCCTCGCAGCAGGAGTTCGCCCTGGGCGTCGAGCGGTTCCTGGGGGTCCTGGCCCCCGGCGCTCCCTTCGTCGCCGCCTTCATGGAACATTCGAAGGGGTATCAGGTGGGCGAGCAATTCTTCCCCGCCTGTGATGTGGGAGAGACCGAGGTTCGTGCGAGTCTCGATCCATTTGCCGAGGACCTCAAGGTCGAGTGCCTCAGAAGCTCGGCCACCGTGCGCGAGGGTTATTCGGGAATGATCGTCGCTTATGGACGGCGTCGGAACTGAGGGCAGCGCAGCCGTGTGTGTGTGGGGGGCACGGGAATGCAGATCAAGCCGCGCCCGCACCCTCTCGACATGCTCCTGGAGGCCACCGCGCGGCGCGAGATGCACGGTTCGAGGCCCGCAGGCCGGTCTTCCGCACCCGGTCGGCGTGGATGCGTGCCTGCGACAGCGACCTCAGGCAGTTCGCCTCCCGCCCTGGCATCGGCTACGACCAGGTCCCCCGGCTCCGTGCCCCTCGAACCCGTTCTGCAGTGGCGTGAGCAGCTCATCACCGACGAGGACGTCCTCGACAGTCAGATCGCCAACACGGAGACCTGGGAAGCGCTCAGGGGGCTCGCCGCCCGCCTCACCGAAGACGAGTGGCGGCCGAGGCGTGACGAATGGGCGTACGCCGCGCGGGCGTGTGTACGCGGGCTCGGATAGTCTCGAAGCCCCGGTGACAACGTTGCCCGAGCCCGGGCGCTCACAGAGCCGGACGACGGAGGCGAAAGCAGTGTCGGCCAAGGCGGTGGTGATCGGCGCCGGAGTCTCAGGGCTCACCACGGCGGTGTGTCTGGCGGAGTCCGGAATGGACGTCCGGGTGGACACCGACCGGTCCCCGGGCGAGACGACCTCGGCGGCCGCGGGCGCGATGTGGGACCCGTATCTCGCCGAACCCAGTGACCTGGTCGAACGGTGGAGCCGGGAGACCCTGTCGGAACTTGTCGCGCTGAGCCCCGACGCGGACACGGGGATCCGACTGGTGGAGGGCACTCAGGAATCCAGGCTCCCGTGCGACATGCCGGTGTGGGGCGGCCTGGTGGGCGCGCGCCTGTGCCGGCCGGACGAGCTCCGGCAGGGGTTCGTTGCCGGGTGGCGCTACCGCGCCCCTCTCGTCGACATGCCCCGGTACCTGAACTACCTCGTCCGACGGCTCGAGCAGGCGGGCGGAACCCTGCGCCGCCACCGCTACGACAGGCTCGACGAGGCCCTCCGGGAAGCACAGGTGGTCGTCAACTGCTCGGGCGCCGACGCCCGGTTCCTCGCGGACGACGCTTCGGTCGACGCGGTGCGCGGCCAGCTCGTCGTGGTGGAGAACCCCGGCATCCGGACCTTCTGGTGCGACGACACCCCCGGGGCCGAGGACCTCACCTACATCTATCCGCACGCCGACGTGCTGGTTCTGGGCGGTACGGCGGAGCGGGGCAACTGGGATCTGAGCCCGGACGAGGCCTCGGCCCGGGAGATCGTCCGCCGCTGCGCGGCCGTGGAGCCGTCGATCGGCGAAGCCCGGGTGCTGGGGTATCGGGTGGGGCTGCGGCCGGTCCGCAGCCGGGTCCGGCTCACGGACGAGCGGCACGAGGACACCCTGCTGCTGCACAACTACGGCCACGGCGGCGCCGGACTGACGCTGTCCTGGGGGTGCGCCCGCGAGGTGGCACAGCGGGTCCGTACGACAGCGGGACCTACTCCTTGATCTGCCACTGCCGGCGCTCCGCGATGTCGGCCTCCGCACCCCGGCGGAACAGATACAGCCAGGTCCGGGCCGCGAGCGTGAGGGTCAGGGCGGTGGTCCACGGCCAGCTGGTGGCGTCCGCCGCCACCAGCGCCGCGCCGACCGTCGGCGAGGCCGCCGTCAGCATCGTCAGGGCGAGCTCGAACCGGCTTCGGCGGAACCGGTGGGCGATGGAGAACTCGGACCGCTCGTACCAGGCGATCGCGGCGCTGAGTACGACGGCCAGGACCATCGTCGTCCAAGGGTCGCCGCTGGCCTGCGCGTAGGTGACGGGAAGCGAGATCAGGAAGGGGAGCACGCCTCCGTACTCGGAGAGCACGTTTCCCCACTTCATGATCCTGCCGAACGAGTTCGAGCGGATCCGGGCGAGTTCGCCGGAGGCGCTCGCGTAGACGATCAGGGAGAGCACGGTGCTGAACGTCGCCCCGATGAGGAGCAGCCGCACGTCGTCGGGGAACCGGGTCGACGAGAAGGCGAAGCCCAGCAGGAAGGTGATGGCGGCGAGTATCGAACCGGAGAAGGCGATGCCGGCCGCGGCCTCCCCCGACTGGAGGGCCGCCGGGTCGTCCTGCTCGAACCGCGCTATTTCGAACGCCGGTTTACCGCCCAGGGGCACCAGCGCCGTCACCGCGTGGTCGGAGGGCGACAGGGATTCCTTGAGCTGCTCGTGGGCGGTGACATGCACGAGATGCCGGGCGTCCGGATCCAGGTACTCCACACGGGACTTGTACTGGTAGTGGATGGGGAGGGCGCCCGTCCTGCCGCCGGTGCGCATGATCCGGGTCCCGATGAAACCGCACGCCAGCAGGAGGTGGGTCACCGCCAGTTGCTCCGTGGTCGCCAGGGCGGATATCAGCGGCGGCTCGCTCGAGGTCCGGTGCAGCTTCTTCACCGTCTCGGTCAGCAGCCGTGAGGCCATGCCCCGCCGGCGCATTCCGGCCCGGATCGCGATCACGGACAGCCGCGCATGCCCCGGTGACGGCATTTCCGCGGCCACGCACCCCACCAACTCGCCCTCGTATTCGGCTACCTGCACCAGTTCACGGTCGATGGCGTCGGCAAGGAGTTCCGACGAAGGAATGACCGCGCTCTCGCACGAATCGGCCAGCAGGGAGCGGAGCGGGGCCAGATCGGCGGGGGAGGCCGCCCGGGTGGACCATGCAGCCATGTCCGTCCGTTTCGTTCAGCTCGACCTCATGGGTCGCGCGCTCGCCGGTCGCTGAATCCTACAGATCAACTTCCCTGCGCACAGGTACCGTTGAGGCGCCGCCGTGGTGAATTCCGAGGCCTGCACGGTCCACGACACGAAGTGGAGACAGCTGTGACGGAGTCCGTGTTCCGGGAGTCCACCGCGGAGCCCCGCACCCAGTCCGTACCGCTTTCCCATCTCTCGCTGGAACTGGGCCATCTCTACATGGAGGACTTCGAGGCCGGACCCGGCCGACTGCGCGAGCACTTCGCCGAGGTGCGCGTCTGGATGGACGCCGCCCGCGCCTCCGCCGCCCGCCGCGCCGGTCTCAAACGGACCCGCATCAGTACCTGCTTCCTCATCGACGACTACTTCACCCGTTTCTCCAGTCCGGCCGAACTCGTCCCGCTCGTCCTCAAAGAGGCCGAGCGGGCGGGACTGGTCGTCGACTACCTGGCTCGCGAGTCCGGCTGTGCCGTAGCCGACCGGATCGAACCGGCCGAGTCCGTCCTGCACCGCATCGTCGAGTCCCCGCCGCCCGGCACCTACGGCTTCCGCCCGCCCGCCAGCCAGACCGGCTGGCTCGCCAACGGCCGACGCACGCCCACCGATCGGCGCAGTGCCCTGGGCGATGTCAAGACCTGGCAGCCGCCGCAGGAGACCGCGGCCCGCAATCACTCGGTGTTCATGGACGTCGAGCTGTGGTCCGAGGAGGGCGACCGGCGCGTGTGGTCCTGCGCCTTTATGGCCGCCGTGTGGCAGCTTGCCCGGCTCGGACTCCTACGACACCTTGGCAAGCCCGTGCTGACCCCGCGCCCCTGGGACGGCGGGGACTTCCCGGACGACTGGGACCGCCTGCCCCCGCTGCTCAGGCTCAACGCCTCCGCCGCACCCTTCAGCGCCTACCGCACCTGCACGCTGCTGCCGAACCGCTTCCTGGCCGTCGAGGACGCCGTCCGGCTCATCCTCGACCAGGTCGACGTCGACTCCGGCGCGCTGCGGCAGGTCGCCGAGCGGTCCGCCCGCGAAGGGGCCGCGGTGCCGACGGCGGTCGCACAGCGCGCCACCTACGTTTTCTACGAGGAGCCGGCCGACTTCTTCCCGCCCGAGGGGACGTGACATGACGTCCCCGCGACAGCAGGCGCGTCCGGTCCTCGCCTGCGGTGAGGTGCGCACCTGTCTGCTTCCGACCCTCCTCGCCCTGGACGGCCGCGCCGCAGCCCAACTGCTCAGGCTGCGCATGGACGAACACGAACGGGTCTCCGAGCGGCCCAATCTGTACGTCCGTTCCCCCGAGATCCTGACCGGCGTGGACTGCCGGCTGCCCACCTCCAACGGTGCCAAGGTCCGGGCCGTAGGCACGGTGATCACCCGTGCCGCGCTCACCGAGGGACGACTGCTCCAGGCCGGCGCGTACTTCAGTGCCCCGGCGGCCGGTCCCGGCCTGCGGCGTCCCTGGGGGCACTACCTCCTCCGGCCCGGCATCGTCGAACCCTTCGGCAAGCTGCCGGAGCAGGCCGCGGCAGAGGGGGTGCTGGAGGGAGCCGAGCGCGGTGAACTCGACCTCGGAACGATCGCGGACGGCATGCTCGCCCAACTTGTGCGTCATCCGCTCCTCGATCACCGGGTGCCCTTCAAGTCCCGGCGGACACGGCTGCGTTGGGCGGCGCTGCGGGCGACCGGGGGCGAGGGGCCCACGCTGGTGCGCTTCAGGCTGGCCGAGGACGGGCTGCGGACCGTGGAGCTGCGGCTGCCGGAGGACATCCCGGCCGGCGCGGCCGCCGGTCTGTGCGAGGACCTCGCGCTGCACGACTGGCTGCTGACGACCGTCGTGCACATGCTGGACATCAGCCGGCTCGGCACGGTGGACGGGTCGTCGGCGATCCTGGAGCTGCGCCCGGCCATCGACCATCTGCTGCATCTCTGGATGCCGGGCGCCCACGTGGACCCCGCCCTGCGTCACCTGTGGGACGTGCTGGAACGGGATCCGGGGTTCACTCGCCAGTGGCAGAACCTGGTCCAGCGGATCCGTGACCAACTGGCCGTCCAGGCCATTCGAGGATGCGCCGCTACTTGAGAAGGCCGAGGAAGCCGGTCCAAGAGCGTGCGGGGAAGACGAGGACGGGGCTGCCCGAGGCGAGTTTGGAGTCCCGGACCGGCACGACGCCGGGGACTCCGTCGGCGACCTCGACGCAGTCCTCCCCGCCGTCGCCGCCGCTGTAGGTGCTCTTGCGCCAGCGGGCGGCGCCCGGGAAGTCGTACGCGACCTCGACGCAATCGCCCCCGTTGCCGTCGCTGTATGTGCTCTTGCGCCAGCGGGCGCTGCTCAGGCCGTACTCGCGCATCGTCTGTAGTCCTCCGCCACCGACTCGATCAGGGCCAGGGTCGCCTCCGGCGACAACGCGGCGGCCCTGATGTGATCGTAGGACGCCCGGACCCGCTTCACCACCGCCGGTTCGTCCAGCAGGTTCCCCGAAAACACCCCCTCCGTATAGGCGGTTGGCGGCGCGTCCTCGAACTCCATGAGCTTCATCATCTTGCCCATGGCCGGGTGCGCTCCCGCCGCGAAGGGCAGCACCTGCAGTAGCACTGCGCGCTCCCGCAGCAGCGTCGCGATGTGGTCCAACTGGTGCGACATGACCCCGGCGTCGCCGACCGGGATGCGCAGGGCCGTCTCGTGCAGGACCGCCCAATACACGGGTCGTGTAGCGTCCTTGAGGAGCTGCGTCCGGTCCATGCGCCCTCTGACCAGCTCTTCGATGTACTCGTCGGTGGCCAGCGGATTGCCCGCCAGGAACACCGCTCGCGCGTACTCCCGCGTCTGGAGCAGCCCCGGAATCACCGTCGGCGCGTACTCGCAGATCTCTGTCGCCAGCCGCTCCAGCTCCACCACGTGTGCGAAGTACTCCGTGTACGGCTGCTCCTTGATGAGCTTTTTCCAGAGCCGTTCGAAAAAGCCATCGGTTTGTAGTATTTCATCAATCCGTTGCGCAACATCCAATTGAGGTTTCCGAATGGCCTGTTCGAACTGTCCGATGTACCCACCGGACACGAAAACTCTCAAGCCCAGTTCCGCCTGAGTGATCCCCGCGTCCTCGCGTCGTCGCTTCAGCTCCGTCCCGAAGAACTCCCAAGCCGCCTGCCGTGAACCATTGGCCACAGCCAATCACCCTCCGCTGACCCGCACTTGTAGTGCACAGACTCCTGCCGAGTGTAGGCCCGGCAGGGCATCGTGGAGATGAGAAGAGTGAAACCCGAAAAGGAAGGGGAGCACGGTGAGGTCTGTGGAGTCGCAGCACTCGGCGTTCTGCGTCGAAGAGGCGGAGGAAACGGTGAAAGAATTGCGCGCGGCGCTTCTTGCGGCGGGAATTACGCTGCCGTCACTCGGGCTCGATCCGGTGAGTCTTGCGCGGGAGGCGCCCTGTCCGCTCATCGAATTGGGGCGGTGTTCCGTTCAGACCGCGCAGCGACTCGCGGCGGTGCTGCGGTGAAGCCGCCGGTGGGGGCGTATGCCGTGGACACCCGGAGTGGGCGGGTGGGGATCGTCATGGGGCACGAGGGGCCGTATGTGCAACTGAGACCGTGCGGCGGAGGGCGGGAGTGGGACGCCGAGCCGGGTGCCGTGCGGCATGCCACGCCGGCCGAGCGGCTGAGCGCGATGACGACGTATGCCAATGCGCGCAGCCGCGGCGAGGTGCCGTGAAGCACGGGGACGACGGGGGACATCCGGAGTAGGCGAGAATGGGCCCATGAGTCTGTTCCGTGACGACGGCATCGTGCTGCGCACCCAGAAGCTGGGTGAGGCGGACCGGATCATCACGCTGCTCACGCGCGGTCACGGGCGGGTACGGGCCGTGGCCCGTGGGGTGCGCAGGACCAAGTCGAAGTTCGGGGCCCGGCTGGAGCCCTTCTCCCACGTCGACGTGCAGTTCTTCGCGCGGGGGAGCGAGCTGATCGGGCGCGGGCTGCCACTGTGTACGCAGAGCGAGACCATCGCGCCGTACGGGGGCGGGATCGTCGCGGACTACGCGCGCTACACCGCCGGGACGGCCATGCTGGAGACCGCCGAGCGGTTCACCGATCACGAGGGCGAGCCGGCGGTGCAGCAGTACCTGCTGCTCGTCGGTGCGCTGCGGACGCTCGCCCGGGGCGAGCACGCGCCGCATCTGATCCTCGACGCGTTCCTGCTCCGCTCTCTCGCCGTCAACGGCTACGCGCCGACCTTCACCGACTGCGCGAAGTGCGGCATGCCCGGGCCGAACCGGTTCTTCTCGGTGGCGGCCGGGGGGTCGGTCTGCGTCGACTGCCGGGTGCCGGGGAGTGTCGTACCGTCGCCGCAGACCCTGGAACTCCTCGGGGCGCTGCTTACGGGAGACTGGGAGACCGCGGACGCGAGCGAGCCGCGGTACGTCCGGGAGGGCAGCGGGCTGGTGTCCGCCTACCTGCACTGGCATCTGGAGCGCGGGCTGCGCTCCCTTCGATACGTCGAGAAGTCCTAGACAACGAGCACCGACAAGCACGAGGAGACGGAAGCACCATGGCCGTACGCGGGATCCTGGGGCGCCAGCGCCGTGAGTACAAGACGCCGGAGCCGCACCCGTCCGGGGCCCGCCCGCCGAAGCTCCCCGGTGAGCTGGTCCCCACCCACGTGGCGATCGTCATGGACGGGAACGGCCGCTGGGCCAAGGAGCGCGGCCTGCCGCGCACGGAGGGGCACAAGGTCGGCGCCGAGCGGGTGCTGGACGTGCTCCAGGGCGCGATCGAGATGGGTGTGAAGAACATCTCGCTGTACGCCTTCTCCACCGAGAACTGGAAGCGCTCGCCCGACGAGGTGCGCTTCCTGATGAACTTCAACCGCGACTTCATCCGCAGGACCCGTGACCAGCTCGACGAGCTGGGGATCCGGGTGCGCTGGGTGGGCCGTATGCCCCGGCTGTGGAAGTCCGTCGCCAAGGAGCTCCAGGTCGCCCAGGAGCAGACCAAGGACAACGACAAGCTGACGCTGTACTTCTGCATGAACTACGGCGGCCGTGCCGAGCTCGCGGACGCGATGCAGGCGATGGCGGAGGACGTGAAGGCGGGGCGGCTCGACCCGTCGAAGGTCTCCGAGAAGACCATCCAGAAGTATCTGTACTACCCGGACATGCCGGATGTGGATCTGTTCCTCCGCCCCAGCGGTGAACAGCGCACCTCCAACTACCTTCTGTGGCAGAGCGCCTACGCCGAGATGGTCTTCCAGAACGTGCTGTGGCCGGACTTCGACCGGCGTGACCTGTGGCGTGCCTGCGTGGAGTTCGCCTCGCGGGACCGCCGCTTCGGCGGCGCCATCCCGAACGAGGAGCTGCTGGCCATGGAGGGCAAGCAGGAGTAGGCCGGAGGGGCGCCCGGTGTCACCGGTGGCCGGGGGTGGGTGCGTAACCCGGCGCTGCGGGGTGCCGCTGCGCCCACCCCTTCCCCCACTCTCGACTTCGCTCGAGCGGGGGGACCCCCATCGCCCCAGCGGCACGACTGCCCGCAGCTGGGCCGCTGACCGCTAGGCCGACTTCGCCGCGCAGTCCTCACACGTCCCGAAGATCTCCACCGTGTGCGCCACGTTCACGAACCCGTGTTCCGACGCGATGGCCTCCGCCCACGTCTCCACCGCCGGGCCCTCGACCTCGACGGCCTTGCCGCAGACGCGGCAGACGAGGTGGTGGTGGTGTTCGCCGGTGGAGCATCGGCGGTAGACGGACTCGCCGTCGGAGGTGCGCAGCACGTCGACCTCGCCGGCGTCGGCGAGCGACTGGAGCGTGCGGTAGACCGTGGTCAGCCCGACCGAGTCGCCCTTGTGCTTGAGCATGTCGTGGAGATCCTGCGCGCTGCGGAACTCGTCGACCTCGTCGAGCGCCGCCGCCACGGCGGCCCGCTGCCGGGTGGCGCGGCCCTTCACGGGCGGTCCTGCGGTCGTCACCGGTTGCCTCCTCAACGTCTGCACCTGCCGGGCCATTGTGCCAGCCCGGCCTGTCAGTGGTCAGACGCCGACCTTTCCGTCGGACTCCCGGCTGGCCGGAATCGCACACTCCGCGGGGTCCCCGGCGGGCTGTGAGGCCGCCACTGCCCGCGCGCGCCGCCGGGCCAGCGGGGCCGCCAGCGCGGTCATGACGATGAACGCCCCGATGGTCAGCAGCACGATCGTCGCGCCGGGCGGCACGTCCTGGTAGTACGACGTCACGGTGCCGCCGATGGTCACCGAGACCCCGATGGCCACGGCGATCGCGAAAGTGGCCGCAAAGCTGCGGCTCAGCTGCTGCGCCGCAGCCACCGGCACCACCATCAGCGCCGACACCAGCAGCAGGCCGACCACGCGCATCGCGACCGTCACCGTGACCGCCGCGGTGATCGCCGTCAGCAGGTTCAGGGCACGTACCGGCAGGCCGGTGACCCGCGCGAACTCCTCGTCCTGGCTCACCGCGAACAGCTGGCGGCGCAGGCCGAGGGTGACCAGGACCACGAAGGCGGCCAGCAGACAGATCGCCGTGACGTCCGACTCGCTGACCGTCGAGAGCGAGCCGAAGAGGTACGACGTCAGGTTCGCGTTCGAGCCCGTCGGCGCGAGGTTGATGAACATCACGCCGCCGGCCATGCCGCCGTAGAAGAGCATCGCGAGGGCGATGTCGCCGCGGGTCTTGCCGTACCAGCGGATCAGCTCCATGGCGACCGCGCCGAGCACGGAGACGAGCGTCGCCATCCACACCGGGGACCAGGACAGCAGGAAGCCGAGGCCGACGCCGGTCATCGCCACGTGGCCGATGCCGTCGCCCATGAGGGCCTGGCGGCGCTGGACGAGGTAGATGCCGACGGCCGGGGCCGTGATGCCGACCAGGACGGCGGCGAGCAGGGCCCGCTGCATGAAGGCGTAGTTCAGGAGGTCCATCAGCTCAGCAGTCCCGTCCGGATCGGTTCGGCGTCGTGAGCCGCGTGCGGGTGTACGTGGTCGTGGCCGGGCAGCGCGTGCTGGCCGAGGGCCTTCGGGGGCGGGCCGTCGTGCTGGACGCAGCCGTCGCGCAGGACGACCGCCCGGTTGATCAGGGGCTCCAGGGGGCCCAGTTCGTGCAGGACGAGGAGGACGGAGACGCCCCGGGCGACCTGCTCCCTGAGGGTGCGGGCCAGCACCTCCTGGCTCGCCAGGTCCACGCCCGCCATCGGTTCGTCCATGATCAGCAGTTCGGGTTCGGCGGCGAGGGCGCGGGCGATCAGCACACGCTGGTGCTGGCCGCCGGAGAGGGCGCCCACGGAGTCCTTCGCGCGGTCGGCCATGCCGACCAGGTCCAGGGCACGGCGTACGGCCTCGTGGTCGGCCTTGCGCAGCATGCCGAAGCGGGCGCGGGAGAGGCGGCCGGAGGAGACGATCTCGGTGACCGTCGCGGGGACGCCGCCCGCGGCGGTGGTGCGCTGCGGGACGTAGCCCACGCGCGCCCAGTCGCGGAAGCGGCGGCGCGGGGTGCCGAACAGCTCGATCTCGCCGTCGCTCACCGGCACCTGGCCGATGATGCTGCGGATCGCGGTCGACTTGCCGGAGCCGTTGGCCCCGAGCAGCGCGACGACCTCGCCGCGGGACACGGTGAGGTCGATTCCGCGCAGGACGGGGCGCGAGCCCAGCTCGGCGCGGACGCCGCGCAGGGAGATGACGGGCTCGCTCACGAGGTCCTCCGTAGGGATCACTTGGCGCCGAGAGCGGTCTTCAGCGCGGTCAGGTTGGACTCCATGACCTGGAAGTAGTCGTCGCCCTCGGACTTCTCGGTGATGCCCTCGAGCGGGTCGAGGACGTCCGTCTTGAGGCCCGCGTCCTGGGCGAGGGTCTTCGCGGTCTTGTCGGACACCAGTGTCTCGTAGAAGACGGTGGTGACGCCGTCGGCCTCGGCCTCCGTCTGGAGCTCCTTGATCCGGGCGGGGCTGGGCTCGCTCTCCGGGTCGAGGCCGGAGATGGCCTCCTGGGTCAGGCCGTAGCGCTCGGCGAGGTAGCTGAAGGCGGCGTGGTTGGTGAAGAAGATCTTGGTGCCGGTGTTCTTCAGGCCGTTCTCGTACGCGCTGTCGAGGTCGGCGAGCTTCTTGGCCAGCGCGGCGGCGTTCTTCTTGTAGTCCGCCGCGTGGTCCGGGTCGGCCTTCTCGAAGGCCTTGGCGACACCCTCGGCGACCTCGGCGTACTTCACCGGGTCGAGCCAGATGTGCGGGTCGAGGGCGTGTTCCTCCTCGGAGGAGGCCTCCTCGCCCTCGTGCTCGTGCTCGACGTCGCCGTGGTCCTCCAGCTTGGTCAGCGTGGCCGCGTCGATCTTGTTCTTGACGTCGGCCTGCGTGACCGCCTTGTCGACGGCGGGCTGGAGGTTCTTGAGGTAGAGCACCGCGTCGGACTCCTGGAGCTGCGCGGTCTGCTTGGCGCTGATCTCCAGGTCGTGGGGTTCCTGGCCGGGCTCGGTGAGACTGGTGACGTTCACATGGGTCCCGCCGATCTGCTCGGCGAGGAAGGCCATCGGGTAGAACGAGGCGACGACGTCGAACTTGTCCGTGTTGCCCGCCGCCGCGCTGTCGCTGGAGCAGGCGGAGAGGGTGCCGAGGCCGAGGGCGGCGGCCGCGGCGACCGCGATGCCGGATATGTGGTGTCGTCGTACGTTCATGACACTCATTTTCAACAAATATGGAAACCGTTGTCAACAAACATGGTGAGAGGCCTGTACGGGCAACCGATTTGATCGGAGGGGATCCCCCGCCGGTAACCTGAAGCATTCGCTCTGAAGCATCCTCGCTTCGTCGCCCGTCGTCGTAATGAAGAGAGCACCGTGGCCGCCGACAAGATCGACACCATCGTCAGCCTGAGCAAGCGCCGTGGCTTTGTATTCCCCTGCAGTGAGATCTACGGCGGACAGCGCGCCGCCTGGGACTACGGGCCGCTGGGTGTCGAGCTCAAGGAGAACCTCAAGCGCCAGTGGTGGCGTTACATGGTGACGTCGCGCGAGGACGTGGTCGGTATCGACTCGTCCGTGATCCTGGCCCCCGAGGTCTGGCAGGCCTCCGGCCACGTCGCCACCTTCACGGACCCGCTCACCGAGTGCACCTCGTGCCACAAGCGGTTCCGTGCCGACCACCTTGAAGAGGCGTACGAGGCCAAGCACAACCGCCCGCCGGAGAACGGCCTGGCGGACGTGAACTGCCCCAACTGTGGCAACAAGGGCCAGTTCACCGAGCCCAAGCAGTTCTCGGGTCTGCTCTCCACCCACCTCGGCCCGACCCAGGACAGCGGCTCGATCGCCTACCTGCGTCCCGAGACCGCGCAGGGCATCTTCACCAACTTCGCCCAGGTGCAGACCACTTCGCGTCGCAAGCCGCCGTTCGGCATCGCGCAGATGGGCAAGTCCTTCCGCAACGAGATCACGCCCGGCAACTTCATCTTCCGCACCCGCGAGTTCGAGCAGATGGAGATGGAGTTCTTCGTCAAGCCGGGCGAGGACGAGAAGTGGCAGGAGTACTGGATGGAGCAGCGCTGGAACTGGTACACCGGCCTGGGCCTGCGTGAAGAGAACATGCGCTGGTACGAGCACCCGGCGGAGAAGCTCTCCCACTACTCCAAGCGCACCGCCGACATCGAGTACCGCTTCCAGTTCGGCGGCAACGAGTGGGGCGAGCTCGAAGGTGTGGCCAACCGCACCGACTACGACCTCGGCGCCCACTCCAAGGCCTCCGGCCAGGACCTCTCCTACTTCGACCAGGAGGCCGGCGAGCGCTGGACGCCGTACGTCATCGAGCCCGCGGCCGGTGTCGGCCGCGCGATGCTGGCGTTCCTGCTCGACGCCTACATCGAGGACGAGGCCCCGAACGCCAAGGGCAAGCTGGAGAAGCGCACGGTGCTGCGCCTGGACCCGCGGCTGTCCCCGGTGAAGGTCGCGGTGCTTCCGCTGTCCCGCAACCCCGAGCTGTCCCCGAAGGCCAAGGGTCTCGCCCAGGCGCTGCGGCAGAACTGGAACATCGACTTCGACGACGCCGGCGCAATCGGCCGCCGCTACCGCCGCCAGGACGAGATCGGTACGCCGTTCTGCGTGACGGTCGACTTCGACACCCTGGACGACAACGCGGTGACGGTGCGCGAGCGTGACTCGATGAAGCAGGAGCGGGTTTCGCTGGACCAGATCGAGGGGTACCTGGCGAGCCGGCTGATCGGCTGCTAGGTGTTCGTGCCGGGCCGGCGTCCGCCCGGCCCGGTGGTGTGACGGCCGCGGCTCTCGTCGTGGCCTGCCGCGCCACGCGGCCAAGCCGCATGCCGACACAGTTCCCCGCGCCCCTCGGTGGGCGCGGGGAACTGTTCGTCTACAGGTCCACGTCCACGTAGAGAGCGGCGTGGTCGGATGCGGCGTCGGCCTTCGAGGTCACGGTGTCGAAGGACTTGATGTCGTCCGCGAAGATGCCGCGGGTCTCCAGGCCGACGTGTTGCACCTCCTGCCACACTTCCGGTGCCAGCAGCAGGTAGTCGAGCTTGTTCTGCTCGCTCTTGCACTCCCCGAACGTGCCGGGCAGTCCGCGATAGGAGCGGTGCGTCATCACGTCCCGCAGGCCGGTGCCCTCCAGCACTGCGGCCGTGTCGCTCTCCGGGTGGTCGTTGAGGTCCCCGGCGACGACGACGTGCGGCGTGCGCTCCAGCGCGGCCCGGTAGATCTGCGCGACCCGCCTCGCCTGGGCCAGCCGCAGTTCCGGGTCGTCGTGGGACTTGCTCTTCAGGTGGTTGCCGAGGAGCACGAGGGGCGTGCCGTTGAGCCGGATCTCGAACTCGGGGCAGTCACGGCTGAAGAGGCGCTGGTCGGGACGGTCCGGGTTGGTGTCGAAGAGGTGGGTCCGTACGGATGTGATCGGGTGGCGGCTGAGGATCCCGATGTCGATGCCCCGGCTGTCGTTGCCGTCGATCAGCAGCGCGTAGGGGTACGGCCGCCTGCCGAGCGCCCCGGCCAGCACCTGCGTGTTGAAGCGCTCCAGGGTGAACCGGTCCTCGACCTCCACGGTGAGCAGGATGTCGGCGTCGACTTCCGAGACCACCCGGCCGGTGTTCCGCACCACGTCCAGGTCGAGGTCGTCCTGCCCCAGTTCGGCCCAACCGGCCCACGCGGCACGGCCCTTGGCGGTGACCTCGACGTCGGTGTTTCTCCCTGACCCCGTCGTCCTGAACAGTCCGGACTCCTTGCCCGGGCGGGACTGGTTGACGAAGATCGGCGGCGGCGGGTTCTTCGGGTCGGTGTCGTACGCCCGGTGCTTCTTGACGAGCCGGGCGATCTCCTTCTTGTCGTCGGCCTGGTACACAGGCAGGTCGAGGAGACCGACCAACTCGGCGAAGTCGTCGAGGATTTCCCTGCGCTTCGCCGGGTCCTCCAGGCGGAAGACCGTGGGCCGGCGGAAGACGTTCTCCATGTTGAACGTGGCGATACGGATGCTCATACGGGCCTCCTGGGGTGGCGCGAGAGTGCCCCCGGGCCGGCGGCAGGCGCCGCCCGAGATGACTGCACGCCGACATCTCTCATTGTCCTCGGGGTACCCGTCCCGTCGACCGGACAGATGACAGCTGACAGATGACGGATTGCAGATGTCGGCTGACAGATATTGAAATCTGTCAGCTGACATGCCATGGTGGATGTCATGACGATGCACACGCGCACTCTCGGAAACACCGGCCCCCAGGTCTCCGCCCTCGGCCTCGGCTGCATGGGCATGTCCGCGCTGTACGGTGACGCCGACCGCGCCGAGTCGATCGCCACCGTCCATGCCGCCCTGGAAGCCGGCGTGACCCTCCTCGACACCGGCGACTTCTACGGCATGGGCCACAACGAACTGCTGATCGGCGAGGCCCTGCGCACCGCGCCCGCCGCCCGCCGCGAACAGGCCCTGGTCAGCGTGAAGTTCGGCGCGCTGCGCGACCCGGACGGCGGCTGGTCCGGATACGACGGCCGCCCGGCCGCCGTGAAGAACTTCGCCGCGTACTCGCTCCAGCGCCTCGGCGTCGACCACATCGACGTCTACCGGATCGCCCGGCTCGACCCCTGCGTACCGATCGAGGAGACGGTCGGCGCGATCGCCGAACTGATCGAGAAGGGCCACGTCCGTCACGTGGGCCTGAGCGAGGTCGGCGCCGACACCATCCGCCGGGCCGCCGCCACCGCCCCCGTCAGCGACCTGCAGATCGAGTACTCGCTGATCTCGCGCGGCATCGAGGACGAGATCCTGCCGACCACCCGTGAACTGGGCATCGGCGTGACGGCGTACGGCGTCCTCTCCCGCGGTCTGATCTCCGGCCACTTCACCGGCGACCGGCAGCTCGCCGCGAACGACTTCCGGGCGATGTCCCCGCGCTTCCAGGGCGAGAACCTCCGGCACAACCTGAACCTCGTCGAGGCGCTGCGGAAGATCGCCGAGCAGAAGGGCGCCGGCGTCGCGCAGATCGCCATCGCCTGGGTGCTCTCCCGCGGCGCGCAGCACAACAACGACATCGTGCCGCTGGTCGGCGCGCGGACCCGGGAGCGGCTCGCGGAGTCGCTCGGCGCGCTGGACGTCACGCTGGATGCGGCCGACCTCGCCGCGATCGAGGAGGCCGTACCCGCCGGAGCCGCCGCAGGCGAGCGCTACCCGGCGGCCCAGATGGCGCACCTCGAACGCTGACCGGGCCGCCAGGTACGGTCTGCTCATGCCACCGACCAGCGAGATCCTGACCGCCGAGCGCATCCTCGAAGCCACCGAGGAGGTGCTGCGCCGCCACGGCCCGGCCAAGGCCACCGTGGTCGACGTCGCCCGCGCGCTCGGCGTCAGCCACGGCAGCGTCTACCGCCACTTCCGGACGAAGGCGGCGCTGCGGGAGGCGGTCACCAAGCGGTGGCTGGACCGTACGTCGCAGTCCCTGGCCGGTATCGCCGCCGACTCGGAGCGCGACCCCGCCTCCCGCCTCCGCGACTGGCTCGCGGCCCTCTTCGAGGCCAAGCGCCGCAAGGCGGGCGACGATCCCGAGCTGTTCGCCACGTACATGGTCCTGATCGACGAGAACGGCGAGGCGGTGGCCGAACACATCACCGACCTCACCGCTCAGCTGACCCGAATCGTCGGGGCGGGCGTGGACGCGGGCACCTTCGCGGTCGCCGACGCGGCCACCACGGCCCGCGCCGTCTTCCAGGCGACGGGCCGCTTCCACGACCCGTACTACCACCGGGAGTGGGAACTGCCGGGCGTGGAGGGCGAGTTCGAGGCGGTGGTGGGGTTGCTGCTGCGGGGGCTGGCAGCCTGAGCCGACGGGAATCGTCCGGCCGGTCACCGGGTTGTCGCCTCAGTACCCGCGATCTTCGAGGAGCCGAGATGTCCGACGAACCCGCCGTCCGTGAACTCCGCCTGGTGGTCACGGCCGCCGACTACGACGCGGCGCTGCACTTCTACCGTGACGTCCTCGGTCTGCCCGAACGCGGCGCGTTCGCCTCCGAGGACGGTCGCGTCACCATCCTCGACGCCGGCCGGGCCACCCTGGAGCTGACCGACCCGAACCACGCCGCCTTCATCGACGAGGTGGAGGTCGGGCGGCGGGTCGCCGGCCACATCCGGGTCGCCTTCCAGGTCGACGACTCCGTCGCCACCACCGAGAAGCTGGCCGCCGCGGGAGCGGAGGTGGTCGCCGAGCCGACCCGCACACCCTGGAACTCGCTGAACTCCCGGCTGGAGGCACCGGGCGCCCTTCAGCTGACCCTCTTCACCGAACTCGGCGACTAGAGGTTCTACGCCCGGCCCATGCCCGGACTACGCCCCGGCCCATGCCCGGACTACGCCCCGGCCTATGCCCGGACTACGCCTGGGCCGGATCCACCGTCGCCTGATGCGCCTCCGCCAGGTGTTCCTCCGCCTTCAGCCAGGGCAGGAACTGCGCTCCCTGGCGCCAGCCGCACGTGTCGCATCTGATCGTGCGCTGCATTCCCGCCCGCTGTACCCGGACGACGTGTTCGCGCCCGTGCTGGTCCCAGCGGCTCACCTTGCTCGTGTTGATCTCCAGCATGCTGCCTCCAGAGGCCGCGCCCTGCGAGTCTGTTGACGCAGCAAGGAGTGTGCAGCAAGACCAACATCAACAGGGGATCCTTCACAGCGAGTTGGCCAACCCGTGTTCTGGGGCTCAGTCGATCGTCCTCGGCAGCCGCAGACTCAGCAGACCGGTCGCGGCGATCGCCGCCAACTGCACGAGGAGCGTGGTGACCAGCGCGTTCCGCATACCCAGGCCCGGAGTCAGGGACAGGAAGAGGGTGCCGAGGGTGGCCACACCCAGCGCCAGCGCCGACTGCTGGGTGGTGGTCATCACACCGCTGCCGACGCCGGCCCGGGCGGACGGCACCTCCGAGAGCACGATCCGGAAGATCACGGGGAGTTGGAGGGCCTGGCCAACGCCGGCGATCGCCCCGCCCGGGAGCAGGGCGACGACACCGAGGTCCGGCCAGGAACGCCACGCGGCCAGGGCGATCAGGCCCACGCCCAACGCCTGGAGCAGGGAGCCGGCCGTCACCACACGGGTGCCGTAGCGGGCGATGAGCCGGGGACCGGCGAGCGAGGTGAAGAAGAACGTCACCGCCAGCGGGGCGAGGGCCAGGCCCGCCTGGACGGGGCCGAGGCCCGCGCCCTGCTGCAACGCCACCGCGATCACGAACATGAAGCCGCTGAACCCGATGGAGAACGGCAGGATCATCACCAGCCCGCGCCTGAGCGACACCAGCCGGAACAGGCTCGGCGGCACCAGTGGCGTACGGCCCAGGCGGTCCGCCCTGCGCTCCACCGCGTAGAACGCCGCCGCCACGAACGGGAATGCGGCCAGCGACAGCCACGTCCACAGCGGCCAGCCCGCTGACCGGCCCTCGGTGAGCGGGGCCAGCAGAGCGAGGAGCGAGGCGGCCAGCAGGAGTGTGCCGGGCCCGTCCACCGGCTCCGGGCGCTGCGCGCGGGTCTCCGGGATCGCGCGGGCGGCCAGCAGCAGACCGACGAGGACGACCGGCACGTTCACCAGGAACACCGAGCGCCAGCCCGTGCCCGCGATGTCGGCCGCGACGAGGACGCCGCCCAGGATCTGGCCCGCCACCATCGACAGGCCGGCCGTCGCGCCGTACAGGCCCATCGCCCTGGCCCGGCGCGGGCCCGCGGTGGCCGCCTGGATGGTGGCGAGGACCTGCGGCAGCATCGCCGCGGAGGCCGCGCCCTGCGCGACCCGGGCCGCGACCAGGGTCCAGGCGGTGGGCGCGAGCCCGCAGGCCAGCGAGGTCAGGCCGAAGGCGGCCATGCCGCCGAGGAAGAGCCGGCGCCGGCCGAAGAGGTCGCCGAGCCGGCCGCCGAGGACGAGCAGGACGGCGTACGCCAGCCCGTACCCGGAGACGACGAGCTCCAGGACCGACTCGCTCGCGGAGAGGTCCGCGCCGATGGTCGGAAGGGCGACGTTGACGATGAAGAAGTCGACGAGGGGCAGCGCCGCGGCCAGCAGCACCGTGAACAGGCCGAGCCCGCCCAGCTCCGGTGGGGTGGGGGAGAGGCGGGTGGCGGCGTGTGGAGTGGTCGTGGTTTCGGTCACGATGACGAGCCTGCGGCCGCCCCGAGACGGGTACCAGAGTCTTCTTATCCTGGTACAAGAAGCACCTGGAAACCGGGTGTGGACCGGGTGCGGGCGGCGGCAGGCTGGAGGTATGACGACCATGGCCCAGGAGACGGCATCGGGAAAGGCGTCGGGAACGCCGTCGGGAAGGGCATCCGGAACGGCTGTCGCGGAGATCCGGCGGAACGAACTCGCCGCGTTCCTGCGTCACCGTCGCGAGCACATCGCCCCCGAGCGGGTCGGCCTGCCCCGCGGCCGTCGGCGCCGCACGCCCGGCCTGCGCCGCGAGGAGGTCGCCCAGCTCTCCGCGGTCGGCGTGACCTGGTACACGTGGTTGGAGCAGGCCCGGGACATCCAGGTCTCCGTCCAGGTCCTCGACGCCCTCGCCCGCACACTCCTGCTCGACCCCACCGAACGCGCCCACCTCTTCCAGCTCGCCGGAGCCGTGGACCCGGCACCGGCCACCGACTGCCCCTCGCTCACCCCGGCGCTGCGTGCGGTCCTGGAACAGCTGGAACCGGCTCCGGCCGCCGTGCAGAACAGCCGCTACGACATCCTCGGCTACAACCGCACCTACAGCCTGCTGCTGTGCGACCTGGACGCGGTGCCGCCCGAGGACCGCAACTGCATGGTCCTCTCCTACACGCACCCCGAGTGGCAGTCGTCCATCGTGCACCTGGAGGACGCCCAGCGCATGATGGCCGCCCGCTTCCGCGCCACCATGGCCGCCCATCTCGCCGAGCCCGCCTGGAAGATCCTCCTCAAGCGGCTGCGCGCCGAGTCCCCGGACTTCTGTGCGGCCTGGGACCGACACGAGGTCGTCGCCCACCGCGGCAAGCGCAAGGAGTTCCTGAACCGGTACGTCGGCCGTGTCGTCGTCGACCACACCGACCTGTGGCTGGGCCCGGAGAACGGGCCGCGCATGGTGACGTACACACCGGCGGACGAGGAGTCACGGGCACGGCTGGAGCGGCTGCACGCGATCGCCGTCACGCGCACGAGGTAGTGCGTCGGCACTCGGGATGCTCTCCGAAGTGCGGGAAACCGGCGACCGGAGGGTGAGGCGCCACCCCGAGGAAGGTCATCGTCTACTCGCCCTCCAACAGGGCCTGGAACCGGTATTCCGTGGGCGAGATCCCGTACGCGGTGCGGAAGGCACGGGTGAAGTCGGAGGCGCGGGAGATGCCCCAGCGGGCGGCGATGGTGTGGACCGGCGTGGTGCGCAGCGCGGGGTTCGCCAGATCGCGGCGGGCGCCCGCCAGCCGCTGAGCGCGGATCCAGGCCGCCACCGTCTCGCCCGACCCCTCTTCCTGGAAGAGCCGGTGCAGATAGCTGACGGAGATGTGGTGTGCGGCGGCGATCACGGGCGGCCGCAGCTCCGGGTCGTGCAGGTGCTGCCGGATGAACGCTCGTACGCGGGTGACCATGACCCGGCGGTGGGTCTCCGGCGACAGGGCGGCCTCGGCCTCCAGCGTGTGGGCGAGCCACGCTGCCAGCAGGTCGACCAGGATCACGCCGAGGCGCGGCGCGTCGGACGGCTGGAGGAAGTCGGACTGCCGGTCCAGGCCGGTGAGGAAATCCGTCAGCAGGGCGCCCGTTCCCTCCCGCGCCGAGAGCCGCCTGCTCAGCAGTTCCCGGACCCGGGTCGGTGGCAGGGGCAGCAGGGCCTTGGGGAACTCCACGCCCACGCCGGTGATGAAGGGGAGCTCCCGGTCGGCCGACGGCCGCATCCCGTGGGGCTGTACGTCGTACGGGCGTGAGCTGTCGGACAGCCACAGGTCGTGCGGGCCGTACGTGTCGGACCGCCCCACGTGGTCGAAGCCCAGCCCGCCGCCGAGCACCAGCGACAGGTGGTACTCCTCGGGGTCGGACTGCCGCACCATCCGCGCGTTGCGCCGGTACCGCGTCGGCAGCACCCGGACCGGCCACACGCGCACCGGACCCAGTTCGAGCAGGCGCTGCTCCGCCCAGAAGTCCGCGGCGTAGTCAGTGCTCATGTCGCTGGGCGCGATGGTCCGGTCCATCAGCTGCCGCCAGTACTCGAACCTGTCCTCCACCGGTACGTCCTCGGTACGGAACACCGTCCCGATCATCCCCGCCCGACCTCCGCCCGCATCCCCGTCGGCGGTCCAGTCGGTTCCCGCCCGTGCGGAGAGTACTCCCTTGGCATGAGCGGGATATGGGCGTCGCTCAGGCGCTGACGGCCGCCGCCTCCCGGACGTCCGTCGCCTCCAGCCGCTCCGCCGTCCGCTCGGCGGTCCGTCGGGCCCGCGGTCCGGTGGTCGCGGCGCCCAGGACGAGGACCAGCAGTCCGCATCCGGCGAGGATCCACCAGCCGGGTACGGCGGCGGAGACGAAGGTGTCGCGGTACGACGAGGTGCTCACGCCCGCTGCCAGGACCGCGCCGACCACCGCGACGCCGAGGGTCTGGCCGAGCTGTCGGCTGGTGGAGGCGACCGCCGCCGCGACCCCCGCCTGACTGCGCGGCATCCCCGACACCGCCGTGTTGGTGATCGGCGCGTTGACGAACCCGAACCCGATGCCGAACAGCACGTACCCGACGAACAACGTGACATTGGAGGTCTCGGCCTCGAACCCGGCGAACAGCACACCGCTCGCCGTCATCGCCACGCCCGCGATCACCAGCGGAACACGCGGCCCGACGGACCCGACCAGCCGCCCGGACAGCGGCGCGCACAGGAACGTCGGGACGGCCATCGGCAGCATCCACAACCCCGCCTGCAGCGCGTCCAGCCCCCGCACGTTCTGCAGATACAGCGTCGACAGGAACAGGAACCCGCCCAACGCGGCGAACCCGCTGACCGCGATCACCGTGGCCCCACTGAACGGCGCCGAACGGAAGAACCGCAGGTCGATGAGGGGTTCGTCGCGCCGGGGCTCGTACCACAGCAGCCCGACCAGCGCGGCCAGCGCCAGCGCGGCGAACGGCAGGATCGCGGTGACCCCGGCGTTCGGCGCCTCGATGATCGCGTACGTCAGGGAACCGAACAGCGCGATCACCATGACCTGGCCGACCGGGTCGGGGCGGCGGGCCTTGGGGGCGCGGGACTCGGGGACGTGGCGCAGGGTGAGCAGCAGGGCGGCGAGTCCCACCGGCAGGTTGACCCAGAAGATCGACCGCCAGCCGACCGACTCCACGAGCAGCCCGCCGACCAGCGGCCCGGCGGCCATGGAGATGCCGACCACCGCACCCCACGCACCGATCGCCCGCGCCCGTTCGCGTGGGTCCGTGAACGTGTTGGTGATGATCGACATGGCGACCGGGTTGAGCATCGAGCCGCCCACCGCCTGGACCATGCGGAAGACGACCAGCATCTCCAGGTTGGGGGCCATGGAACACAGGGCCGAGCCGAGGGTGAAGACGATCAGGCCTGCCATGAACACCCGCTTGCGGCCGATCCGGTCGGCCGTGGAGCCGGCGAGCATCAGCAGCGAGGCGAGCACCAGGGTGTAGGCGTCGATCGTCCACTGGAGGCCCGACGTGCTCGCGTGCAGTTCCTTCTGCATGGAGGGCAGGGCGACGTTCAGGACGGTGTTGTCGAGGCTCACGATCAGCAGGCTCATACAGCAGATCGCGAGCACCAGCATGCGGCGGCGGTGGCTGAGCTCGGGCATGCGCTCCAGCGTACGCCGATGTCGATAGTGCGTCTAACTAATGACCGTTACAGGATCATCCCTCGAGCACAGGTCGCCGTACGCGACAATGGGTGGATGCCCACGCTCGCCCCGCCCCTGCAGATCGGCCCGCACACCGTCCGGCCGCCGGTCGTCCTCGCCCCCATGGCCGGGATCACCAACGCGCCCTTCCGCACCCTGTGCAGGGAGTTCAGCGGTGGCAAGGGCCTGTTCGTCAGCGAGATGATCACGACCCGGGCGCTGGTCGAGCGCAACGAGAAGACCATGCAGCTGATCCACTTCGACGCGACCGAGACGCCGCGCTCGATCCAGCTGTACGGCGTCGACCCGGCGACCGTCGGCAAGGCCGTCCGCATGATCGCGGAGGAGGACCTCGCCGACCACATCGACCTGAACTTCGGCTGCCCGGTCCCGAAGGTGACCCGCAAGGGCGGCGGCTCCGCCCTCCCGTACAAGCGCAACCTGCTGCGGGCGATCCTGCGCGAGGCCGTCAGCGGTGCCGGGGACCTGCCGGTGACGATGAAGATGCGCAAGGGCATCGACGACGACCACATCACCTTCCTCGACGCCGGCCGCATCGCCGTCGAGGAGGGCGTCACCTCCATCGCCCTGCACGGCCGCACCGCCGCCCAGCACTACGGCGGCACGGCCGACTGGGACGCCATCGCCCGCCTCAAGGAGCACGTCCCGGAGATCCCCGTGCTCGGCAACGGCGACATCTGGTCGGCCGAGGACGCGCTGCGGATGGTGCGCGAGACGGGCTGTGACGGAGTGGTCGTGGGGCGCGGGTGCCTCGGCCGGCCGTGGCTGTTCGCGGACCTGGTGGCGGCCTTCGAGGGACGTACCGAGGACATCGCACGCCCCTCCCTCCGCGAGGTCGCCGACGTCATGGTCCGCCACGCCACCCTGCTCGGCGAGTGGATCGGCGACGAGGCGCGCGGGGTCATCGACTTCCGCAAGCACGTCGCCTGGTACCTGAAGGGCTTCGCGGTCGGCTCCGAGATGCGGAAGCGGCTCGCGATCACCTCCTCGCTGGCCGAACTCCGGTCCGGACTCGACGAGCTGGACCTCGACCAGCCCTGGCCCGTGGGCGCCGACGGGCCCCGCGGCCGTACCTCCGGCAACAACCGGGTGGTGCTGCCGGACGGCTGGCTGAAGGACCCGTACGACTGCGCGGGGATCGGCGAGGACGCGGAACTGGACACGTCCGGGGGCTGAACCCCGTGAAAGGGCTCAGTCCTCGGACGGATGGGGCGTCGACCCGTACGCCGTCAGGAAGCGGTCCCGGAACGAACTCATCTTCCACACCGGCGCGTTCTCGGCGGGCTTCAGGCCGTCCGTCCAGTGCCAGGAGGCGATCTTGTCGAGGACCTTCGGGTCCTTCGCGACGATCGACACGGGCACGTCACGGCTGGCGTTCGTGCCGCTGACCCGGGCGATGGGCTGGTGGTCGCCGAGGAAGACGAGGACGGTGTCGTCGGTGCCGTAGCGCTCCAGCCACTGGGTGAGGCTGGTGACGGAGTACTGGACGGACTTGCCGTACTCCTGCTTGGAGCGGGCGGAGTTCGTGACGACGTCCGACGGGGCGAGGCCGGCCTTCTCGATCGGGTCGAAGACCGAGCCGTCGCCGATCTCGTCCCAGTCGACCAGCTTCGGGATCGGCGCCCAGGGCTGGTGGCTGGAGGTCAGGATGATCTCCGACATCAGCGGCTTGTCGCGCTTCTTGCCGTGCACCAGACGCTGGAAGGCCTCCAGCGCGTACTGGTCCGGCATGGTCGACCAGCTGAACTTCGGGCCCTGGTAGCCCATCTGGAAGGCGTTGTAGACCTTGTCGAGGCCGTAGAAGCTCTGCTCCGGCCAGGCCTTCTGCACACCGGGCATCACGCCGACCGTGTCCCAGGCACCGGTCTTCTGGAAGGCCTTGGTGAGGCTGAGGTGGTCGCCGGCCATGACCGTGCGGTAGCGCTGCTGGTTGTCGATCCACAGGCCCGACATGGTCGTGGAGTGGCCGAGCCAGCTGCTGCCGCCGTACGTCGCCGAGGTCATCCAGCCGCTCTTCGCGTGGAAGCCTGCCTTCTTGAGGGCCTCGGTGCTCGCGTCCAGCGTCTTGTCGACGCCCGGCGCGATGTCCGGGTCCTCGATCGCGCTGCGGCCGTAGCTCTCGATGAACGTGAAGACGACGTCCTTGCCGCGCAGGTCGGGCAGCAGCTGGCTGCCGGGCGTGTTGCCGAAGCTGTCGGCCTTGGCCTCCTTCGCGAACGCCGCCTCGTCGTGGAGCGTGTCCTGCACCCGCCGCGCCTGGATCTTCAGTGCCCCGCCGGCCCGGTCGGAGGCGATCGGCACGCCGTCGATCTGGAGGCCGAGAGCGGAGCAGGCTATCCAGACGGTGCCCGCGATCAGGGTGGCCCGGGTGCCGGTCTGACGGTCGCTGACCAGCAGATTGCTCAGCCGGACCGTCGCCGACGCCGTCACGACGAGCAGCAGCACGACGAGGACGGCCGCGCCGACCGCCGCGCCGACGGCCGTCGCCTTGCCCATCGAGTCCTCGACGTAGGCCTGGGCGTCGTCCAACAGCCCCCAGTCGAGGACCAGGTTGAAGCCCCGGCCCAGGTACTCGAGGAACCCCATGTCGAGCAGGTTGAGCACGGTCAGCGCGCCGAGGAGCACCCCGGACAGCGCCGCCACGATCACCCGCGGCCGGCGCGGCAGCACGAGCACCACCACGGCTCCGAGGATGGCCTCCACCGGCAGTCGCGTGAACCGGTTGTACTCGAGCGCGCCGACTCTGTTCGGCAGCAGCAGGGCGCCGAAGACCAGGACCGCGGCGAGAGCGGTGACCGTCCAGGAGAGGGCACGGGCGGCGACGGGACGGCGGGTGCGCCAGGTGCGCCAGTGGGCCAGGCGGCCCCTGAGCGTGACCGGCGTTTCCTCGTCGGGTACGGCTTCGCCCGTGGCCTCGGCCGGCTCGGTCAGCTCTGTCGACACCCGGAGGTCCTTCCGTACGAAACGGGTGATACGCCGGATCCGAAGTGGGGCCTCGGATCCGCCGCATTCCCGTACGGTTCGCCTCCGTCCGGTGTTCAGCCCATTTGCCCAGTGCTCGGCAAACACCGGGCAAACGCCTCACCAACCGGTCTTGCTACGCGCCGCCGACCGCCGTCAGCAGCGCCAGCGGCGCCGCGGCCGACCGCGACTCCCGCACGCACGCGTGCGGGTAAGGCACCGGCTCCGCGTGGGTGTCCCGGCCGTAGCCCGCCAGGACCTCCGGCAGCCGGTGCCCGGTCGCCGTCGCCGCGTCGACCAGGCCGTGGGCGACCGTACGGGCCTCGTCGTGCAGGCCGTAGCGGGACAGACCCAGGGCGATCAGCGCGTTGTCGTGCGGCCACACCGAACCGCGGTGGTACGACAGCGGGTGGTACGCCGACTGCCCGGCGGCCAGCGTGCGCACACCCCAGCCGGAGAAGAAGTCGGGTTCCAGCAGACGCCGCCCGACGACCTCGCCGTACTCCTTGTCCAGCAGCCCCGACCACAGCAGATGCCCGGCGTCCGAGGCGAGCGCGTCCACCTGGCGCCCCTCGCCGTCCAGCGCGAGGGCGGGGAAGGAGTGCTCCGGCATCCAGAAGTCGCGCTGGAAGCGGTCGCGCAGGTCGGCGGCGGCCTGCTCCAGCAGGGCCGCGTAGACCTGGTCGTCCCACGCCGTGCGCGCCAGCCAGGCGGTGCGGCGCAGCGCGTCGTACGCGTACCCCTGGGCCCCCGCCGCCATCACCGGGCCGCTTGCGCGGGTGCCGTCGGCCGAGCAGATGGCGCCGGGGGAGTCCTTCCAGTTCTGGTTGGCGAGGCCGCCCTGGTCGGCGCGGTAGACCAGGTAGCCGCGCGAGGTCAGCCCGCCGTGGTCCAGCATCCAGCCGATCGCCGCCCGGACGTTGGGCTCCAGACGCCGGGCCAGATCCGCGTCCCCGGTGTGCTCGACGTACGCCCCGAGCAGCACGAGGAACAGCGGGGTGGCGTCGACCGAGCCGTAGTAACGGCCGTACGGCACCTGCCCGAAGTGCGCCAGCTCGCCGTGCCGCACCTCGTGCACGATCTTGCCGGGCTGGGAGACCGACTCCGGGCCGGTCTCCGTCGCCTGGGCCGCGGCCAGCGCCAGCAGGGTGGCGGCGGCCGGCCGGGGCCGGTAGGGCAGCGCGAACAGCGAGGTCAGCAGGGCGTCCCGGCCCAACAGGGTCAGGAACCAGGGGGCGCCCGCCGCCGGTACGCGCAGTTCCTCGCCGTCCGGCCCGGTCGCCGGCACCTGGAGCGCGGCGAGGTCGGCGAGCCCGCGCGCACAGGCCGCGGCCAGCTCGGGCCAGCCGGTCGGGAAGGCCACGCCTTCCACGAACTCGCCCTCCAGTGCGAGGAGTTGGTCGTTCAGCGCGGCCGGGGAGCGTGGTACCCGCAGTGCCCGCTTGTCCCCGTGCGGCCGTGCCATCACGCGCAGCATCAGCTCCGCCGTGCCGTGCGGCTCCAGATCGAAGGTCCAGACGAGGCGACGGGCGCCGGTGCCGGTCTCCTCGACGCCGTCCGGGGCGGGCTCGGTCGTCACGGTCGTACAGGACCGCCACTCACCGCGCTGGTAGCCGAACTCCACGCCGTCGTCGAGGATTTGGCGAGAGCGGGTCGCTCCTGTTTTCGCGTACGTGCGGTGGTCCGAGCGCAGTTCGAACTGGTCGGTGAAGTCGGCGTCCGCGGTGACCGCGAGCCGGACCGTCGTCGGCACCGGACGGTTGCTGGTCACGCGCAGGGACTCGACGAACGAGCCGTCGCCCACGGCCTGTTCACGGAACAGGGTGTACGCGGGCGGCTCCTGGCGTCCGCCCCGCGGCACCAGCACACACCGGGCGGTGTCCCCGTCGGCGACCGGCGACAGGGCCTCCGGCACGGCACCGTCGACGGTGAGCTGCCACCGGCTCAGATGCCGGGCGTCGCGTACGAATAACCCGTCCGGGGAGCTGCCGCCCCGAACGCCACTGATGTCCCCACCGTCGCCCACAGCGGCGAACGTCCCGCCGTGCACGAGCAGATGATGCCGGTCCGTCATCCCCGGTCCCCTCCCTTGTCACTCATCTCGAACGTCCGGATGCCCGTGGGGGACGCGTCGTCTCCCGGGCCTGTGTGCAGCAGGTCGAGCGTGAGCGCGGCGGTCCAGCTGAAGCCGGTCGCCCCGCAGGCATCGCCGGTGTACGGGTCCACGTACTCCGCGAAGTCGGACGTGCCGGCGATGTCCAGGACGGCCTGGCGCAGCGCGTCGGCCCGCCCCTGCTCGCCGTGCGTGCGCAGCCCGCGCTCCACCAGCCAGGCGGTGTTGAACCAGGCCGGGCCGCGCCAGTAGCGGTGCGGGTCGAAGGCCTCGCCGAGCAGGTCGTAGCTCGGGACCAGGCGCGTCGAGTCACCCAGCCCGAAGTGCGCCCCGCCCAGCGTGCGGACGAGCGCGTCCGTGGTCTCCCGGGGCAGGCCGGGCAGCAGCAGCGGAACGATCCCGGAGACACTGCGCTCGCGGATCAGGTCCCCGCCCCGCACGTCCCGGCAGAAGAACATCCCCTCCGCCGGGTCCCACAGCCGCTCGACCAGCGCCGCGGTCAGCCGCTCGGCACGCGCGTGCCGGGCCGTCCCCGCGGCCCCGAGTTCCTCCGCGATCCGCGCGAGGGCGTGCTCGGAGGCGATGAGCAGGGCGTTGAACGCCGGGTCCTCCACCGCGAAGTCACCGGCGCCGTCGGCGTATCCGGCGTCCCGGTAGTCCGTCGCCAGCCGCACATACCGTCCGTAGTCCAGATCCGTCGGCCGGTCCTCCGCCGCCCCGTGGTCCAGGTCGGCACGGCGGAAGGAGCGCGCCGGAGCCGGTGTGATCCTGCTCAACGGGGCGTCCCAGCAGGGGCTGTTGTCCATACCCTGTTCCCAGGGGTGCACGACGGACGCCAGCGACCCCCCGCCCAGGTCCCGCCGGTGCAGCAGATACCGGTGCCAGGCCGCCAGCCGCGGATACACCCGGGCGAGGAAGCCGCGCGCCCGCGACAGCCCCGGGTCGGCGCGGTGCACCAGCCAGGCGGCCAGCGCGTGCACCGGTGGCTGCACGATGCCCGAGGTCTGTACGGTGCGCGGGGCGCCCGCAGCGCGCCCCGCGGTCGAGGAGCGCCAGAAGTCGGGGCTCGGGAAGTACGCGTCGAGGGGGACGGAGGGGTTGAAGACGATGTGCGGGATCCGGCCGTCGCCCCACTGCGCGTCGAGCAGCGTCTCCAGCTCCGTCTGCGCCCGGAGCGGCGACAGGTGGCGCAGGCCGATCGCGATGAACGCCGAGTCCCAGGACCACTGGTGCGGGTACAGACCGTGCGAGGGCACCGTCGAGGCGCCGGTCCAGTTGTCTTCCAGGACGCGGGCGGCCCTGACGTGCAGGGAATGTGACGTGGACGCCGAATGTGTCGTGACCGCCGGATCGTATGCAACGGCCTCGGCTCCCGCGATCTCACCGTGTCCGGAAAAGGGTGGTGAGGAAATGGTGCGTAGGGGGGTCGAGTGCCCGGTGTTACGGGCGGTGAGCTGCGTTGCGCGATCCACTCAAGGCTCCCCGAAGACGTACTGCCGACCAGTTCGGCAGTGGCTACCGTAGGGTTACGTCTATTTAACACGCAAAACTCAATATGTAATGCAAGCTTGAGAAACACAAGGGGGTGTGCATGACCGGACGACCCGGCAGGACCGGCAGGACGGGAAGTCAGGCGAGCGCCGGAGATCTGCTCGAACTGGTGCGCAGTGGCCGCGCCACCACCCGTGGCGCCCTGCAACAGGCCACCGGACTCTCCCGCGCCACCGTCGGCCAGCGCCTCGACCGTCTCTTCCGCGCGGGCTGGTTGCGCGAGGGCGCCGGCGGCCCGGTCGACTCACCTCTCGGCGGCCGCCCCTCCATCACCCTCGAATTCGACGACGCCCACGCCGTCGTCCTCTCCGCCGACCTGGACACCCGCCACGCGCGGGCCGCCGTACTCTCCCTCACCGGCGAGATCCTCGCCGAGCACTCGGGCGTCCTGGTCATCGAGGACGGCCCCGACGTCGTACTCGGCGAACTCGGCCGCTGGTTCGCCGAGCTCCTGGAGAAGGCCGGCCACCGGGCCGGCGAGGTCTGCGGCATCGGCCTCGCGGTGCCCGGCCCGGTCGACACCGACAGCGGCCGCGTCGTACAGCCGCCGATCATGCCGGGCTGGGACGGCTACGACATAAGAGGCCGCCTGGCGAGGGCCTTCTTCGAGCACACGGGATCCGGACCGGTACCCGTACTGGTCGACAACGACGCGAACCTCATGGCGTACGGCGAACAGCGCACGGCATACGCAGACTGCTCGGCCTTCGTGCTGGTGAAGGTGTCGACGGGCATCGGCGCGGGAGTCGTGGTCGACGGCTCGGTGTACCGGGGCATCGACGGAGGCGCGGGCGACCTCGGCCACATCCGGGTCCCGGCGGGCGCGGACGCACTGTGCCGGTGCGGCTCGTACGGCTGTCTCGCCGCCGTCGCCAGCGGTGGCGCCGTCGCGCGACGGCTGGCGGAGGCCGGAGTGCCGGCCGCGTCCGGCTCGGACGTGCGGGATCTGCTGGCCTCCGGGCACCCGGAGGCGGCGGCGCTCGCGCGAGACGCGGGACGGCAGGTCGGAGACGTCCTGGCGACGGTCGTCACCCTTCTCAACCCCGGAGTTCTGATGATCGCGGGGGATTTGGCCGGAACTCCCTTCCTCACGGGCGTACGGGAGCTGCTGTACCAGCGGGCGCTGCCGCGCTCCACCGCTCATCTGGACGTCGTCACCTCGCGGCTCGGGGAGCGGGCGGGGCTGGTGGGGGCGGGGGCGATGGTCGTGGAGTACCTGTACGCGCCGGAGCGGGTGGAGGAACGGCTGGTCACGCTGGGGGTGTGACCGGGGCGTGTGACTGGGGGTGTGACTGGGGGGTGACCGGGGGTGTGACTGGGGGGGGACCGGGGGTGTGACCACGTTGTTTTCGGTGTTGTTTCCGTCGGGATACGCGTCCGCATGGTGAAATTCCGGCGCCTGTGACAGCGTGATTATCGCCACCCTTGATAAGGCTTGCGCTCAGATGAGCGGATCTTGACCGACTGCACTTCTCCAAGGGGTGGCACTCAGTGCCACCCCTTGATCGTTCATCGATCGAAAACAGACGGGCTCGCCATCGCTCATATGAGCAGAATTCCGGGAGAGTGAGCGCTCCTGCGTTCAAGAAGTGAAAACATCAGCCCGTCTCCGCTTGCCAAGCTTTGACTTTCGATCCGGTGGCGGACGAGTGGTTACAGGAGCATGACGCGCAAGTGGACGTACCCAGGCGCCTTCGATCTGGGTATGTTCCTGGCCGTCAGGGCAGCCACCGCGTCCTCGAGGAGTCGAGACCCGTGTCGGAAAACAAAGATCCCCAGGTAGCTGAGCACGGCACCAGCGTTGAGGGCGTGAAGTTCGTTTACGACTTCACCGAGGGCAACAAGGAGCTCAAGGACCTCCTCGGCGGCAAGGGCGCGAACCTCGCCGAGATGACCAACCTGGGTCTCCCGGTGCCTCCGGGCTTCACGATCACCACCGAGGCCTGCAAGGTCTACCTCGACAGCGGCGACGAGCCGGCGGCACTGCGTGACGAGGTGAGTGCGCACCTCGACGCGCTGGAGCAGCGCATGGGCAAGAAGCTCGGCCAGCCCGACAACCCTCTGCTGGTCTCGGTCCGCTCCGGAGCGAAGTTCTCCATGCCCGGAATGATGGACACGGTCCTGAACATCGGTCTGTCCGACAAGTCGGTCCAGGGCCTGGCCAAGCAGGCCGGCGACGAGCGCTTCGCCTGGGACTCCTACCGCCGCCTCATCCAGATGTTCGGCAAGACCGTCCTCGGCGTCGAGGGCGAACTCTTCGAGGACGCGCTGGAGGCCGCGAAGACCGCCAAGAAGGTCACGGTCGACACCGAGCTGGAGGCCGCGGATCTGAAGAAGCTGGTCACCCGCTTCAAGAAGATCGTCAAGGCCGAGGCCGGCCGGGACTTCCCCCAGAACCCGCGCGAGCAGATGGACCTCGCCATCCACGCGGTCTTCGACTCCTGGAACACCGACCGCGCCAAGCTCTACCGCCGCCAGGAGCGCATCCCCGGCGATCTGGGCACCGCGGTGAACGTCTGCTCGATGGTGTTCGGCAACCTGGGCCCGGACTCGGGCACGGGCGTCGCCTTCACCCGTGACCCCGCCTCGGGCCACCAGGGCGTATACGGCGACTACCTGCAGAACGCCCAGGGCGAGGACGTGGTCGCGGGCATCCGCAACACCGTCCCGCTGGCGGAGCTGGAGACGATCGACAAGAAGTCCTACGACCAGCTGATGCAGATCATGGCGACGCTGGAGAACCACTACCGGGACCTCTGCGACATCGAGTTCACCATCGAGCGCGGTCAGCTGTGGATGCTCCAGACGCGCGTGGGCAAGCGGACGGCGGGAGCGGCGTTCCGTATCGCGACGCAGCTGGTGGACCAGGGCCTGATCGACGAGGCCGAGGCGCTCCAGCGAGTGACGGGCGCCCAGCTCGCCCAGCTGATGTTCCCGCGCTTCGACGAGGACGCGAAGGTGGAGAAGGTCGGCCGGGGCATTGCCGCGTCGCCGGGTGCCGCGGTCGGCAAGGCGGTCTTCGACTCGTACACCGCGGTGAAGTGGTCGCGTTCGGGCGAGAAGGTCATCCTGGTCCGCCGCGAGACCAACCCGGACGACCTGGACGGCATGATCGCGGCGGAGGGGATCCTGACCTCGCGCGGTGGCAAGACGTCCCACGCGGCGGTCGTGGCGCGCGGCATGGGCAAGACCTGTGTGTGCGGCGCGGAGGAGCTCGAGGTCGACACCAAGCGGCGCCGGATGACGGTGCCGGGTGGTCATGTGGTGGAGGAAGGCGACCTGATCTCGATCGACGGGTCGAGCGGCAAGGTGTACCTGGGCGAGGTCCCGGTCGTGCCTTCTCCCGTCGTGGAGTACTTCGAGGGGCGGATGCACGCGGGCGCCAACGATGCCGACGAACTGGTCGAGGCGGTGCACCGGATCATGGCGTTCGCCGACCGCAAGCGCCGCCTGAGGGTGCGTGCCAACGCGGACAACGCCGAGGACGCGCTGCGCGCCCGTCGCTTCGGCGCCCAGGGCATCGGTCTGTGCCGTACGGAGCACATGTTCCTCGGTGACCGCCGTGAGCTGGTCGAGAGGCTCATCCTGGCCGACACGGAGGCCGAGCGCGAGGAGTCGCTGAAGCAGCTGCTCCCGCTGCAGAAGAAGGACTTCGTGGAGCTGTTCTCGGCGATGGACGGTCTCCCGGTGACGATCCGCCTCCTCGACCCGCCGCTGCACGAGTTCCTCCCGGACATCACCGAGCTGTCGGTCCGAGTGGCGCTGGCCGAGTCCCGTCAGGAGCCCCACGAGAACGAACTGCGCCTGCTCCAGGCCGTCCACCGGCTGCACGAGCAGAACCCGATGCTGGGTCTGCGGGGTGTGCGTCTGGGCCTGGTGATTCCGGGTCTCTTCACCATGCAGGTACGGGCGATCGCGGAGGCCGCGGCCGAGCGCAAGGCCGCGAAGGGCGACCCGCGCGCGGAGATCATGATCCCGCTGGTGGGCACGGTCCAGGAGCTGGAGATCGTCCGCGAGGAGGCCGACCAGGTCATCGCGGAGGTCCAGGCGGCGACGGGCACGGAGCTGAAGCTCGCGATCGGCACGATGATCGAGCTGCCGCGCGCCGCCCTGACCGCCGGTCAGATCGCGGAGGCGGCGGAGTTCTTCTCCTTCGGCACGAACGACCTGACCCAGACGGTGTGGGGCTTCAGCCGGGACGACGTGGAGGCGAGCTTCTTCACGGCGTACCTGGAGAAGGGCATCTTCGGTGTCTCCCCCTTCGAGACGATCGACAGGGACGGTGTGGGTTCCCTGGTGAAGCTGGCCGCGGAGGCCGGCCGCGCGACTCGCCCCGACCTGAAGCTCGGCGTCTGCGGCGAACACGGCGGCGACCCCGAGTCCGTCCACTTCTTCCACGAGGTCGGACTGGACTACGTCTCCTGCTCGCCGTTCCGGATTCCGGTGGCGAGGCTGGAGGCGGGGCGCGCGGCCTCGCAGTCGGCGGGGAGCGACCACCGCTAGGCCGCACGGCCACGGGCCTCACGCCACTGCCTGACGGCCCCTGAACGCCGGAACCGCCGGCCGTCCCCGACCGACCCTCACCGATGGGCGGCGGTTCCGGACCACGAGGAGAGGGCGGCACCCTGTGCGGGGGGTGCCGCCCTCTTGCCATTGCTTGTGCGCGGGTGGCGTCGCGGCACTTGCGGCATAGGGTCTGGCGCACGATGACCGACCATCACACCTACGGAACCAGCACCCACACCGCCGACGAGCTGGTCCGGCTCGTCAGTGACCGCCTCGGGCTGGTTTTCACCAAGCGTGAGAGCGACTACAGGGGCGTCTATCACTTGGCCGACAGCCTCGACGGGGAAATCGCGATCCAGCCCAACCCGATTCCTGGTGACGACGGCGAAGACGACCTCTACCTTCCCGAACACCCCGAGGCGCGAGTGATCCTGCTGACGACCACCGAGGCCCTCGACCCCGGCCCGCAGATGCGTCTGGGCGCCGTCGAAGGGCTCATTCGCCTGAGCTGACATGGGCGGCGATGGTGCGTGCGCACACCAGGGACTCGGTGTGCGTCGTGTCGACCTCCAGGTCGTAGGCCACCCCTTGGTGAACCACATCAGCCTGCGACGCGGCCATTCCCTGGATCCGGTCTCCCCGTGCGACCTCACGGCCCGCGGCGACCGCACTCTCACACCTGACGCCGACCCACAGCACGTCCAGTCCGCCAAGAGCCTTCTGCCACCGCTGCTGGGACGCCGCTCCGCCGAGGAAGACGTCATCGACGACGACCCTGGCGCCGGCACGGGCCATTGCCACGATGCCCTCGGTCCAGGCCGCGTCCAGCGCCCGGAAGTCCGCCCCGACGCTCACCCGTCCGTCCGCCGCGAACGTGATTCCCCCGTCCGACGCCTGCATCCTCGCGGGCATCGCCTCGATGAGTGAATCGACCCCGAACGCCAGCCACGGATCCGGCAGTACCCGACCGGAAACCCGACGGCGCGAGGAAACCCGCCCCCACCTTCCCGGACCACGCACCCGATGCGCGCCGCCGGGTCGTGGAGTGAAAGCGGGCGACCAGGGTGCCCAACACCGTTCGGAGCATCCGGCTGAGCAGGAGTCCTGGCAACAGGACTCACTCCCGCTCAGTCTGTAGGAACGGTACGACGTTCCACGCTTGCTCCAATGTGTGTCGTGACCCTAGGGGCGCGGGATGGACGTCCCTGTGGACGGGCTGTGAAGCGGGGGCGCGCTGTACATGACCAGCAACGTGCAGTGCCAGCAGCTCTCTGCCTCGCTGGGTGGCACTGCCCGGTGCATGGCCGGGCACGGGTTCCGCCGACGGCAGCCGCACCACCGCGTCCAGCCCGCCCGTCGCCGCCGCGCGCAGGCTCGCCTCGCCGCCGCTCGCGTGGGCGAGCCGTTGGACGAGGGCGAGGCCGAGGCCCGTACCGCCCTTGGGGGCGCCCGGTGCGCGCCAGAAGCGGTCGAAGGCGCGGGTGCGTTGGTCGGCCGTCATGCCGGGGCCCTCGTCGGTGATGTGGAGGTCGACCCAGCAGGGGCGGGCGTCGCGCAGCGCGCGGCGCGGCGGGACGTGGAGGCGGAGTTCGATGGTGACGGTGGTGGCGGGCGGGGAGGCCCGCAGGGCGTTGGAGAGGAGGTTGTCCAGGATCTGTTCGACGGAGCCCGGCAGTGCCAGGACCGGACCCACGCTGCCCGCGAACAGGACCAGGGACACGTTCTGCCGGCCGAACAGGGGCGCCCAGGTGTGGTGGCGTTCCGCGCAGACCGCGCCGACGTCGACCGGGCCGGGGGTGGCCGCGTGTTCCTCCAGTCGCGCCATCGCGAGCAGGCCTTCGACCATGCGGGAGAGGCGGTCCGTCTCGGTCACGGCGGCGGTGAGGCTGCCCCGGCCGCGGGCGGTGACGTTCGGTTCCAGGTTCTCCAGGCGGAGGCGCAGGGCGGCGAGGGGGGTCTTGAGCTGGTGCGAGGCTTCCCCGGCGAACGCGTGCTGGGAGTCGAGGAGATGGGCGAGGCGGGCCGCCGTACGGTTGAACGCCGCGGCGAGACTGCGGACTTCGGGCGGCCCCTTGGTGACGGTCACCGGCTCGGCGCGCCCTCCGTCCGCCAACTCGTGCGTCGCGCGCTCCAGTTCGCGGATGGGCCGGCCGGTCCAGCGGGCGATCGCGAAGCCGACGAAGGTGACCGCGGTGAGCACGCCGAGTCCGCCGAGGGCGAGCAACAGCCATACGTGGTGGACGCGTTCGTGCACCATCCGGGTCGGGACCGTGAGCCATACGGCACCCTCGGGTCGTACGCCCTGACCCACGGGCGCGGCGACCGACAGGTACTCCACCCCGCCGATGGTGGAGGTGCGGACGTCCGCCGTGGAGGTGCCGTGCAGGGCGGCCGCGATGCCCGGCCGGGACATCAGCGCGCGGGACGTGGCGGGCGTGAGGGGGTGGGAAGTGGCGAGCGGTGCGCCCGTGTCGTCGACGACCACCACCTTTCCGCCGATGCGCTCGGCGCAGTGGGACACCCGGGCGGGCAGATCCTGCTCGGCCCGGCCGGTGGCGAGGGACAGTGCGGCGTACGCGGAGACCGACTCGGCCTCGTCCTTCGCCGCGTTGACCACCTGCTCCCGCTCGCCCCGCGAATATACGAAGCCGAGCGGTATCTCCAGGCAGAGCAGGACGAGCGCGGCGAGCGTGAGATAGCTGAACAGGAGGCGGCGGGTCATGTCGGGCCCTGCTGCTGTTCGTTCGGCTCCCCGTGCACCGCCAGCCGGAAGCCGACGCCGCGCAGTGTCTGGATCCACGCCGGGTGGCCCAACTTCCTTCGCAGCGCGGCGACATGGACGTCGAGGGTCTTGGTCGGGCCCTCGTAGTGCGGATCCCAGACCCGGTCGAGGATCTGCTGCCGGGAGTAGACGGCGCCCGGGTCCTCGGTGAGCAGCGCGAGCAGCTCGAACTCCTTCGGGGTGAGGGCTACTCGGGCCTCACCCACCCAGACCTGGCGGGTGCGGCGGTCGACGACGAGCGGGCCGGGTTCGTGGGAGGGGGCCGCGGCCGAGACGGGTTGTTCGTACGGCGGCGGTGGCGGCGGTGGCGGCGGGGTGTCGTAAGAGGGTTCCGGCGCACGTTCGTACGAGGGTGCCGGTGCACGGTCGTAGGAGGGTGTCGGTGCGCGGTCGTACGACGGGACCGGCGCGCGGTCGTACGGCGGCACCGGCACCGCCTCGACCACCGCCTGCGGAAGCTGAGTCCGCTGCGTCCGTCGTGTCACCGCCCGCACCCGGGCCACCAACTCCCGGATGCTGAACGGCTTCGCCAGATAGTCGTCGGCGCCCAGCTCCAGGCCCAGCACGCGGTCCGCCTCCTCGCCGCGGGCGCTGAGGATGACGATGGGGACGTCGGAGACCTGCCGGATCCCGCGGCAGACGTCGATGCCGTCCATGTCCGGCAGCCCGAGGTCGAGCAGGACGACATCGCCGTACGGACCTCTCAGGCCGTCCGTGCCGGTGGCGACGTGGTCGACCGTCAGTCCGAAGTGGCCGAGACCCTCGGTGAGCGGTTCGGCGATCGTCTCGTCGTCCTCGATGAGCAGTACTCGTAGGCCCATGCGTCCCGTCTCTCCGTGAACCGTGAACCATTGATCGGCGTGAATCCAGGAGCCCATTCGTTTTTCGCTCCCTGGAGTCGACACGTTACAAGATGACAGCGCTTGCACGGAGTCCGACAAGAAATGTTCAATTCCTGTCCGGGCTCTGGCCGTTACTTAACCTTCCGCTGGCCCGCGTCCTTCTACGGTGTGATGACCTGCCCGAACTTCCCATCGAGGAGGCGTCGTTGAAGGCACTGCTGGACCGCGCCCGCACGTTCACACAGCGGGTCGAATTCGAGCACGACGAATACCGGAAACTGGCCGAGGGGCAATATCCCGAGGCCCTCTTCATTACCTGCTCGGACTCGCGGGTGATACCCGCGCTCATCACGGGCGCCCGGCCCGGAGAGATATTCGAGCTGCGGAACGCGGGCAATATCGTGCCCTCGTACGGGCGGCCCGGTGCCGGCGGAGAGGCGGCCACCATCGAGTACGCACTGGAGGTCCTCGGGGTTCAGGACGCCGTGGTGTGCGGTCACTCACACTGCGGGGCGATGGGCGCGCTGAAGTCCGGCGACGACCTGGCCGCGCTGCCGGGCGTGGGGGCCTGGTTGGAGGTGGCCCGCCCGGAGCTGGCTCCGACGCTCGCCGACGCCTCCGACGATCCGTCGCTGTCCGACGTGGCACAGCGCAACGTCGTCAACCAGCTCGCCGCGCTGCGGAGCCACCCGGCGGTACGGCAGCGGCTCGACACGGGCCGGCTGCGACTGCACGGCTGGTACTACGAGATCGACACCGGGCGGGTGTACGAGCTCGACGAGGACGGGCGTTTCCGGGTGCACGCCGGATGAGCGGGGCGCATGCGCGGGGGCGGGGCGCCGCCTTCAGGACGCGCCCGGCATCGGGCCCGGGAAACGGCTCCGGGCACGGCGGATCCATGCCCAACGGCCCCAGGCGCGACGGATCCATGCACAACGGCCCCAAGGACGACGGCTCCACGCACAACGGCCCCAGGAGCGCCGGTTCCGGGGACAACGGCCCCAGGAGCAACGGCTCCGGCGGCACCGGCCCGAAGGGCACAGCCCCCAAGCCCACCGGCCCGAAAGCCGACCTCGGCACCGAGATCACCGCCTCCCTCGTCGTCTTCCTCGTCGCCCTCCCGCTGTGCATCGGCGTCGCCGTCGCCTCCGGTGTGCCGGCCGAGCTCGGAATCATCTCCGGAGTGATCGGCGGGCTGGTCGTCGGCGCGGTGCGGGGCAGCACGCTCCAGGTCAGCGGGCCCGCCGCGGGCCTGGCCGCGCTGGTCGCGGAGACCGTCGCCGAGCACGGGGTGGCCATGCTGGGCGTGATCGTGCTGGGTTCCGGGATCCTGCAGATCGTCCTCGGTGTCGTACGGCTGGGCCGGATGTTCCAGGCGATCTCCCTGGCCGTCGTCCAGGGCATGCTGGCCGGCATCGGGCTGCCGCTGATGTTCAGCCAGGCGTATCCGATGGCCGACTCGAAGGCACCCGGCACACCGATCGAGAACATGGCCGGGATCCCGGGGCTGTTCGCCGACATCCTCACCGACCGGCAGGCGATGATCGCCACGCTGCTCGGTGTCGTCACCGTCGTGCTGAGTTTCGTGTGGAAGAAGGTGCCGGGGCCGGTCAGGAAGGTCCCGGCAGCCCTGGTCGCCGTGGGCATCGGCATCGCGGTCGCCGCGCTGCCCGGCGTGGACGTGAAGACGCTCCAGGTCGGCAATCTGCTCGCCGCGGTGAGCGTGCCCGGCGGGGAGCAGTTCGCGGGGCTCGCCGACGCGGCCATCATCACGTCCATCCTCACCTTCACGGTCATCGCCTCCGCGGAGAGCCTGTTCACGGCGGCCGCGGTGGACCGTATGCACAGCGGTCCGCGCACCCGCTACAACACCGAACTCATCGCCCAGGGCGCCGGGAACACGATCGCGGGCGTGCTCGGGGCCCTGCCCATCACGGCGGTGGTCGCCCGGAGTTCGGCGAACGTCCAGGCGGGCGCGAAGACGCGGCTCTCCCGGACCCTGCACGGGTTGTGGCTGCTCGCCTTCGCGCTGCTGCTGCCGCAGGTGCTGGCCCTGATCCCGATCTCGGTGCTCGCCGGGGTGCTGGTGCACAGCGGCTGGAAGCTGTTCGCACCGGAGGAGTTCCCGAAGATGTGGCGCCAGGACCGGGGCGAGTTCGCGGTGATGACCCTGACCACCCTGGTCATCGTGGCGACCGCGCTGCTCGAAGGCGTGCTCGTCGGGCTCGCCGCCGGGATCGTCCTTGCCGCGCTCAGGATGTCGCAGACCGTGATCCGCCAGCACGTCGAGGAGGACACCGCCAAGGTCGTCATGGCCGGCAACGCGACCTTCCTGCGACTGCCGAAGGTCATCGAGGCGCTGGAGGCCGCGGCGGCCTCGGGCAGGCCCCGTATCCGCCTCGACCTGACCGGTGTGACCCATCTGGATCACGCCTGCCGCAACCAGGTGGAGGAGTTCACGGCCCAGCAACGGGGGAACGGCGTAAGGGTGGAGCTGCTGATGCCGGGGCCGGCGAAGCCGGTGCCCGCCGAGGCCGAGGCGGAAGTGTCCGCTCCCGACGTCATGCCCGGCCCCGGCGCCGAGTGGTTCTACCTGGACACCCGGCCCCTCCCGGACGATTACCTGGAGCGCCCCCCGCTCGTAGGCTGAGTCCGACCCCGTCACCGGAGGGAGGTCGGCCATGGCCGGCTGGACCGCGAAGGACATCCCCGATCAGCACGGCCGTGTCGCCGTCGTCACCGGCGCCAACAGCGGCCTCGGATACGTCACCGCGCGAGAGCTGGCGCGGCGGGGCGCCCGGGTGGTGCTCGCGTGCCGGAGCGAGGCCCGCGGCACCGAGGCCGAGGACCGGATGGCCACCGAAGTGCCGGACGCGGAGGTGGGGTTCGCGCGGCTCGACCTCGGGGACCTCGCCTCCGTACGGCGGTTCGCGGCCGGCTTCTCCTACGACCGGCTCGACCTGCTCGTCAACAACGCGGGCGTGATGGCGCTGCCGTACGGGACGACCGCGGACGGGTTCGAGACGCAGTTCGGCGTCAACCACCTCGGGCACTTCGCGCTCACCGGGCTGCTGCTGCCCACGCTGCTCGCCACGCCCGGCGCGCGCGTCGTGACCGTCTCCAGCACGATGCACTCGGTGGCCAACATCGACATCACGGACCTCAACAGCGAGCGCAGGTACCGGCGTTGGACCGCCTACGCCCGCTCCAAGACCGCCAACCTGCTCTTCACGCACGAACTGGCGCGCAGGCTGGCGGCCCACGGCTCGGACGTCGTCGCGGCGGCGGCGCACCCCGGGTACGCCGCCACCAACCTCCAGACCGAGGGGCCCCGGATGTCCGGCCGCAAGGCCGTGGAGCGGTTCATGGAGATCGGCAACCGCATCTTCGCCCAGTCCGCCGAGGCGGGTGCCCTCCCCACGCTCTACGCCGCGACCGCGCCCGAGGTCCCCCCCGACTCCTTCACCGGGCCCTCCCTCGCCGGCTGGCGAGGGTCACCCGCCCCGTCCTGGCGAGCACCGTGGACCCTCAACGACAGGGCGGGGGAGCGGCTTTGGGCCGCCTCGGAGGAGCTGACGGGGGTGGCGTACGACCGGCTGAAGGTGTGACGGGTCGGCGTCGGTCAGTCCTTGCGGCCGGTCACGGCCACCGTCACGCCCAGCCCGATCATGGTGAGCCCGCCGGCCCCGCCCACCAGGGAGAGCCGCTGCGGCGAGCGCGCGAACCAGTTCCGCGCGGTCGCCGCCACCAGTCCCCACGCGGTGTCGCAAGCCACCGCGATGAGGTTGAAGACCAGGCCGAGCACCAGCATCTGCGCCACGACGTGCCCCTGACCGCGGTCGACGAACTGCGGCAGCACGGCGGCGAAGAACACGATGGTCTTGGGGTTGGGAACTGCTGCCGGTTGACTGCGCATGAGTGACTTTTGGTGAGCGTGAGTGAGTGCCCGGGGCTGGATGTGGTTTGTTCCGCCGCGCTTCAGGAGGGTCTGCTCCGGCCTGGGGTGTGTTTGTGGCCCTTCGGTCTTCGGGGGAACGGGAGTTCTTGGGTCGAATGGGTGACCTTTGCGGAGGCTGCTCGTTGACTGCGGTGACGGGAAACTTCGGCCGATGGGGGTGAACGGGTGGGCGGGTTGCGGGAGTTGGCGGCGTCGTTCGTGGTGCCCGGCCCGGGCGGGGTGGCTGTGCGGGACCGGCTGCGGGTGTCGCAGGCGGACGCGTCCGTACTGGCCGAGGTCGGCGTCT
>NZ_LGDG01000237.1 GCF_001279775.1 Streptomyces sp. MMG1533 | reverse complement strand
CACTTGCCGACGACGGTGGGGAGGTCGATCTGGGGGGGGAGGTGGGGTTTGGGGGGGGGGGGGGCCAGCATGAAGGCCCGTGCGGGGATGAGGGGCTTGTCGCCGGTGTACAGGTCGAGGAAGAGTTCGACGCTGCCGCCGGGGCTTCCGGCTGGGAGGTCGAGGAAGGTGGCGGCCAGCGGCCCCGCGGCAGGGCGGACGAGGGGGCTCACAGCGCTCCTTGGGGGATCTCTTCGTACAGGCGGGAGATGTCGATGCCGTGCGTGGCGGCGTACTTGGCGCGCTGTTGCTGGTAGCTGGCCGGGGTGCCGAGGGTGGTGAGGAAGACGAGCTTGCCGAAGGTCATTCCCGGATAGACGCGGGCGGGCTTGGCAGCGCGGATCTCCAAGGTCCAGTGGATCGCGTGGCCCTGGTGGCCGAGTGGCGCGGAGACGTGGACCCATATGCCGAGGGCGCCGATGGTGCGGTTGCCGTTGAGGAGTTGGGCATACGTTTCCGAGCCGGTCCTCTCCAGCGTGACGCCGAGGTAGAGCACGCCGGGCTGCAGGACCAATCCGGAGGCAGGGATGGCCAGTTCGGTGAAGGCGGTGGGGGCGGCGGCGTCCAGGTCGCCGTCGCAGATGCGGATCGTGTCGCCCAGTCGCCAGTCGTAGGCATTGGGGGACAGGCGTGCCGGGTCGTAGGGCGCGATGGTGATCTCGCCTGCGCTGACGGCGGCGGCAATGGCGGAGCCGGTGAGGATCACGAGGCGCCCGCCTGCACGTGTGCCGCATCCCGCCAGTAGCGGGAAGGCTGGGGGCCGGCGGCGCCCTGGTACTTGCCTCGGTACAGGTCGACGTCCCCAGTGGAGACGAAGAACATGATCTGCCCGATCTTCATGCCCGCGTACACCCGCAGAGGGCGGATGGGGGACAGCATCAAAGTCCACTGGCCGTGGAAGCCGATGTCACCGATAGGGGCGGTGATCTCGACGAATAACCCCAGTCGTCCGACCGAGGAGCGGCCGAAGAGCAGTGGGATGAAGAGGTCCGAGCCGACCTCCTCGACGGTGTGGCCGAGGTACAGCTCGCCGGGCTGGAGGACGAATCCGTCCGTGTCGATTCGGATCGTGTGCGTGGGGTTGGCGTGGTGGGCGTCGATGACCTTGGTGGCGTACGTCAGCAGGGTGGCGCCCAGGCGGACGTTGTAGCTGTTGGGGTTCGTCTGCTTCGGGTCGAACGGGGTGATGCGAAGGCGTCCGTCGGCAACGGCCGTGTTGATCTCGGGCCCGGTGAGGATCATTGAGCGCCCCCTTGAAGAGCGTCGGCAGAGTCAGCGAACGGGGCCGCCAGGACGCTGCGCACCGCCTGGCCCAGACGCAGGCCGGCTTGATGAGCGCGGCCGCCGAGATAGGTGTCGGCGATGTAGTCGGTGGTCAGCACGATGCGCGCTGTGGGCGGAAGGGGCGTGGGCGCGACTGCCAAGGGTCCGATGTGTTCGACGAGATGAGCGAGCAGCTTGGCGTGCTCCTCGGACTGATCGTCGGAGAGGAAGGCGTGGACGAGCTGGTTGCCGAAGGGCTCGATGGCGAGCAGGTCGCCGAGGGTGAGGACATCGCCGAGCGGTACGGGGCGCAGAGCGGTCTCGTTGAGGATGACCGCGTCCGCTCCGAGGCCGGTGTGCAGGCGGGTGGCGATCTCGTCCAAGAGGAGGCGCCGGTCCAACAGGGCATTGCGATATGGCTCGTTCACGATGCCGAGCTGGCTCCCCAGGGTGCTGCTGACGAGGGCGATCTTCTCCTGCAGTACGGCGAGGTCCTCGGGGATCAGGGACGTGTTGGGGAAGGTGCCTACGCGGACGGCCCAGCCGGCCCCAACCGGCTCGGCAGTGGCGTACCCGACGCCGAGTTCGTGGCCCTTGACGACGAGAGTGTCACCGACGGGCACCGGACCGTAGGCGTCGCTGTGGCAGTGCCCGGCGAAGATGACGTCCGCGAACGGGCAGGCAGCGGCCAGCTTCAGGTCCTCGTTGAAGCCCGAGTGGGACAGCACCATCCAGGCGTCGGCACGGTGATGGTGCTCCAGCATCACCTCGCGCAGGGCCTGGGCCGGGTCGGTGACGTGGTGGCCGGTGCGCTGGTCGGCGGGGATCGCGCTGAAGGCTTGCGGGCTGATCACTGCGGTGACGGCGACTCGCCGGCCGCCGATCTGCTCGATGCGTACGCGGTCGAAGAGCGGCTTGCCGCTTTCGTCGGCTGCGTTCGCGCACACGGTCATTTCGTGCAACTGCGGTTCGAAGTAGTGCGGCCAGCCATGGTTTCCGGGGGCGAGCAGGTCGTACAGGCTGGTGAGGACCTCGCGCTCGATCTGCCCCTGGCCGAAGCGGTAGAAGCCGGTGCCTTCGAAGAAGTCGCCGCAGTCCACCATCAGGCTCTCGGCCCTGGCGGCTTGGAGGTAGGCGAGCATCGACGTGGCTCGGTCGAAGGAGGAGTGGACGTCGGTCGTGGCGGTGATTCGCTGGAGCTGCCGGGTCATGGAGTGACCTCGCAGATGTCGGCGCCCAGGGCGTGCAGTTTGGTGGGCAGGTCGGCGTGGCCGCGCCGGAGCTGTTCGAGGCCGCCGAGGGTGGTGACGCCGCTCGCTGTGAGGCCGGCGATGAGCAGGGCCGAGCCCGTGCGGATGTCGGTGGCCTCCACGCCGGCGCCGGTCAGCTGCTGCGGTCCGGTGAGGCGGCATTCGGTGGGCGAGAGCTCGTGGATCTCGGCGCCGAGGCGGGCGAGCTGGGGGAGCAGGTTGCCGTGACGGCCGGGGTTGATGGTGTCGGCGAACCGGTGAGTGCCAGGCAGACCGAGGGCGAGGGCCATCAGCGGTGGTTCGAAATCGGCGTCCAAGCCGTCGGGGGAGAGGGAGGCGATGGCGCGCAGCGATCGCCCGGTCGGCTCGGCGTCGTGGGCCCGGATGGTGAGAGCATCGCCCTCGGCGTCGGCGGGGACTCCGAGCCAGTTCAAGGCGGAGACCAGGGGAGCGACGTCGTCGCCGCGTACGCCACAGATGCGTGCGTCCCCGCCGGTCGCCGCGACCGCACAGGCCAGGGTCCCGGCTTCGACCTTGTCGCCGGGCACCGACCAGACGGTGGTCTCCGTCGGGACGGCAGTGGGTGGTGACAGCGTCAGGACGGACTCACTGACCTGGCACTCCCATCCCGCCACCTGCAACGCCTCTACGACGCTGATCACTTCAGGCGAGAGATTGGGGTGGCCAAGGCGCAGGGGCCGGCCGGCTACGACCGCGCGCAGGAGCGCAGCGACGCTCGCCCCACGAGAGCGGAATGGCAGCACCACGGACACGGTTCCGGTCCCACCAGTGGCTGCTTCCACGAGGTAGCCGCGTCCATCGACCGTTGTGCGGTCACCGAAGCGCTCGTAGACGTTGAAGTGCTGCTCCATCCCGCGTTCCCCGATCCGGCAGCCTCCCGGCCAGGGCAGCCGGGCTCGCCCGGACGCGCCGAGCAGGGCCGGTACGAGGTAGTACGAGGCCCGGATGCGGGCGGCGACCTCGGGATCGGGGCCTGGCTGGGGCTTGTCGCTCGGCAGGATCACGATGGTGTGCGGATCGCTGACCGGACGGGCCGTGTGCCAGCCGGCCTGTTGGAGCAGGGCGAGCATGGTCTCGACGTCCGTGTTCGACGGGACGTTGCTCAGATGCACCGGGCGGTGCAGGGCCGCGGCGGCGGCCAGCAGGGGCAGGGCCGCGTTCTTGGAGCCGTCGACGGTGATGGAGCCGGCGAGTGGGCTGCCGGGTCGCACGGCGACCACTTCTGCGGCGACGGGGGGAATTCGTACGGCTGTCAACGGTCAACTCCTCTGCAGGGGCAGGTGTGATGCAGTGGGTAGTGGGGTGCTGACCTTGAACTCGGCCCAGCAGCGTTTGCCGGGCGGCAGCGGATCGAAGCCGTGGCGGTCCGCGAGTGCTGCGACGAGGAACAGCCCGCGTCCGCCTTCCTCGTCCACATCCGACAGTCGGACCTGTGGGACAGCGGGGTTGGCGTCGTTCACCTCGATCCGCAGTCCCTTGTCGCTCAGGCAGGCGCCGGCCGTGATCGGGCCGCCGTTTGCGTGCCGGACCGCGTTCGCGATGAGCTCTGCGGCCACCAGCTCTGCCGCGTCCTGGAGTTCGGGGCCGAGGAAGGCGCCGAAAGTTCGTATCCCGTCCGCGAGCTGCTGGCGCGCGGACGCTGCGGCAGCTGGCGTGCCGGAGACGGGAATCCGGATGTGATGCGCTTCCATGAGCGGCCTCCTGGTCGGTTCGGCCACTCCACGCAACCGCTCCGGAGGTAAGCGGAACCAGTCGGTGTGCCGGGGCTGCATCACTTATGCAGGAGCTGCATCACTGCCAAATGCCGTTCGGTTACTCTCGGTTGAGCAGGCAGGATCGGCGACGGCAGAAGGGGCCGTGGCACAGATGGCCGAGGCACAGAGTGAAGCGAGACGGATCGGCGAAGTGATCCGTCAGGCACGCGTGTTACAGCGGCGCTCGCAGAGGGACGTTGCCGCCGCGCTTGGGTATCACCAGTCGAAGGTGAGCCGCCTGGAGAGCGGCAGGGGTACCGAGGACGTGCGAGTGCTGCGCGAGATCGCGCAGGTGCTGGAGATTCCGCCGCAACGTCTCGGCCTCGCCGCCGCTTCTGATGCCAGCCCCGCCGAGCCCGGAACAGAGGACATGCACCGCCGTACCTTCCTTGCCGCGAGCGTCGCCGCGCTCGCGGCTCCGCCGTCGTCGAGCGCGGCACATCACGACCTGATCCAAGTCCTGTTGCCAGGCACGAGCCCCGCGGCTACCGGGCGAGCCCTGGGCCTCGACGAGCTGCGGGACCGGGCACGGGCCGTACGCCGGATGTTCTGCACGTGCGACTACGCGGAACTGGAGCAGACCTTGCCGGGTCTGATCGCCGACCTGCGTCAGGCCGTCGGAGGCTCATCCGGCTCGGCGGAGGTGTCCGGGCTGCTCGCGACCGCCTACCAGACGTCGGTGAGCCTGTTGCTGAAGCGGGCCGATCAGGGCAACGCCTGGCTCGCGGCCGGTCGGGCCATGGCCGAGGCGGAACGGTCCGAGGATCCTGTCGTACTCGCCGCCAGTGTCCGCGTTCACGCTCACGTCCTCGTGCGGGAGAAGCACACGGCCCAGGCCGTGAACATGGTCCGCCACACTGCCGACCAGCTCACCGGCTCCTACGACCGGCGCTCGCCCCGGTACCTGGCAGCGGTTGGTCTGCTGTTGCTCCGCGGGGCGACCGCCGCCAGCAGAAACGGCGACCGCGACACCACCCAGGACTTCCTCGCCGAAGCCAAGGAAGTCGCTCGCTACGTCTCCTTCGACCGGCCGGACGCCTGGGCGAACTTCAGCCCCACCAACGTCGCACTCCACGAGATCAGCGCAGCAGTCTCCTTCGGTGACGCCGGCATCGCCCTGGAAACCGCACGGCCGCTCATGCGGCGGCACATTCCTGTCCCCGAGCGCCGGGCCGCGCTGTGGGTGGAGACCGCCCGCGCCTACAGTCAGCAGGGCAGGCTCGCCGAGGGCTACCAGGCCCTGCGCATCGCCGAGAGCTGCGCGGCACAGGACATCCGCCGCCCGGCCGTACGCGAACTGGTCGCCGACATGGCAGCCCGCGACCGCCGCCGGGCACTGCCCGAACTGCACCACTTCAGCCGTCAACTGGGAGTGCCCGCGTGAGTGATCAGCCCGACAAGCCGTTCCTACAGATCGTGGTCTGCGCGGCCGGGGTCGCCGCCGACGTCGGCAAGCTGATCACCGCAGCACAGGAACGGCACTGGGACGTCGGCGTCATTGCCACCCCACAAGGACTCGGCTTCCTCGACGCGGAGGTGGTCGAGACCCAGACCGGCCGCCCCATCCGCTCGGCCTGGCGATCACCGGGCGAACCGCGCCCGACCCGGCCCGCGGACGCGATGGCGGTCGCCCCGGCCAGCTTCAACACCATCAACAAGTGGGCCGCCGGGATTTCCGACAATCTCGCCCTGGGCGTCCTGTGCGAAGCACCCGCCATGGACATCCCGGTCGCCGTGCTGCCGTACCTGAACTCAGCCCAGGCCGCCCACCCCGCGTACCGCCAGAGTCTGGAACGGCTACGCGAGATGGGCGTCCTGATCGGCTCGTACGAACCGCACCGGCCAAAGGCCGGCGGCGGGGCCGACCGCTACCGCTGGGAGGAAGCCCTGGAGCTCCTTGCGCCCAAGCTGTCCGCCCCCGCCTGATCAGCGCAGCCGTTTCGGTGACCCCTGCGGTGGCCGAGCAATGGCAGCAGCGGGGTGGACCGGCACGCTGGGCCGTTGCATGGCACTGTGGGCCCTGGCTGCCTGGGCCCAAGGACCGGGAACGTGGCGCTCGCCGAGGCGGCGGACACGCCAGGTCAGCGCGCGGGCGGGACTGCGGGCGTCGTCCAGGGCACGTTGGTGCAGCGCTTGGCCGAGGACGGTGGCTGCGTTGTGTCCTGCTGCCTCTGCCTCGGCGAGCACGGTGGCGAGTGCGTCCCAAGCGGGGTCGTTGAGGATGCGCTCGGCGTGCTCCGGAACCACATCCTGAAGGTGGTGGGCGAAGCGGCGCTTGGTCTGCGGGCCGGGTGCCCGGCTGGCGAGGCCGACCAGGACGGGCTCGGCGGTCTGCGCGTACGCGGTCTGCAGGTGGAGGAGCGCCTGTTCGGCTGCCGCCTCCTGCTGGGCGTGCTGGCGGGTGCGGTGCCAGTGCAGCGCGACGGCGACCGCGGTGAGTGCGGCGTCCAGGAGCATGATGAGCCCGGTGCCGTCACTGTCCTGTGGCCTCTCGCGCCAGATGGTCTGGATGCTGCGGCGCAGGGCGCGGGTGCTGTCGAGGTCGGCGGCGATGCGGGAGCGGGTGGCGCGCTCGAAGGCAGCGGCGGCTTGTTCGACTTCGGCCCGCGCCGCGGTCGGTGCCATGACGGGCAGCAGGTCCAGCGTCGCGCCGAGCGCGACGAGTTGGCCCTGGGCCGTCTGCTCGTCGCCTTTCGTGAGGTGGTGGGGGATGCGTGCGGTGGCGGCGGTGGCCTGGTGCCACGGGTTGCCAGGCTGGATGGTGGCCGGCTCGGGGCTGGTGGTGGCGAGGCGTTCGCGGATCTTGGGCAGGGAGAGGTCAGGGGCGAGGGTGGAGCCCGCGAACCACACCGGGTCGCCTTCCTCGTTCACGTTGCCGGGCAGGGCGAAGTTGCAGCCGAGCGCGTCGCCGGAGGGAGCGAGTTTGAGGCGCACGTCCACGCCGGTCGCCTCCAGCAGAGAGAAGAACTCGACCTCGTCGGCCGCCGCGGCGACCGCACGGCGCACCCGCAAGCGCAGTACCTCACGAGCGGTGGCGTCCTGGCCCAGACGCTTGGCCTTGAAGTGCTCCTTGCTGGTGGGACGCTTGGCAGCGGTGCCGTCGCCATCCTTCAACCGCCGGAGCCCGTAGTCGATTTCAATCTGGCGGGCCTCCTTTTGTACGGCGCGCATGTCGTGGTCGCGCTGGGGGCGGCGGCCGTCCTGGCGCACGAGGGTGGCGGCGATGTGGATGTGGTCGTCGGCGTGGCGGACGGCTACCCAGCGGCAGGCTTCCTCGTCCCCGTCGGGGGCGATGCCAGCGGCGCCCAGGATCCGGCGGGCGATCTCGGCCCACTGGGCGTCGGTCAAGATCGGGTCCTCGGGCGCGGCGCGGACCGGGCAGTGCCAGAAGGTGGTCTCCGGCGCGCGGTCACCGAGCATCCGGACAGGCTGGTCGAGTTGTGCGGCGAGCTGCTTCTCCACCTCTCGGGGGTCGCGGTGGGGGCTGCGGCCGGGGTCGGGGGCGAAGCCGTTCCAGGACGCCACCAGGTGCGGATCGACGTGCTCGTTCGCGTCACCCTTGCCGTACAGGTAGTGGATCAGGCCACGCGTGGTGCCCCGACCGAGGATGATCTTGGGTATCAATGGCTCACCGCCCCTCCATGACCTGGGCGATAGCGGCGTCCAGCTCGGCGACGGATACCTCGACGCGGTCCAGGAGTCGCTGGACGGTCTCGGGGTGGGGCCAGGCGCCGTCCTGGTGGAGGTGCCAGGTGAGCTGGTTGAGGTTGCTGCCGACCTTGCCGAGCTGTCCGTTGGCGGCCATGAGCGCCTTCACCGTGGCGCGGTAGTCGGCCACCGCCGCAGTGGGGTCGTCGGCGCGGGCGGCGGCGAGCGAGCACTCGGCGACGTAGCCGCCTGCTGCCATGCGGCTCAGGGCAGCAGCCTTCTGGACGAGCTCGAACTCGTCGTCGTTGTAGCGGGGATGAACGCGGCGCTCACGCTGCTGCTTGTCACGCAGACGACGACGCGGCGCGGAGTTTTGCGGCGCGTTCGACGACGGCTCGACGGCCCCTCCCTCGGTCGGCTCCCCTGGGCCGGCCGACTCCGGCGCCGCCTCGGCGCAGGATGCCTCCGCCTCCCCTGGGGCGGGGGCCGGGCAAGGACTCCTTACCCGACAACTTGCTGCGCTGTCTGGGGCTGGGGTGGTGTGCGTCTGCTGTTGAGCCATGGGGCGTTTGTGGTGCTGTTCGTGCATGGGGGTGCTCCGGTGCTGAGGGGGCAGGAGATGTGTCACGTGCGTCGCATGCGTCCCATGCCTGGTCAGCACAGGTACGGACATGTGGGCAGGTACGGAGATGTCCGTCCCGGTGAGGACATCCGTCCCCGCGCTGACCTGCGCGGGGACGGATGCGACGCAGTGATACGGACCCAGGGGGAGGCGGGTCAGTGGGCGCGTTTGGGGCCGGCGGGGCCGCCGGGCGGGCCGATGGGCAGCTGGGCCGCCGGTGCGGTGGGCGGCTTGCCCTGGGCCGGGCGCGCGGGCGTGGCGTCGTGCGCGGGGGCGGGTGCCGTCTCGGCGAGGTCGGGGCAGTGGCGGGCCCAGCTGTCGAGGAACCGGTTACGGGAGTACCCCTTGGCCTGCCTGCCCTTGTCGAACCGGTAGTTGGCCGGGCGGATGCCGAAGTCCCGCAGCATTCTGCCCAGGTGGTAGGCGTTGAGCCCGTTGGCGCCGTGCTCTGCCCAGGGTGCGTCGGGGTCCTGGAGCAGGGCGGTGACCAGATCCAGGGAGGACAGAGCTTCGGGGTTGCCGTGTGCCTCGAAGATGCGGTGGATATCGCGCAGCAGCCGCGTCTTCAGGTTGGTCTGCTCGTCCTGTACGGCCTCGAACCGGGTCATCGCCACGCAGGCCGCACGGACACGGGCGGGCCAGTGGCCGCCGGCCAGGTCGGCGATGATGACCAGCGGCTCCCAGGTGTCCGCCGCCCGGTCCTCCACCGGCATGGTCGGCGCCATGCGGCCGGCCGTGCCGCGCAGCGGTCCCAGCCAGGCGGCCAGCTTGTCCCGCAGTGTGTTCAGCTCCGGTGTGGCGTAGCGCGAGCGGAACGGGGTCACCTTCTCGCCCGGCTTGCGCTTTTGCATGCGGAGCACGACCGCCCGGTCCGTGATCGTGTCGGGGAGGTCGCCGATCGAGGCCAGTGCAGCCATGGCGAAGGTCGGATACGGGGTCGGCTTGTGCTCCGGACCGGAGATGCGCCAGGCGGGCCGGTTGCGCTGGTGTCCGGCGTTCAGCAGGCCGCGCAGTTCCTCGTTGTCGCCGGCCTTGCTGAAGATGGTGTCGGCCTCGTCCACCAGGATCGTGCGCGGGTTCTTGCCGATGACGCGGAAGAGCACCGCCGTGGACATGTTCACCGTCATGATCGGCTGGTGGACGGTCTCGTGGAGCACGTCCAGCACCCGGGACTTGCCGCAGCCCTTCGTCGGGCCGACGACCGCTAGACGCGGCGCGTGCTGCAGAACGGTCTGGATGTGCGTGGCCGCCACCCACAGGGTGACTGCTGTCAGCGCCTCGTCACTGGGCAGCACGACGTACTTGCCGATCGCCGCCCGTAGCTCATCCAGCAGTTCCGCACCCTCACCGGAACCCCGTTCCCCAGGGGCTGCCGGTCCCCGAGGAGGCCGGGAGCCGGTCCCGTGATCCGGTCCCCGTGCGTCGACGGGACCGGTCCCCTCCTGCTGGGCGGTTCCCGCCACGGGGTTGTCAGTCCCCAGCGACTGGTGGGGACCGTGATCACGGTCCCCACTGCCGTCCCCTGGTGCAACTGCAGCCTCTTGGGGACCGGTCCCCATTTTGTCACCGCTGACCTGCGGGTTTGCGCCGGATGTCGATACGGGGACCGGGACGTGCGGGGACCGAGCAGCGGGCACGTCGCGGGGATCCCCAAGAGTGGCATCAGCAGATGGCTGGGGACGGTCCCCGTGTGCTTCCACATCCGCCGAGTGCTCGACGGTCCCCGACGCCGGGGACCGTGTGTCCGCCTGATCCCTGCGGCGCCAGGGGACGCCCTCGCCGGGGATCGCGGGAGTGGGCCAGCCGGTCGGGGAGGTGTTCGTGGAGCTGGGGGACGTAGAGTCCTCCATAGGCGTTCCTCTCCGGTGAGAGGCAGGACGGGCAAGGTCCCGCCCCTCACCAGCTCATTCGTTCAGGGATGGGCGATCAGTTGGGAAGTCTTCGGCCCTCGGCGTTGGCGCGCCGGGGGCCGCTTCGTTGTCCGCGCCAGACGCGGGGTCAGGCCGTCAGGTCGTACGACGTCTGGGCATCCAGCCACGCGTCCACCTCCCGCCACCGGTAGCGCAGATGACGGCCGACCTTGTGGACGCTGGGGCCGATGCCCCGGTACTTCCACTGGTAGAGGGTCTTCACCGGCACTCCGAGGTACGCGGCCACGTCGGTGGGAGTGGCGAGCTGGTCACGCTCGGCGCCGGCAAGGCGCGGGGAGTGGTTCGGCAATGAGGTCTCCATATCGGAATCAGGGTTTTGGATGGCAGGCGTGGGCAACACAGCCACACCACCTGGGAAGCGTCCAGAGTGAATTCTGAAACTCCCGGCTACTTCCCTCAGCGTCGCCGGGGAAGACCAAAACAGTAAGGGCGGATCCCCGGTTGCCGAAATCGCTCCCACGGAAGTCGAAATTTTCTGCGGAGAAGCAACCGGCTGAAGTGCCGGAATCCGGTACCTCGGCAGCTCAGAGGTGGCGCCCAGCGCTGAGAAGTGGCGCGGCTCGCCCAGCGGGCATCGCATCCGATAGCCGCTCAAATCGCCCACTTCTTTGACGCGGAGGGAAGGTAGCACAACCTCCCCGCCGAAACGGCTCGTGATGTGCCGGAATTCGACGAGACGAACACCACTTCGCCTCCGGGCGACTTTTGGAGAGTTTAAGAACTAACTCTTGCCATGACGGCCGACTGCAAGTTACAGCTATTTGTCATGCCCAACCGACCTGTCGAAATAGGCCCCGCCGGCCTCCACGCCGCCCGCGCCATCGAGCACCCACGCCTCGTGCCAGCCGGCCCCAGCACCAGCTCGCCGCTCCTCCCGCAGCCCTGCTGCTCCCGTGGCTGACGCACACCGCCGCGACCCACGCCACCCCCCAGTCCCCAAACCCCGTCCAGGAGGCCCTTCTTGGCTGACGTGTACGACCGCTGGCACAAGTCCCATCCCAAGCCGGACGAGACCCAGTGCAGCGAGCACAAGAGCCGCACCCGGCGGATGGTCCCGACCTCTGACCACGGGATCGGTAAGCGCTGGCAGGTCCGGTACCGGGACCTGGACAGCCACCAGCGCAAGGAGAACTTCCACACGAGGGCCGAAGCCGACAAGCGGGCGGCCGAGGTCGACGTCGAGATCCGGAGCGGCAGCTACGTCGTTCCCGCCGAGACGAAGCAGACGCTCGGCGCCTACGCCCAGAGGTGGCTCGACGCCAACTCGGTAGGCCCGACCACGGCCCTCCGCTACGAGGCCACCGTCCGCAACCACATCGTCGCCCACCTCGGCCGGCGCGAGCTGCGGTCCTTGAACAAGCCCTCGGTCATTCAGGGCTGGATTCGCACGCTGCAGGACGGCGGCTTCGAGGTGTCGACGATCGAGGGCATCTTCGACATCCTCTCCAGCATCCTCGGCATGGCCGTGGAGGACGGGCTGCTGCCGAAGAACCCGTGCAAGTCGAAGTCGGTCAAGCTGCCGACCGCGACTAAGAAGAAGATCGTCCCCTGGTCCCTGGAGCGTGTGCGTGCCGTCATCGCCGGGCTGCCCGAGCGCTTCCAGGCAGGCGGCAAGCTCGCCTTCGGGTGCGGTCTGCGCCAGGGGGAGGTCTTCGGCTTCGCCGTCGAGGACATCGACTTCAGGGGTGGCTGGATCCACGTCAACCGCCAGGTGCGGCTCGTCGGCACGAAGCCCGTTTTCGCCTTGCCTAAGGGAAACAAGATCAGGTCGGTGCCGCTGTCGGCTCAGCTGGCCGCAACCCTCAAGGCCCATATGAGGCAGTTCCCGCCGAAGGCGATCACGCTCCCCTGGGCGAAGCCTGACGGCGAGCCCAAGACCTTCCGTCTGCTTTTCGTCGACGAGAAGGGCCGGGCGTATAACCGCAGCGTCTTCAACATGGGCGCCTGGAAGCGAGCCCTGGTCGCCGCCAGTGTGATCCCTCCCCGCGAGCGCGGGGCGAGGTACCTCCAGGCGGCCCCGGAGCACGGTATGCACGCCCTCCGGCACGCGTACGCCTCCGTGCTCCTGGACGCGGGGGAGAGCATCAAGGCGCTCTCCGAGTACCTCGGCCACTCGGACCCCGGCTTCACGCTACGGACGTACACGCACCTGCTGCCGTCCAGCGAGACCCGCACCCGCAAGGCGATCGACGATGCCTTCACCGAATACAGGGAGTCCGAAGCTTGGAGTGCAGCAGGGCCTCCACCGAATACCAAGTGCCCGCGAGGCGCTCTGGCTGCCTGACGGGTCGTCCGCACCTGGCGAGGGCGGGTGCGATCGAGGATCTCAGTTGGCGAACCATGGTCTGAGATAGCTGGCGGCCTCAGCCTGACCACACGCATCAGGCCCCGGACCTCGGCCTCCAGGCCGCCGAATGATGTTGAACCCCGGTCTGTGGATGAGTATGAGGCGGACGACGATGGCGTCGACGGAGTTGAAACCGAAAGGAGTGTCAGTGGGTAGCAGTACCGTCGGAGCATGACTGTGTGGCCGCCAATTGATCGTGACGATCTTCGCAAGGCACGTGGTGACGCGGGTTTCGATACCGTCCTCCCGCTGCTGATCCGGCGCTTGATAGCCGAGACCGCAAGCGGCTTGGAATCGCTGGACATGCCCGGCGGCTCCGGCACCGCCGTCGGCGGTTACGACGGCATCGTCACAGCGTCGCGACCGTCGGCGTTCGTGCCCGAGGGAACTTCGGTGTGGGAGTTGTCTGTTGGCGGCGGCAACAGCAAGGCCGAGGATGACTACGAGAAGAGGATCAAAGGCCCGAAGGGGCTCGCGACCCAAGACGTCACCTACGTAGAAGTCGTCCTCGACACGTGGAGAGATGCTCGAACCTGGGCCGAGCGCCACACCGAAGACGGTCGGTGGCGGGAGGTACGTGGGTACAACCTCGACGGGATCGACCTCTGGCTGGAACAAGCGCCCGCCACCACGGCATGGCTTGCTGCCCGACTGGGGAAGGCACTGCCGGGCGTGCGGTCTCTGGATTCGTGGTGGACTGACAGTTGGCTCCGGTCGACGCGCATCCCGCTGGACCGAACGGTGGTGCTGGCAGGAAGAGAGAAGGCAGCCGCCGACTTTGGTGCCCTACTCGCCACCGGCCGGTCGGTGACCACGCTAGGTGGTGATCTGCGTCCCGATGAAGTCTGCGCTTTCGTAGCCGCTGCCCTAGAACAGGAAGGCATCCTGGGGGCCACTCAGGTGGGGGCGCGGGTCCTGTTCGTTTCCGACAAGAGCGGTATCGAGCAACTGGTCACGCAGCGCCAGCCGTTGATCTTGGTCCTCGCAGACCCGGCCCTCGCCCGGGACATTCCGCAGCAGCAGCCTCACCAGTTGGTGTGGGCGGCGATGCCCGGCGCCCGGTGCGACGTGAAGGTGCCCAGGCTCTACAGCCAAGTCATCGAGTCCCTGCTGCTCTCCAACGACATGCCGCGTGAGCGTGCGGCCCGACTCGGCGCGCTCGGTCGCCGCAGCCTGCTTGCGCTGCGGCGAGCCCTGGCCCACCACCCGGAGCCACTCACATCGGAACGGGCCTCGACGCTCGATGTGGTCCGCCGGCGGCTGCTCCTGCTGAATTCCTGGAACGGGGACAACCAGGAAGACCGCCGTGTGGTTGGGCAGTGCACGGGACTTGAATACGAAGAGTTGCAGGAACGGGCTCGGGAGCTCGCCGCCGGGACCGACATCCCTTTCCTCGGCCACCAGGAAGAGATCTGGCACGTGCTCGCTGCCGAGGATGCCTGGACCTTGCTCGGTAGATCCCTCACCAGCGACGATCTCCAATTCTTTCGAACGGCAGTCTCGGAGGTACTGACCGAAACGGACCCCACCCTCGGTCTGGACCCGGGCGAGCGGTGGAGGGCTGGGGTGATGGGCGTGAGACGGTGCTTCTCACACACCCTTCGCACAGGGCTCGCCCAGTCGCTCGCCCTCCTGGGCACTCTGGGCGCGGACCTACGGGGACCCGGAGGCGTCACGGGAGACCGATGGGCGCGACTGCTGGTTCGTGATCTGCTCAAGCAGGCGAACGCTGATGACACGTACATCCTGTGGCGTTCCCTGGGCGATGTGCTCGCCTTGCTGGCTGAGGCCGCTCCGGAGGAGTTCGTAGAGGCGATGCACGACGGCCTCAGTGGCACCGGGCCTCTCCACGTTGCCATGTTCGCCGACAACCAGCCTGACAACATGGGCCTTGGATCCAGCTCCCCTCACACAAAGTTTCTGTGGTCCTTGGAGATCCTGGCGTGGTCTCCCGAGCACCTCGATGACGCAGTCGACGTACTGGCTGCGCTGGCTGTCGTGGACCCGGGCGGCCGGCTCTCGAATCGTCCCCTTGCGAGTCTGGTGGGGGTTCTCAGCGCGTGGGCTCCTAACACGACCGCCCATGCCGAGGACCGCATAAGAGTAATCCGACGTCTGGTACGGAGGCAGCCGGCACTCGGCCGCAAGTTGCTCCTCCAGCTCATTCCTGACAGTCACGCTATACAGATGAGCCATCCTGGTCCGCGTTTCCGTGACTGGAAAAGGGACACCGTCGTCACCCCGCATGATCGATGGAGTGTGACCACCGCCGTGGTCGACCTACTCCTGGACGAAGTCAACGCTGCCCCCGAGCTGTATGCCGAACTGATCGGTAAAATCGACGTTCTCCCTCCCCAACACCGCGCTGAGGTCGCGCGAGGGCTGACTGAGCTGGCCGGCGACCTGGAAGATGACGATCAGCGCGCGGTTCTCCACCGCGCACTGCGCGATCAGGTCGCCCGGCACCAAGAGTATGCGGACACCGCGTGGGCCCTTCCCGCAGACGAGCTTCGCCCCCTCCAAGCCGCATGCGAAGCGCTTGAGCCTCGGAATCCGGTGAGGCGGTACGCATGGTTGTTCCAGTCCGGTTGGATCACGCTCGGCGACATCAGGCGGCGTGACGACTTCGCTGCCTACGACGCGGAACTCCTCGCCCGGCGGGCCGCCGCAGTCGGGGAGACAGTCGCGAATGGAGGGCTGACGGTTCTTGCCGAGCTGGCTTCCGTAGCCGAGTTCGCCGACCTGGTGGGCATCGCTCTCGCCGAGCACTCCGAGGACCATGACCAAGAGCTGCTGTCCTGGCTTGAGGAGGACGCCTCACCAGCCAAGGAGGTCGCGGTTGGGTACCTGCGTCGGCGCATGTGGGCTCGAGGGAATGATCTCCGCGACAGACTTCTTTCTCTCACAGAGGTTCCGCATGTTCAGGCAGTGCTCCTGCGACTCTCCCCAGAACCAGCCGCCGCGTGGTCGAAACTCTCTGAACTCCGTCCGGAAGTAGCAGGACATTACTGGCGTGAGTTCTCCTACTTTGGGCTCGGCCCCGACTTCCCACGAGCGCTTGATGCGGCCCGGTCGCTGCTGGGTGCAGGCCGACCTGCAGCAGCGCTGGACCTGATCCTCCTTTACGACAAGGAAGGGGACACTCCAGAGGTCGCTGAGATTGTCGTCACCGGGCCTGAGGACCTCATTGCGGCTAGATTGAGCGATCCTGAGATCGGGCGACTCAGTTCACATTTCAAGGACCTGTTTGCGCTGCTGGCGCGGCACTGCGAGCAGGTCGGGCGTCAGCGCATCCTCAGTCTGGAGTGGCAACTCTTGCCTGCGCTCGGATTCGACGCTAAGGCTCCAATCCTCCACAAGACGCTGGTCGAGGACCCTGAGGCGTTCGCGGATTTGGTGACGTGGTCCTTTCGTCCCAGCACCGCTTCCGGCGAAGATACGGTAGATGTCGTAGAAAAGGAGAATAGGCGCAATATTGCGAACCATTCCTACCAAGCCCTTCGCACGCTGCGAACGTGTCCAGGACTTAAGGCCGACGGAACCCTCGACCCGGTTGCACTGCGCACGTGGGTCATGACGGCACGGGTAGAACTGGCCTCCAGGGATCGCGCCAGGGTGGGTGACGTGCAGATCGGTCAGGTCCTTGCTTTCGCCCCGCGCGACCAGGACGACCTGCAAGTTCCGGAAGTTGTCCGAGACCTACTTGAAGAGATCAATAGCAGCGATCTCGAAAGCGGTCTCAGTATTGGTATCTACAACAAACGAGGTGTGACTAGCCGGGGGCTCCTAGACGGTGGAGGGCAGGAGACGGAGCTGGCCCGGTCCTTCCGGGAGCAGGCCGAACGCGTACGCGCGTGGCCGCGAACCCGGAAGTTGCTCAAAGGGCTTGCGGAGTCGTACGAAGCAGACGCCCGGCGGGAAGACCAAGAGGCAGAGCGACGCCATCAGGGCCTGGAGTAGGCCATGCCGCCAAGGCCCGTTGCGAAAGTGCAGGCCGACGCCGCTCAGTGAGCTCAATAACAGCACGGTCGCCTTATTGACGTGAGCGACGCCGACACCGATGCGCCCCTGGCCGCGCGCGAGGCGGCTGGCTGCACCCTGACACCATTGCCGACCTCACGGTTCACTGGATGAGGATCGCCCGTCAGGAGCCCAAGGCTCTTGAGGCGCTCGCGAAACTCAGCAAGTGCGCCCCGCTCGAATGGCAGCGGGCGACGGGGGCTGACCTGGGCCGAGCGACTGACCGGCGGCAACCTGAGTACGCCGGCCACTCGGAGCCGGACTTCACGCTGCGGACGTACACGCACCCGCTGTCGTCCAGCGAGACGCGGACCCGCAAGACGATCGACGACGCCTTCAGACAGTAGCCAGCACCAGAAGCCCAGGGCGCATCAGTGCCCTCGGCTAAACCAATGTGCCCTCAATGTGCCCTGGCCGCCTGACGCCCCCTCTCCGGCAAGCAGAAGGGCGAGGCCCGAAGACCCCGCCCGACCCCTACGAAACCCCAGCTCAGGGCCACACCAGGCAGTACGGCTGATGCCCCGCCTCATGCAACCGGTGCGAGAAGTCCTGCCACTCGTGCAGCAGTTGGTACACGTTGAACGCATCCCGCGGCCCACCCCGGTCCGGCACCGTGGACCAGATGAACGCCGCCGCGCCCACCGCCTCCTCGCCGATGCCGCGCAGGGGGTCGACGACCGTCATGGGGAGCTTGACCACCGCGTAGTCGGGGTGCAGGACGACGAGCTCCAGGGGCGGGACCTTGTGGAGGGGGACGCCCTCGATGCCGGTGAGGACCATCGCTGCCATGGTCTCCGGCTTGATCTTCGTGAACATGCCGTTCATGCCGAGCTCGTCGCCGCCGAGTTCCTCGGGGCGCATCGAGATCGGGACGCGGGCTGCGGTCGCGCCGTCGGGCGCGCCGAAGTACTTGTACGTCACCCCCACCCGACCACCATTCCTGCTCCCCGCCCTCAGCCGGTCGACCCTTCGGTCGGCCCGCTCCGGCTCCTCACTGGGTACACCAGGTACAACGTGTCCCTGACGCGCTTCGTTCGATTCTTCCGCCTCGCGCCGGTGCTTTCCCCGCCGGGCACGTCGAGGACCCCGGTCGTCAGTCCCCTCGCCCAGTCCACCACCGCGATGCATATCTCCACCCGACTGCTTTTCTAGGACCCGTGGCCCCCGCCGCGCAACCCGATCATCGTGTCAGTGACCTCCCCCACGGCCGCCCGCCGAAACGTGCGTTGAAACACCTGCCCGCAGGATCTTTGCAGCCCCTGAACAGGACGCACCACAACATCGTCCCTGTGAGCTGTGTGTATCAGGTGCCAGTCTCGCAGATGCCGGAGGGCGGGGGACTGGTTGCCGGGTCAGTAGCCTCCCCTGCAGCGCGTCCGCAGCGGCCCGCTGTCCCCGGTGCCCCTGGCCTACCCTGAGGAGGTCACTGGCAAAACCGGAGTCCGAGCAGTCGGAGAAGGTCGGAGAAGTCGCAGGACATGAGCGAATTGCCCTATTCATACGATGCGCCTGTCTCGCAGGCCCTGTTCGACCGCGCGTCCGCCGTCACCCCCGGCGGCGTGAACTCCCCGGTGCGCGCCTTCCGCGCCGTGGGCGGAACACCCCGGTTCATGGTGTCCGGCAGCGGCCCGTACCTCAAGGACGCCGACGGGCGCGAGTACGTCGACCTGGTCTGTTCCTGGGGGCCCATGATCCTCGGGCACTCCCACCCCGAGGTCATCGCCGCCGTGCAGGACGCCGTCTCCCGCGGCACCTCCTTCGGTACGCCCGGTGAGGGCGAGGTCGCGCTCGCCGAGGAGATGGTCGACCGGATCGAGCCGCTGGAGCAGGTGCGGCTGGTGTCCAGCGGGACCGAGGCCACGATGTCGGCCATCCGGCTCGCCCGCGGGTTCACCCGGCGCACCAAGGTGATCAAGTTCGCCGGGTGTTACCACGGTCACGTCGACTCGCTGCTCGCCGCCGCCGGGTCCGGCGTCGCCACCTTCGCCCTCCCCGACACCCCCGGCGTCACCGGCGCCCAGGCCGGCGACACCATCGTCCTGCCCTACAACGACCTCGACGCCGTGCACGCCGCCTTTGGCGCCCACCCCGGCGAGATCGCCTGCGTGATCACCGAGGCGTCCCCGGGCAACATGGGCGTCGTACCGCCGCTGCCCGGCTTCAACCAGGGGCTGAAGGACGCGTGCGCGCAGAACGGCGCGCTCTACATCTCCGACGAGGTCATGACCGGCTTCCGTACCAGCCGGGCAGGCTGGTACGGCATCGACGGCGTCCGGCCCGACCTGATGACCTTCGGCAAGGTGATGGGGGGTGGGTTCCCGGCCGCCGCCTTCGGGGGGCGCGCCGATGTCATGGGGCACCTCGCGCCCGCCGGGCCGGTCTACCAGGCCGGCACCCTCTCCGGTAACCCGATCGCCACCGCCGCCGGTCTCGCCCAGCTGCGGCTCCTCGACGACGCGGCCTACGCCCGGATCAACGACGTGTCGGCGCAGATTCAGGCGCTGGTCTCCGGGGCCCTCACCAAGGAGGGCGTCGCGCACACCGTGCAGAACGCCTCCAACATGTTCTCCGTCTTCTTCACGGACCGCCCGGTCCGCACCTACGAGGACGCGAAGGCGCAGGAGTCCTACCGCTTCACCGCCTTCTTCCACTCCCTGCTGGCAGGCGGCGTCTATCTGCCGCCGTCGTCCTTCGAGTCCTGGTTCGTGTCCACGGCCCATGACGAGCGGGCCGTCCAGCGGATCGCCGACGCCCTTCCGGCGGCGGCCCGAGCGGCTGCGGAGGCCACGGAAGCATGAGCGACAACCACGACATCACCGTCGTCCACCTCATGCGGCACGGTGAGGTCGCCAACCCGGACGGCGTCCTCTACGGCCGTCTCGGCGGCTACCACCTCTCCGAGCTTGGCCGGCAGATGGCCGACCGGGTCGCCGAGCACCTCGCCACCCGTGATGTGACGCACGTCGTCGCCTCCCCGCTGGAGCGGGCGCAGGAGACGGCGACGCCCATCGCCAAGGCGCACGGCGTGGACCTCGCCACCGACGACCGGCTCATCGAGGCCGGCAACGTGTTCCAGGGGAAGACCTTCGGGGTCGGGGACGGGGCGCTGCGCCGGCCCGAGAACTGGAAGCACCTCGTCAACCCGTTCAAGCCGTCCTGGGGTGAGCCGTACGTCGACCAGGTCATCCGCATGATGGGTGCGCTGAACGCGGCGAAGGACCAGGCGCGCGGGCACGAGGCCGTCCTCGTCAGTCACCAGCTGCCGATCTGGATCGTGCGGTCGTACGTCGAGAAGCGGCGGCTGTGGCACGACCCGCGCAAGCGGCAGTGCACCCTCGCGTCCCTGACGACCTTCACGTACCAGGGCGACAAGATCGTGTCCGTCGGCTACACCGAGCCGGCCCGCGACCTGGTGCCCGCTCATCTCCTCGCCGGCGCCAAGCCGGTGAAGGGGAAGGGCAAGGCCTTCGGGGCGTAAGCCCTTTCCGTGTGCCTCTGTTACGGAATCCGGAAGTATCGAAGGAACCTCCCCGTTCGTCGCCTCCTCTGACTGGGTGACCACCAGAGAACGTGACGAACGGGGATGCAATGCGCACTCTCACCCGCAGGGGAGCACTCGGACTCGGCGCGGGCGCCGCGGCCGCCGCAGGACTGGCGGGGTGCGGCACCCTCACGTCGTCAGACGGGTCGAGCCATGCCGGTGGTTCCGGTTCCGGGGGCGGTCGCCCCGGCAGTCCGAAGCCCAGCGCCCGCCCCCTCGGTGACGGCTCCACCTCCTTCACCGGCAAGCAGCCCCACCAGCCCGCGAAGCCCGAGCCGTTGGAGCCTGGGCAGACCCCGCCACAGTTCGTGGTCTTCTCCTGGGACGGGGCCGCCGAGGTCGGCAACGGTCTCTTCCCGCGCTTCCTGGACCTCGCCAAGGAGCACGGCGCGAGCATGACCTTCTTCCTCTCCGGGCTGTATCTGCTGCCCGAGTCGAAGAAGCGCCTCTACGACCCGCCGAACAACCCGCGCGGCGCCTCCGACATCGGCTACCTCACCGACGAGCACGTCAAGGCGACGCTGGTGAATGTGCGGCGTGCCTGGCTCGAAGGGCACGAGATAGGCACCCACTTCAACGGCCACTTCTGTGCCGGCACCGGCACCGTCGGCAACTGGACGCCCCAGCAGTGGCGCAGCGAGATCGACCAGGCCAAGTCCTTCGTCAAGGAGTGGCGGACCAACACGGGGTGGACCGATCTGCCCGCGCTGCCCTTCGACTACGACAAGGAACTCGTCGGCGGCCGCACGCCCTGCCTCCTCGGCCAGGGCAACCTGCTGCCCACCGCCCGCGAACTCGGCTGGCGCTACGACGCCTCCTCGCCCGGCGGCCGCCAGGTCTGGCCGCAGAAGCAGCAGGGCATGTGGGACCTGCCGTTGCAGGCGATACCTTTCCCCGGCCGCCAGTTCGAGGTCCTCTCGATGGACTACAACATGCTCGCCAACCAGTCCGTCAACTCCACCAACGCGCCCGCCTACAACTACCCGGCCTGGCGCGAGCAGTCCGCCGGCGCCTACATCGCGGGATTCAAGCGGGCATACGAGACAAACCGCGCCCCCTTCTTCGTCGGCAACCACTTCGAGCAGTGGAACGGCGGCATCTACATGGACGCCGTCGAGGAGGCCCTGAAGCACATCGCGCGGGAGAAGGAGAAGGGCGAGGACGTACGTCTGGTCTCCTTCCGGCAGTTCGTCGACTGGCTGGACGTGCAGAAGCCCGAGGTGCTCGCCAAGCTGCGCACGCTCGATGTCGGGCAGCAGCCAGTCGGCGGCTGGAGCGAGTTTCTGCAGGACACCGCCCCGTCCGCCTCGGCGACCTCCTCGAACGCTGCCTGAAATGCGGGTTTCCGCCCGCAAGGGGGGTGCGCAAGATCCCCGGAACGGGCATGCGAAACTTTTCACATGAGTGCCGCCAGCCGTAGTCGCACCCGTAGTCGTGCCGTCCTGCTCACCGCCGTTGCCGCGGCAGCCGCGCTGACCCTGTCCGCGTGCAGCTCGGGCGGTGTGTCCGGCGGAGGCGGCGACACCAACTTCGTCACCGGCAACAACGGCATCGACACCGTCGCGCAGGGCAAGCGGACCGCGGCCCCCGACCTCTCCGGCGCCACCATCGACGGCAAGCAGCTCGACGTCGCCGACTACAAGGGCAAGGTCGTCGTCCTGAACATCTGGGGCTCCTGGTGCGGCCCGTGCCGGGCCGAGGCCAAGTACTTCTCCAAGGTCTCCAAGGAGTACGAGGGCAAGGGCGTCCAGTTCGTCGGCATCAACACCCGGGACGCGAGCACGGGTCTCGCGGTCGCCTTCGAGAAGGACTTCGGGATCACCTACCCGAGCCTGTACGACCCGACGGGCAAGCTGATGCTCCGCTTCAAGAAGGGCACGCTCAACCCGCAGCTGGTCCCCTCCACGCTCGTCCTCGACAAGAACGGCAAGATCGCCGCGCGGGCCCTGCAGGCCCTCGGCGAGGAGAGCCTGCTGGGCATGCTCAAGCCCGTCCTCGCGGAGAAGTGACGTGAGCGCGCTCCTGACCCTCGCCGAGGCGACGGGCCGCAACGAGACGGTGTTCAGCGGTGCCCTGCTGGTCGCCCTGCCCATCGCCCTGCTCGGCGGACTCGTCTCCTTCTTCTCGCCGTGCGTCCTGCCCCTCGTCCCCGGTTACCTCTCCTACGTCACCGGAGTCACCGGCACCGACCTGGCCGACGCCCGCCGCGGGCGGATGGTGGCCGGAGCCTCGCTGTTCGTGCTCGGGTTCACCGCCGTGTTCGTCTCCGGCGGGGCCCTCTTCGGGTACTTCGGCGAGACGCTGCAGGAGCAGAAGGGCATCCTGTCCAAGGTGCTCGGCGTGCTCATGATCCTCATGGGTGTCTTCTTCATGGGCCTGATGCCCTGGCTCACCCAGCGCGAGTTCCGCTTCCACAGGAAGCCGGCCGCCGGACTGATCGGCGCCCCCGTCCTCGGCGCCCTCTTCGGCATCGGCTGGGCGCCGTGCATCGGACCCACCCTCGCCTCCGTGCAGGCGCTCTCCTTCAGCCAGGCGAGCGCCGGCCGCGGGGCCATACTGACGGTCGCGTACTGCCTGGGCCTCGGCGTACCGTTCGTGCTCGCCGCGGTCGCCTTCCGCAAGGCGCTCGGCGCCTTCGGCTGGGTCAAGCGCCACTACGTCTGGGTGATGCGCCTGGGCGGCACCATGATGATCGTGACCGGGCTGCTGCTGCTTACCGGCGCGTGGGACCAGATCGTCTCCGAGATGCAGAACTGGTCCAACGGCTTCACTGTGGGGATCTGATCGATGAGCAAGACGACCACCGGCGCGCCCGCCGACCCGACCCCGGACGAACAGGACCTCGGCGCCGCCGGATCCCAGCTCTCCACGGCGCCCAAGGAGGAGCTGCCCAGCCTCCCCTCCCTGGGCGTCATCGGCTGGGCCCGCTGGTTCTGGCGGCAGCTGACCTCCATGCGGGTCGCGCTGCTGCTGCTCCTGTTGCTGTCGCTCGGCGCGATCCCCGGCTCGCTGATCCCGCAGACCGGAACCGACGAGACGAAGGTCGCCGACTTCCGCGACGCGCACCCCGCCCTCGGTGACGTCTACGACAAGCTCGGTCTCTTCCACGTCTACAGCTCGGTGTGGTTCTCGGCGATCTACATCCTGCTGTTCGTCTCCCTCATCGGCTGCATCGTCCCGCGCACCTGGCAGTTCGTGGGCCAGCTGCGCGGCCGCCCGCCCGGTGCCCCCAGGCGCATGACCCGGCTGCCCGCCTACACCACCTGGCGCACCGGGGCCGAGCCCGAGCAGGTACGTGAGGCCGCGCTCGCCCTTCTGAAGAAGCGCCGCTTCCGCGCCCACCTCACCGGGGACGCGGTCGCCGCCGAGAAGGGCTATCTGCGCGAGGTGGGCAACCTCGCCTTCCACATCGCCCTGATCGTGCTGCTCACCGCCTTCGCCTGGGGCCAGCTCTTCAAGATGGAGGGCAACAAGCTGATCGTGGAGGGCGACGGCTTCTCCAACACCATCACGCAGTACGACGACTTCAAGTCCGGCAACCTCTTCAGCCAGGACGACCTGGACCCGTTCAGTTTCACCCTGGACGACTTCACGGGCACCTACGAGCCGAGCGGCCCGAACAAGGGCACCCCACGCACCTATCAGGCCGCCCTCGACTACAGCATCGGCGCCTACGGCAAGGACAAGAAGACCACCGTCAAGGTCAACGAGCCGCTGGAGATCGGCGACTCGAAGGTCTACCTCACCGCCCACGGCTACGCGCCCGTCATCACGGTCCGAGACGGCAAGGGCAACGTCGTCTACAGCCAGGCCGTGCCCCTCCTGCCGCTCGACTCCAACGTCACCTCCTCCGGTGCGATCAAGGTCATGGACGGCTACCGCAACGCCAAGGGCGTGAAGGAACAGCTCGGCTTCCAGGCCTTCTTCCTGCCGTCCTACGTGCCGGGCAACGAGGTGGCCTCGCAGTTCCCGGCGCTGACCAACCCGGTGCTGAACCTGGAGGCCTACCACGGCGACCTCGGTGTCGACGCGGGCATCCCGCAGAGCGTGTACCAGCTCGACAAGAGCCACCTGAAGGAGTTCAAGAACTCCAAGGGCGAGCAGCTGCGGGAGAACCTGAAGCCCGGCGAGACCATGAAGCTCCCGAACGGCGCCGGCTCGGTCACCTACGAGGGCACCAAGGAGTGGGCCAACTTCCAGATCACCCGGCAGCCCGGCAGCGGCTGGGCGCTCGGCGGCGCGGTCACCGCGATCTTCGGTCTGGCCGGCTCCCTGTTCATCCAGCGCCGCCGCGTGTGGGTGCGGGCCGTCAAGGGCGACGACGGCGTCACCGTCGTCGAGATGGCCGGCCTCGGGCGGAGCGAGTCCGCCAAGGTGCCCGAGGAACTCGGCGACCTCGCCGGGATCCTCTACGACCAGGCACCGGGCGTGCCCGACGCGGATGACGCCCCCGCAGATCCTTCCGTTTCCCCCGACCCCCAAGTCGTACCTGCCGAAGGGGCTGAGCAGTGACTCTCGCCGCCGCAACCGATCTGGCCGCCGCGACAAACCTGGCCGCCGCCACCAACGAAAACCTCGCGAACCTCAGCAACACGCTGATCTACTCCGCCATGGCCGTCTACACCCTGGCCTTCTTCGCGTACATCACCGAATGGATCTTCGGTGGCCGCAGCAAGATCGGCCGTACGGCAGCCGCGCTGACCGCGAGCAAGGAGGCGGCCGGCCCCGCCGTCACCGTGAACAAGGCCGGTGGGACCGCCGTGATGGAGCGGCCGAAGGTCGTGGTGCGGGCGGCGGCCGGGGCGCGTGACGTGCCCGACGGGCCCGGCGCCCATGGCGGCGACGCGCAGGGCGACCTCTACGGGCGTATCGCGGTGTCCCTCACGGTGCTCGCGTTCCTCATCGAGCTGGGCGGGGTCGTTGCCCGCGCGGCCTCGGTGGAGCGGGCGCCCTGGGGCAACATGTACGAGTTCAACATCACCTTCTCCACGGTCGCCGTCGGCGTGTACCTCACGCTGCTCGCGCTGAGGAAGAACGTGCGCTGGCTCGGCCTGTTCCTGATCACGACGGTCCTCCTCGATCTCGGCATCGCCGTCACAGTCTTGTACACCGCCAGCGACCAGTTGGTTCCCGCCCTCCACTCGTACTGGCTGTACATCCACGTCTCGACCGCGATCCTGTGCGGTGCGGTCTTCTACGTCGGCGCCGTCAGCACGATCCTCTACCTGTTCAAGGACTCGTACGAGAACAAGCTGGCGAGCGGCGGCGAGCCCGGCCGGTTCGCCACCTCGTTCCTGGAGCGGCTGCCCGCCTCGGCGTCCCTCGACAAGTTCTCCTACCGCGTCAACGCGGCCGTCTTCCCGCTCTGGACGTTCACGATCATCGCCGGCGCGATCTGGGCGGGCGACGCCTGGGGCCGCTACTGGGGCTGGGACCCCAAGGAGACCTGGGCGTTCATCACCTGGGTCGCCTACGCCTGCTACCTGCACGCCCGCGCCACCGCCGGCTGGAAGGGCCGCAAGGCCGCCTATCTGGCGCTGATCGCGTTCGGCTGCTGGCTGTTCAACTACTACGGCGTCAACATCTTCGTGAGCGGCAAGCACTCCTACGCGGGCGTGTAGCCGACTCCCTTACGGTGGAGGCCGGTTCCCTGTGACCTGAGTCACGGGAACCGGCCTTCGTCGTACGGACAGGTAGAGGGCGTGGATACGAATCTGCGGAAACGGATTCGCGCGGGGGACCATGACGCCTTCGGTGATCTCTTCGACGCGTACGCACGCTCCGTCTACAACCATGCCTACCGGCTCACGGGGGACTGGGCACTCGCCGAGGACGTCGTCTCGCTGACCTTCCTCGACGCCTGGCGGCTGCGGGCGAAGGTCGCCGAGGACGGCGGCTCCCTGCGCCCCTGGCTGCTGGGCGTCGCCACCAACGTCACGCGCAACACCCGCCGCGCCGCCCGAAGACACGCCGCCGCCGTCGCCCGCCTGCCCCGTGACCAGACGGTGCGCGACTTCGCCGACGAGGTCGCCGGGCGCCTCGACGACGCCGCGTCGCTGTGCTCCGCCGGGCCGTCGTCGACCGCGCAGGTCAGCGGCCCTGAGGGATGCGCGTTCCGCAAGCCGGGGGCAGGCTGGTGTCATGAGCGGTTCCGTCGAACAGGGCACCAGCCAGACCCACGGGGACATGCGCATCCTGCACTTCCTGGTGCGGTTCCCGAGGCCCATGGAGGCGGTCTGGCCGGCGTTGGCCACCCCGGAGGGGATCGCGGCCTGGTGGACGGCCGTCGATGTCCTCGAACCCCGCCTCGGCGGCGCGGTCACCCTGCGTGACCTGGGGTCCGGGCAGGTGACCGCGTGGGACGTGGAGCGGGTCGCCGAGTACACGGTGGAGGGCGGCGGGCGGATCAGGTTCCACCTGGAGCGGGACGGGGACGACGGATCCGCCCTGCGCTTCACCCACGAGTTCCGGGGGGACCGGGAGTCGGAGGCGCGCTGGCGGGCCCGGTTCGAGCGGCTGATCGATCAGCTGGAGACCTGAGGGGACCCACCTGTAGACCTGAGGGGATCACCTGTAGACCTGAGGGGACCAGCCGGAGACCTGAGGGGATCACCTGTAGACCTGAGGGGACCAGCCGGAGTCCTAGGACGGCGGCAGGCACTCCTTCGCCGGCGGCTTCCCCTCCGGCCAGGCGATCTTCACGAACCGGTTGGTGCCCTGCGGGGTCACCTCCACCACCGGGACGGCCTTGTCGTACGGGTTGCCGTGCACGTCCAGACAGATCCAGCCGCTCGCCCCGCTCACCTTCAGCGAGCCCTTGACCTGCGGCCACTGCAGACCGACGTCGGCCGGCGGCGGGACCACCTCGCCGTCGGGGGTGGCCTCGCGGATGCCCTTGACGGCCAGCTGCATGGCGTCGTACGCGATGATCAGCTGGCCGTCCGACAGGGTGATCGGACCGATCGGGCCGACCGGCTCGCGCTTGCTGCTCGCCAGCAGCCCGTTGAGGACGTCCGCGTCCTTCGCCGAGCCGCCCGTCTTCACCGGGTCCTTCGTCCAGGCGTCCGGGTGGGCCAGGGCGGTGTAGCGCACGGAGAGGTTGTGGGTGAGGGCGCTGCGGTCGAGTTCCTTGTCGCCGGTGAGGTAGGAGGCCTCGTCGCCGGTCAGCAGGGTGAACCTGCGGTCCTGGCAGCCGCGTCCGCCCAGCGCGTTGATGAACTGCCGCAGCTGGGTGTGCCGTCCGGCGAACAGGATGGTGTCGGTGTCCGGCGCGGTGTCGCACACGAGGTGGGTGATCTGCCGGAACGTGTTGGCGGTCGTGCCCTCCTGGCTGCGGTCGGCGGGCGGAGTGAAGGGCTGCGGCTCGTACGGCGAGCCCTCGATGAGGTCCGCGAACGACTTCTGCAGCGTCGTCGTGTACGGGTCGCCCGGCTTGTCGTACACCAGCAGCGCGTTGCCCGCCGTGACCTTGGCGAAGGACGCGAGTGCGCGGGCCTCGTCCGTGTTGGTGGGGGAGACCCGGGCCAGCCCCGGGAAGGGGTCGGTGCCGTCCTGGCCGTTGGCGAGGTCGTCGGCGGTGATGGATGTGCCGATCACCGGAATCCCGCGCCGGGTCAGCTCGGCGACGGCCTTCTTGTTGTTCTCGGTGCTCAGTCCGACCCCGGTCACCGCTCGCAGCCGGTCCGGGCCCTTGGTCATCCCCTCCAGCTGGTCGACCGTGTGCTCCCAATGGGCGCCGGTCGCCCCGGGGTTGGCCAGCACCAGCCGGATCGCCGGGGTCTGCCCGGCCGACTTGTGGTTGGCCTGGTACTGCGCCAGATACGCGCCCTGCAACTCGTGCAGCACGTCCCCGAGGTTGTCGGAGTCGGTCGCGGTGAAGGGTTCGAGGAGGGCGACGGTGACATAGCTGTCCGCCTTGAGCGACCTGTTCTCCCGGTCGATCGCCCTGACCGTGTCCCGGAGTCGGGACCGGCCGAAGTAGTAGTCCGTCGCCGACACGCCCACGCACTCGTCGCTGCCCTCGGGCCGTAGGACCCCGGGGGCGCAGGAGCGGTCGTCGTGCGCGAGCGCCCGCACGCCGAAGACCAGCCCGGTCACCACCGCGGCGGCGACCAGCAGGGCGAGGTAGCGGCGCAGGGGGATCTCCCAGACGCCCTCGCGCAACCGAGTGCCGAAGCCGCTGCCCGAACCGCTGCCGGAACCGCTCCCCGCCATCACGCCTCCCCGTGGCCTGTGCGGCCTCTGCGACCCATCAGGCATCCCCGTCCGGTTCGTCCTCGTCGTCGTCCGGGACGCGCAACGCCCGCCCGGCGAGCGCGTCCTCGGGCCAGTCCCGCGAGGCCCGCCACAGCAGCGCGTTGCCCGCGGGCCGCAGGTTGGACAGCTGCTCCAGTTCGAACCGCAGCCGGTCGCACACCTTCGGGTCGGGCAGCGCGAGCGGGTCGGTCAGCTGCCACACGGCGTGCAGCAGTCGCCGTATGCGCAGGTGCAGTACGGCGTCCGCGCCCTCCGGCACGACTTGCACGGCGTCCGTGCGCCCGAGCGCGATGGCCGCCCGCCGGTCGTCCCGCCCCGCGAAGTCGTGGCCCTCGGCGTCGTGCGCGTGGAAGTAGGGCGCCGACGCGATGAACCGCAGCGACCGCAGCCAGATGCGGATGTCCAGGGCGGGGAAGGCGTCGCGCAGGTACTCCACCGCCGACTCCGCGCCGCCCAGGGCGAGTTCGTGGTGCAGCCGGTAGCGGGCGCGGGCCGGATCCTCGTCGTCGGCCGAGTGCGCGTAGTGGCGGATGAGCGTCTCGTGCGCCAGCCGCCACTGACCGTGGTCCGCGTCCCGGTGGTGCAGCCGCAGCAACAGCAGGGTCCGTACGAAGGAGTCCCCGACGAACCGGCCCGGCACCTGCGGCAGCCCCTCCGCCACGAGCCGGGTCTCCAGCGCCCGCACGTCCGCCGGACCGAAGTCGTCCGGGAGGAGTGCCTCGGCGAGCGCGCAGGCCGAGTCGTGGTCGTGGGCGGCGGCCAGCACGGTCAGTTCGTCCAGGCGGTCGGCGGGCACCAGCCGGTCGAGGAGTTCGAGGTAGGTGGGCCGCCCGTCATGGTCGTCGTGCAGCCGTACGTCCGCGGTCAGCAGCTCCCCGAGGGAGGCGGCACCCGGCAGGTTCTGCGCGGCGGAGTCGGCGAGCCGGACGATCCCCAGCGGGTTGCCGCCGGTCAACCGGTGGGTGGCGTAAGGCAGTTGGGGTGGCGCCGGGGTCTGAGCGCAGGCGGCGCCCACCAGGTGCAGGGTGTCGTCGGGGCTGAGCGGCGCCAGCGCCACCAGCAGCGCACGGGAGGACGGGGCCGCCGGGTCCGGCGCCCAGTCGCTGCGCCGCGCGACCTCCGCCAGGGTCCGCCGTACGGCGTTGCGCAGGGCGGGACGGTCTGCGCCGCGCAGGCCGCCGACGAACACGACCTGGTCGGCGATCCCGTCGGCGCGGTCGCGCAGTATGGCGTCCGCCAGTCCGGGCCCGGGAGCCTGCTGCGCGTTGTCGATGAGTACGACGGGCCGCCCCAGCCGCTGCATCCGCGGCAGCACGCCCGCGTACGCGTCGGTCAGGTCGGCGAGCAGCGCCCGTACGAGATGGCGCTCGGCGTGCTCCCGTGATGTGCCGCCGGCCCGGAAGTGCCCGGACAGCAGCATCAGACCGCGGCGGGCGTCGGCGCCCGCGTTCGGGTAGGCGCGCCACCAGGCGGAGGCCCGCTGCTGGCGCCGGTTCACGAAACTGTCGGAGAAGGACTCCAGGGTCGCCTCGATCGCCGACGCGACGAGCGGGCCGGTGCCGCTCACCGCCGCGACGACGTTGGCGGTGACCCGGCCCGCCATCCGCCCCGCGAACCCGGCGATCCACGACCCGCCCTCGTTCAGCAGCAGGATCCGCTCCACCTCGCGCCGGATCCGCTCGGAGTCCGCGTCGTCCCAGCCGCCCGCCGCGACCGCGACGAGGCCCGACATCAGCCGCGGGAAAGTGATCCGCCCGGCACCGGTCACCGGCTCGGCCAGCTGCTCGGCGACCCCCAGCAGCGCCTGCGACACCGGCGACCAGGCCTCAAGCGGCCGCCCGCCGGTCGGCCTCGCGAACTGGACGTCCTCGCAGTCGATCAACGCGACCGGCGTGTGCCCCTTGTAGGCGTCCCGCAACTCGCCGAGCACCGCACTCTTGCCGAGCCCCCGCCCGCCGGTGAGCAGCACGAAGGGCAGCTCGTTGGGATGCTCGACGGCGGTGGCCCGGTGCTGGTGCGGACGCAGGCCCACGAGCCGCGAAGCAAGACCGGCCGGATCGGTGTCGAACAGCGCCCCGCGCCCGTGCAACGGTCTGCCCACCGCATCTCTCCCCCCAGAGACTCCAACATCAGAGTAAGGAGGGGGAGTTGGTGCGGGCCAGACCCCGTGGTGTCCGTTGCGTTACGAAACTCTCGACGCGCTTTTCCGATGCGGTCCACGGTTCAGGCCACGGTGATCGAGTCCAGCTTCGCCCGCAGGTACGTGTGCGAGTCGACGGGCTCGTACGCGACCCGCCCCACCGGCGCCGGCAGCGACTCCACCAGCGTGCCCGGCGTGCACTCGCCGAAGTAGACGAGGGACATCAGCTCCTCGGCGGGCGCGTCGGCCGGCGGCGGCAGCACGCGGTGCCGTCCCGAACGCCAGCGGTCGCCCGTCCAACGTGCCATCAGGTCACCGATGTTGATGGTGAAGGCGTCCGGGTCGAAGGGCGCGTCCTCCCAGCCGACACCCCCGTCCGCAGGGTCCGTGTACACCTGCAGCCCGCCCTTGCCGGCCTGCCGGTCGAGGATGGTCACCGTCCCGAAGTCGGTGTGCGGGCCGATCCGGAACTGGCCCGGCTGAGGCTCCCCGACGACCTCCGTCCCCGGGTACCAGTTGATGTTGAAGCCGTACGTCGGATGGTCCATGTGCTTCGAGAAGAAGTCGGCGTCGAGCCCGAGCGCCTCGCCGAGCAGGGACAGCAGCTCCTTCTCCAGGTCGGCCATCCGCGCCAGGTACTCCTCGCAGAGTTCCCGGAGTTCCGGCACCTGGGCGGGCCAGACGTTCGGTGCCGCCCACTCCGCGTCGACCACGGGATCCTCGAAGTGCTCGTGCGTCGCGAACGTCAGCGACTCCTTCAGGTCCGGCGGGGTCTGCGTACCCTCCGAATAGCCGTTGGCCTCCGCGCCCGGCCCGAGCCAGCCGCGTCCGCCGACCTTCGCCGTGTACGGCTGCTTGACGTCGACGGGGAGCCTGAAGAACGTCCGCGCGGCCTCCCTGATGCCCGAGCGCAGGGCCGGGTCGACCCCGTGCCCGGTGACCAGCAGGAATCCGGCGGTCTGGAGGGCGTCGTCGACGGTGCGGGCGATCTCGGCGCGGGTGTCGGGGTCGCCGTCGATCCAGGGCCTCAGGTCGATGGTCGGGATACGGGGGGCGGGGCTGTCACTCACCAATGTCCTCGTTCCACAGTGCCGGGTTGTTCTCGATGAAGTCGCGCATCATCTCGACGCACTCGGGGTCGTCGAGGAGCACGATCTGAACGCCGTGCTCCGCCAGCCAGTCGTGGCCGCCGTGGAAGGTGGCCGCCTCGCCGACGACGACCCGTGAGATGCCGAACTGGCGGACCAGGCCGGAGCAGTACCAGCACGGGGAGAGGGTGGTCACCATCGTCGTACCGCGGTACGTCCGCTGCCGTCCCGCCGCCCGGAAGGCGGCCGTCTCCGCGTGCATGGAGGGGTCGTCGTCCTGGACGCGGAGGTTGTGGCCGCGGCCGAGGAGGGTGCCGTCGGCGCCGTAGAGGGCGGCGCCGATCGGGATGCCGCCCTCGGCGAGCCCGGCGCGGGCCTCCTCGACGGCGGTGGCGAGCCAGATACGTGCCGTCGCCTGATCCATAAGGTCCATGACTTCACTCTCCTGTGGCGGAAACACGAGGGCAACGTGCGGAAAGTACTCTCCGGGCATCCCGCAGCCGGACGAACTGTCAGCGCCCTGGAGGTTCCCGTGCCCGCACTCACCCTCCGTGAAGTCCTGGAGCTGGACCCGGTGCGGGCCGCCGAACCCCGGCTCCTGGCGGGCGAGGGTTCCTTGGACCGTCCCGTCCGCTGGGTGCACTCCAGCGAGGTGTACGAGGGCGCGAACTTCCTGGACGGCGGGGAGCTGCTGCTGACGAACGGCTTCGGGCTGACGGACGCCGACGAGGAGGTCCGGCGGCGGTACGTGCGGGAGCTGGCGGCACGGGACGCGGCCGGGCTGGCGGTGGAGGTCGGGCGGTCGCTGCCGTCGATGCCGGACGAGGTGACCGACGAGGCCCGCCGGCTGGGGCTGCCGCTGGTGGCCCTGCACCGGGTCGTGCCCTTCGTGCGGATCACGGAGGCCGCCAACCGGGCGATCGTGGCCCGGGGCCTGTCGGGGCGGTCCGTCGTACGGCCGTGGGGCGACGACCACACGGCGGCCCTGCTGGCGGATCTGGCGGACCGGGCGGCGCTGAACCAGCCGGAGGTGGAGGCGCGGGCGGCGCTGGCGGGGTTCCACCCGGGCCCCGGGGCCCGCCTGCTCGGGGTGTCCCTGCACGGCACGCGGGACGTGAGCACGGTGGACCGTGCGGTACGGCTGCTCGGCGGGGCGGGGGTGCTGCGGGCGGCGTTCCCGGGGGACGTGCTGGCGCTGCTGTCGCTGCCCGGCTCACGCATCGGTGACCCGGTGCGCGCCGTCCAGGACGCCTTCCGTACGGCCGCCGAGCCCGGCCTCACGGTCGCCGTCGGGCACGCCGTCGCCGTCGGCGGAGGCTGGCTGCGCTGGAGCGACACGCTGCGTGCGGCCCGTACGACGCTGGAGCTCGCGCTGACCGTGCCGGCCGCCGAACCGGGCGTGCCGGACGGCCCGCTGGTGACGTCCTCGCGCGCGCTGGCCCTGGAACGGGAGCTGACCCGGGGCGGCGTGGACGCCAACCGGGAGCGGCTCGCCGGGCTGGTCCAGCACGCCTTGGGCCCGCTGCTGGCCTGGGAGGCGGCCCACCCCAGCGACCTCGTCCGCACCCTGGAGGTCCACCTGCGGCACGGCTGCTCCCCGACGCGCACGGCCGCGCTGCTCCACATCGGCCGGCAGTCGCTCTACCAGCGGCTGGAGCGGATCGAGTCCCTCCTCGGCCTGGAGATCGGCGACCCGGACCTGCTGGGGGAGCTGTTGACGGCGGCGTGTGCGCACCGGTTGGTGCGGGGGATGGGGCAGTCGGCGGGGGTGCGGTTGCGGACGGTGGCCTGACCTCGGCGTCAGCGGAGGGTGACCCGGCTCGGTCCGTTGAAGGGTGCGTAGCACGTCACCGTCCGCGGGGTGCGCAGGACGTCGTCCTCCGCGAACAGTTGCTGCGCCGCCTCGAAGGACACCTCGCCGCAGACGACGGGGGCGACACGGTCGTAGAAGTCACGGGACGACTCCGGCAGCGGCTGCCCGGGCTTGCCCTCGTCCTCGCCCCATACGTCCCACAGCAGCGTCTCCACCCTGTTGAGCGCGGCGAGGTCGAGCCGGATGCTGCCGGCCACGTACCGCTCGCCCCAGAACGGCCCTTCCGACGGCGGGTGCAGCCCGAAGGTCTTCTCGTCGGCCCCGCGTTCACGGATCGCCTGCCAGGCCTCGCCCGCGACGACGAAACGGTCGCGCGGGACGTCCATCGGGTCGAAGTCCACCTTCCAGTGGGCGGTGACGAAGGGGTCGGCGAGCTGGGCGTCGGCGAACAACCAGCCGCGTTCCTCGTCCCAGTACTCGGTGACGACGTGGTCGCCATGGAAGCCGTTGGACCCCCAGTAGTCGGCGAAGCCGATCCGGATGCGGGCCGGGACGCCGAAGTGGCGCAGGAACGAGCAGTGCAGCAGCGAGAAGTCCCGGCAGGTCCCGACGAAGCGGTCCTGGGGCTCGCGCCGCCGGTGCAGCGGGGCGTCGTTCCGCTCCACGAGGATGCGCAGGATGTCGTCGATGTAGCGGGTCTCGGCGTCGTTGTGCAGACGGTCGACCGGGTGGGTGTGGCCGAACAGGTCGCCCTCCACGCGGTGGATCAGCAAGTCCCGGGCGATGCGGGCGAGTTGGGCGGGGTCGCGCGGCAAGTCGGCATAGACGTGGGCGAGATCGCCGGGGTCGGAGAACGGGGCGTGCGTGGCGTAGAAGGCGAGGGACACGGCTGGCCTCCCGGATGTCCGGTTTCATCGACCACGTGTTCGAATACGGGCCGGTGTGCTTCACCGTGTCAAAATCCGCCGTCATCTGTCCAGCAGGCGGGCAGGTAACCTGTGCCGATCACCGCCGCGTCGGCGGGAGTTGAGCCCCTGGCGTGGGAGGAACGGTCATGGTTGCTGCTCCGGTTCTGGAGGAGCTGCGGGAGGTCTGCCAGCCGCAGGCCAAGCTGGCGAGCCGCAACGGGGAACACTGGGCGGGCCGGCTGTACATGCGGCGCATCTCGCTGCGGTTCACCCGGCAGCTGGTGCGCACGCCGGTCACCCCCGACCAGCTGACCTGGACGATGGTCGTGTGCGGGATGGCCTCCGGGGCCGCGCTGATGATCCCGGGCCTGACGGGTGCCGTACTGGCCGTCGTCCTCATGCAGTTGTTCCTCCTCTTCGACTGCGTGGACGGTGAGGTCGCCCGCTGGAAGGGCCAGAACAGCGCGTCCGGCATATACGTCGACCGGCTCGGCGCCTATCTGGCCGACGCGGCCCTGCTCGCGGGGGCGGGCTACCGGGCCGCCGAGTCGGGCGTCGGCGGCTGGCTGTCGATCGGCATCGCCACCGCCCTCGGCGTCGTCCTGCTGAAGGCGTCGACCGACCTCGTCGACGTGGCCCGCGCCCGGCGCGGACTGGGCGTCGTCGACGACGAGTCGACCCGCCCGCGCTCGCAGGGCGTGGCGACGGTCCGCCGCCTCGCCGCCGCCTTCAAGATCCACCGCGTGACGAACGGCATCGAGGCGTCGCTGGTCCTGCTGGTCGCGGCGGTCGCCGACGAGGTGACCGGCGGCATCGACCCGACCCGCTGGGCACTTGGCGCGCTGGCCGTCATCACATGGGTGATGGTCCCGGCCCACCTGCTGTCGATCCTGTCGTCGTCGCGGCTGCGCTGAGTGCGCTCACCGGACATTCGGTTGCAGGCGGATCATCGGGATGTCTGGGCGGACTTTGGCGATGGCCCCGAAGTCGTCGTCGATGTGGAGGACGGTCAGACGGTGATGTTCGGCGGTGAGGGCGATGAGGATGTCGATCGGTGATGGGCCTCGGTGGTGGCCGATCTTCAGCAGTTCACGCTGTACGGCGACGATCCTCGGCCAGGCGTCGTCGAGCGCCGGTACCCAACCGAAGGTCTGCCCGAGCATGGTGAAGAAGGGTTTGTAGTCGCGGTCCGCGCGCACCCCGCGCATCAATTCGGCCTCGACAGGAGGGGAGATGGCCACCAGGCCACGCGCGACATGTTCGGGCCAGGGAGCTTCGATCTGCCCTCGCAGGAGTCGCCAGACCGCCGAGGTGTCGGCCAGGTAGGTCACTGCCCTGATCGCTCCAGTTCCTCAAGGGCCTCGAAGTCGAGGAAGTCGTCCGCGTTCTCCTGCAACCAGCGCAGCGCCCGTGCCCGGTCGTCCGCGCTGACCGCGGCCGCTATCGTCAAGGCGCGGTTGATGGTGTCCCGCTTCGTTTTGGTACCGAGCTGCTGCTGGGCGAAAGCCAGCATGTCGTCGTCGATGTCGACCAGGGTCCTGGACATGTGACCTCCCGAGCGTGCTTGATATACAGGTTCATGCCAGTATATCAAGCACAGTATCGCGCGGCCGGAAGGTCTCGCTGTCGCGCTCCCGGCGCAGGTCCCGGCTCACGGGCGCTCGAACACCGCGTAGTCGGCGAAGCTGCGGCGATACCGGGTGTGCCAGGTCTCCTGGGTGTGCCGGCGTTGCCACTCCTCGACCTCGCCGGGGGCCTGGCACGGGCCGGAACTCGCGCCGCAGTCGGCCTCGTCGCCCGACACGCAGTACGCCTGGTACTCCGGCTGCGCGGAGGCGTCCTGCACGATCGTGTACGGCACGTACCGGAAGATCCGGTGCCCGGTCGGGGCCCCGCCGTGTTCCCGGCGTCGGTGCTGTCTCAGCAGTACGTTCGCGTCCGTCTCCGCGCTGGGGTCGAACGCGGCCCGTGCCTCCTCCCGCCGGGTCGCCAGCTCCTCGCACGTCGCGCAACCGGGGACCGGGACGGGCGGCCGATCCGCGTCGGCCTCCGTTAGGGGCGGGGTCACGAACCCTTCTCTGGAACGGTCGTTGGCCGCCCGTACGCCCGCGCTCAGCCGTTCCTCCCGGGTCGCCGCACGGATACGCGCCGGGTCCGCCTGCCACTCCCGCCCGCCGCCGACGGGGCGCAGCATCACGTACGGGCCCGCCCTGTCCTGGTACTCGCCGACCTTGCGCGTCTGCGGGTCGTAGACGAGCGTTCCCGGTTCCATCCGCTCAGGCATGTGCAACTCCCGCCACCTTTCGTAACTCTGGGTGTATCGAGCGTCGCCCAGGGGAACGGTCCGCATCAACGCCTGGCGCGTGCCAGTGGTCCACTGTCACGGAGGGGGGAGGCAGTCGTGAGCCGACGCAACGCCGACGCGGGATCCGGGCTCAGCACGAGTACGGCCGCCGTGTTCGGCGAGGTCCTCAAGCACTTCCGCGAGGCCGCGCTGCTCACGCAGGAGGGGCTGGCCCGGGAGATCCCCTGCGACCGGTCGCAGGTGGCGCGGGTCGAGGCGGGGGCGCGGGTCCCGCAGGACACGTTCGCGAAGAAGTGCGACGAACTGCTGGGCACGGGTGGGGTGTTGCTGCGGTTGTGGGGGCGGATCGACTGGTATCCGCAGGTGGAGCATCCGGACTGGTTCCGGCGCAGGGCCGAGATGGATGCTGTCACCACCGGGCTGAGGGAATATCAAGAGCGCGTCGTCCCCGGCCTGTTGCAGACGGACGACTACGCGCGGGCCTTGTTCTCACGCCTCGTGAGCGGCGAGGAGTTGGAGGAACGCGTGAGGGCCCGACTGAGCCGCCAGCGGCGCTTCCTGGCCGACGGCGGGCCGTTCTACGCCGCCGTCCTCGACGAGAGTTGCCTGCGCAACATGGTGGGCGGCCCGGCCATCATGCGGGACCAGTGCGCGCACCTGCTCGACGCCGGGCGGCACCCCAACATCCACATCCAGGTTGCTCCGGCCGACCGCATCGGGCTCTTCCGGCCCAGTGGCTCCATGTCACTGATCAGGCTGCCCGAGGGGCACGAGTGGGTCTACTCGGAATCGCTGGACCGCGGCCATTTCAGCGACGATCCAGCCGTCTATGCGCGGCACAGCCAGACCTATGATGTGCTCAGGGCGGACTCTCCGTCAGCCCCCGAGTCCGCCGCTTTGATCAGCGACGCGATGGAGAGGTACGAGCATCATGAACAGCCACGATCTCAGCGCCGCGACCTGGATCAAGAGCAGTCACAGCGACGCCAACGGCGGCAACTGTATCGAAATAGCCCCCGAGTTCCCCACCCTCGTCCCCGTCCGCGACAGCAAAACCCCTGACGGCCCCGTCCTGCTCGTCAGTCACGCCGCCTGGTCCGCGTTCACCTCCGCCCTGCGCTGACCGGCGGGCCGGTCGTCAGAGCCGGAAATTCATGCCGCGCCAGCTCCATCCGGCACCGAGGACCGCGTTCGCAGGGGGGTCCCTCATCTCCGCGGGATCGAAGCGGAACACCTCTTTCCTGTGCCGCCGGTCGCATACGGCGTTGGAGGAGCAGATGACGACGTACGTGTGCGCGAGCGACCACGAGGAGAAGTTGCCGGACTTGCTTGACTCCGCGGTGTGGGCCCTCACCGATCTCTTCTTGGACGGCTCGGCGCCGGAATCTCCTCGCAGCCGTCGGCCCGGCGTCTGAGCGCCGTCGACAGCAACCGGCGCGGCGTCACTCTATGAACGGGATCACTGAGCTTGGGGATCGGCAGGGCTTGCATATCCCAGGAGCCCTGGGGAAGGTTGATCGACAATCTGTTGCAAGCCGCAGCTCGTCCGCGGGCGGCGGTCGGCCGCTGAGGCGAGGGTGGACTAACCGAGGGTGGGGTTGGCGTGACCGGGTGGGACATTTCACCCAGCGGGGTGCAGTCGATCCTGTCGTTGGTGGGTCAGGCCGCCGACGAGCTGAGCAAAGATGTACAGGGCTATGGCAAGAGCGCGCAGAGTGCCGCCGTGTCCGCGGGGACGATCAGCGGTCCGTACTGCGGGAACGCTCCTGTGGGACCGGTGGGTGCGGCGGTGGCGAACTTCGTCACCGACACCGAGCACAAGGTCAGGTTCATGGGCGCCCGCACCAGGAAGACCATGGAGGGGACCATCGCGGCGACCACCGAGTACGTCGAGGGTGATCTGAAGATGGCCGCCGACGCGCAGCGTGAGGCATCCAAAGCCCCCACCCCCCAGGAGCTCAATGCTGTTGCCGGCAAGCGGGACGGGAAATAGTCGGCATGATCGAACCGGGGATGATCCCGCAGTACACCGGTGACTTCGGCGAATTAGAGAAGGCCGCCTCCAGTCTGCGCACCCGCGCGGGCGGCATCCGCAGCGGCGGCGGGGACGTCCACTCCCGCTTCCAGGGGATCGCCGCGCACTACAAAGCGCCGGAAGCGCACCAACTCCTGGGTACCACGGGGCCGGTGAAGGCCACCGCCGACGATTTCGCGGACAACGTGGAGGCGCTGGCCGGTGCCCTGGAAACGTTCGTCAAGGACGCGAAGCCGTACGCGGACCGGCTCAAGCAACTCAGAGCCGATGCCTTCACGTTCGTCGAGAGCGTTGCGGGCGATGACGACTGGACCGATGACGAGGCCAAGTCCGACAAGCACCAGGCGCTGATGGACGATGTGGCCGCGGCACGGGCCGGGTTCGAGGCCGCCGAACGTGCGGCCGCCAACAAGATCAACGCGATCAGTCCGGCCATGTGCCGCCCCGAGTGGAAGGTCGACGACGGTACGCACAAGCCGGGCATGTACGGCTACACCGCCGACATGATCAAGCAGGCCAAGGAACTTCCCTGGGGCACCCCGGAGCAGCGCACGTACGAGACGTGGAGCCTGGACTGGTGGGGGCACGGCGCCAAGAGCGTGGTCTGGGACGGCATTATCAAGGACAACGTCTGGGGCGGCATCCGCGGCGGCGCCACCCTCTTCGGCTGGGACGGCAGCGACGCCGCCGGGGACGCCTGGGGCAGCCTCAAGGACGCCGTCACAGGAATCGGCCTGTACACCGCTACGCCCTACGACTGGGTCATGGACCACACCATCGGCCCGGATGAGGAAAGCGCCGACGAGAAGCGTGCCAAACAGGCGGCCAAGGACTTCTTCAAAGGCACGGTCGCCTGGGACACATGGGGCGAGAATCCGGCCCGCGCCTCCGGCACAGTGATCGTCACTGTGGGCACGTTCGGCCTGGGAGGCTTGGCGGGCAGCGGCCTCAGGGGCAGCGCAACGGCCGCCAAGGCGGCACGCGTCCTCGAATTCCTCGACCCGGTCGGCGCCGGCCTCAAGGCCGGTCAGGCCGTGACCTCACTTCCCAAGATGTCCGAGATCATCGCCAAGGCCGGCGCCCGCCTCGACGGCATCCCAGGCCCGAACAACCCGCACACCGTCTGGGAACTTGACAACGGCTATGCGGTACACGTCGAGGACGGCAAGTTCACCATCCTCGACTCCGACAACAACCCCATCACCGCCAAGCCCAAGACCGAACCCGCGGGCACCGATCTCACCGGCAATGCCCCAAGTCACGACCGGGAACTCGCCACCGTCGGGGGACGCTCTCCCGAAGGCGGCGCCCACGTATCCGAGCGAAGCACCGGCCCGGAGGCGTCAAGCGGCGGGGAAGCTCCCCCTGTCCATGGGGAAACCGGACATGCGGCCGGCGGCGCGGACGGCGGCGGAGCAGGCGGCGACGGGATACCCCATCACCCTGCTGGTGACGGTGGATCAGGCAGTGGAGGAGCGGGCGGCGATTCCCCCGGTCTTGGTGGGGACGCGCCTGATCCGGCAGATGGGCCCAAGCAGGAGTTGACCGCAGAGGAAAAGACAGCGGTCGATCAACGCCTTGCGGATCTGGAAGACCAATACCGCAGCGACTTCGACGTCCTCAAGCATGATCCTGACCATGAGGGGAAAGTCGAGCCGTCAGAGATGGACGAAGCGCGGGTGGGTATCGACCTGAGAGAGCAAGGTAAACTTCCTGCAGACATCCAGCGCCCCTTGAAGGCCAACCAGGGTGACTACTATTCGCCCAGCACCGGGCAGTACTACGACCTCAAGGGAGTGCATTCCGACTGGCCGCCGCTGAATACTCAGCGGGACAAGTCGATGCCCTTCAGGGGAGCTTACGACCCGCAGAACAATGGCAGCTGGGAAAAGAAGATGACAAAGCAGATCGAGAAACTCGACCGCACCGTCATCATTGATACGCGGAATGCAAATCAGGCCGCTATCGACGACATCAAGGCCATGGTCGAGCGAAGAGGATGGGGCAATAGTGTCATCTGGTACCCGTGAGTCGCGCCGGATCACGCGTATGCCTGACAGTCAAGAGGCAGCCGAGGCTCTTGACCGTTGGGCAGCAGGCGTAGATCCGCTCTTGGACGTGGCTGGCATGAACCTCTCTCGCGTCGACCTCTCCGGCAGCGAGCTCGCCAACAGCCTCCTGTCACAAGCGATCCTGCACGAGGCCAAGCTGATCAAAGTGGACTTGTACCGTTCCCATCTCGAGGGAGCAGACTTCACCGGTGCCGATCTCTCCGGGAGCACCTTGGTGAAATCGGTACTCGATCACGCCGTTCTGCGTGGAGCGAATCTGAACCGCGTGAATCTTGGCAGCGCGGAAGTGTCGTTGGTGGATGCCCGGGGGGCCAGTTTCCGAAGTGCCCAGCTGGACGGCGCCTCGTTCTTCGACTGCCAACTCCAGGGGGCCGATCTGTCCGGCGCATCCGCGCAGGACACCGCATTTGAAGTCACGATGGATGAAGGAACCGTCGTCACTGGTTTCAACGGGGTGGTTTTTGGCCCGGCGAAGGTGGTCGACGAAGACGGAGTCCGAGAACTGGACGGTCCGGAATTGCAGGATTGGCTCAACCGCCGCGGGGCCCAGGTCAATGTCCGCTGACCAGCACGCCGACGGGAAAGACACGTGACCCAGGACGTACTGGCACTCACTCCCAAAATGCCCGACGTGCGGACCGTACTTGCCGGTCTGTATGCAGGCGGCCCCGAGGTACGGGTAGCAAGAAGTGCCGACGAATCGAGGATTCAGCTGCAGGGCGAGGCCGGGCAGACGCTGGTGTCGTTCGAAGCGCCGCTCTTCGTCCAAGTGCAGGGAGAGGTCGAGCGCCTGCTCGGGCCGGGCGTGGGAGTCGATGCCCCGGTGTGGTGGACAGAGATCCACTCGAACACGGCCTATGAGACGGCAGGGCAGTTGGCCGGTTCCATCGGTGCGCGGCTGACCGCGGTTCTCGGAGGCGCCGTCTGGCCGCCCGCTGTATCCGGCGAGACCGACGTCGTAGAGACCCCTCCCGGGGAAACCGCTCCCCACACCCCGGCAGGGGTGGACATACTCACCGACCGCGCCGTCGTCGTGATCCAGGACCGCCCCGTCGTGGCGGCCACCGCCTCACTCACCGAGATCATGCGCACCGCCGCCGAGGCCGAGCGGGAACTGCAGATCGTCACCCCACCCGCCACCCGGCTCACCCTCCCAACCCGCACCCTGCTGGGGCGCCTCCGGTCCCGCTGGGTGGTACGCGACTCGGAGCGCGGCTATCACGACGGCCTCACCGGCGCCGCACTGCACTGGAAAGACGGACACTTCGCCCCTCCCGCAGAGAACCCGCAAACCGCGGACGCCTTCAAACCCCAACCCGGCACCGCAGGCCAACGGCAACTGATCCTGGCCATCCGCACCATCCACTCCGCAGGCGAACACCTCCTCCTCGGCGGCGCCCTGGAAACCGCCTGGCAGGCGCTCACCGGAAACCCGCCCGCAGGCTGGTCCACGGCAGAACCCGTCAATGTGCCATGGTCACGCAGGCAGTTGACCGACCTGGCACGCACCCGCGCTCAGAACTCCGCCCCCACCTGGCTGATCGCCATCGGCGCCCCCGACCGTCCCGCGCTCGCCACGATGAGCATCACCCACACCCCTGCCGGCATCGAAGAACACATCACGATGGCCCTGGGCTACCACGAAGACCAAGAACAGCCCACCTCGGACGTACTGTCCGACCTGGCCGAGACCCTCGTCACCCGGCACGACCTCGCCACCATGCTCACCCAGACACGCACCGCCCGCGCCGACCTCACCACCCCCGCCCACTTCGAGCCCATACCGATTCCACTCACCCTGACGCTCGGCCCCAGCGCGGTCCGGGACCTGGGCGCGAACCGCCTGCGTGCCGCTCAGACGGGCCCTCCCCCTGCCCGACTCGGGCCGCGTGCGCACCCCGCGCTTCACTACACCTTCGGAGACGGCACCGATCCCGCCGCGCTGGACCAGCTTCGACAGATCTACACCCGCTTCAAGACGAAGTAGAGGCTGGCACAAGGTACTTGGTGAACTCCACGAGCAAGTGGCCACTTACCGACGTCGCCCGCTAAGTGGAGAAGCACCTCAACACCGCCTACACCAACTGTGATCTCGCCGGCGGCGTCAGTGCGGAGACGGGCAAGCGCCACGGCGCTGCTGATGCGAACCTCGGACAGATTCCTCCGCCGTCTGAGGTCAGTCGCAGCGGGTCGGTGGCGACGTATCCAAGCCGGTGATTCGACACCTCGAACTCGTTCCAAGCCAGGCAGTACGCCGGGGATGGGCACGGGAGCCGACAAGCGGCTTTCTCCTAGGCTCCGACCTTCAGCAGCAGCTTCCCCGTGCTGGCCCTCGCTCCCATCAACCGGTGGGCCTCCGCCGCCTCCGTCAGCGCGAACTCCGCCGTCACCGGCAGGGACACCGTGCCGTCGGCCACCGTGGTGAACGCCCGCTCGGCCAGCGCCCGCAGCTGTGCCGGGGCCGTCTTCGCCAGGGTCAGGATGGAGAAGCCGCCCACCGTGACGCCGTACGGAAACAGCTCCGGCTGGCCCACCTTCCACGGCTCGGCCGAACTCGCGTTGCCGAAGGAGACGAGTCGCCCGAAGACCGCGAGGGAGGCCAGGCTGCCGCGGAACGTCTCGCCGCCCACCGGGTCGAGGGCCAGGTCGACACCCCGACCGCCGGTCGCCTCCCGTACCGCCTTCTCGAACTCGCCGACGAAGACCTCGTCGTAGCCGTGCTCGCGGGCATACGCCGCCTTCGCCTCTCCCGAGACCACCCCGTACACCGCCCCGGCGCCCGCCGCCTTCGCCAACTGCCCCACCACCGTGCCGATTCCGCCCGCCGCGCCCTGCACCAGGACACTCTCGCCCGGCTGGAGCCGGCCCACCGTGTGGACGAGTGCGTAGGCCGTCGGCAGCACCGTGGGGAGGGTCGCGGCCGTGCGCAGGTCCACGTTCTCCGGCAGCGGGAAGACCGTCGCCGCCTCCGCCACGGCCACCTCCGCGTAGGCGCCGCCGTCCGTCAGCGCGGTCACCTCCTGGCCCACGGAGAGCCCGGTGACCCCCTCGCCGAGCGCCCGCACCCGACCGGAGGCCTCCAGGCCGGGGCGGAAGGGGAGGGCGGGCACCCGGTAGCCGTCCGAACGGGCCTTCAGGTCCGCGAAGTTCACGCCCGCGTACGCCACGTCGATGCTCACCTGGCCGGGGCCCGGCTCGGGAACCTCCGCCTCCACCGGCCTGAGGACCTCGGGGCCGCCGTGCTCCTGGATCTCGATCGCGCGCATGCCGGACTCCCCGGGTCGGTGGTCAGTGAGAACTGTTCAATGAAAAGCGAACACTCGTGAGTGTATGGTTTTCATCGAACACTCGGCAAGCGGGAGTCCAGGAGCAGGAGGCAGGACAGCGTGGCCACCACCAGCCATCGGGCCGCCCCCGACCACACCCACCCCGACGACGTCCCGGTCCTCACCGCGCTGGCCGCGCTCGCCGATCCCGTACGCCTCACCCTCGTCCGGGAGTTGGCGGGCTCGCCCGAGTGGACGCGCGCCTGCGGCAGCTTCGACGTGCCGGTCGGGAAGGCCGCCCTGAGTCATCACTTCGCCGTGCTCCGAGGGGCCGGTCTCGTCGAACAGCGCGACGAGGGGCCCCGGCGCGTCAACCGCCTGCGCCGGGCGGAGTTCGAGGCCCGCTTTCCGGGGCTGCTGGAACTCGTGCTCAAGGGCTGAACTCAGGGGCTGACCCGCGGACCCCCGGCCTCGCGGACTCGCGGACCCCCGTCCGTTCAGACCCGCGACCCCAGCCGTCCCCGCAGCCCCGCGTACAGCCCCGCACTGACCACGAACCCGACCAGGCACGTGATGTCGCCGAAGGACGGCCACTGCTCCGGCACCCACCCCACGTACTTCTCCTGGTTGGAGAAGAGCGGCACGGACACCGCCACACCGATCAACAGGGCCGCGATCCCGGGCCAGTTGGTGAAGGTCCGGTCACCGAGCCGCCCCGCCAGTACCTCGGCCGGCGTCCGCGCCTGCATCCACCGCTCCACCAGCACGACCCCGAGCCACGGCCCCACCCAGTACGCGATCACCAGCAGGAACGCCTCGTACGCGTGCCCCGCGTCCGCCAGTGACGCCCACGCCGCCGACGTACCGGCGACACCGCACAGGACGACGATGGCGCCGCGGCCGAGCCACGGCGGGAGCGAGAGGCCGAGGGAGGTGATGGACATGGCCGACGAGTACACGTTCAGGGCGTTCGCGGAGACCGCGCCGAGGATGATGGCGAGCAGGACGAGATTGCCGAGCCAGCCCGGGAGATGGCCCGTGAAGGCGGCCGTGGGGGTGGCGCCCTCGGGGGCGACGATCGTCGCGGACGCCGCGCCGATCACGGCGACCACCGCGATCGACACGAACAGGCCGACGGCCGGGTACAGGGCGGTCTTGAAGCGGTTCGCCGTACGCGGGAGATAGCGGGAGTAGTCCGAGGCGCCCGGGTTCCAGCCGGCCGCGTAGCCCCAGGCCGCGCTGAAGGCGAGCAGGAAGCCGCCGATGCCGCCGCCGGCGCCCGCCCCGCCCAGGTCGGCCTCCTTGAAGGTCCAGACACCGGCCAGCAGGAAGATCACCGCCAGCGCCGGGAAGGCGTACTTCTCGAAGGCGTGGACGAAGTTGTGGCCGATGAAGCCGATCACGATCTCGGCGACCACCACCAGCAACAGGGAGGGCAGCGGACGCAGCCCGGTCAGCGTGTTCAGCGCGAAAGCGGCGCTCACACTGTTCACCGCGAACCAGCCGACACCCGCGACCAGTGCGTTCACACCCGACGGCAGCAGATTGCCCCGGAAACCGAAGGAGAAGCGGCCGACCGCCATCTGCGGTACGCCGAACCGCGGGCCGTCCAGCGAGAGGATCCCGTGGGTCAGCGAGCCCAGCGCCGTCCCCAGCAGAAGCGCCGCCGTCGCCTGCCAGAAGCCGAGCCCGAAGAACAGCACCGAGATCACGCCGATGTACACCGTCGCGAACTCGATGTTCGGGGACGCCCAGGTCCACAGCAACTGGAGCGGGCCGCCGTGCCGTTCGGCGTCGGGGATCGGTTCCGAGCCCGCCGTCTCGACGGCGATGACCCTGTCACCGTATTCGGGGGTGAGCGTGGTGCCGGTGGAGTCGGCGGGAGCTGTCGTCATACGACGTAAGTGTCCGGCCCCCGCCCGGCCCCGCCCAGGGGCGCGTTGTCCGCTTCGGGCGGCTCACCGGCGTACAACCTGTAGGCATCGGTCCCACCGATGGGGGCATCGGCAGGACGCCCCACTGGCGCGTGGACCAGGCAGACCGCCCGCTCGTAGCTTCCTGGACATGACCACACAGAGCAAGGGTTCGGAGAACAAGGGCACGGCCCAGCTGACGGCGGCGATGGTGCTCTCCGGCACCCTCGGCGTCTTCGTCGTCGAGTCGGGCGCCTCACCCTTCAACGTCGTCTTCTTCCGCGTCCTGTTCGGCGCACTCGCCCTCGGCGGCTACGTCGTCGCCCGCGGCTGGCTCCGCGACCACGGCTTCACCCCGCGCACCCTCGGACTCGCCGTCCTGGGCGGCGTGTTCATCGTCTTCAACTGGGTCCTGCTCTTCCAGTCGTACGAGAACACCTCGATCTCCGTCGCCACGGTGGTCTACCACACGCAGCCGTTCTACGTGGTCCTGCTGGGCGCCCTGCTGTTCCGCGAGCGGCTCACCCTCGCCAAGGTCGGCTGGATCGCCGTCGCCTTCGCGGGCCTGATCCTCGTCTCGGGCGTCACCCCCGGCGACTTCGCGAGCGGCGGGACGTATCTGACGGGCGTGGGGCAGGCGTTGCTCGCCGCGCTCCTCTACGGCCTGTCCACGCTGGTCACCAAGCGCGTCACCGGCGTCCGCCCGCACCTCGTCGCCCTCGTCCAGGTGCTCGTCGGGATCCCGCTGCTGCTCCCCTTCACCGACTTCGCCGCGATGCGCGGCACCGGCGCCGACTGGGGCTGGCTGGTCGGACTCGGCGTCATCCACACCGGCCTGATGTACGTCCTCATGTACGCCGCGTACGCCCAGCTCCCGACCGCCAAGATCGCCGTACTCGCCTTCGTCTACCCGGCGGTCGCCATGGTCATGGACTGGCTGGTCTACGGCCACCACATCGGCCTCGTGCAGGCCCTCGGCGTCCCGCTGATCGTCGCGGCCAGCCTCAAGGTCACGCTGGCGAAGCCATCCCGCGAGGTCACGGCCCAGGTGACGCCGTCTGCTCCCGCACCAGCCGCTCCGCAGCCTCGATGAACAGCCGCAGATGGCGTGGCAGCCGCTTGCCGGCCCGCCACGCCAGCTGTGTGTACAGCTGGAACGGCGGCTCCCACGCCAGCTCCGCGAGCGCCCCGGACGCCAGCTCCCCGCCCACCGCCATCCGGGGCAGCAGCGCCACCCCGAGACCGCCGGCCACCCCCCGCTTGGTCGCCTCGATCGTGCCGAACTCCATGAAGGGCGGCGGCGCCCCGGTCCGGTGGGCGAGCTCGGACTCGAACAAGTCCCGGTACGGGCAGCCCGGTTCGGTCCCGACCAGCTGGACCTCGGCCAGGTCCTCGGTCTTCAGCCCGGCCGCACCGGCGGCCAGCGGGTGCCCGGGGGCGGCCACCAGAACCAGCGGCTCGGGCGCCAGCACCCTGCTCTCCAACCCGGCGTGGTCGGTCTCGGGCTCCATCAGGAACCCCACGTCGTACGTCCCCCTCAGCAGGGCCTGCCGGGTCTCGTCGCCGAGGGTGGTGCGCAGGGAGAGGCGGACCTTCGGGTACCGGTGGTGGAAGAACTCCAGGAGCGGCGGCAGACGGTACGACGTCAGCGACTCCATCGTGCCCACCGTGAGCGAACCGGAGGGCTCCTCGGCGCCCACGACCGTCGCCCGCGCCTCCTCGTTCAGCTCGATGATCTGCCGGGCGTACGGCAGCAGCCGCTCACCGGCCTCCGTGAGGCGGATGCGGCTGCCGAGCCGGTCGAACAACTCCGTGCCGAGCGAGGACTCCAGAGCACGGATCTGACCGGTGACACTGGACTGCGCGTACCGCAGTTCGGCCGCCGCCCGCGTGAAGCTCAGCACGGTGGCGACCTTTTCGAAGGTGACGAGCAGTCGCAGCTCCATCAGTCGCCCTTGGGGTCCTCGCCGCGCCCCTTCTTGTCCTCGTCGCCGTCCTCGTCCCTGAGGGACTTGAGGAACTCGGGATTGTCGTCGGGCGCCACCCACTGCTGCCCGCCGCCCCGGCTCCACGGAGAGCCGGCGGAGCCGCCGGAGCCGGGCGTGCCGGCCGGGTGCCGCTTCTTGCCCGCGATGAGCCAGGAGAGCGAGCCGGCGAGCGGGAAGACGAGGACGAGGATGGCCCACAGCGGCTTGGGCATGTGGCGGACGTCCTCGTCCTTCGTGCTGATGCAGTCGATGAAGGCGTAGACGCTGAGCGCCAGTGGCACGAGGAACATCAGTACCCGGAGCATGGGGGCCTTCCAAGGGAACGGTCGTCGGGGCCACGAGCACGGGACCCCAGGTACCGGGCCAGGGTAGCCGCTCGGGGATACTTGACCTCATGGCTTATGACGATCTTCGTTCCCTGCTCAGGGCCCTGGAGCGCGAGGGCGACCTCAAACGCGTCAAGGCCGAGGTGGACCCGTATCTGGAGGTCGGGGAGATCGTCGACCGGGTGCAGAAGTCCGGGGGCCCGGCGCTGCTCTTCGAGAACGTGAAGGGCTCCGCGATGCCCCTCGCGATGAACGTCTTCGGGACCGACCGGCGGCTGCTGAAGGCCCTGGGGCTGAAGTCGTACGGCGAGATCTCCGAGAAGATCGGCGGCCTGCTGCGGCCCGAACTGCCGCACGGGTTCGTGGGCGTGCGGGAGGCCTTCGGGAAGCTCGGCGCGATGACGCACGTACCGCCGAAGAAGGTGAAAGAAGCTCCGGTCCATGAGGTCGTGCTGCACGGCGACGACGTCGACCTCGACCGGCTGCCCGCCCTCTTCACCTGGCCGCAGGACGGCGGGTCCTTCTTCAACCTGGGGCTCACCCACACCAAGGACCCGGAGAGCGGGATCCGGAACCTGGGCCTGTACCGCCTGCAGCGCCACGACAAGCGCACCATCGGTATGCACTGGCAGATCCACAAGGACAGCCGCAACCACTACCAGGTGGCGGCGCGCAGGGGCGAGCGGCTGCCGGTGGCGATCGCCTTCGGCTGCCCGCCGGCCGTGACCTACGCCTCCACCGCGCCCCTGCCCGGTGACATCGACGAGTACCTCTTCGCCGGGTTCATCGCGGGCAAGCGGATCGAGATGGTCGACTGCAAGACCGTCCCGCTCCAGGTGCCGGCGCAGGCCGAGGTCGTCATCGAGGGCTGGCTGGAGCCCGGGGAGATGCTTCCGGAGGGTCCCTTCGGCGACCACACCGGCTTCTACACCCCGCAGGAGCCCTTCCCCGCGCTGAAGATCGACTGCGTGACGATGCGGAAGCGGCCGCTGCTGCAGTCGATCGTCGTAGGCCGCCCTCCGACGGAGGACGGACCCCTGGGCCGTGCGACGGAGCGGTTCTTCCTCCCGCTGCTGAAGATCATCGTGCCGGACATCGTGGACTACCACCTGCCCGAGGCCGGCGGCTTCCACAACTGCGCGATCGTCTCGATCGACAAGAAGTACCCCAAGCACGCGCAGAAGGTGATGCACGCGATCTGGGGGGCGCACATGATGTCCCTGACCAAGCTGATCGTGGTCGTCGACTCCGACTGTGACGTCCACGATCTGCACGAGGTCGCGTGGCGGGCCCTCGGCAACACCGACTACGCCCGTGACCTCTCGGTCGTGGAAGGTCCCGTCGACCATCTCGACCATGCCTCCTACCAGCAGTTCTGGGGCGGCAAGGCGGGCATCGACGCGACGAAGAAGTGGCCCGAGGAGGGCTACACGCGGGACGGCGGCTGGCCCGACATGGTGCTGTCCGACCCGGAGACGGCGGCGAAGGTCGACCGCCGCTGGAAGGAGTACGGGCTGTGAGTTCAGCGTCCGCCGCTCTCCCGCAACCGGGACGCACCAAGGCCTTCCTGCGCCTGGTGATGATCGAGCACTCGGTCTTCGCCCTGCCCTTCGCCTACATCGCCGCCCTCACCGCGATGTTCCAGTGGGACAAGAACATCCACTGGGGGCGCCTCCTCCTGGTCACCATCTGCATGGTGGGCCTGCGGACCTTCGCGATGGCGGTCAACCGGATCATCGACCGGGAGATCGACGCCCGTAACCCGCGTACGGCCCACCGCGAGCTGGTCACCGGCGCGATGTCGGTGAAGCACGCCTGGACGGGCGCGCTGATCGCCCTGGTGATCTTCCTGGGCTCGGCGGCCCTGCTGAACCCCCTGTGCCTGGCGCTGGCTCCCATCGCGGTGATCCCGATGGTGGTCTACCCGTACGGCAAACGGTTCACGAACTTCCCCCAGGCCATCCTCGGCCTCGCCCAGGCGATGGGTCCGGTCGGCGGCTGGCTGGCGATCTCCGGCGAGTGGTCCTGGGACGCGGTGATCCTCGGTCTCGCCGTCGGCATCTGGATCGGCGGCTTCGACCTGATCTACGCCTGCCAGGACGTCGACACCGACCGCGAGGTCGGCGTCATGTCGGTCCCGGCCCGCTTCGGCATCCCGGCGGCCATCCGGGGCGCGCGAATCTGCCACGCGGTGACGACGGGGTTGTTCATCTGGTACGCCGTCGCCACCGACGCGGGTGCCTTCTTCTGGTTCGGCCTGATGATCGTGGCGGGCGCGTTCGTCTACGAGCACTCGATCGTGCGACCCCATGACCTGTCCCGCCTGAACAGGGCGTTCTTCAGCGTCAACGGGTTCATCGGGATTGCCCTGTTCGTGTGTGCGCTGCTGGACCTGCTGGTGCGCGGGCTCACGGTGTGAGCGGCGCGCGGGTCAGCGCGTCGGCGCCGGCAGGGGGGTCCGGCGGCGGAACACGAACGCCGCCGCCATGCCCGACACCAGGCCGATCAGATGGCCCTGCCAGCTGACCCCGGACTGCGTGGGCGCGAGGCCCGCGAGGATCGCGCCGCCCCAGACCGCGCCGACCAGCACACCGACCAGGACGCCCAGGGGCCGGCGCTCGACGAAGCCGCTGACCACCAGGAAGCCGAAGAGGCCGAAGATCAGCCCGGAGGCGCCGGCCGTGTTGCTGTTCGCCGGGGATATCAGCCAGACCCCCAGGCCGTCCGCCACGATGATCAGCGCGCACACCGCGGCGAACCGGCGCAGACCGCCGAGGGCCGCCAGGAAGCCGAGGACCAGCAACGGCACGCTGTTCGCGGCCACATGGGCGAAGCCGAAGTGCAGGAAGGCGGCCGGGACGATGTCGATCAGCTCGGCGGGGACACGCGGGACGATGCCGAAGTCGTCCAGCGCGTGGCCGAAGGCCACGTCCACCACTTCGAGCAGCCACAGCAGCGCGACCCAGCCCGCCATCAGCTTGGCCGCGGCCTTCGCACGGCCACCCCGCGACCACTCGAGTTCGGCACCGGACATGGCAACCCCCACCGCTCGCTCGTCCCCTTCGGGGAACGGCCCGGACCCCTTGGCCGGTTCCCACCCTGCGACGCCGGATAGGCTCGGGGTTGTGAACCCAGTCAAGCCAGGAGAGACGCCGCGTACGCCTTGGATCGTAGGGGTGTCCGGCGCTTCCGGCACTCCTTATGCCGCTGCCGTGCTGCGCGCGCTGCTCTCTGTCGGCGAGAGCGTCGACCTGGTCGTGTCCCGGGCCTCCCGGCTGACCCTGCTCGACGAGACCCAGATCTCCTTCCGGGACGCCCACTGGCAGGACGACCTGCGGGAATGGCTGTCCCGGGGGGCGGACGGCAAGCCGGGGACCTTCGAGGTGGACCTCGAGGGCGTACGGCACTGGAGCGCGGGGGACCTGGCGGCGGGGCCGTCCTCGGGGTCGTACCCCTCGAAGGGGATGCTGATCGTGCCGGCCTCCACCGCGTGTGTCGCCGGAGTCGCGCTGGGTCTGTCGAAGGACCTGCTCCAACGGGCCGCGAGCGTCACGCTCAAGGAGCGGCGCCCGCTGGTCGTGGCCGTGCGGGAGACCCCGCTGAACGGCCAGACCCTGCGGCACCTGGTCGCCCTCGACGACGCGGGCGCGAGCGTCGTGCCCGCCTCGCCCGCCTTCTACGCGGGCGCCACGCACATCCAGGACCTGGTGGACTTCGTGGCCGGCCGGGTCCTCGACGCGGCAGGCGTGGAGCACGGGCTGTACCGCCGCTGGCAGGGCGAAATCGGCGGGGGCTCCCGCCCTCCTGCCTGACCATCACGCATCACGCACCACCAACCTCGGGAACATCCCAGACCTCTTCAGTCTCTTCATCGGAAGGCTTCGATCGCATGGACGCGGTGGACAGGCAGCTCATCCAGGCCCTGAGGGAGAACGGCAGGGCCTCCTACGCGGAGCTGGGACGCCTCGTCGGTCTGTCGGGACCCAGCGTCACCGACCGCATCAACCGGCTGGAGGCGGCCGGCGTCATCACCGGCTACCGCGCCACGGTCGACGCCGCCTCGCTCGGCCTCGGCGTCATCGCCCTGATCGGCATCTCGCTCTCCGACGCCGCCGACCACGAGGACGTGGCCGCCCGGCTGAAGGACCTCACCGAGATCGAGGACTGCTGGTTCATCGCGGGCGACGACTCGTTCATGCTCAAGGTGCGGGCGACCGACGTCGACGGACTGGAGAAGATCATCCGGCGGCTCAGCGGAACCAAGGGCGTCTCCCGGACCCGTACCACGATCGTGCTCTCCACGAAGTGGGAGAACCGGGTGGGTGAACTGCCCGAGGAGGAGTAGGCGCGCAGGCGCGAAGCGCCTGATGGGGGCCCCTCCCGCCCGAAGGGCGGGGGAGTACGGTTGGCAGGGTTCGTCACTGAGGAGAGGCAGAAGCATGGATGTCGGGCTCAAGCGCGAGCTGGAGGACAAGGTCCGGGCCGGTGAGCGGCTGACCCGCGAGGACGGCATCGCGCTCTACGAGTCGGACGACCTGGCCTGGCTGGGCGGCCTCGCGCACGAGGTGCGGACGCGGAAGAACGGCGACGTCGTCCACTTCAACGTCAACCGCCACCTCAACATGACCAACGTGTGCACCGCGTCCTGCGCCTACTGCTCCTTCCAGCGCAAGCCGGGTGAGAAGGACGCGTACACGATGCGCATCGAGGAGGCGGTCAAGCTCGCCAAGGCGATGGAGGGCGACAACCTCACCGAGCTGCACATCGTCAACGGGCTGCACCCGAACCTCCCTTGGCGCTACTACCCGCGCTCCCTGCGCGAGCTGAAGGCCGCCCTGCCGCACGTCTCGCTCAAGGCGTTCACCGCCACCGAGATCCACCACTTCGAGACCATCTCGGGACTGTCCGCCTCCGAGATCCTCGACGAGCTCATCGACGCCGGTCTGGAGTCCCTCACCGGCGGCGGCGCCGAGATCTTCGACTGGGAGGTCCGGCAGCACATCGTCGACCACCGCACCCACTGGGAGGACTGGTCGCGCATCCACCGCCTGGCGCACGAGAAGGGGCTCAAGACCCCGTGCACCATGCTGTACGGCCACATCGAGGAGCCGCGCCACCGGGTGGACCACGTACTGCGGCTGCGTGAACTCCAGGACGAGACCGGCGGCTTCCAGGTCTTCATCCCGCTGCGCTACCAGCACGACTTCGTGGACGTGCAGGACGGCAAGGTCCGCAACCGCCTCCAGGCCAGGACCCAGATGGCGACCGGCGCGGAGGCCCTCAAGACCTTCGCGGTCTCGCGTCTCCTCTTCGACAACGTCCCGCACGTCAAGGTCTTCTGGGTCATGCACGGCGTCCAGACCGCCCAGCTCGCGCTCCAGCACGGCGCCGACGACATGGACGGCTCGGTCGTCGAGTACAAGATCACGCACGACGCCGACAACTACGGCACGCCGAACAAGCTGACCCGCGAGGATCTGCTGGATCTCATCCGTGACGCCGGTTTCCGGCCGGTGGAGCGGAACACGCGGTACGAGACCATCCGGGAGTACGACGGTCCCGACCCGGCGCGTCGGGAGTCGCCGCAGCCGATGCGGGTGTGAGGCGTTCCGGGCGCGGTACTCGGCGGGCGTGAGTTCCCGCACGGCCGCGCCCGAAGACGCGTACACGGCCGGACCCTTCGTACCGGAACGCGGCGGCCTGCCCGCCCTGCGCCGCGCCGCCGCCGAGTGCCGTGGCTGCCCGCTGCACCGGGACGCCACGCAGACCGTGTTCGGGGCGGGGGCGGCCGACGCCCGCGTGATGCTCGTGGGAGAGCAGCCCGGGGACCAGGAGGACCGGCAGGGCAAGCCCTTCGTCGGGCCGGCCGGGAAGCTGCTGGACCGGGCGCTCGCGGAGGCGGGGATCGATCCCGGCGAGGCGTATGTCACCAACGCCGTCAAGCACTTCAAGTTCACGCAGGCCGAGCCGCGCAAACGCCGCATCCACAAGGCGCCCACCCTGCGGGAGACGACCGCGTGCGGGCCGTGGCTCGCCGCCGAGCTGGCGGTGGTGGAACCCGAGCTGATCGTGGTGCTCGGGGCCACGGCGGGCAAGGCGCTGCTGGGGTCGTCGTTCCGGGTCACGCAGGTGCGCGGGACGGTGCTGGAGGAGGAGATCCACGGGCACGCGGAGCGGCTGGTGCCCACCGTGCACCCCTCGTCGGTGCTGCGGGCCGACGACCGGGAGGCCGCCTATCGCGGGCTGGTCTCCGATCTGCGGGTCGCGGCCCGCGCCCTCGGGTGAGGGCCTTCGCCCCAAAGACGGGCGTGCGGCCGGCCGAACCTAAGCTTGCCGACCATGGAGCTCAAATTCCGGCTTGACCCCGATCTCACGCCCGCGCTGCTCGACGAGCTGACCCGGCTGTGGACGGACGTCAACAACACGGGCGGAGCGGTCGGCTTCACCGGCCAGACGACGTACGAGGAGGTACGTCCCGAGATCGACCGGTACGCGGAGTCGGTCGCGGCCGGACGCCACCGCCTGCTCGCCGGGCTCGACCCCGACGGACGGCTGCGCGCCACCGCCTTCCTCGGCTTCAACACGCACCGCCTCCAGAGCCACTACGGCCGGCTGACCACCGTCATGGTCGACCCCTCCCTCCAGGGCGGCGGTCACGGCCGGGCCCTGCTCGCGGCGGCCGAGGAGCACGCCCGCGCCCTCGGGCTCGAGGCGCTCAAGCTGACCTGCCGGGGCGGACTGGGCCTGGAGAACTTCTACGCCTCCGTCGGCTACAAGGAGGTGGGCCGGGTGCCGGGAGGGCTGCGGGTCTCGGCGGACGACTACCGGGACGACATCATGATGTGGCTTCCTCTGAACTGAGTCCCGCACCGAGACCGTCCCCTGATCTGAGTCCCGCACCGAGACCGTCCCCTGATCCGAGACCCGCACCGAGGCTCTCCCAGCACGGCGACACCCCTTGCAAGATCGCGTGCCGGGCGTGCTTCACTGGATGGTGCCTTCGGGAACGCCCTCAGGGGGGACCCCCAGCCGGAACGGAAGAGTGGATTGAGATGCTCCGCTACACACTGATGCGCCTCGGGATCTTCGTGGGCTGCCTCGTGGTCGTCTGGGGCCTCGTCTACTCCGGTGTCGTCCCGCGTGGCCTCGGCGACTCCAACGGTATGTGGGTCGTCCTGCTCTCCCTCGTGCTCTCCGCCCCGATCAGCTTCGTCGTGCTGCGCAAGGAGCGGGACCGCGCCTCGGTCCAGGTCGTGCAGAAGGTCGACCGCATGAAGTCCAACCTGGAGGCGAACCGCAGCCAGGAGGACGTGGAAGACGACACCGCGCGGACGCAGGGCCAGGCTCCCCAGGCGTCGTAGGGGCGTTGCTCACGGCCGCACCCAATTAGGCTCTTCCATATGGGTGCCGTGAAGAGCAAGCGGATGCCGCGTGCCGTCCGTGAGCAGCAGATGCTGGACGCCGCCGTGCGGACCTTCGGGCAGCGCGGGTACATGGCCGCGTCGATGGACGAGATCGCCGAACTCGCGGGCGTGTCCAAGCCGCTGGTCTACCTGTACCTGAACTCGAAGGAAGACCTCTTCACCGCCTGCATCCGCCGCGAGGCGAAGGCCCTCACCGAGGCCGTCCGGGCCGGCGTCCGCCGCGAGCTGCCCGCCGACCGCCAACTCTGGGACGGTCTGCGGGCGTTCTTCACGCACACCGCGCAACACCCGGACGCCTGGTCGGTCCTGCACCTCCAGGCCCGCACCCACGGCGAGCCGTTCGCCGCCGAGGTCACCGCGATGCGCGAGGAGATCGTCGCCTTCGTGACCGGCCTGATCGTCGTCGCCGCCCGCGAGGCCCACCGCGACCCCGACCTCCCCGAGCGCGAGGTCGCCGGCCTCGCCGAGGCCCTGGTCGGCGCCGCCGAGTCCCTCGCCGCCTGGGCCAACGCCACGCCGGGCATCAGCGCCAGACAGGCGGCGGCGACCCTGATGAACTTCGCGTGGGCGGGGCTGGGGAATCTGATGGACGGCCATCCGTGGTCGCCGCCGGAGCCGGTTCACGAGGCGATCGGGTAGACCCCGCCGCTCACATGCACCCGGCTTCCGCCGCGCAGCTCGAACCGCTCGCCGTCAGCGGCGTACGTCACCGTGCCCGGCAGCAGCACGGGTGCCCTGAACTCCGCCCGAACCAGGGCGGCCTGCGGTGCGCCGTGCGCGGCCAGGCAGCGGGCCACGGTCCACATGCCGTGCGCGATGGCGCGGGGGAAGCCGAAGAGACGGGCGGTGAGCGGATACAGGTGGATGGGGTTGCGGTCGCCGGACGCGGCACCGTACCGGCGTCCGATGTCCCCGGCCAGCCGCCACTCGGCCACCGCGGGAAGCGGCCGCTGCGGCTGAGAGGCGCTCTCCGCCGCCCGTCCGTCGGTGCGGTGCCGTGCGAGATACGTGCTCCTCGACTCCCATACGACGTCCCCGCCCGCCCGCACCTCGGTGACGACGGCGGCCTCCGTGCCGCGCCGGTGGGGCACCAACCCGTCGACGTACACGGTGAGTTCGTATGCTCCGGTGGCCGCGAGCGCCGTGTTCTGCGTGATCTCGATCGACGTGTGGACGAGCCCGAGCAGCGGCAGCGGGAAGTGCCGCCCGCTCATCAGACGCATCGCGAGCGGAAAGCCCAGCACGTGCGGATACGTCACCGGCAGCGCGTCGTCCCCGGCCGCGAAGCCGCACACCCGCTCGTACGCCGCCAGCCGCGCGAGGTCGACGCGCAGACCGGGCAGTACGAGCCGGGTGCGGGGGAAGTCGGCGGCCGGGCGGGGCCGTTTGAAGGGGGACAGCAGGGCGCCGCGGGCGAGCAGCGGCGTCAGCGCGGGCAGCTGCGTGAGGACGACGGACACTACGCCCCCAGCAGGCTCTGGCCGCAGACCCGCACGACCTGCCCGTTGACCGCGCCGGAGGCCGGGTGGGCGAGCCAGGCGGTGGTCTCGGCGACGTCGGCGGGCAGACCGCCCTGGGCCAGGGAGTTCATACGGCGGCCCGCCTCGCGGATGAACAGCGGGATCGCCGCGGTCATCCCGGTCTCGATGAACCCGGGCGCGACCGCGTTGACCGTCACCCCGTGCTCGGCGAGCGCCCGCGGCGCGAGGGAACGGACGAGCCCGACGATTCCCGCCTTGCTCGCCCCGTAGTTCGTCTGGCCCGCGTTGCCCGCGATACCGGCGATCGAGGCCGTCGCCACGATCCGGCCGCCCGGCGTCAGGGCTCCCGTCGCGAGCAGCGCGTCCGTCGTCCGCAGCACGCTCGCCAGATTCACCTCCAGCACCGAACTCCACCTGTCCGCAGGCATGTTGACCAGCCGCCGGTCGCGCGTGATGCCCGCGTTGTGGATGAGCACGTCAAGGCCGTCGGGCAGGGCGCCGACGATCCGCTCGCCCGCGTCGGCGGCCGTGATGTCGAGGGCGAGGGCGGTGCCGCCGAGCCGTTCGGCGACCCTCCGGGCGTCCTCCTCGGCCTGCGGTACGTCCAGGACGACGACCCGCGCCCCGTCTCTCGCCAGCGTCTCGGCGACCGCCTCGCCGATGCCGCGCGCGGCGCCGGTGACCAGGGCGGTACGGCCGGCGAGGGGACGGTCCCAGTCGTCGGGGGCGGTGATCTGCCCGGCGCCGACCTCGATCACCTGGCCGCTGACGTACGCCGACTTGGGGGAGAGCAGGAAGCGCAGGGTCGACTCGGCGGCGATCGCGTCGGTCAGGCGTACGAGGTTCACGGTCCTTCCGCGGCCGATCTCCTTGCCGAGCGAGCGCGTGAGGCCCTCCAGGGCCTGCTGGGCGGCGGCCTGGTGATGGTCGGCGGGATCGAGCGGGGCACCGAGCACGACGACGCGGCCGCTCGCGGCGACCGACCGTACGACGGGGTGCAGGGCGGCGTGCACCTCGTCCAGGCCCTTGATGTCCGTGATGCCGGTGGCGTCGAGGAGGACGGCGGCGGGCCGGTCGGTGGAGCGGGCCGGCGGGAGCCCCGTACCGGCGAGTTCGAGGTCCGACTTGCCGGCTCTGAGGTGGAGCAGGTCACCTTCGGGCAAGGGGTGCTCGGGCGCCCAGCGCCGGAGTGCGGCCGGTTGCGGCAGCCCCAGCCGACGGGTCAGGAAACGGCCGGGCGCGGTGCCGGTGAAGCTCAGGTAGCGGTCGGCCATGGCCGTCTCCCCACTCGGTTCTCTTCTTACTCTGGAGTAAGGTTACCGTAGGTAAGCCTACGTCACGGGTGAGGAGCTGGTCGAGATGAGTCCCCTGAAACCGCAGGCGGTCCGCCGTGTCGCGATCGTCGCCGGCGCCCGCGTCCCCTTCGCCCGCTCCGACGGGCCGTACGCCACCGCCTCCAACCAGGAGATGCTGACGGCGGTGCTCGACGCCCTGGTCGAGCGGCACGGGCTCGAAGCGCCGGGCGCGGTGGGCGAGTTCGTCGCCGGGGCCGTCCTCAAGCACAGCCGCGACTTCAACCTCGCCCGCGAGACGGTCCTCGGCTCGAAACTGGACGCGCGGACACCGGCGTACGACATCCAGCAGGCCTGCGGCACCGGCCTGCAGGCCGTCATCGCCGCCGCCAACAAGATCGCCCTCGGCCAGACGGAGTCGGCGATCGCGGGCGGAGCGGACACGGCCAGCGACGCGCCCCTGGGCGTCAACGACGACCTGCGGCGCCTGCTGCTGGAGGCGCGGCGGGCGAAGTCCCTCGGGGGCCGGGCCAAGGCACTCGCGCGGCTGCGTCCCGGCCACCTGGTTCCCGACATCCCGCGCAACGCCGAGCCGCGTACCGGCCTGTCGATGGGCGAGCACGCGGCCGTCACCGCCCGGGCCTGGGGCATCACCCGCGAGGCCCAGGACGAACTGGCGGCGACGAGCCACCAGCGGCTGGCGGCGGCGTACGAACGCGGCTTCTTCGAGGACCTCGTGGTCCCCTTCCGGGGCCTGGCCCGCGACCAGAACCTGCGCCCCGGCTCGACGCCGCGGAAACTGGCCTCCCTGAAGCCGGTGTTCGGCCTCGACGCCCCCGACCCGACGATGACGGCGGGCAACTCGACGCCGCTGACGGACGGCGCGGCGGTCGTCCTCCTGGCGAGCGAGGACTGGGCCGAGGCGCACGGCCTGGAACCGCTGGCGTATCTCACCGCGTACGAGACGGCGGCCGTGGACTTCGTGGCGGGGGACGTGGCCGGCGGCGAGGACGGCCTGCTGATGGCCCCCGCACACGCCATCCCGCGCATGCTGGAGCGGGCCGGACTGGGACTGGACGACTTCGAACTGCTCGAGATCCACGAGGCTTTCGCATCGCAGGTGCTGGCGACGCTGGCCGCCTGGGAGAAGCGGGGCCTGGCCCCGGTGGACCACGCCCGGCTGAACGTCGCGGGGTCCTCGCTCGCGACCGGGCACCCCTTCGCGGCGACGGGCGCGCGGATCGTGGCGACGCTGGCGAAACTGCTGGCCGAGCGGGGCGGGGCCGGTGGTTCGGGGCGGGGGCTGATCTCGGTGTGCGCGGCGGGCGGACAAGGGGTGACGGCGGTCCTGGAGCGGACGTAGGCGCAGTACAGGGGAGGGAAAGTGAATCCCTCTCAGGTGACCTCCGAGGTTGCACACGCCCGGCTCCGGACCACCCCCGAACCCGCACGAACCTTCCACGCGGGCCCCGTACGATCACCGTCCTAACCCGCGGTAACCCCAAAGTCGCACCCGCGGGTGAACGCCCCGGTATGCACCGCGCGTACCACATGTAGCAGAGCGGAACGCTGCTGCACGCCCCTGGAGCTGCCCATGTCCCTCTCCTACACGTCCGGTCACGACTACGACGGTGCGCCCGTGCTCGTGGAACCGGAAATACGGCGGCTGGACGGAGAGGTCCGGGAGGTCTCCGTGCCCCCGATGGTCCCGCCGGTCACCCACGGCTCGCTCGCCGACCTGCCCTTCGACAACGCGGACGAGGCGCCGGCGGACCGGGTGCTCAGCCGCCGTACGGAGGACGGCGGTTGGGCGGACGTGACGGCGGCCGAGTTCGCCGGCCAGGTGCAAGCCCTGGCGAAGGGGATGATCGCGGAAGGGCTGGTGCCGGGCGACCGGATCGCGATCATGGCGCGTACGACGTACGAGTGGACGCTCCTCGACTTCGCCGCGTGGGCCGCCGGTCTGGTCACCGTCCCGATCTACCCGACCTCCTCCGTCTTCCAGACCCGGTGGATCCTCCAGGACTCGGGCGCGGTGGCCCTGGTGACGGAGACCGTCGCCCAGGCGTCGGCGCTCGGCCCGGAACTCAGCCGCCTCCCCGACCTGCGCCACCTGTGGATCCTGGAGAAGGGCCACCTGGAGCGCGTGGCCGAGTTGGGCCAGGGCGTCACCGACCAGGAAATCGCCGTACGGCGCGGGATGTTGGTCCCGGACACGCTCGCCACCGTCGTCTACACCTCGGGCACCACCGGCCGGCCCAAGGGCTGTGCGCTCACGCACGGGAACTTCCTCGCGGAGGTCGACAACGCGGTCGAACTCCTGCACCCCGTCTTCAAGTCGAAGACGGCGTCCGAGGACCTCGCCACCCTGCTCTTCCTCCCCATGTCACACGTCTTCGGCCGCATGGTGGCCGTCGCCTGCATCCGCGCCCGGGTCCGCCTCGGCCACGCACCGAGCCTGCAGGCCGAGGACCTGCTGGCCGACCTCGGCAGCTTCAAGCCGACGTTCCTGCTCGTCATCCCGTACATGCTGGAGAAGGTCTTCAACAACGCGCGCGCCAAGGCGGAGAGCGGCGGCCGGGTCAAGGTCTTCGACCGTGCGACCGGGGTGGCCTGCCGCTACGCCGAGGCGGTCGAGGCCCGCCAGGCCGGCACGGGCTCCGGCCCCGGCCCCGCCCTCAAGGCGGCCCGCGCCTTCTACGACCCCCTCGTCTACCGCCGCATCCGCAACGCCATGGGCGGCCGGATCCGCCACATCATCTCCGGCGGCTCCCCCCTCGGCCGCCACCTCGCCGCCTTCTACGCGGGCGCGGGCATGGAGATCTACGAGGGCTACGGCCTGACGGAATCCACCGGCGCCGCCACGTGCACCCCGCCCCTCAAACCCCGCCTGGGCACGGTCGGCTGGCCCCTGCCCGGCACCAGGATCCGCATCGCCGCGGACGGCGAGATCCTCCTCAACGGCGGCCAGGTCTTCCGCGGCTACTGGGACCCGCACGGCAGCGGCCTGATCCCGTCCTCCCCCGACGGCTGGTTCCCCACGGGCGACATCGGCCGCCTCGACAACGAGGGCTACCTGACCATCACGGGCAGAAAGAAGGAGATCCTCATCACGGCGGGAGGCAAGAACGTAGCCCCGGCGCCCCTGGAGAACTGGCTCCGCTCCCACCCCCTGATCTCCCAGTGCATGGTCGTGGGCGACACCCGCCCCTACATCTCCGCCCTCATCACCCTCGACATGGACGGCGTCACGCACTGGCGCCAGATGCGCGGCAAGCACCCGGTCCCGGCGGAACTCCTCGTGAACGACGAGGAGTTGAGAGCGATCCTCCAGCGGGCGGTCGACGAGGCCAACAAGCTGGTCTCCCGTCCGGAGTCGATCCGCCGCTTCACGATCCTCCCGGTGGACTTCTCGGAGGCGGCGGGCCATCTGACCCCGTCGATGAAACTGCGGCGGGAGGCGGTCATGAAGGACTTCGCACAGGACGTGGACGGGCTGTACGAGCGGTGAGCGAGGAACGGGCTCGCCCCTCGCCCACCAGCGGGCGAGGCTGAGGCAGGTCGAGGGCGTCTCGGCCCGGGACCGCACCGAGCCGCCTCACGCAGCCTCGAACACCTCCGTGTTCTGGCAGGCGGTCAGTCGCCACTCGCCGTCCTCCTTGGACATCACGTACATCGGGCTGCCCGCGTTGCCGATCGGCCGGCCGTCGGGGGTCCGGTACTGGGCGCGGACCTTCACGGCGGCGACGTCGGGCCGGATGAACAGCACGTGTTCCACTTCGTACGTCACCGTCGATTCGCGCATGGCGCCGGGCAGGACCTGCCGTGTGAAGGCGGCGATCTCCTCGCGTCCGAACAGTCGCCGCCCGTGTCCCGTCGTCCAGATCGCGTCGGCGCGGAACAACGCGACGAACTCGTCCGGGAGTTCGTTCCGCTGGGCGTGCTCCACCCTGGCCACCACCCGGGTGATGGCCTCGATCTCCACCGCTGCGTGAGTCTGCTCCGTCGTCGCCATGTGCCGATCCTCATACCTCAAGTTCGGTCGAGGTCAAGCGTGTTGGGTCCGGCGCACGGCTCTTGACTTCACAAGACCCCCGCGCGACATTCCCGTCCCCTCACCCCTTTTCCTTCGTTCCCGGCGGGCTGGAGTGGCCATGACCACGAGTGCGGACCCTGCGCGACACATCAGACGCACCACCGGCCCGTCCCGGCGGCATCTGCTGGCCGGCGCCGCCGGGGCCGGAATCGCCGTCGCGGCCGGGGTGCAGCAAGGCGCCCGGGCCGCCGACCTGCCCCTGCTCGGTACGTACGACGTCGTCGTCATCGGCTCCGGCGCGGCTGGGATGACCGCCGCGCTCACGGCCGCCAAGCAGGGGCTGAGCTGTGTTGTCGTCGAGAAGGCGGCCACCTTCGGGGGCTCGGCCGCCCGCTCCGGTGCCGGGATCTGGATCCCCAACAACCCGGTGATCCTTGCCGCCGGGGTGCCTGACACCCCGGCCAAGGCCGCGGCCTATCTCGCCGCCGTCGTCGGGGCGGACGTCCCCCTGGACCGGCAGCGGGCCTTCCTCGCCCACGGGCCCGCCATGATCTCCCTCGTCATGGCCGACAGCCCGCTGCGCTTCCGCTGGATGGAGGGGTACAGCGACTACTACCCCGAGCTCCCCGGAGGTCTCCCGAACGGCCGCTCCATCGAACCCGACCAGCTCGACGGCAACCTCCTCGGCGCCGAACTCGCCCGCCTCAACCCGCCGTACCTCGAAGTCCCCGCCGGATTGGTGGTCTTCAGCGCCGACTACAAGTGGCTCGCCCTTACCGCGGTGAGCGCGAAGGGCGCCGCCGTCGCCGCCGAGTGCCTGGCGCGGGGTACGAGGGCAGCGGCCCTGGGGCAGAAGCCGCTCACCATGGGGCAGTCGCTCGCGGCGGGACTGCGCGTCGGGCTCCGGACCGCCGGGGTGCCGGTCTGGCTCGGCACCCCGCTCACCGAGCTGTACGTCGAGGGCGGGGCGGTGGCCGGTGCCGTGGTCACCCGGGGCGGCACCCCGGGGCTCGTCCGCGCCCGGCGCGGGGTCGTCGTCGGATCCGGCGGGTTCGAGCACAACGCGGCGATGCGGGCGCAGTACCAGCAGCAGCCGATCGGCACCGAGTGGACCGTCGGAGCGAAGGAGAACACCGGGGACGGAATCCGGGCGGGGCAGCGGCTGGGCGCCGACCTCGCCCTGATGGACGACGCCTGGTGGGGGCCGGCGATTCCGCTCCCCGGACAGCCGTACTTCTGCCTCGCCGAACGCACCCTCCCCGGCGGCCTGCTGGTCAACGCCGCCGGTCGTCGGTTCGTCAACGAGGCCGCCCCCTACAGCGACGTCGTCCACACCATGTACGAGCGGAACCCGACCGACCCTGACATCCCGGCCTGGCTGATCACCGACCAGAACTACCGCAACCGCTACCTCTTCAAGGACGTGGCGCCGACCTTCCCGTTCCCGGACGACTGGTACACCTCCGGCGCGGCACACAAGGCCTGGACCCTGGACGCCCTGGCCACCGCCATCGGCGTCCCCGCGGCCGCCCTCCGCGCCACCGTCGACCGCTTCAACTCCCTTGCCCTCAAGGGCGACGACACCGACTTCGGGCGCGGTGACAGCGCGTACGACCACTACTACACGGACCCCGCCGTCCTGCCCGACTCCTGCCTCGCACCGCTGTGGCTGCCCCCGTACCACGCCTTCCGCATCGTCCCCGGCGACCTCGGCACCAAGGGCGGCCTGCGCACCGACGCCCGCGCCCGCGTCCTGCGCCCCGACGGCTCGGTCATCCCCGGCCTGTACGCCGCCGGGAACGCCAGCGCCGCCGTGATGGGCCACAGCTACGCGGGCGCGGGCTCGACGATCGGTCCGGCGATGACCTTCGGGTACATCGCGGCACTGGACCTCGCGGGGGCGCTCTAGGCGCCGTCGCCGACAGTCTCCGGCGGCTTCTGCGCGATCAGGAAGGCATGAGGGGTCGTCTCCCCGAGCGCGTCCTGAGGCTCGCGCACCGTCCGGGCGACGAGGGCGAAGCCGGCCGCCGACAGCAGCCCGGCGATGGTTTCGGGCTGCCTGCGCTGGAAGTCCAGCGACACCGGGTGGCCCCAGGGGCGGTCGTGGTGCCGGGGCTCGTCGCCGACCTGGAAGGCGACGAGCAGATGGCCGCCGGGTGCCAGGACGCGGTGGAACTCGGCGAAGAGGTCGGGCAGCCGGTCCACAGGGGTGTGGATGGACGAGTAGAAGGACATGGCCCCCGCGAGCGCCCCGTCGAAAAGCCCCAGCTCCAGCATCGAGCCCTGCTCGAAACGCAGCCCCGGGTTCTCGCGGCGGGCGATCGCCAGCATCGACTCCGACAGGTCCAGTCCGAACACGGGCAGCCCGAGGGACGCGAGGTGCGCGGTCGTCCGCCCCGGCCCGCATCCCAGGTCCGCCACCTCGCCGCCGAGTCCGCTCGCTGCGACGAGTTCGGCGAACGCGGCGAGCACGGCCCGGTCCAGCGGCCTCTTCGCGAGCCCGTCCCGGAAGAGGGTGGCGTAGTCCTCGGCCACGGCGTCGTAGAAGGTGCGGGTGGTGGTCAGAAAGTCGGTGTCGGTCATGGGCGCGGACGTTAGCGCCGGCCACTGACAGTCCTGGGCGGCCACCGCCGCTTTCAGGCCACCCCCACCACACGCAACCCCGCCGTCACCCCCGCCGCCCCCAGCACCACCACCGCGAACGGTGCCCGCCGCCACGCCAGCACCCCGCCCGCCAGCACCCCGGCCGGCCGGGCCCACCCCGCGAAGCCGCCACCCTCGGTCAGCGCCCCCGTGGCCAGCAGGGCCACCAGCAGCACGACCGCCCCCGCCGACAGCAGCTCCTGCGCCCGGGCCGGGAGTTCCACGCGCCCATGGAGCACCGGCCCGACCAGCCGGAAGGCGTACGTCCCGACCGCGAGCGCCAGCACCATGGCGACCGTGGCACTCATACGGCCGCGTCCTTACGGCCGAACACGGCGAGTCCCGCGAGCGCGACCAGTACCGGCACGCCCGCCGGGACGGCCGGCGTCACCGCCAGGGCCAGCCCGGCGCCGAGCAGCGCGGACCGTCGTACGGCCGAATCCTTGCGGAGCGCGGGGAGGACCAGCGCGACCAGTACGGCGGGAAAGGCGGCGTCCAGGCCGTACGTGCCCGTGTCGCCCAGCGCGCTGCCCGCGAGGGCTCCGGCCAGGACGGAGGTGTTCCACACCACGAACAGGCCGACGCCACAGATCCAGAAGGCGGCCCGGCGCCGGGCCGGGTCGGGCTGGGCGAGGGCGAAGGCCACCGTCTCGTCGGCGACGAGGTGGGCGCCGAAGAGGCGGGCGAGGCGGCCCCGGCCGATGGTGTCGGCGATGGCGAGGCCGAAGGCGGCCGTGCGGGTGTTGAGGAGGAGACCGGTGGCCGCGGCGGCGACCGGGCCGCCCCCGGCGAGCAGCACGCCGACCGCGCTGAACTGGGAAGCGCCCGCGTACACGACGAGCGACATCACCACCGGCACCCAGACCGGGAGCCCGCCGGTGACGGCGATCGCGCCGAAGGAGACGCCGACGATGCCGCTGGCGAGCCAGATGAGGGACGCGTCCCGGACCAGTTCCGGGTAGCGCATGAGACGGGGTGTTCGCTCTGCCGTACGCATGTTTTCTACAATGAACAGAAGAGAGCATGTTCGTCAAGGCGAACGAACGTACCGATGGAGCGAACACCGTGACCGACGCCCCGCCCCCGTCCCGCCTCCCTCTCGACTGGATCGCCGCCTCGCTGCGCCGCGAACGCACCCGCGCCGGGCTGTCGCTGTCCGAGCTGGCCAAGCGGGCCGGCATCGCGAAGTCGACGTTGTCGCAGCTGGAGGCGGGGAGCGGGAATCCGAGCGTGGAGACGCTGTGGGCGCTGGGGGTGGCACTGCAGGTGCCGTTCAGCGCGCTGGTGGAGCCGCCGACGCCCGCCGTGCAGGTGATCCGTGCGGGGGAGGGGCCGGCCGTCGCGTCCGAGCGGGCGAACTATGTGGCCACGCTGCTGTCCGCCAGTCCGCCCGGGGCGCGGCGGGACATCTACCACCTGCGGGCGGAGCCGGGAGCGGTGCGTGAATCGGAGCCGCACATTCCGGGAACGGTGGAGCATCTGGTCGTGAGCACGGGGCTGGTGAAGGCGGGGCCGCGGGGGGACGAGGTGGAGCTGCGGCCCGGGGACTACATGGCGTACCGCGGTGACGTGCCGCACTCGTACGAGGCGCTGGCGGCGGGCACGACGTTCGTACTGGTCATGCAGCACGTCTGAGCGTCGGTGGGCAAAGGCAGGAGCCCCGTCGCCTTGCGGCGCGGGGCTCCTTGGGTACTGCTGTCGATTCCGGATCAGAGCTTTGGGCTCATGAACTCAGACAGGGGTGACGTTCTCCGCCTGCGGGCCCTTCGGGCCCTGGGTCACGTCGAAGGAAACCTGCTGGTTCTCCTCCAGCGAGCGGAAGCCGCTCGCGTTGATCGCGGAGTAGTGGACGAAGACGTCGGGGCCGCCGCCTTCTTGGGCGATGAAGCCAAAGCCCTTTTCGGCGTTGAACCACTTCACGGTTCCGGTAGCCATAAGCCCTCCTTGGGCCCAAAGGGTTGCCCTGCTCCAGAACCCTGCAAGTGTGAAAACAAAATGCCGCACAACTGCATACGTCTGAAAACGACTAGAGCCCGCGGTCACATGCTCCGCAGGCTCTGTACTGCAAGGGAAACCAAACTGCAACTTGCGGCGAGCCTAGCACGCAGGCAGCCGAAAGCAATAGAGGTCAAGATCACGTCACCCAGACGTTTGAACGGCCCGTTTCGGGGTGGACGGGGCGGAAGTGAAGCGGAGGTGACGTGTGAGCCACAGATGGGTCACGCCTGAGCCGCACCCTGGGCCCTGCACGCTACCCCATGGGGTCTAGTGTCGCGATGTGGACATTTCTCGCACCCGGCCGCGCGTCGGCCACATCCAGTTCCTCAACTGCCTGCCCCTGTACTGGGGGCTCGCGAGAACCGGCACGCTGCTCGACTTCGAGTTGACCAAGGACACCCCGGAGAAGCTCAGCGAGCAGCTGGTGCAGGGGAGCCTCGACATCGGGCCCATCACCCTGATCGAGTTCCTCAAGAACGCCGACGACCTGGTCGCCTTCCCCGACATCGCCGTCGGCTGCGACGGGCCGGTGATGTCCTGCGTGATCGTCTCGCAGGTCCCGCTGGACGAGCTGGACGGCGCCCGGGTCGCACTCGGCTCGACCTCGCGCACGTCCGTACGCCTGGCCCAGCTCCTCCTGTCCGACCGCTACGGAGTGCGGCCCGACTACTACATGTGCCCACCCGACCTGAGCCTGATGATGCAGGAGGCCGAGGCCGCCGTACTCATCGGGGACGCGGCGCTGCGCGCGAACCTGCTCGACGGGCCCAGGTTCGGGCTCGAGGTGCACGACCTCGGCGCACTGTGGAAGGAGTGGACCGGGCTGCCGTTCGTCTTCGCGGTCTGGGCGGCCCGCCGCGACTACCTGGAGCGCGAGCCGGCCATCACCCGCAAGGTCCACGAGGCCTTCCTCGCCTCCCGCAACCTCTCCCTGGAGGAGGTCGGCAAGGTCGCCGAGCAGGCGGCCCGCTGGGAGGCCTTCGACGAGCAGGTGCTGGAGCGCTACTTCACGACGCTCGACTTCCGCTTCGGCGGTCCGCAGCTCGCGGCGGTCGCGGAGTTCGCCCGCCGGGTGGGGCCGACGTCCGGGTTCCCGGCCGATGTGAAGGTCGATCTGCTCCAGCCGTAACCGTGCGGGGTACGGCGCACTACGCTGCTGGTGCTTTGGCAGTGGCACGGGGGAGGAGTGACGCCATGCAGCCGCTCGGAGTCGACGAACCCACCGTCGTGGGCCCCTACCGGCTGCTCGGCCGGCTCGGCTCCGGCGGTATGGGCCGGGTCTACCTCGGCCGCAGCGCCGGGGGCCGCACGGTCGCGGTGAAGATCGTGCACCCGCACTTCGCGCTGGACGAGGAGTTCCGTGCCCGCTTCCGCCGCGAGGTGGACGCGGCACGACGGGTCGGCGGCGCCTGGACCGCGCCGGTCCTGGACGCGGACCCGCAGGCCCCGGTGCCGTGGGTCGCGACCGCCTACGCGGCGGGGCCCTCGCTGTCGGCCGCGGTCGCGGACGGGGGTGCGCTGCCCGCGCATTCGGTACGGGCGCTGGGCGCGGGGCTCGCGGAAGCGCTGACGGCGGTGCACGAACTGGGGCTGGTGCACCGGGACGTGAAGCCGTCGAACGTGCTGCTGACCCTGGACGGCCCCCTGCTCATCGACTTCGGTATCGCGCGGGCCATGGACGGTACGGCGTCCCTGACGTCCAGCGGTGTCTCGATCGGCTCGCCCGGTTACATGTCGCCCGAGCAGATCCTGGGCAAGGGGGCGACCGGCGCGGCCGACGTCTTCTCCCTCGGCGCGGTGCTGGCGTACGCGGCGACCGGGGAGGCGCCCTTCCGTGGGGACTCCTCCGCGGCACTGCTCTACCGGGTGGTCCATGAGGCGCCCGAACTCGGCCCGCTGGACGGTGACTTGCGGTCGCTGGTGGAGGCCTGCCTGGCCAAGGAGCCGGGCGAGCGGCCGACGCCCGGGGAAGTGGCCCGGCGACTGGCTCCCGAGGGGGCGGCGCGGCTGGTCGCGGGCGGGTGGCTGCCGGGGGCGCTGGTGGAGCAGGTCAGCCGGGGGGCCGTGCGGCTGCTGAACCTGGAGACGGCGCAGGACGTGACGTCCGGGCCGGTGGAGTTCAGCAGGACCTCGCAGGCGGCGCCGGTGCTCGGGGAGTTCGGGCCGCCGCCGGTCATGTCTCCGGCTCCGGCTGCGGCTGCGGCTCCGGTGGAGCCGCCCGTGGCCGTCCCACCCGTGGCCGTCCCCGAGCCCCGCGACTCGCGCGAAGCCCACTCGCACGACACGGCACCCGCCGATCGCGGCCCCGGCAAGCTCTCCGTCTCCCTCTCCGCCACGTCGGCCCCCGCCGCCACCGGCCGAGGGCGCCGGCTCAGTTGCACGGTGGCCCTCGCTGTCGCCGGGGCGCTGGCCGCGGTGACCGTCGGGTCGGTGCTCGTGTTCGACCTGCGGCCGGACAACAGCAGCCCCGGCGCCGCGGGCGACTCCGACAGCAGCGCCCACTCTCCGGCGCCGAGCGTCGGCGGTGGGACGGGCGCGGTGCCGGCCCGTTACGTCGGTACGTGGGAGGGGCAGGCCGCCGCCCTCGACGGCACGCTTCCCATGGGGACCTTCCGGCTGACCGTCAAACGGGTCGACGTGGGTGAGAAGTTGGGGACGCTCCGGCACACCGATGTGCTCGGCGGTGTCTGCGACGACGTACTGACCCTGAAGAAGGTGACGGAGAAGCAGGTCGTGGCGACCGCCGTCGGCGCCGGGTCGAACCGGGGCGTGTGCAGCCAGGCAGCCCACACGGTCCGGATCACGCCGGTCGGCGACGACCTCCAATACGACTCGGACAGCGAGGAATCGGGGCGGCCGAAGGCACGGCTGTCGAAGGTCGGGCAAGGATGACCGGTCCGACCCCTCTTTTGGTCATCGTCGCCGCGGTGTGGGGTGCGGTGGCGGGGGCGCTGGTGCCGCGGGCCGCGTACCGGTTCTCGGTGTCCCCGGAGGAGGCCTGGCGGGAGCGGTGTCCCGGCGGGCATCCGATCCGGGGGTGGCTCGGGTGGGCCCGGTGCGGGGAGTGCGCGGGCGGGGTCGTGGTGGCGGCGGACGCCGAGACCGTCGTGACGGAAGAGTCCGCGCACGGTACGTACGGCCCCCGCACCCCCGTCCTCGCTCTCGTCACCGCCCTCCTCTGCGCCGCACTCGCCGCCGCCACCGACACCCGGCCCGAGACCGTCGTCTGGCTGCTGCTCGCGCCCGTCGGGGTGCTGTTGGCCGTCGTCGACTTCCGGGTGAAGCGGCTGCCCGATGTGCTGACGCTGCCGCTCGCCGGCGCCGCGCTGGTGCTGCTCGGGGTGGTCGCGCTGGTGCCCGAGCATGTCGGGAAGTGGTCGTCCGCCGCGCTGGGAACCCTCGCGCTCGGCGCCGGGTACCTCGTGCTGTGGCTGGTCAACCCCGGTGGCATGGGCTTCGGCGATGTGAAGCTGGCGCTCGGGATCGGGGCGGTGCTCGGCTGGTACGGCTGGGGGACGCTGCTGCTCGGTACGTTCGCCGGGTTCCTGCTGGGGGCGCTGTACGGCGGTGCGCTAGTCGTGGCGCGGCGGGCCGGGCGCAGGACGGCGATCCCGTTCGGGCCGTTTCTGATCGCGGGGGCGTACCTCGGACTGCTGATCGGCGCGTACGCGGCCTGAAGTCCGCAGCCGAAAAGGGCTGGCGTAGGCTGGTTCGGTCCGTCCTCACCCCTTGACGAAAGGGACGCCCCCGGTGACCGAGAAGGCCGACCTTCAGTCCGTCCTCGACCGAGCCGCCGCGGGGGGACGCCTCACCCCGGAGGAAGCGCTCGTCCTTTACCGCGACGCCCCGCTGCACGCGCTGGGCGCCGCCGCCGACGCCGTACGGCGCCGCAGGTACGCGGGGACCGAGCACATCGCGACGTACATCATCGAGCGCAACATCAACTACACGAACGTGTGCGTGACGGCGTGCAAGTTCTGCGCCTTCTACGCGGCTCCCAAGGACGTGGACAAGGGCTGGACCCGCGACCTGGACGACATCCTGCGCCGGTGTGCGGAGACCGTCGAGCTCGGCGGCACGCAGATCATGTTCCAGGGCGGTCACCACCCGGACTACGGCGTCGAGTACTACGAGCAGCACTTCTCCGCCATCAAGCAGGCCTTCCCGCAGCTGGTCATCCACAGCCTGGGGGCGAGCGAGGTCGAGCACATGGCCCGGATCTCCAAGGTGAGTGTGGAGGAGGCCATCACGCGTATCCACGCGGCCGGTCTCGACTCCTTCGCCGGCGCGGGTGCCGAGCTGCTGCCCGCCCGTCCTCGCAAGGCCATCGCGCCGCTGAAGGAGAGCGGCGAGCGCTGGCTGGAGATCATGGAGACGGCTCACGGGCTGGGCGTCGAGTCCACGTCCACCATGCTCATGGGGACCGGCGAGACCAACGCCGAGCGCATCGAGCACCTGCGGATGATCCGTGACGTACAGGACCGGACGGGTGGCTTCCGGGCCTTCATCCCGTACACCTACCAGCCCGAGAACAACCACCTGAAGGGCCGTACGCAGGCCACGCTCTTCGAGTACCTGCGGATGATCGCCATCGCGCGCCTGTTCATGGACAACATCGCCCACATCCAGGGCTCGTGGCTGACCACCGGCAAGGAGGTCGGGCAGCTGTCGCTGCACTACGGTGCGGACGACCTCGGCTCGATCATGCTGGAGGAGAACGTCGTCTCCTCCGCCGGTGCCAAGCACCGCTCCAACCGGATGGAGATCATCGACCTCATCCGCAAGGCGGGGCGGGTCCCGGCCCAGCGGGCGACGACGTACGAGCACCTCGTCGTCCACGACGACCCGGCGAACGACCCCGTCGACGAGCGCGTGATGTCCCACATCTCCTCCACGGCGATCGCGGGCGGCACGGCTCATCCGGAACTGAAGCTGCTGGCCTCCAACTGAGCCTGCCGTGCTGACGATTCACGCCGCCGACCTCCTGATCCCGGGGGATCGGCGGCAGCCCGTGCCCGGTGGGGCGGTGCTCGTCGACGGTCGGGAGATCGCGGCCGTCGGGCGGTACGAGGAGCTGGCCGCCGCGCGTCCGACAGCTCGCGTGCGGCGCTGGCCGGGGCTGCTGACGCCCGGCCTGGTGAATGTCCACGGGCCCGAACTCCTGGAGCGGGCCTACCATCCGGATCCGCGCGAGGCCGGCGAACTGGGTACCGAGCCGCTCACCGGCGCGGCCCTCGCGGCGCTCCCCATGACCGACGCGCGGTGGGGTGCGAGCGCGCGGCGCGGAGTGCAGCGGATGCTCGCCCACGGGACCGTCGCCGTGGCGGGGAGTCTGTGGCGGCCCGCCGTCGTCGACGCCGTGTACCGGGCGGGGCTGACGGCCGAGGAGCGGTTCGCAGATCCACCGGGCCCGCCGACGTTCGACCCGCTGGCCGGGCGGAGTTTGGCGGAGGCGATCCTGCTGCCGCTTCCGCCGGCCGGTGCGGACGGCGTCGGCCGCACCGACGGCGCCGACGCGACGTTCGCCGTGTTCGACGTCCCCGACGAGGCCACGCTCGTGAAACGCGGAGCCGTGAGCTGCGTGGCGACGGTCCTCAAGGGACGCCTGGTGCATCGGCGCCGCTAGCCGGTCGGTGTTCCGGCCCCGCCGGCCGGGCTCAGCCCGTGAACGCCTCCGCGAACGCCCCCGAACTCTGCTCCACCCCACTGCAGTCGGTCGCCGCGTCGTCCTCCCCGGAGCTGCCCTCCTCGCAACTCTGGTCGCGGGCGGCCGACCACATCGACACCCACGCGATCTCCTTCTCCTCCGCGAACGTCCGTACCTGGGCCGCGTCGGAGAGCGTGAACGTCTCGTTGGCCACGTCGTTGACACCGATCATCGAGGTCAGTGCCATGCCCTGCCAGGCGGCCGCGTCCGGAAGACCGAACACGTCCTTGAGCTGGCCATGGGCGGCCTTCGCGGAGGTGAGCGCATAGTCGCCCATGTCGCCGTCGTACGACTCGCCGTAGTTCATCGTCATGAGGTTGACGGTGGAGACCTGTACGTCGTGCTCGTTGGCGGAGTCCAGGAGGGCGAGGCTGTCGAGGTCGAGGCCGGAGGGCATGACCGGGAGCGTGAAGGAGACACTGAGGTCGCTGCGTTCCTTCTGCAGCAGCGCGATCGCCTCGGAGCGCAGGGCAACCGTGTCGGAGTCGGTGAGTTCGTCGCCCTCGATGTCGAAGTCGGCCTGCGTGGAGCCGGCCGCGTCCAGGGCCTTGCCGTACGCCTCGGCCAGTTCGGACGCGCTGTCGCAGGTCGCCGCCAGCTCGTCGCCGGAGGCGCCGCCGAAGGAGACGCGGACCGTGGCGCCGTCCTCCTTGAGCTGCGATATCCGGGATTTCACCGACGAGTCGCCGATGGCATACCCCTCGTTCCACTTCGGCTTGCAGGCGCTTTTGTCGGAGATCACGAAGGCCAGGTTGTACGCCGTGGGGGAGCCCGCCGAGTCGTTGTCGGACGCGGTCGTGCCACTCACGTAAGGGGCGTACGCGGTCGTCGACGCGGCCTCCTCCGCGGGGGACGCGCTCGACTGTTGCGGCGCGGTGGGCGCCGCGTCCGAGGTGTCGTCGGATTCCGCGGAGCACCCCGCGGTGGCCAGGGCAAACAGGCAGGTGAGCCCGGCCGCCGGCTTCAGGAAACTCCGCATTGAGCACGCTCCCGCTCTCGTGATTTCTGTCTCAGGACGGAAACAAACCGCGTTTCCGGATTGGAAATGTCTCACACGGAGCTGAGCTTCGGGTGGACAGCGACCGCACAGGCGCTTCATGGGCACAAGTGGTCAAAAGGCGCCCAACGGGCGCGCGATTCGGGCATTCAACTCCTTTCTCTCCGCTCGGAGTTGCGCAGGCTTTCCGGGAATCTCTCAGGGAATGAACAGGTTTTCGTGTTTCTCATGGTTCTCTCACAAGGAAGCCTGAGTTTAGGCCACATAAAGCTTCCCTAATATCCGGGGAATGCATTCCGAACCTGCCATCGAAAACCGCGCTGCCGCCGCCGTTGTGCGCGGTCGCCGCCGCAAACGCGGCAACGGCTCCGCCGAGGGTCCTGTGTTCGTTGACAACTCCGGACGCCGCTCCAAGGCGCTGCGCCGGATCGGCCTCCTGGTCGGTGTCGTCTGCCTCGGGTACGCCGTCGTGCTGGGCATGGCCTTCATGGGCATCGGCACCTCGATCACCCCGTCCTCGCTGATGCCGTTCGCCGGCGGCGGCAACGGCGCCGGGCCGGGCGGCCAGGGCGGCAACGGCCCCGCCGGATACGCCCCGCAGGGCGGCCTCGGCAACGGGGCCGTACAGCCCGGCGGTACGCCGTCCGCGCTGCCCACGGGCACGGCCACCCCCACGGCCACCCCCACGACCACGAACTGACGGGGACGCAGCCACCCATGACTTCACCGACGCCCTCACGCCGCCGCCGGCGTGCCCCCTCCCGGATCGAACGGGCGGCGGGCAAGGCCGCGGCACTGCAGAAACCGCGGGTCATTCTCGCCCTGCTGCTCCTGCTCGCACTGACCAGCATCATGCTGCTCGACGGCTATCTGCGTGCCGAGGTCGGCGGCGACCAGCGCGTGCGCGACGGGGCCAGCGCCAGCAAGGTGCCCGACAAGATCCTCAACGGCGGGCCGATCGTCAGCTTCCGGGGCGGACAGGCCACCACGCTGGACGTGCCGGACAAGACGATCGCGCTCACCTTCGACGACGGCCCGAACCCGACGTACACGCCCCAGGTCCTGAAGATCCTGGAGGAGTACGACATCCCCGCCACGTTCTTCGTGGTCGGCTCGATGGTCTCGCGCTACCCGGGCATCGTGCAGGACATGGTCGAGCAGGGCAACGAGGTGGGCATCCACACCTTCACCCACGTCGACCTCTCCTACCAGAGCGACGCCCGCATCCGGCGCGAGATGGAGCAGACGCAGCTGGCGCTCGCGGGTGCGGCCGGCATCACGACCACGCTGTTCCGGGCGCCGTACTCCTCCAAGACGGACGCCATCGACAACTACAGCTGGCCCGTCTACCAGGCGCTCGGCGCGGACGGCTACACCAGCGTCTTCGTCGACACCGACAGCGACGACTGGAAGAAGCCGGGCGTCTCGAAGATCGTCAAGTGGGCCACGCCGTCGGGGAACAACGGCGCCTCGGTGCTGATGCACGATGCGGGCGGCGAGCGGGAGCAGACGATCAAGGCACTGCCCACGTACATCGAGAAGATGCAGGCGAAGGGGTACACCTTCACCACCATCAGCGGTGTCATGGAGCAGCAGAACGGGGGCGCCGCGCAGGCGGCCGGGACCGCCGGGACGCCGGGCGCCTCGGGAGCTTCGGGAGCTCCCGAAGCGTCGGGTGTTTCGAGTGCTTCGGGGGCGACCGGTTCCGAGCAGCCCGGTGGCGTGCCGAACGGGCAGGCGGGGAACCAGGGTTCGGCCGCGGACCGGCTCCAGGCCGCCCACCGCGAGGCCACCGGCGCGACCCTCTACGAGGGCAAGGCCCTCCTCGGGGCCGTCGCCGTCGCCGAGTGGGCCGTGCCCACGCTGTCGGTCGGACTGGTCGTCGTGGGTGTGGCGGTCATCGGCCGGTTCGGCATGATGCTGATCCTCGCCCGCAGCCACTACAGGCAGCGCAACAAACGCCGGTTCAGCTGGGGGGCGCCGGTCACCCGCCCGGTGAGCGTGATCGTCCCGGCGTACAACGAGAAGGAGTGCATCGCCAACACCCTCAAGTCGCTGGCGCAGAGCACCCATCCGATCGAGGTCATCGTGGTCGACGACGGCTCGACGGACGGCACCTCCGAGATCGCACGCGCCGCGGCCGACTCCCTCGGCATGTCCAACGTCCGGGTCATCCGCCAGGAGAACGCGGGCAAGCCGGCCGCTCTCAACAACGGTGTGCGAAGCGCCAGTTACGACATCGTCGTGATGATGGACGGAGACACGGTCTTCGAGGCGGACACCGTACGACAGCTCGTGCAGCCGTTCGCCGACCCCGAGGTGGGCGCGGTCGCCGGCAACGCCAAGGTCGGCAACCGGAACACGATCATCGGTGCCTGGCAGCACATCGAGTACGTGATGGGCTTCAACCTCGACCGCCGTATGTACGACCTGCTGCGCTGCATGCCGACCATCCCCGGCGCGATCGGCGCGTTCCGCCGCGAGGCGGTCCTCCAGGTGGGCGGCATGAGCGAGGACACCCTCGCCGAGGACACCGACATCACCATCGCCATGCACCGCGAGGGCTGGCGGGTCGTCTACCAGGAGCACGCGCGCGCCTGGACCGAGGCGCCGGGTTCCCTGAAGCAGCTGTGGTCGCAGCGCTACCGCTGGTCCTACGGCACGATGCAGGCGCTCTGGAAGCACCGCAAGTCCCTTACGGACACGGGTCCCTCGGGCCGCTTCGGCCGGGTCGGCATGCCGCTGGTGGTCATCTTCCAGATCGTCACGCCGGTCTTCGCCCCGCTCATCGACGTGTTCACCGTCTACTCGATGATCTTCGTCGACTTCCAGGCGGCGCTGCTGGCATGGCTCGCGGTCTTGGGCGTCCAGCTGTTCTGCGCGGCGTACGCCTTCCGCCTCGACCGCGAGAAGTACCGCTACCTGCTGATGATGCCGCTGCAGCAGCTGGCCTACCGCCAGATGATGTACCTCGTCCTCATCCACTCCTGCATCACCGCCCTCGCCGGCGGCCGCCTGCGCTGGCAGAAACTGAAGCGGACCGGCGAGGTCGGCACCCCGGCGGGGGCGAGCTGATGAGCTGGGGGCAGGAACAGCAGGGGTACCCGGAGGGCGGTTACGGCCACGGGTACGGGGAGCAGTCCTCCTCGTACGGCTACGAGGGGTACGGGCAGCAGCAGTACGGGCAGCAGCCGTATCCACAGCAGCCCTATCCGCAGCAGCCGTATCCGCAGCAGCCGTATCCACAGCAGTACGTGGATTACGGGCAGGGGGAGGGGCAGGGCCAGGCGCAGGCGGCCGAAGCGACAGCGACGATGCCGGTGGTGGGGCCGGAGCCGGTCGCACCGGAGTCTGTCGCCGTCGTGGAGTCCGAGAGCGTCTGGCCGGAGAGCGTCTGGCCGGAGAGCGTCTGGCCCGAGAACGGCGAGCCCGGGAGGGTCGGGCCCGAAAGCGTCGAGGCGGAGGAGGAGAAGCCTCCGCCTCGGCCCCGACCCGCCGGTCGTGACCGCTACTTCGACACCCTCAGGGCCCTGGCCCTCATCCGTGTCGTCGCGTACCACACCTTCGGCTGGGCCTGGGCCGGCATGGTCTTCCCCTCCATGGGGATCATGTTCGGCCTGGCCGGCACGCTGATGGCGAAGTCCCTGGAGCGCCCGGCGTACAAGGTGGTGAAGAGCCGGCTGCGCCGACTCCTGCCCCCGTTCTGGTTCTGGGGAGCCTTCGTGGTTCTCGCGATGCTGATCCACGACTGGATGCCGGGCTGGCAGATCGTCTACTGGATCGTCCCGCTCGGCGACCCGCCGGGCAACGAGTGGGGCGTACAGGCCTGGGAGATCCTCTGGTACCTGCGGACGTACCTCTGGTTCGTCCTGCTCTCCCCGGCTCTCCTGTGGATCTTCCGCAGGGCCCCGGGCCCGATCCTGCTGCTGTCCCTCGCGCCGATCCTGGTCCTGACCTTCGGGTGGGCGGGCCCGGACAACCGGTTCGGCAGCGCCCTGTGGGACCTGTCGACGTACCTCTTCTGCTGGATCCTCGGCTTCGCCCACCGTGACGGAGTGCTGCAGCGGATGCAGCCGGCCGTGGTGGTAGTGCTGTCGCTCGCCGCGATGGGGTACGGCGGCTGGTACGCCTTCGGCCACCAGGCCGAGTTCGGCACGTACGACCTCGACGAGATCCCCGTCGCGCAGGCCTTCTGGTCGGCCGGTTTCGTGATGCTCCTGATGTGGGCCAAGGCCCGCTTCCGGATCGACTTCGCCGGGCTGACCCGGTTCCGGCGGCTGGACAGGGCGGTGACGGTCTTCAACGCGCGAGCGGTGACGATCTACCTCTGGCACGAGATCGCGCTGATCCTGGCCGTCCCGCTGATCGACCAGTTCTGGAAGGTGCCGGCCTTCGAGACGTACCTGCCGCTGGAGAGCCAGTGGTTCATGTTCGGCGTCGGCTGGATCCTGATCGCGGTGTTCGTCCTGGTGTGCGGATGGGTGGAGGACGTGGCGGCGAAGAAGAAGCCGAGGCTTCTTCCGTGAACCCGTGCGGCGAGTCCGGTGGGCCCGTGCGTAAGAATGGGCCCGTGACCCGCGCTTCCCTGAACAAGCAGCCGCACGAAGTCGCCTCGATGTTCGACGACGTGGCGGAACGGTACGACCTGACGAACGACGTGCTCTCGCTCGGCCAGGACCGGGTGTGGCGCAAGGAGGTCGCCAGGGCCGTCGACGCCCGCCCCGCGCAGAAGGTCCTGGACCTGGCCGCCGGTACGGCCACGTCCTCGCTGCCCTTCGCCCGCACCGGCGCCTACGTCGTCCCCTGCGACTTCTCCCTCGGCATGCTCCAGGTCGGCAAGCGGAAGCACACCTGGCTGCCGTTCACCGCGGGCGACGCGACGAAGCTGCCCTTCAAGGACGACACCTTCGACGCCGTCACCATCTCCTTCGGGCTGCGCAACGTGCAGGACACCGACACGGCCCTGCGGGAGATGTACCGGGTGACCAAGCCCGGCGGCCGGGTCGTGATCTGCGAGTTCTCGCACCCGACCTGGGCACCCTTCCGGACCGCCTACACCGAGTACCTGATGCGCGCCCTGCCGCCGGTCGCCCGCGCGGTGTCGTCCAACCCCGACGCCTACGTCTACCTCGCCGAGTCCATCCGCGCCTGGCCCGACCAGCCCGCGCTGGCCGAGCGCCTCCAGAAGGCCGGCTGGTCGAAGGTGGCCTGGCGGAACCTGACCGGCGGGATCGTGGCCCTGCACCGGGGCTTCAAAGCGAGCGGTCAGTAGGGCGAGCGGTCGGTGAGCCGAGCGGTCGGTGAGCCGAGCGGTCGGTGAGCCGAGCGGTCAGTGAGCCGAGCGGTCAGTAAGGCGAGCGGTCAGTAAGGCGAGCGGTCAGTAAGGCGAGCGGTCAGTAAGGCGAGCGGTCAGTGAGCCGAGCGGTCAGTAAGGCGAGCTGAACCCGGCCACGGCGTAGGGGTCTCCCGGTTCGTCGAGCTCGCGCTGCAGGCCGCCTCCGCCCGGACGCGGCAGGCGCGGTTCGTGCACGCCCGAGCCTCCGCCGCCCTCCCCCTCACCGAACTCGAACCACACGGTCACCACGGTCCCGCGAGGCACCTCGACGCCGGGTGGTGGGTACTGCCGTACGACGTACTCCACGACCGTGCGACGGAAGTCGGGTCGGTCGGGAGCGGCGAGCAGCACGCCGCCCGACTCGGCCGCCTCGCGTGCGTCCACGGCCATCAGACCGACCAACTTCGGCACTCGCACCTCGGGCGATTTGGGTGTTATTCGCACAGATGTCACCCCCAGTGGTACTGGCAGGGTAACCCCGGTCGCACATCACCCGGAAGCGCCAAGTGTCTTTCTGTGACAGTCGGTTACTCTCGGTTATCTCTCGGTTTGTCTCTCGGTTTATCCCTCGGCTGTCGTCAGGTCGAGCCGGTAGCAGTGCCCTTCCCGCTCCGGCGTCGGCGTCCGGAACACCTCGGCCAGGCGCATGCCCAGTCGCCGGGTGATCGCGACGGACCGGGTGTTGCGTGCGTCGACCATGGCGACCACGCTCGGCACGCCCGCCGCACGCAGCCGTTCCAGCGTCATCTGCGCGGCCGCGGTGGCGTATCCCCGGCCCCACTGCTCGCGCCCGAGCCGCCAGCCGATCTCGATCTCACCCGTCGGCCCCCAGTCCCGCTCCCACGGCTGGGCGCCGGTGAAGCCGATGACCTGCCCGGACTCGTCGAGCACGGTCCACAGGCAGTACCCGCGTTCGGCGTCGTGCCGGCGCTGGCGGGCGGTGAGCTCCTCGTAGACGGACAGCTCCGCGGCCTTGCCGCCGTGGAACTCCATGACGTCCGGGTGGGCGAAGGTCCGGTGCCAGGCCACGGCGTCCTCGTCGGTGGGGACACGCAGTCGTACTACGGGCAGAGCTCGGTTCACTGGGCAGCCCTTCAGCGGGGTGATCAATTCTGCTGAATAGACTGCCCATGTCCAGTGCCCGTCGGCACGCAGAAATCCGAACTTGGGGAGATCCCGCCGTGACCGAGCCCCTCTCCGAAAACACCGCCGATGTGATCGTCGTCGGCGCGGGGCCAGCCGGCTCCACCACCGCCTACCACCTCGCCAAGGCCGGGCTCGACGTACTCCTGCTGGAGAAGACCGAGTTCCCGCGCGAGAAGGTCTGCGGCGACGGACTCACCCCGCGCGCCGTCAAGCAGCTCGTCGCGATGGGCATCGACATCTCGGAGGAGGCCGGCTGGCTGCGCAACAAGGGCCTGCGCATCATCGGCGGCGGCGTCCGGCTCCAGCTCGACTGGCCGGATCTCGCCTCCTTCCCGGACTACGGCCTCGTCCGCAAGCGCGACGACTTCGACGAGCAGCTCGCGCGCCAGGCGCAGAAGGCGGGCGCCCGGCTGTACGAGCGCTGCAACGTGGGGGCGCCGATCGTCGACGACCGCACGGGCCGCATCACCGGCGTGCACGCCAAACTCGGTGACACCGGGGAGAAGCGCGAGGTCACCTTCCACGCGCCGCTGGTCGTCGCCGCCGACGGCAACTCGACCCGGCTCTCCTTGGCGATGGGCCTGCACCGCCGCGAGGACCGCCCGATGGGCGTGGCGGTCCGTACGTACTTCACCAGCCCGCGCCACGAGGACGACTACCTGGAGTCCTGGCTGGAGCTGTGGGACCGGCGGGGGGCCGAAGACCGGTTGCTGCCCGGCTACGGCTGGATCTTCGGCATGGGCGACGGCACCTCGAACGTCGGCCTCGGCGTCCTGAACACCTCCGACTCCTTCAAGGAACTCGACTGGCGCGAGGTACTGAAGGCCTGGTGCGCGTCGATGCCGGAGGACTGGGGCTACACCCCGGACAACATGACCGGGCCCATCCGCGGTGCAGCGCTCCCCATGGCCTTCAATCGCCAGCCCCACTACACCAAGGGCCTGTTGCTGGTCGGCGACGCCGGCGGTCTGGTGAACCCCTTCAACGGCGAGGGCATCGCCTACGCCATGGAGTCCGGCCAGATCGCCGCCGACATCATCGTCCAGGCCCACGCACGCTCGACTCCCGCGGGGCGGGAACTGGCCCTGCAGCGCTACCCCCGCGTCCTCAAGGACACCTACGGCGGCTACTACACGCTCGGCCGCGCCTTCGTGAAGCTCATCGGCAACCCGAAGGTCATGAAGGTCGCGACCCAGCGCGGCCTGTCGCACCCCCTGCTGATGAAGTTCACGCTGAAGATGCTCGCGAACCTCACCGACCCGACGGGCGGCGACGCGATGGACCGCATCATCAACGGCCTGAGCAAGGTGGCGCCGAAGGCGTGACGAAGACCGCGTGAGTGCGGCGGATTTCAGGCCCTGGCCATCTGTGGTCCGGGCCTGACCCGTTCCGTCAGGGCCCGGAACGCCGATTGCCGGCAAACCGGTCCGCCGCAGGCCGGGCTGCGGCCGACCGGTCCGCCGCAGCCCGGCCGGGCGGCCCGTCCCGAGCCCGCAGGGGGCGGGCGCGCAGGGCCGGGACCGCGGAGGCCGGACCGCAGAGGCCGGCTACTTGCCGAGCGCGGCCTCCTTCACGGCCCGGCGGGCGAAGACCTCTTCGCGCCGGTCGGCCACCTGTCGCAGCGCGTCCTTGCGCTCCCGCTTGGAGAGCCGGTCCAGATAGACGTGCCCGTTCACATGGTCGGTCTCGTGGGCCAGACAGCGGGCGAAGTACCCCGTGCCCTCGATGACGAGCGGCTCGCCGTCCTTGTCGAGCCCGCGCACGACGGCCCGGTCCGGACGAGGTACGTCCATCACGGCGCCGGGCACCGACAGGCACCCCTCGTTCTCGTCGAGCAGCCGTCGCCCGGCCGGGTCGAGGGGCTCCAGCACCGGGTTGACGATGTGTCCGACATGTCGGACGCCATCGTCGTCGGGGCAGTCGTAGACGAACAGTCGCAGATCGACGCCGACTTGGTTCGCGGCAAGTCCCGCGCCGTCTGCGACGTACATCGTCAGGAACATGTCGTCGATGAGCGCGGCGAGATCGGGCCCGAACTCGGTCACGTCCCGGCACGGCTTGTGCAGGACCCCCTCACCCACCTCGGTGATACGCCGTACCGACCCGCGCCGGGCGTCGGGTGCGAGCGGGGGATACGAATCGACCGGCCTGCCCTGTACGAACACGCTTGGCATGGCTGTTTCTCCTGTCCTACGCACATTGCGCACCTTGCACGCCTTGCGCATTCTGTGCGTCTTGCGCGGATGTTGTGGGTGGTGGGGCATCGGGGTTCCGCCTTCCGGAGCCCCTTCCTACCCTCCGTTACTCATGACAACAGAACACACACGGCAGCCCCAGGAGCAGACCGGCCACACCCGCAGACGGTTCCTGGCGGGTGCCGGGGGAGCGGCGACCGCCCTGGCGTTATGGCCGGCCGGAGGCGCGAGCGCCGCATCCGGCAAGCGCGTCGCCGTTCTCGGCGGCGGCGTCTCGGGTCTCAGCGCCGCCCACGAACTCGCCGAGCGCGGATACGCGGTGACTGTCTACGAGTACTACGACGCCCTCGGCGGCAAGGCCCGTTCGATGGACGTCCCCGGAACGGGCACCGACGGCCGCAGACCCCTCCCCGCCGAACACGGCTTCCGCTTCTTCCCCGGCTTCTACCGGAACCTCCCGGACACCATGCGCCGCATCCCCTTCCCCGGCAACGCGAACGGCGTCCACGACAACCTCCGCGGCGGCACCGAGGCACTGTTCGCGCGCGGTTCCGGCCGCCCGGACCTGCACTTCCCGCTGCGCAGGGTCACCACCCCTCCGCGCCCCGGCGACCTCACCCCGTCCTGGATCCGCGACCAGCTCCTTTCGGTGCTGGACCTCGGCACCCACCTCCCCGCCCACGAGGCCGCCTACTTCGCCGACCGCGTCCTTGTCCACCTCACCAGCTGTGACGCCCGCCGCGAGGACCAGTGGGAGAAGACCGCCTGGTGGGACTTCATCCGCGCGGAGGAGATGAGCGAGGAGTACCGGACGCTCCTCGGCGTCGGCCAGACCCGCAACCTCGTCGCCACCCGCGCCGAAGTCGCCTCCACCCGCACCGTCGGCCGCGTCATCATCGAGGCCCTGCTCCTGTGGGGCCTGCTCGGCCGGGGCATGGACGGCGACGCGGACGTCGACCGTGTCCTGAACGCCCCCACCGACGAGGCGTGGATCGACCCCTGGGAGACCCACCTGCGCTCGCTCGGCGTCGACTTCGCGCTCGGTACCCAGGTCCGGGAAGTGGTGTACGAGAGCGGCCGCGTCACCGGCGTACGCGTCTCGGCGCGCGACGGCGGCCAGGAGCGCACGGTCACCGCCGACCACTATGTCTGCGCGCTGCCGGTCGAGCACGCGCGCGCGACGTGGGGCCCCGCCCTGCGCGCGGCGGACCCGCAGCTCGCCCGGTGCGACGCCCTGCGGACGGACTGGATGACGGGCGTGATGTTCTACCTGCGCACGCCCACCCCCGTCGTGCACGGCCACATCAACTGCCTCGACTCACCCTGGTCGGTGACGGGTGTCGGGCAGGCCCAGTTCTGGGACGTACGGGACTTTTCGCGGGACTACGGCGACGGTCGGGCCCACGACTGTCTCTCCGCGATCATCTCGGAGTGGGACAAACCCGGCATCCTGTACGGCAAGACGGCCCGCGAGTGCACGAAGGACGAGATCGTCGCCGAGCTCTGGGCCCAGCTGAAGGACGGTCTGAACGACGCCGGCAAGACGACCCTCACGGACGCCGACCGGCTCGGCTGGTTCATGGACCCGGCGGTGACGGGTCTGGGCGGCCCCGACCCGCAGAACCGGGAACAGCTCCTCATCCACCCGACGGGCACCCTCTACAGCCGGCCCTCCGCCCGCACCAAGGTCCCGAACCTGTTCCTCGCGGGCGACTACGTCCGCACGGACGTCGACCTGGCGACCATGGAAGGCGCCAACGAGTCGGCGCGACGGGCCGTCAACGCACTGTTGGATGCGGACAATTCGGGCGCCGAGCGGTGCGGGATTCAGGAGCTGTACCGGCCCCCGGAGATGGAGCCGCTGAAACGCGTCGACGAGGTGCGCTACCGGTTGGGCCTGCCCAACACCTTCGACCTCGGGTGAGCCGGAGGTGATCCGGAAGGGGCCGCTGCCCCCGAGCGGCTGCGGCCCCTTCCGTACGGCTGTGCGTGCCTGTGTGTCAGAGCACCCGCACCGCGCCGGTCGGCGGGTCGTAGGACAGCGGCTTCTCGACGACGCCCGTGGACGGGTTCTGCGCGCCGACGAACATGCCGTCGCCGACGTACACCCCAACGTGGTACGCGCTGCCCGCGCTACCCCAGTACAGGATGTCGCCCGGCTGCAGATTGCTCAGCGAGACCTGGGTGCCGGCGGTCGACTGGTCCTGCGAGACGCGCGGCAGGCTGACACCGATCTCGTTGAAGGCGGCCTGCACGAGGCCGGAGCAGTCCCAGGAGTTCGGGCCGGTGCCGCCGGAGACGTAGGCGTCACCGACCTGCGCCTTGACGAAGGCGATGACCGCGGCGGCCGAACCGGTGGCCGTGGACGTGCTGGTGGACGTGCTGGCGCTCGCCGAGGCGGACAGGGTGGCCCGCTCGGTGGTGCGGGACGCGCGCTCGGCGGCGGCCTTGCGAGCGGCCTCCTCGGCGGCCTTCTTCTTGGCCTCGGCCTTCTTCTTCGCCTCTGCGAGGTCCGCCTTGGCCTGCTTCGCGGCCTTTGTGGCGGCCGCGTCACGCTCGGCCTGCAGCTGGTAGTTCGCCGCCGCCTGCTGCGTGGCGTCGGCGGACTCGGCGACCTGCGCGGCCAGGTCGGCCGTCAGGGTGGGCAGTTCGAGCGTCTGCGTCACCGGTTCGGCAGCGTTCGCCGAACCCGACGCCCCGGCCACTGCCAGGGTGCTGAGAACGCCACCGGCAACTCCGGCCCGCATCGCGATTTTCGACGCGCTGCGGCGGGGTTTCCGGTGGCTGCGTATGTGAGCGGTGTGGGACATGAGAACAACCGGTATCAGGGGCTCCTCCATACCTTCAAGAAACGTGTGCTGCGCCACAGTTGTTCAATCGACATCCCGAACGCCTGGCGTGTCGTTCTTTATTGACGCCGTAACGGACATTGCGGACGCAGGCGATCAAGCCTGTGATCACGGCCTTTCACTGTTACGTCCGAATTGCCCGCCACCTACCACTGGTTGGGACCGGTGGCCAACCCCGCTTCTCGGGCGCTTCTCATGGATGTGGTGGAGGTCACGCAACGGTTACGAGCGTGGGTGCGTCCGGTGTGCGGAACCCGTCGGGTCGCGCTCGTGAATGTGTGCACGTGTCCACATCGCGCATCGCCGCTCCCCCTGATGTGTGAACGCGACCCTCTATCAAGGGGTCGCGTCCAGCACCAATTTGCATGCAAGGGAAGTCTCTTGATATGGAGACTCACCCTTCGACCTGCGCCGACGAGCGAAAATGTCACCTCTGGTGATCACTCGGACGCTTCTCGTACGAAGATCGACACTCATCCGACTTCATGATCCTTCGTCAGGTGGTGGAGATCACAAAGCTTGTGTAATACCCCGTGTCGCAGATCACAGAGTGGCAGGCATAGGATGCGAGGCAGTTGGGCTTGTGACCTGCTTCACATGTTCGCGATCTTCGTCGGGACTGGCGGGGTCCGTGGGACATGTGGGGCGGATGTGAGTCCGATGTGCCATCGCCAGCAGTCAGTGCCGACTGAGAGGAGCGAGGAGCGGTGAACGCGTATGCGCCCATCCTCGTACTGGGAGCCCTCGGGGCAGGCTTTGCGATCTTCTCCGTGGTCATGGCCACGCTGATCGGTCCGAAGCGGTACAACCGGGCCAAGCTCGAGGCCTACGAGTGCGGTATCGAGCCGACCCCCACGCCGGCCGGCGGCGGGCGCTTCCCCATCAAGTACTACCTGACGGCGATGCTCTTCATCGTCTTCGACATCGAGATCGTCTTCCTCTACCCCTGGGCCGTCACCTTCGACGCCCTGGGTGTTTTCGGGCTCGTGGAGATGCTGCTCTTCGTGCTCACCGTCTTTGTCGCGTACGCGTACGTATGGCGGCGCGGCGGCCTGGAATGGGACTGAGGGGCCTTTAGACATGGGACTCGAAGAAAAGCTGCCGAGCGGTTTCCTGCTGACCACCGTCGAGCAGGCCGCGGGCTGGGTGCGCAAGTCGTCCGTCTTCCCCGCCACCTTCGGCCTCGCCTGCTGCGCCATCGAGATGATGACCACCGGCGCCGGGCGCTACGACCTGGCGCGCTTCGGCATGGAGGTCTTCCGCGGTTCGCCGCGACAGGCGGACCTGATGATCGTCGCCGGCCGGGTCAGCCAGAAGATGGCACCGGTGCTGCGGCAGGTCTACGACCAGATGCCGAACCCGAAGTGGGTGATCTCCATGGGGGTCTGCGCCTCCTCGGGCGGCATGTTCAACAACTACGCCATCGTCCAGGGCGTCGACCACATCGTCCCGGTCGACATCTATCTGCCCGGCTGCCCGCCACGGCCCGAGATGCTGATGGACGCCATCCTCAAGCTCCACCAGAAGATCCAGACCTCCAAGCTCGGCGTGAACGCCGAGGAGGCGGCCCGTGAGGCGGAGGAAGCGGCGCTCAAGGCCCTGCCGACGATCGAGATGAAGGGGCTGCTGCGGTGAGCGACGCGAACGGCACCAACGGGGCGTCGAACGGGGTGAACCCCGAAAAGGACCTCGGCGCCTCCAACCTCCCCGGCCAGCGCGGCGAAGGCGGCGAGGAGATCCGCGTCCAGCGCGGCATGTTCGGCGCCAACAACGGCGGCGACACCTCCGGCTACGGCGGCCTGGTCCGCTCGATCCGGCTTCCGGGAGCCGCGAGCCGCCCCTACGGCGGCTGGTTCGACGAGGTCGCCGACGAACTCGAGGGCGCGCTGGAGGAGCAGGGTCTCCTGCCCGAGAACGCGATCGAGAAGACGGTCGTCGACCGCGACGAGCTCACCTTCCACATCGAACGCGAACACCTGCTGCGCGTCGCCCGCACCCTGCGCGACGACCCGGCCCTGCGCTTCGAGCTGTGCACCGGCGTGAGCGGAGTCCACTACCCGCACGACAAGGGCCGCGAGCTGCACGCCGTCTACCACCTGCGCTCGATCACCCACAACCGGCTGATCCGCCTGGAGGTCAGCGCTCCGGACACCGACCGGCACATCCCGTCGCTGGTCTCCGTGTATCCGACCAACGACTGGCACGAGCGCGAGACCTACGACTTCTTCGGCATCGTCTTCGACGGTCACCCGGCTCTGACGCGGATCATGATGCCGGACGACTGGCAGGGCCACCCGCAGCGCAAGGACTACCCCCTCGGCGGCATCCCCGTCGAGTACAAGGGCGCCCAGATCCCGGCTCCGGACCAGCGGAGGTCGTACTCGTGAGCACTTCGCATGCCTCCCCTCGGGAGACCACCGAGGGCACCGTCTACACGGTCACCGGTGGCGACTGGGACGAGGTCGTCCAGTCCGCGGCCCGCGCCGACGACGAGCGCATCGTCGTCAACATGGGCCCCCAGCACCCCTCCACTCACGGCGTGCTCCGCCTCATCCTGGAGATCGACGGCGAGACGGTCACCGAGGCCCGCTGCGGCATCGGCTACCTGCACACCGGCATCGAGAAGAACACCGAGTTCCGCACGTGGACGCAGGGCACCACGTTCGTGACGCGCATGGACTACCTGACGTCCTTCTTCAACGAGACCGCCTACTGTCTCGCCGTCGAGAAGCTCCTCGGCATCGAGGACCAGGTCCCCGACCGCGCCACCCTCATCCGGGTGCTCCTGATGGAGCTGAACCGGCTGTCCTCGCACCTGGTGTGCATCGCCACCGGCGGCATGGAACTCGGCGCCACCACGATCATGATCTACGGATTCCGTGATCGTGAAATGATTCTCGACATCTACGAGCTCATCACGGGCCTGCGGATGAACCACGCGTACATCCGCCCCGGCGGACTCGCTCAGGACCTGCCGCCCGGCGCGGTGGATCACATCCGCGAGTTCGTGAAGAAGATGAAGAAGAACCTCCCGGAGTACGACAAGCTCGCCACCGGGAACCCCATCTTCAAGGCCCGCATGCAGGACGTCGGCTATCTCGATCTGTCCGGCTGCATGGCCCTCGGCGCCACCGGCCCGATCCTGCGCTCCGCCGGCCTGCCGCACGACCTGCGCAAGGCGCAGCCGTACTGCGGCTACGAGACGTTCGACTTCGACATCCCCACCGCCGACTCCTGCGACTCCTACGGTCGCTTCCTGGTCCGGCTGGAGGAGATGCGCCAGTCCCTCAGGATCGTCGAGCAGTGCCTGGACCGGCTGCAGCCCGGTCCGGTCATGGTCGCCGACAAGAAGATCGCCTGGCCCGCCCAGCTCGCCCTGGGCCCGGACGGGCTCGGCAACTCCCTCGACCACATCAAGAAGATCATGGGCACCTCCATGGAGGCCCTGATCCACCACTTCAAGCTGGTCACCGAGGGCTTCCGCGTCCCGCCGGGACAGGCGTACGCGGCCGTCGAGTCGCCCAAGGGCGAGCTCGGGGTGCACGCCGTCTCCGACGGAGGCACCCGCCCCTACCGGGTCCACTTCCGGGACCCGTCCTTCACCAACCTGCAGGCCATGGCGGCGATGTGCGAGGGCGGCCAGGTCGCCGACGTCATCGTCGCCGTCGCGTCCATCGACCCCGTGATGGGAGGCGTCGACCGGTGACCACCTCATCTTCGGAGCAGGGCGTCAGCCTGGGCATGCCCGAACTGCCCGCGCCCGCCTACCCGGACGACGTCCGCACCCGGCTGGAGACGGACGCGCGCGAGATCATCGCCCGCTACCCGGACTCCCGCTCGGCCCTGCTGCCGTTGCTGCATCTCGTGCAGTCGGAAGAGGGCCATGTCACGCGCACCGGGATGAAGTTCTGCGCGGACGTGCTGGACCTGACCACGGCCGAGGTCACCGCGGTCGCCACCTTCTACACCATGTACCGGCGCCGGCCGAGCGGTGACTACCAGGTCGGCGTCTGCACCAACACGCTGTGCGCGGTGATGGGCGGCGACGCGATCTTCGAGTCCCTCCAGGAGCACCTGGGCGTCGGCAACGGCGGGACCACCGAAGACGGCAAGGTCACCCTCGAGCACATCGAGTGCAACGCGGCCTGCGACTTCGCGCCGGTCGTGATGGTCAACTGGGAGTTCTTCGACAACCAGACCCCGGCGAGCGCCACGCGCCTCGTCGACGACCTGCGCGCGGGACGACCGGTCGAGCCCACACGCGGGGCGCCGCTGTGCACGTTCAAGGAGACCTCCCGGATCCTGGCCGGCTTCCCCGACGAGCGGCCCGGGGCCGTCGAGGCAAGCGGCGGAGCGGGACCCGCTTCGCTGGTGGGCCTTCGCCTGGCAAGGGGAGAGGCCGCACCCGCGCGCGTGGTCCATCCGCGCGACGGCGGACCGCACCACGAGCCGCAGGACAAGGCGGTGCACCAGCCGCCACCGACGGAGCACTTGAGTTCGCACGACGCGCCGCAGGACACGTCGGCCTCCGACCCCGCCCACCCGGCAGGGCCCACCGCCGAGGAGGGGGAGTGATGACCTTGGCACCCGAGATCAAAGACACCAGCCCCGAGAAGCTGCTCGCACCCGTGCTGTCGGCCTTCTGGGACGAGGACAGGTCCTGGACGCTGGACGTCTACCGAAGGCACGAAGGGTACGAGGGGCTCCGCAAGGCGCTGGCCATGTCGCCGGACGACCTGATCGCGTACGTCAAGGACTCCGGTCTGCGCGGCCGCGGCGGTGCGGGATTCCCCACGGGAATGAAATGGCAGTTCATTCCCCAGGGGGATGGAAAGCCGCACTATCTAGTTGTCAACGCCGACGAGTCGGAGCCCGGAACCTGCAAGGACATTCCGCTCCTCTTCGCGAACCCGCATAGCCTCATCGAGGGCATTGTCATCGCGTGTTATGCCATCAGGTCTTCGCATGCCTTCATCTATCTGCGTGGTGAAGTCGTCCCTGTATTGCGGCGGTTGCACGAGGCCGTGCGTGAGGCCTACGCGGCGGGCTACCTGGGCGAGAACGTCCTGGGCAGCGGACTCGACCTCCAGCTCACCGTGCACGCGGGCGCCGGTGCGTACATCTGCGGTGAGGAGACCGCACTGCTCGACTCGCTCGAAGGCCGCCGGGGTCAACCGCGGCTCCGTCCCCCTTTCCCTGCTGTCGCGGGCCTCTATGCGTGCCCGACTGTTGTGAATAACGTCGAGTCGATCGCGTCGGTTCCCGCCATCCTGCAAAAGGGCAAGGAATGGTTCAGGTCGATGGGCAGCGAGAAGTCCCCGGGCTTCACGCTCTACTCGCTCAGCGGCCATGTCGCCAGCCCCGGCCAGTACGAGGCCCCGCTCGGCATCACTCTCCGCCAACTCCTGGAGATGAGCGGCGGGATGAGGTCCGGACATCGCCTCAAGTTCTGGACGCCCGGCGGCTCCTCGACGCCGATGTTCACCGACGAGCACCTCGATGTCCCTCTTGATTACGAAGGAGTGGGTGCCGCGGGTTCCATGCTCGGCACCAAAGCTCTGCAGTGCTTCGACGAGACGACCTGCGTCGTGCGTGCCGTGACCCGCTGGACCGAGTTCTACGCCCACGAGTCCTGCGGCAAGTGCACGCCGTGCCGCGAAGGGACCTACTGGCTCGTGCAGTTGCTGCGCGACATCGAGGCCGGCAAGGGCGTCATGTCCGACCTCGACAAGCTGAACGACATCGCCGACAACATCAACGGCAAGTCCTTCTGCGCCCTCGGCGACGGTGCTGCCTCGCCGATCTTCTCCTCGCTCAAGTACTTCCGCGAGGAGTACGAGCAGCACATCACGGGCCGCGGCTGCCCCTTCGACCCGGCCAAGTCGACGGCCTGGGCCGACCGCACGGAGGTGAACGCATGACTGTGACCACCAACGCTCCCTCGGGAGGGGGAGAGGCCGCGGTCCCGCCGGAAGATCTCGTGTCGCTGACGATCGACGGCGTGGAGATCAGCGTGCCCAAGGGCACCCTGGTCATCCGGGCCGCCGAGCAACTCGGCATCGAGATCCCCCGCTTCTGCGACCATCCCCTTCTCGACCCGGCCGGTGCCTGCCGCCAGTGCATCGTCGAGGTCGAGGGTCAGCGCAAGCCCATGGCGTCCTGCACCATCACCTGCACGGACGGGATGGTGGTGAAGACCCACCTCACCTCGCCGGTCGCCGAAAAGGCCCAGCACGGTGTGATGGAACTGCTCCTCATCAACCACCCGCTGGACTGCCCGGTCTGCGACAAGGGCGGCGAGTGCCCCCTGCAGAACCAGGCCATGTCCCACGGCCAGGCCGAGTCCCGCTTCGAGGGAAGGAAGCGGACCTACGAGAAGCCGGTCCCCATCTCCACGCAGGTGCTGCTCGACCGTGAGCGGTGCGTGCTGTGCGCCCGCTGCACCCGGTTCTCCAACCAGGTCGCGGGCGACCCGATGATCGAGCTGATCGAGCGGGGCGCGCTCCAGCAGGTCGGCACCGGTGAGGGCGACCCCTTCGAGTCGTACTTCTCCGGCAACACCATCCAGATCTGCCCGGTCGGCGCGCTGACCTCGGCGGCGTACCGATTCCGCTCCCGCCCCTTCGACCTGGTCTCCTCGCCCTCCGTGTGCGAGCACTGCTCCGGCGGCTGCGCGACGCGCACCGACCACCGGCGCGGCAAGGTCATGCGGCGGCTCGCGGCCAACGACCCCGAGGTCAACGAGGAGTGGATCTGCGACAAGGGGCGGTTCGCGTTCCGGTACGCCCAGCAGCGTGACCGGCTCCAGAACCCGCTGGTGCGCAACGCCGAGGGCGACCTGGTGCCGGCCTCCTGGCCGGAGGCGTTGCAGATCGCCGCTCAGGGGCTGCTCGCCTCGCGGGGCCGGACCGGTGTCCTGACCGGAGGCCGGCTGACCATCGAGGACGCCTACGCGTACAGCAAGTTCGCGCGCGTGGCGCTCGACACCAATGACATCGACTTCCGCGCGCGCGTGCACAGCGGCGAGGAGGCCGACTTCCTGGCCGCCCGGGTCGCCGGACACGGACGGGACCTCGACGGTACGGGCGTCACGTACACCGCTCTGGAGAAGGCGCCCGCCGTTCTGATGGTCGGGTTCGAGGCCGAGGAGGAGGCGCCCGGCGTCTTCCTTCGGCTGCGCAAGGCCTGGCGCAAGCACGGGCAGAAGGTGTTCTCCCTCGCCACACACGCCACGCGCGGCCTGGAGAAGGCGGGCGGCACGCTGCTGCCCGCCGCTCCCGGCACCGAGACCGAGTGGCTGGACGCGCTCGCGAGCGGAGTCGGCCTGGAGGACGACGGTGCGAAGGCCTCGGAGGCACTGCGCACCGAGGGCGCGGTGATCGTCGTGGGTGAACGGCTGGCCGCCGTGGCGGGTGGGCTGACCGCCGCCGTACGGGCCGCGTCCGCGACCGGCGCCCAACTGGTGTGGATCCCGCGCCGGTCCGGGGAGCGCGGTGCCCTCGAAGCGGGCGCTCTGCCCACTCTGCTGCCGGGCGGGCGTCCGGCCACCGACCCGCGCGCGCGGGACGAGGTCGCCGCGGTCTGGGGCCTGGCCGAACTCCCGCACCGCTACGGGCGCGACACCGGCCAGATCATCGAGGCCGCCACAGGCGGTGAGCTCCAGGCACTGCTGGTCGCGGGCGTCGAGGTCGCCGATCTGCCCGACCCGGCACGCGCGCGTGAAGCGCTGCGAGAGGTCGGCTTCCTGGTGTCGCTGGAACTGCGGCCCAGCGAGGTCACCGAACTCGCGGACGTCGTCCTGCCGGTGGCCGCGGTCGCCGAGAAGGCCGGCACCTTCCTCAACTGGGAGGGCCGGGTGCGCTTCTTCGAGACCGCGCTCAAGCCCGACCAGATGACCCGGCACCTCGCGCCCACCGACGCGCGCGTGCTGCAGATGGTGGCCGACGCCATGGACGTCCACCTGGGTCTGCCGGATCTGCGCACCGCGCGTGCGGAGCTGGACCGGCTCGGTGCCTGGGACGGGCCGCGGGCCACCGAACCCCTGGAGACGGCGGCCCAGTTGCCGCGGCCGGCCGCCGGGGAGGCCGTACTGGCCGGGCACCGGCTGCTCCTCGACCAGGGCGTCCTCCAGGAGGGCGACGAGGCGCTCGCCGGGACGCGGCACGCGGCCCACGCGCGCGTGTCGCCCGCCACGGCCGCCGAAGCCGGTGTGAAGGACGGCGACCTGCTCGCTGTGACCGCAACCACCGGAACGGTTGAACTCCCTCTCAAGATCACCGAGATGCCCGACCGGGTGGTCTGGCTCCCGCTGAACTCCTTGGGCGGCGGCGTCGCCTCCGACACCGGGGCGCTGCCCGGCGCACTCGTCCGCATCGGCCCGGCGACACTCGCCGCCGAAGCCCCCAAGGAGGTGGAGGCATGAGCCCGTCCCTCGCCGCTGAAGACCTCTCGATGTTCGGCACCGACCCCTGGTGGCTGGTCGTCATCAAGGCGGTGTTCTGCTTCGCCTTCCTGATGGTGACCGTGCTGTTCTCCATCGTCTGGGAGCGCAAGGTCGTCGCCTGGATGCAGCTGCGCATCGGCCCCAACCGGCACGGCCCCTGGGGCATGCTCCAGTCGCTCGCCGACGGCATCAAGCTGATGCTGAAGGAAGACCTCATCGTCAAACGCGCGGACAAGGTGGTGTACGTCCTCGCGCCTGTCGTCGCGGCCATCCCGGCCTTCATGGCGATCGCGGTGATCCCCTTCGGCCCGGCCGGCAACGAGATCTCGATCTTCGGGCACCGCACCGCGATGCAGCTCACCGACCTGCCGATCGCGATGCTCTACATCCTCGCGGTCGCCTCGGTCGGCATCTACGGCATCGTCCTCGCGGGCTGGAGCTCCGGATCCACCTATCCGCTCCTCGGCGGCCTGCGCTCCTGCGCGCAGATGATCTCGTACGAGATCGCCATGGGTGCCGCGTTCGCCTCGGTGTTCCTCTACTCGGGGTCGATGTCGACGTCGACGATCGTCGAGCAGCAGCACGACCGCTGGTACATCGTCCTGCTGCCGGTCTCCTTCGTGATCTACATCGTGACGATGGTGGGCGAGACCAACCGCGCACCCTTCGACATGCCGGAGTCCGAGGGCGACCTGGTGGGCGGCTTCAACACCGAGTACTCGTCGATCAAGTTCGCGATGTTCATGCTCGCCGAGTACGTGAACATGGTGACGGTCTCGGCCGTGTCCGTGACGCTCTTCCTGGGCGGCTGGCGGGCCCCGTGGCCGGTCAGCACCTTCTGGGAGGGCGCGAACCACGGCTGGTGGCCGCTGCTCTGGTTCGTGATCAAGGTGCAGCTGCTGCTGTTCTTCTTCATCTGGCTGCGCGGCACGCTCCCGCGTGTCCGCTACGACCAGCTGATGAAGCTCGGGTGGAAGGTCCTCATCCCGGTCTCCCTGGTCTGGCTGATGCTCGTGGCCACCGTGCGGACCCTCCGGAACGAGAACTACGACTTCGCCGACATCGCCCTCTACATCGGCGGCGGCGTCCTCGTCCTGCTGCTGCTCTCCTTCGTCTTCGACATCTTCCGCGAGAAGACGAAGGCGGCCGAGCGGCCCGTCGAGGAGCCGGCCGGCTTCGACCCGATGGCGGGCGGGTTCCCCGTGCCACCGCTGCCGGGACAGGAGCTTCCGCCGGTGCCGCGGCGCAGCCCGCGCCGCGAGCGGGAGCTGATTGTCAGTGGTGGGCCCGATACTCAGAGTGACGGATCTCTGGATGGAAAGGAGGCGTCCGATGGCTGAGGAGCCCAAGGAGACCAAGCCCGGTTTCCAGAACCCGGTGGCCGGCTTCGGCGTGACCTTCAAGGCCATGTTCAAGAAGCGGCTGACCGAGCAGTACCCGGAGCAGCAGAAGACCACCGCTCCCCGCTTCCACGGACGGCACCAGCTCAACCGCCATCCGGACGGCCTGGAGAAGTGCGTCGGCTGCGAACTGTGCGCCTGGGCCTGCCCTGCCGACGCCATCTATGTGGAGGGCGCCGACAACACGGACGAGGAGCGCTACTCGCCGGGCGAGCGGTACGGCCGCGTCTACCAGATCAACTACGCCCGCTGCATCCTGTGCGGCCTGTGCATCGAGGCGTGCCCCACGCGCGCGTTGACCATGACCAACGAGTTCGAGCTGGCCGACTCCAGCCGCGCCAACCTGATCTACACCAAGGAGCAGCTGCTCGCCGGGCTCGAAGAGGGCATGGTCGACAGCCCGCATTCCATCTTCCCGGGGACGGACGAGCAGGACTACTACCGCGGTCTGGTGACGGAGGCTGCGCCGGGCACGGTGCAACAGGTCGCCGTCTCCAAGGGCGAGAAGCCCGAAGAAGAGGAGGTTCAGGCATGAGCGCGCAGCTCGCCGCCTACTCCACCTCCACCGGAGAGGCCTTCCAGTTCTGGGTCCTCGGCACCGTCGCCGTGATCGGCGCCCTGTGCACCGTCTTCATGAAGAGGGCCGTGCACAGCGCGCTCTGTCTCGCCGGCACCATGATCATCCTGGCGGTGTTCTACCTCGCCAACGGCGCCTACTTCCTGGGCGTCGTCCAGATCGTCGTCTACACCGGCGCGATCATGATGCTGTTCCTGTTCGTGGTGATGCTCGTCGGCGTCACCGCGGCGGACTCCCTGAAGGAGACCATCAAGGGCCAGCGCTGGCTGGCCCTGACGTGCGGACTCGGCTTCGGCGTCCTGCTGTTCGCGGGCATCGGCAACGCCTCCCTCAACGAGTTCAGCGGCCTCGCGCAGGCCAACGCGAACGGCAACGTGGAGGGCCTCGCGGCCCTCATCTTCACGAAGTACGTCTTCGCCTTCGAGATCACCGGCGCCCTCCTGATCACGGCCGCCGTAGGCGCGATGGTGCTCACCCACCGCGAGCGCACCGAGCGGGCCAAGACGCAGCGCGAGTTGTCCGAGGAGCGCGTCCGCGAGGGCAAGCACCTACCGCCGCTGCCCGCGCCCGGCGTGTACGCCCGGCACAACGCCGTGGACATCGCGGGCCTGCTGCCGGACGGCACCCCGTCCGACCTCACCGTCAGCAAGACGCTGCGGGAGCGCGGTCAGATCCGTGACGTGTCCCAGGACGCGCTCAACGACCTGCGGGCCCTGGAGCAGCGCGCCGAGGAGCGCCTGGAGCGGACCGGGATCGAGCAGGCGAACCTCAAGCGGGCCGAGGAGGCGTCGAAGTGAACCCCGTCAACTACCTCTATCTCGCCGCCCTGTTGTTCACGATCGGCGCCACCGGCGTCCTGATCAGGCGCAACGCGATCGTCGTCTTCATGTGCATCGAGCTGATGCTCAACGCCTGCAACCTCGCGTTCGTCGCCTTCTCCCGGATGCACGGCAATCTCGACGGCCAGATCATCGCCTTCTTCACGATGGTCGTCGCCGCCGCGGAGGTCGTGGTCGGGCTCGCGATCATCGTGTCGCTGTTCCGTTCCCGCCACTCGGCCTCGGTCGACGACGCCAGCCTGATGAAGCTGTAAGGGGTCGCTGAACCGTGACTAACGCTGAGAACCTGATTGCGCTGCTGGTGGCGGCGCCTCTGCTCGGAGCGGCCGTACTGCTGTGCGGCGGCCGGCGTCTCGACGCCGTCGGCCACTGGATCGGCACGGCCCTCGCCGCCGTCTCCTTCGTGGTCGGCGTCGTGCTCTTCGCCGACCTGCTCGGCAAGGACGCCGAGCACCGGACGCTCACCCAGCACCTGTTCAGCTGGGTGCCGGTCGAGGGCTTCCAGGCCGACGTCGCCTTCCGTCTCGACCAGCTGTCGATGACGTTCGTGCTGCTCATCACCGGCGTCGGCTCGCTGATCCACCTGTACTCCGTCGGGTACATGGAGCACGACGAGCGGCGTCGCCGTTTCTTCGGCTATCTGAACCTGTTCCTCGCGGCGATGCTGCTGCTCGTCCTCGCCGACAACTACCTGCTGCTGTACGTCGGCTGGGAGGGCGTCGGTCTCGCCTCCTACCTGCTGATCGGCTTCTGGCAGCACAAGCCCAGCGCCGCCACCGCCGCGAAGAAGGCCTTCCTGGTCAACCGCGTCGGCGACATGGGCCTGTCGATCGCCATCATGCTGATGTTCACGACCTTCGGGACCTTCGCCTTCGGCCCGGTGCTCGGCACCCTCGAGGAGCCGGGGCTCGTCGGCGGCGCGAGCGAGGCCACGCTCACCGGCATCGCCCTGATGCTGCTGCTCGCCGCCTGCGGCAAGTCCGCCCAGGTGCCGCTGCAGTCCTGGCTCGGGGACGCGATGGAGGGCCCGACCCCGGTCTCGGCCCTCATCCACGCCGCGACGATGGTGACCGCGGGCGTGTACCTGATCGTCCGTTCCGGCGCCATCTTCAACGCGGCGCCCGATGCGCAACTGGTCGTCACCATCGTCGGTGCGGTCACGCTCCTGTTCGGTGCGATCGTCGGTTGCGCGAAGGACGACATCAAGAAGGCGCTGGCCGGCTCGACCATGTCGCAGATCGGCTACATGGTCCTCGCCGCGGGCCTCGGCCCCATCGGCTACGTCTTCGCGATCATGCACCTGGTGACGCACGGCTTCTTCAAGGCCGGGCTGTTCCTCGGTGCCGGCTCGGTCATGCACGGCATGAACGACGAGGTCGACATGCGCAAGTACGGCGGCCTCAGGAAGTACATGCCGGTCACCTTCATCACCTTCGGCCTCGGCTACCTCGCCATCATCGGCTTCCCCGGTCTGTCCGGCTTCTTCTCCAAGGACAAGATCATCGAGGCGGCCTTCGCCAAGGGCGGCACCGAGGGCTGGATCCTCGGCGGTTGCGCCCTGCTGGGCGCGGCCATCACGGCGTACTACATGACGCGCGTGATGCTGCTGACGTTCTTCGGAGAGGAACGCTGGCGTCACACCAAGACGGCGTCTCCGGCCGAGCCGGGTGTGGAGCCCGCCGCCGCACACCACGGCGAGCACGCCGAGCCGCACCCGCACGAGTCGCCCAAGTCCATGACGATCCCGATGATCGTGCTGGCCTTCGGATCGGTCTTCGCGGGCGGCCTGTTCAGCGTCGGCGACCGCTTCCTGCACTGGCTGGAGCCCGTCACCGGGCACGACCACGGGCACGCCCCGGTCAGCGCCCTGACGGTCACCCTCGCCACCATGGTGGTCCTGGTGATCGGTGTGGCCGCGGCCTACCTCCAGTACGGGCGCCGTCCGGTCCCGGTCGTCGCCCCGCGCGGGTCGCTGCTCACCCGGGCCGCCCGGCGCGACCTGCTCCAGGACGACTTCAACCACGTGGTCCTCGTCCGCGGCGGAGAGCACCTCACGCGCTCCCTGGTGTACGTCGACCACACCCTGGTCGACGGCGTCGTCAACGGCACGGCGGCCTCGATGGGCGGCCTCTCCGGGCGGATGCGCAAGCTGCAGAACGGCTTCGCGCGGTCGTACGCGGTCTCGATGTTCGGCGGCGCGGCGGTCCTTGTCGCCGCGACCCTGCTGATGAGGGCGGTCTGATACCGATGTCCTTTCCCCTGCTGACAGCGACGGCGGCGCTCCCGGCCCTCGGGGCGGTCGCCACGGCCGCCGTACCGGCGGCGCGGCGCACCGCCGCCAAGTGGCTGGCGCTGCTCGTCTCGCTGGCCACACTCGCCCTCGCAATCGTCGTCCTGGTCCGCTTCGACCCCGACGGTGACCGCTACCAGCTCACCGAATCCCACTCCTGGATCAAGGACTTCGGGGTCAGGTACGAGCTGGGCGTGGACGGCATCGGGGTGGCGCTTCTTGCGCTGACCGCGCTGCTGATCCCGTTCATCATCCTGGCGGGCTGGCACGACGCCGACCCGCTGGAGACCGGAAACAAGCGGTGGCGGCCCACTCAGGGCTTCTTCGCCCTGATCCTGGCCGTCGAGGCGATGGTGATCATCTCCTTCGAGGCCACCGACGTCTTCCTCTTCTACATCTTCTTCGAAGCCATGCTGATCCCGATGTACTTCCTCATCGGCGGCTTCGGGGACCGTGCCCACGAGCACGGCGAGGAGGCGGCGTCGACGCAACGGTCGTACGCGGCGGTGAAGTTCCTCCTCTACAACCTGGTCGGCGGCCTGATCATGCTGGCCGCGGTGATCGGCCTCTATGTGGTCGCCGGGAACTTCAGCCTCCAGGAGATCGCCGAGGCACGGGCCAACGGCTCGCTCGACATGGCGACCAACACCGAACGCTGGCTGTTCCTGGGCTTCTTCTTCGCCTTCGCGGTGAAGGCGCCCCTGTGGCCGCTGCATACCTGGCTGCCCAACGCGATGGGGGAGGCCACCGCCCCGGTCGCCGTCCTCATCACCGCGGTCGTCGACAAGGTGGGCACGTTCGCGATGCTCCGCTTCTGCCTCCAGCTGTTCCCGGAGGCGTCGAAGTGGGCGACGCCCGTCATCCTCGTACTGGCGCTGATCAGCATCGTCTACGGGGCGCTGCTCGCGGTCGGCCAGCGGGACATCAAGCGGCTGGTGGCGTACGCGTCGATCTCGCACTTCGGGTTCATCATCCTGGGCATCTTCGCGATGACCAGCCAGGGGCAGTCCGGCGCGACGCTCTACATGGTCAACCACGGCATCTCGACCGCCGCGTTGATGCTGGTGGCCGGCTTCCTGATCTCGCGACGCGGCTCTCGGCTCATCGCCGACTACGGCGGGGTGCAGAAGGTCGCTCCGGTCCTTGCCGGCACCTTCCTGATCGGCGGCCTGGCGACCCTGTCGCTGCCCGGGCTCGCGCCGTTCGTGAGCGAATTCCTGGTCCTGGTCGGCACGTTCGCGCGCTACCCGGTGATCGGGATCATCGCCACCTTCGGCATCGTGCTCGCCGCGCTGTACGTCCTCGTCCTCTACCAGAGGACGATGACGGGGCCGGTGAAGCCCGAGGTCGCGACGATGCCCGACCTGAGGGTGCGGGAACTCGTGGTCGTCGCCCCGCTGGTCGTACTGCTGATCTTCCTGGGCGTCTACCCGAAGCCCGTCACGGACATCATCGACCCCGCGGTCAAGCAGACGATGTCCGACGTACAGAAGAAGGACCCCCAGCCCGAGGTGGAGGCGGCCAAGTGAGCGCAGTAGCCGTCCACAGCCTGTGGACAACCGCGGCCGAACCGATCGCGAAGATCGACGCGCCGCAGTTCGAATACGGACAATTGTCGCCCACCTTGATCGTCGTCGGCGCGGCGATCATCGGGGTGCTGGTCGAGGCGTTCGTCCCGCGAAAGTCCCGTTACTACGTCCAGATGTTCGTGTCCGTCGTCGCGCTCGTCGCCGCCTTCGCCGCGGTCGTCGCGCTCGCCGCCGACGGATACGCCACGACCAAGGCGCGCATCGCGGCGATGGGTGCGATCGCGGTCGACGGGCCGGCCCTCTTCCTGCAGGGCACGATCCTGCTGGTGGCCCTGGTCGGTCTGTTCACCTTCGCCGAGCGGCGGCTCGACCCGGAGGCGCACGGCAACCGCGTCGACTCCTTCGCCGCGCAGGCCGCCTCCGTGCCGGGCAGCGACAGCGAGAAGGCCGCGGTGAAGGCCGGGTTCACCACCACCGAGGTGTTCCCGCTCCTGCTGTTCGCCGTCTCCGGCATGCTGATCTTCCCGTCGGCCAACGACCTGCTGACGCTCTTCGTGGCCCTGGAAGTCTTCTCCCTCCCGCTGTACCTGCTGTGCGCGCTGGCCCGCCGCAAGCGGCTCATGTCGCAGGAGGCCGCGGTCAAGTACTTCCTGCTCGGCGCGTTCGCCTCCGCGTTCACGCTGTTCGGCATCGCGCTGCTGTACGGCTACGCGGGCTCGATGTCGTACGCGACGATCGCGCAGGTCGTCGACGGCCAGGTCCAGACCGTCAACCCGGCGCTCGCGGACACCATGGGCAACGACGCGCTGCTGCTCGTCGGCGCCGCGATGCTCGTCATGGGTCTGCTGTTCAAGGTCGGCGCGGTGCCGTTCCACATGTGGACACCTGACGTCTACCAGGGCGCGCCCACGCCGGTGACCGGCTTCATGGCGGCGGCGACGAAGGTGGCCGCCTTCGGCGCGCTGCTCCGGGTCCTGTACGTCGTCCTGCCAGGCCTGCGCTGGGACTGGCGGCCGGTCATGTGGGGCGTCGCCATCGTCACCATGCTCGGCGGTGCGATCGTCGCGATCACCCAGACCGACATCAAGCGGCTGCTGGCCTACTCGTCAATCGCCCACGCGGGATTCATCCTCGCGGGTGTCATCGCGGCCACGCCGGACGGGGTGTCGTCGGTCCTCTTCTACCTGGCCGCGTACTCGTTCGTGACGATCGGCGCGTTCGCGGTGGTGACCCTGGTGCGGGACGCGGGCGGCGAGGCGACGCATCTGTCCAAGTGGGCCGGTCTCGGCCGTCGTTCACCGCTGGTGGCGGCCGTGTTCGCGGTGTTCCTGCTGGCCTTCGCGGGCATTCCGCTGACCTCCGGTTTCGCCGGGAAGTTCGCCGTGTTCAAGGCGGCGGCGGAGGGCGGCGCGGCCCCGCTGGTCGTGGTCGGTGTGATCTCGTCCGCGATCGCGGCCTTCTTCTACATCCGCGTCATCGTGCTGATGTTCTTCAGCGAGCCGCGGCCCGAGGGACCGACCGTGGCCGTGCCGTCGCTGCTGACGACGACCGCGATCGGGGTCGGCGTGGCGGTCACGCTGGTGCTCGGTGTGGCGCCGCAGTACTTCCTCGACCTGGCCAACCAGGCGGGAGTGTTCGTGCGCTGACCTGCGGTGCTTGTTCGGTGGGCCCCGGTTTCCCTCGTGGGAGCCGGGGCCCGTGCGTGTGTGGTCCGGGGCGGGTGTGTGTGGTCCGGGGCGGGCGTGTGTGCTCCGGGGGGTGGGCATTTCATCGGCGGGTTGGGACCCCCGGTCGGCATGTCCGGTCGTCGTGGGCGCGGCATGTGACGGAGGCCATTGGGCGGAGTACGGAGCGTTGCCGGACCAGCCTGTGGATAACTCCGGCGGTGTCAGTCCGGACCCCTATCGTGGGGGCAGTGGTCGAGGGACGACGTACGGGGGACACGGCAATGGGCGGGACGGGCGGTATCAGCGAGATGCCAGGGATGATCGAGAGCGAGGCGCTGGCCGCGCTGCACCGCATCTTCGGGTACGAGGCCTTCCGCGGTGAGCAGGAAGCGGTCATCGAGCATGTGGTGGCCGGCGGTGACGCCGTGGTCCTCATGCCGACCGGTGGCGGCAAGTCGCTGTGCTATCAGATCCCGTCCCTGGTCAGACCCGGTACGGGCATTGTGGTCTCGCCGCTCATCGCGCTGATGCAGGACCAGGTGGACGCGCTGCGGGCGCTCGGCGTGCGCGCGGGGTTCATGAACTCCACGCAGGACTTCGGCGAGCGGCGGGTGGTGGAGGCCGAGTACCTGGCCGGTGAGCTGGACCTGCTGTATCTGGCGCCGGAGCGGCTGCGGCTGGACTCGACGCTGGACCTCCTGTCGCGGGGGAAGATCGCGGTCTTCGCCATCGACGAGGCGCACTGCGTGTCCCAGTGGGGCCACGACTTCCGCCCGGACTATCTGTCCCTCTCACTGCTCGGCGAGCGCTGGCCGGACATCCCGCGGATCGCGCTCACGGCGACGGCCACGGACGCGACACACCAGGAGATCACCCAGCGGCTGAACATGCCGACGGCCCGCCACTTCGTGGCGAGCTTCGACCGGCCCAACATCCAGTACCGGATCGTGCCCAAGGCCGACCCCAAGAAGCAGCTGCTGGGCTTCCTGCGCGAGGAGCACGCGGGCGACGCGGGCATCGTCTACTGCCTCTCGCGCAAGTCGGTGGAGGCGACGGCCGAGTTCCTGTCCCGCAACGGCATCGAGGCGGTGCCGTACCACGCGGGACTGGACGCGGGCACGCGCGCCGCCCACCAGTCCCGCTTCCTGCGGGAGGACGGCCTGATCGTGGTCGCGACCATCGCCTTCGGCATGGGCATCGACAAGCCGGACGTCCGCTTCGTCGCCCACCTCGACCTGCCCAAGTCGGTCGAGGGCTACTACCAGGAGACAGGCCGCGCCGGCCGCGACGGACTGCCGTCCACGGCATGGATGGCGTACGGGCTCAACGACGTCATACAACAGCGCAAGATGATCCAGTCGAGCGAGGGTGACGAGGCGTTCCGGCGCCGGGCCGCGGCTCACCTGGAATCGATGCTGGCGCTGTGCGAGACGGCCCAGTGCCGGCGCGGGCAGCTCCTCGCCTACTTCGGCCAGGACCCCGACCCGGTGGGCTGCGGCAACTGCGACACGTGCCTCACGCCGCCGGAGACCTGGGACGGCACGGTCGCGGCCCAGAAGGTGCTGTCGACGGTGGTGCGGCTGCAGCGCGAGCGCGGGCAGAAGTTCGGCGCGGTGCAGATCGTCGACATCCTGATGGGGAAGCGCACGGCCAAGGTCATCCAGTTCGACCACGACCAGCTGTCCGTGTTCGGCATCGGCGAGGAACTCTCCGAGGGGGAATGGCGCGGCGTCGTGCGGCAGTTGCTCGCGCAGGGGCTCCTCGCGGTCGAGGGGGACTACGGCACGCTGGTGCTCACCGAGGCGAGCGGGTCGGTGCTGCGGCGGGAGCGGGAGGTGCCGCTGCGGAAGGAACCGAAGAAGGTGGCCACCTCGCGGTCGGCGGCGGGGTCGTCGGGTTCCGGGCGGGGAGAACGCAAGGCCAAGGCCGCGGTCGCCGAGCTGCCCGAGGCGCTGGTGCCGGCGTTCGAGGCGTTGCGGGCATGGCGGGCCGAGCAGGCTCGGGAACACGGAGTTCCGGCGTATGTGATCTTCCATGACGCGACACTCCGGGAGATCGTGACGGTATGGCCCACGTCCGTGGCACAGCTGGGTGGGGTCAGCGGGGTCGGCGAGAAGAAGCTGGTGACCTATGGGGAGGGCGTGATCGGGGTGCTCGCCGGCCTGGACGGGTCTCCCGGGGGCGCTGCGCCGGGCCCGGAACGTGACGCGGACCCGGGCGCGGACGACTGGCCGGAGATGGATGCGGAGCCGGAGCCGGAGGACTGGATATAGAAGCGGGCTCCGGCACCGCCACAGGGCTCGTGCCGCGTATGCCCTGACATCCGCATCGGAGTCGGCCGTTGCTGTGGCCAGGGCCGCGCGGGCGTCCTCGGTGCTCGCGTGCCGGGTCAGTGCCAGCACCGCCGCCTTGCGGACGTCGGGGTGCCGCCTGCGCCCACCCGTGCCGCCCCAGCGGCACGACTGCCCGCAGCTGGACGGCAGCGACTGCCCGCAGTCAGACGACACGGCTGCCCGCAGTCATACGGCAACGACTGCGCGCAGCCACACGGCACGACTGCCCGTAGTCAGACGGAGTCGGCCGCTCTCGGTCAGATGGTGTCGGCGCTCTCGGTCAGATGGGGTCGGCTGATCGCAGTTGGGGTGGCCCGGGTTACGACAGTGCCGTCAGGCCTGGCGCGAAGGTGATCAGGAGCGGGAGTAGCGGGACCAGGGTCGCCACCGTCGTCGTAAGGGCTCGGTGGCGGGGGCCCAGGCGGGGCTGGGGTTCCAGGAGGCGGCCCACTCGTTCGCCGAGGAGGCGGTGGGTGGAGGCGCAGGAGAGGACGCCTCGGTGTTGGTTCAGTTCGATGAGGGCCAGGGCCGTGGTCAGGTGGCCGCAGCGGCGGGAGGCCGTGTCATCGGCGGAGAGTTCGACCAGGCGGTGGGTCTGGTCGCAGAAGTGGGCGAAGAGCGGGATACGGGGGAAGCCGGTGGCGAGGGCGGTGGAGAGGTGGAGCAGCCAGTCGTGGCGGGCGCGGGCGTGGCCGCGTTCGTGGGTGAGGACCGCGTCCAGTTGGTGGTCGGTGAGGCGGTGCAGGGCGCCGGTCGTGACGATCAGCTGGGGCGGGCTGCCGGGCATCCACCAGGCCTCGGGGTACTCGTCCTCCAGCACGAGGAGAGGGCCGCGAGCGGCGGGTAGCCCTGCCGGCAGGTCGGGGGCGCGTTCGCGCAGCTGGGCGTGGGCCTGGCCTCGGCGTCGGCGGGCCTCGACGAACTCGCGGACGAGCATCGCGGTCGTCCAGGCGGCCCCGCAGGCCAGCAGCAGGGTGAGGGCGGCGGCCCAGGGCGGGGCGGCGGAGAGGTCGTACGCAGCGGTCACGGCGGGCGGCGCCGGAGCGAAGACATGGTCGCGGACCGTGTGGAACACCGCCGCCGTGCCCAGCACCAGGGCCGCCAGACAGCACAGCAGGACGGTGGCGACCAGGCACTGCCACACCCACAGTGCGACCACGGGGTCCCGCTCGGGCCACGCGGCCCGGGTCAGCGCGCGCGGAACCGGCACGGCGGCCGCCAGGGCGACGGCGCTCAGCAGCAGCAGGCAGACAGTCATGCCACGGGCTCCGGATCCTGGTCGGACGACTCGGAAGACTCGGCAGACTCGGAGGAGTCGGCAGAGTCGGAAGAAACGGCTGCTATGGGTGCACGGTGCACAGAGCGCACAGTGCGCATAGGGCAAGCACCGCACGGGCGGTGCGGGTGGCAACGGTGTCGTGCCCGCAAGCCACGCCGCCCGTCGCCAGTATGACGGCGGCGGGCGGTGTGCGGCAGGTGTCGGAAGTCGTTCAGTGGGGTGCGGGGTGGGATGCGGACGGCACCACCCGGCCGGTGACCTCCCCCAGTCCCACCCGGACGCCGTCCGGGCCGGGGGCCCAGGCCGACAGAGTCACCACGTCGCCGTCCTCCAGGAACGTCCGCTTGCCGTCGGGCAGTTCGAGGGAGTCACGGCCGTTCCAGGTCAGCTCCAGCAGCGAACCCCGTTCGTGCTCGGAGGGGCCGCTCACCGTGCCGGAGCCGTACAGGTCGCCGGTGCGCAGGGAGGCGCCGTTGACGGTCATGTGGGCCAGCTGCTGGGCGGCCGTCCAGTACATGCTGGAGAAGGGAGGTTCGGAGATGACGTGGCCGTTGACGGCGACCGAGATGCGCAGGTCGTAGCCGCCGGGTTCGTCGTCCGTGTCGTCCAGGTACGGCAGCAGCGGGTGCGTGCGCTCCGGGGGTGTCACCCGTGCCGACTCCAGGGCGTCCAGCGGGGTGATCCACGCCGACACCGAGGTGGCGAAGGACTTGCCGAGGAACGGGCCGAGGGGGACGTACTCCCAGGCCTGGAGGTCGCGGGCGGACCAGTCGTTCAACAGGCACAGCCCGAAGACGTGCTCGCGGAAGTCGCCGAGTGTGACCGGCTCGCCCATCCGCGAGGGCGCACCGACCACGAAGCCGACCTCGGCCTCGATGTCCAGGCGGACGGAGGGCCCGAAGACGGGCGCCGGGTCGGAGACAGCCTTTCGCTGGCCCGCCGGGCGCACGACGTCCGTGCCGGACACCACGACCGTGCCGGAGCGGCCGTGGTAACCGATCGGCAGATGCTTCCAGTTGGGGGTCAGGGAGTCGGCGGCGTCCGGGCGGAAGATCTGGCCGACGTTCCGGGCGTGGTTCTCGGAGGCGTAGAAGTCGACGTAGTCCGCCACCTCGAAGGGGAGGTGCAGGGTCACCGAGGACAGGGGGTGGAACAGCGGCTCGATGGCCTCGCGGTGCGACGGCACCGTCACCCATGCCGTCAGCGCGCGCCGTACGTCCGACCAGGCGGTGCGGCCGGCGGCGAGCAGCGGGTGCAGGGAGGGCCGCGCGAGGAGGGAGACGTACGGCGAGCCGAGGGCCGCTGCCGCCGCGCCCGCGTCCAGGACGTGGTCACCGAGTCGGACACCGACCCGCCGGTCGACGGAACCGGAAGGACCAGAAGGGCCGGAAGGACCGGAAGCACCGCCCGAGCGGGAGCCGGCGGAACCAGAAGAACCGGCGGAACCGGCAGAACCATCGGATCCGGTGAGCGAGAACACGCCGTACGGGAGGTTGTGCGTGCCGAAGGGGTCGCCCTCGGGGACATCGAAGGGGGGCATGGGTGCTGCCTCACTCTCGTGCGTACCGTGCGTTCGATGTGGTCGCGCCACACACTGTCGGGCCACACGTTACGGCTGTGTTGCCTGCCTTGGGCAGGCTGCACGCCTTCCGCCGATCACGCCCCCTCGGCCGCCCGCTGCCAGGCCAGGAAGTCTTCGATCAGCTCGGGAGGGTTGGCCGCCTCGGTGGCCTCGATCTCCCAGCCGGGGCAGTCCATGTCGAAGACGACGACGGGAAGGCGGCGGCCGAAGAGTTTCTCGATACGGCCGCTCGCGTGGAGGTGACGGGCGAGGTCGATGCAGGCGTCGTAGAAGTGGAGGCGCAGGAGGTCGCACTTGGCGTCGATCTCGTCGTCCTCACCCACCTTCATGAGGTCGTGCTCGCCGTCGTACCAGATGCCGAGCCGCTTGACCTCGTCCTCGTGCAAGGGGCTGCCGGCCGGGTCCTCGGGGACGTTGCCCAGCATCTCGAAGCCGTCGAGGAGCCAGCAGGCGTAGTTCCAGCGGGCCTCGCCGGGGTCCTCCGGTTGCTTCTCCCGCTCGTACTGGCTCTCGGTGTTGTAGCCGATGGCCACATACGGGTGGCGGTCGTCGTAGTCAATCCGCCAGATGCGGAAGGAGAGGGCGTAGATCTCGGGCCGCAAGGGCGGGGGGAAGCGTTCCAGGATGCCGGCGGCGGACTCCCGCAGATGGGCCTGGAAAACGCTCGGAAATTCTTCCGGCCGACCTGTCACAACCTGTGCCTCCGCTCCGTCAGTGCAGTGAGACCGACAACGAGAACGCCCGAGAACGCACGAGAACGCCCGAGGCGACCGAGAACGACCGAAACGATCGAGAACACCGACACAGGAGGCAGCACCATGCAGGCTCGGATGACGAACCCGGCGTACGTCCTTCCCGGCGCCATGAAGGGTATCGGCACCATGTTCCAGGCGATCGGCGAGAGCGGGCTGTCGCAGGAGGTGGCGGAGATCGTCGCGCTGCGCGCCAGCCAGATCAACGGCTGCAGCGCCTGCGTCCACGGCCATGTGCACAACCTGCGCAAGGGCGGGGCGAGCGAGGAGCGCATCGCGGCCGTCGCCGTCTGGCGCGAGGCCCCCTACTTCTCCGACGCCGAGCGGGCCGCGCTCCAGTTGACCGAGTCGGTCACCCGCCTCGCCGACCGCTCCCACGATTCGGTGCCGGACGAGCTCTGGGACGAGGTCGCCGACCACTTCGACGAGAAGGAACTGTCGGCGCTCATCCTCACCATCGCCCTCACCAACTTGTTCAACCGCATCAACACCACCATCAAGGAGCCCGCGGGGACGACCTGGGGGTGACCGGAGAGCGTCGGTCCGGGCTTCGGCCCGGACCGACGTCACGACGTGCAGACGTCCTTCAACTGGTCGGCCGCCGCGTCGATCTTGCTGGTGTCCGGGTCGGTGTCGCCGTTCAGGATGGCCTTGTTGTAGTCCTTGATCGCCTGGTTCAGGTCGTCGGCCGCCTTGTCGACCTTGCTGTCGTCCGTGTCGTCGTTGATCTTGTCGAGGTTCTTCTCGATCGTGTCGATCGACTCGTCCGTGCGCGAGGGGTCCTCCGCCGCGTCCCGGCCCGCGTCGTGGATCGCCTTGAGGCTGTCGGAGATCGTGTCGGCGTTGGACACGCAGTCCAGCGAGTTGTCGAAGTCGTCGGGGTCGCAGGCGGTGGCGAGCCCCGCGGTCAGGGCGACGGCGGCCACCGTGGTGGCGATGCTGGTGATACGGCGGCGGCGCGTGCGGTTCGCGGACATTGGGCCGGTCCTTTCGTAGAGGATCTCTGCCCCTTACGATCCCGTCGCCCGCCCGCCGTCACGAGGGAACGGCCACCCGTATCCGTGGTGTAGCCAACTACACCGTCCGGCGGCGACCGGGCCGTCACCGTCCGGCGGCGACCGGGCCGTCACCGTCCGGCGGCGACCGGACCTCACCGTCCGGCGGCGACCGGACCGTCGCCGCCGGTGAACAGGCCCCACGGTCCTACGACCGGTAGCGCCCCAGCGTCTTGAGGCCCGGCAGCGCCTTGTCCTCGAAGTCGAACAGCGCGAGGTTCTCCCACGCGTTGCCGGACGACGGGTCCTGCGGGTTCCAGCCGCTGCCGGCGCGGTACGTCCACACGCCTTCCCAGTAGCAGTAGCCGAGGCCCTGCCCGCCGGGGACGGCGGCGGCGAGGTCGGCCACCGCGCGCAGCCAGGCCGCCTGGCCCTCGGGTGTGGCGGGGAAGCCCTCGGTGAGCTGCGAGGGGTCGTTCATGATGTCGTTGACGTCGTCCTCGCTCTCCAGCGTGAACGGGTACGCCGTCTCGGCGATCACGCACGGCTTGCCGTAACGGGCCGTGATGTCGGCCATGTTGGCGGCGGCCTGCTCCACCGGCCCGTGCCAGAAGGGGTAGTAGGAGAGCCCGATGATGTCGAAGTCGATGCCGTAGGCGACCGCGTTGTCGAACCACCACCGGTACAGCCCGTTGTCGCCGCCGTTGGCCAGGTGGAGGATCGTGCGGATGCGCGGGGTGGTGTCGCGGGCGGCGCTGAGACCGGCCTTGAGGAAGGCGGCGAGGTTGTCCCAGTGCTCCCAGTTGCCGTCGGGCCAGAGCATGCCGCCGTTCAGCTCGTTGCCGATCTGCACCAGGTCGGCCGGGGTGCCCTGCCGCCGCAGCGCGCCGAGGACGTCGGCGGTGTGGTCGTAGACCGCCCTGGTCAGGCCCGCCACGTCCAGGTCGGCCCACGCGGCCGGCTTGTTCTGGTGCGCCGGGTCCGCCCAGGTGTCGGAGTAGTGGAAGTCGACCCAGATGCCGATGCCGGCCCGCTTCAGGCGACGGGCCAGCGGAAGGACGTGGGCCTTGTTGTTGTAGCCGTCGGCCGGGTTGACCCACACCTTGAGGCGGGCGTGGGTGACGCCCGAGTCGGCGAGGATGCGGACGGGGTCCTGGCGGCGACCGTCGGCACACCGGTAGACGGCACCCTTGTCCTCGTTCTTCGGGAGCGAGGAGATGTCCACCCCGCGGATCTCCAGGCGGCGGCGTTCCCCGGCCGCCGCGGCGACGGCGGGTGCCGCGCCGAGCACGGGAATCGCCAGTGCCGCGGCTCCGGCGGCGGTCAGAACACTGCGTCTGCGCATGTCAGGGTCCCTTCACGGTGAAAGTCACAAAGGAAGAACAAAAGGAACAAAGAGGGGCAAGAAACTCAGCGTGGTTCGCGGAACACCTCGACCGCCCCCGCGGGCACCGCCGCCCGGCTGCCGTCCGCCAGCACCACCTTCACCTCGGCGTCGGTGTGGTTGACGGCGAAGCGAAACGCCCCCGACCCGCCCTCCCGTACGACGAGTTCGACGTCCCGGGGAAGGTCCACAGGCGTGACCCCCGCGTCCGCGAGGGCGAGGTCCACGACCGCCGCCAGATCGGCCCCGGTCAGCCGCGTGGCCAGATACCAGGCGGCCCCGTCGCCGAGCGCCCGCCGGGTGAGCGCCGGGCGTCCCGCCGTGCGGCCGCCGGCGAAGACGGCCACGGTCTCGCATCCGTCGCCGGGGACGACGTACTCGGACCACACATCGGCCTCCCACGCATCCCCGTGAGACGTCCGTACGGCGATCCGCTCGCCCGGCAGCAACGGGTCGAACTCCTCGACGGTCAGCCCGAGCACGTCCCGCAGCGCTCCCGGACAGGCCCCGGGGTGCACGGCGTCGTGCTCGTCGACGATGCCGGAGAAGCAGGAGACGAGCAGCGTGCCGCCGCGTGAGACGTACCGCTCCAGGTCGGCGGCGACGGAGGCGGGCGCCGCGTACAGCTGGGGGACGACCAGCAGCGGGTACCGAGAAGGATCGACGTCCCCCAGCCCGGCCGGCGCGAAGAAGTCCACCGTCAGGTGCCGGTCGTACAGCGCTTCGTAGAACGCGTCGAGGCGCTCCCGCGCGTCCAGGTCCTGGCTCGGCCGCCACTCCAGGCTCTGCGCCCACCAGGAGTCCCAGGACCAGACCATGGCCACGTCGGCCCGGGTGCGGCTGCCGCGCAGGTCGGCCAGGTCCGCGACCCGGCGACCCAGATCAGTGACCTCCCGCCATACGCGGGTCCCGGTCCCTCCGTGCGGCAGCATCGACGAGTGGAATTTCTCGGCGCCGCTGCGGGACTGCCGCCACTGGAAGAACATCGCGCCCTCGGAGCCTCGGGCGACATGGCCGAGGGAGTTGCGGGCCATCTGGCCGGGCTCCTTGGCGGGGTTGTGCGCCTGCCAGTTGATGCCGGACGGGGAGTGTTCGAGCAGCAGCCAGGGAGCGCCGCCCGCGACCGAGCGGGTGAGATCGGCGGCGAGGGCCAGGTTGACGTGGGTGCGGCGGCCGTCGGTGATCAGGTAGTGGTCGTTGGTGACCAGGTCGACCTCCTTGCCCCACTCCCAGTAGTCGATGCTCTGGCACTGACTCGGCGCGACCATGAAGTTGGTGGTCACGGGCACGCCGGGGGACAGGTGGTGCAGGATGTCCCGCTCGGCGCGGAAGTTGGCGCGGGCCTGACCGTCCGCGAACCGCTGGAAGTCCAGCTGCTGGGCGGGGTTGCCGACCGTCGGCGTCGCCCGGGGCACCCCGATCTCCTCCCAGTCGCCGTAGAGCTGGCCCCAGAAGGCGGTGCCCCAGGCCTGGTTGAGGGCGCCGAGGGTGCCGTAACGGTCCTGCAGCCAGGCCCGGAAGGCGGCGGCGCAGGTGTCGCAGTAGCAGGTCAGGACGGGTGCGCCGTACTCGTTGTGGACGTGCCACAGGACCACGGCGGGATGCCGCCCGTAGCGCTCGCCGATCCGCGAGGTGATGTTCGCCGCGGCGGCCCGGTAGTGGGGGTTGGAGTGGCAGATCGCACCGCGTGAGCCGAACGCCAGTCGTACGCCCTCCCGGGTCACCGGCAGGGCGTCCGGGTGGGCGCGGTAGAACCACGCGGGCGGGACGACGGTCGGGGTCGCGAGGTCGACGTCGATGCCGGCCTCGTGAAGCATGCCGATGATCCGGTCGAGCCACTCGAAGTCGTACTCGCCGGGCCGGGGTTCGATCCTCGACCACGCGAAGATGCCGAGCGAGACCATGGTGACCCCGGCCTCACGCATCAGCCGTACGTCCTCCTCCCACACCTCCTGCGGCCACTGCTCGGGGTTGTAGTCGCCCCCGAAGGCGAGTGGCAGGCGGTCGTGCGGGGCGGCGGAGGGCATGCGGTGGCTCCCGGGAATCGGCAGAGGTGACGCCAGGTTTCTGTGATCGTGCACAGTACCGATTACGGCTGGCATCTGTGAGCAACAAGTAGGTAACCCCAGGCATCCGCCATTGACAAGGGCCCGAAACAATTCTCTACTGTGCACGATCACAGAGCCGCGCGGCCCTCGCGCACAGCCCCTCGGTCACGTCCCGCAGAACCTCCCCCCACGGCGGTTGCCGCGTACGCGAGACGTCGACGAGGTGGGCTCGTCCAAGTCAGGGGAGATGAAGATGTCGATCAACCGCCACCGGATCAGCAGGCGCAACATCCTCGCCGGGGCCGCAGCCCTCGGCCTTACCAGCACCCTCGCCGCCTGCGGCGGTTCCGACGACGCAGACTCCGGAGAGAGCAGCGGGCCGGTCAAGCTGACCTACTGGTCGTGGGCGCCGAACATGGAGAAGGTCGCCGCGATCTGGAACAAGAAGAACCCGGACATCACGGTCACGGTGTCCAAGCAGGCCAGCGGCCAGGAGATCCTCTCCAAGCTGATCACCGCGAAGAAGGCCGGCAACGCCCCCGACCTCATCCAGGTCGAGTACCAGTCGCTGCCCACGCTGGTCTCCAACGACGTCCTGGCCGACATCTCCAAGTACGCGGGCGACACCAAGTCCGACTTCGCCGAGGGCCTGTGGGGCATGGTCACCCTCGGCACGGACGCGCTCTACGCGATCCCGCAGGACTCCGGGCCGCTGATGTTCTACTACCGCGAGGACCTCTTCAAGAAGCACGGACTCAGCGTCCCGAAGACCTGGACGGAGTTCGCCGAGGTCGCCCGCGCCGCCAAGAAGGCCGTCCCGGACGCCTATCTGACCACCTTCTCCTCCAACGACCCGGGCCTGTTCGCGGGCCTGTCGCAGCAGGCCGGCGGCAAGTGGTGGACCGTCGACTCCGCGGGCAAGTGGACCGTCGGCATCGACGACGCCGGCACGAAGCAGGTCACCGAGTTCTGGGGCGGCCTGGTGCAGGAGGGCGTCATCGACAACCAGCCGATGTACACCCCGGCCTGGAACAAGGCCCTGAACGAGGGCACCCACCTCGCCTGGGTCTCCGCCGTCTGGGCGCCCGGTGTGCTGGTCGCCTCCGCCCCCGACACCAAGGGCAAGTGGCGCATGGCCCCGCTGCCGCAGTGGAAGTCCGGCGAGAACGTCACCGGCAGCTGGGGCGGCTCCTCCACCGGCGTCTCCACCGACTCCAAGCACGCCGAGGCCGCCGCCAAGTTCGCCACGTGGCTGAACACCGACCCGGAGGCGCTGGCCGCCCTGGTCAAGGAGGTCGCGATCTACCCGGCCGCCACGAAGGGCCAGTCCGGCGACGTCCTGACCACCCCCGAGTTCTTCTCCAACCAGACGGACTTCTACACGACGGCCGGCGAGATCGCCGCGACCACGGCCGCCGCGGCCTGGGGCCCCAACGTCAACACGACCTACACCACCTTCCAGGACGCGTTCGGCCAGGCCACCAAGTCGAAGAAGGAGGCTCAGTTCGTCTCCGCCCTCGGCACCGTGCAGTCGAAGACCTTCGACGACATGAAGAAGCAGGGCTTCGAGGTGACCGAGGCATGACCAGCGCTCCGCTCAAGGGCTCCGACCGCCTCGCGGTCGGGCCCTTGGCGGACGGCACCGGCACCGCCAAGTCCGTCCGCCCCAGCAGCCCCCGCCGCCGCGGCCGCGGCCGCAGCGCACCGTACTGGTTCCTGGTGCCGACGCTGGTCCTGTTCGCCGCCTTCACCGTCATCCCCATCGGGTACGCGATCTGGCTCAGCCTCCACAAGGTCAAGGTCAAGGGGATCGGGCTCGGCAAGGGCGCCCGTGAGCAGGTCTGGAACGGCCTCGGCAACTACACCGACGTGTTCCAGAACTCCGAGTTCGGCCACAGCGTGCTGCGCGCCTTCGGCTACGGCCTCATCGTCATCCCGACCATGCTGGGCCTCGCGCTGGTCTTCGCACTCATGCTGGACACCCCCAAGGCGCGCAGCGCGCCCTTCGCCCGGCTGATGATCTTCCTGCCGTACGCCGTGCCCGGCATCATCGCCGCCCTCATGTGGGGCTTCCTCTATCTGCCGAGCGTGAGCCCCTTCTACTACCTGCTGGACAAGTTCGGCCTCCCGCAGCCGGACCTGTTCGACGGCGGCAACCTGTACCTGTCCTTCGCGAACATCGCGGTCTGGGGCGGCACGGGCTTCAACATGATCGTCATCTACACCGCGCTCAGGGCGATCCCGCAGGAGATCTACGAGGCTGCCCGCATCGACGGTGCGTCCAACCTCAAGATCGCCCTGCGTATCAAGATCCCGATCGTGATGCCCTCGCTGGTGCTCACCTTCTTCTTCTCGGTGATCGCCACCCTCCAGGTCTTCACCGAGCCCATGGCCCTGAAGCCGCTGACGAACAACCTCCAGAGCACCTGGAGCCCGCTGATGGCCATCTACGACAGCGCCTTCCTGAAGTCCGACATCTACGGAGCCTCCGCCACCGCGGTCGTCCTGGCCCTGGCCACCTTCGTCCTCTCCTTCACTCTGCTTCGCATCTCCGACCGCTACACCCGGGAGGACCGGGCATGACCCCCCTCACCCTCACCGCCGACGCCACCGGCAAGACCGCCAAGGCGCGGCGCACGGCCTGGGTCCCCACGATCGTGCTGCTGCTCGGCACGCTGTACTGCCTGATCCCCATCGCCTGGGTGATCATCGCGGCGACCAAGGACCGGTCGGAACTCTTCTCCACCTTCAGCTTCGCCCCCGGCACCGGCCTCTTCGGCAATCTGAGCGACCTGACGGACTACCGGGACGGCATCTACTGGCAGTGGATGGCCAACTCCGCCTTCTACGCCGGTTTCGGCGCCCTGTTGTCCGCCGCGGTCTCCGCCGCCGGCGGCTACGCGCTCGGCCGCTACACCTTCCGCGGGCGGGAGGCCATCTTCAAGATGATCCTGGCCGGCGTCCTGGTGCCGAGCATCGTGCTGGCCGTACCGCAGTACCTGCTGCTGTCGAAGATGGGCCTGGCCGACTCGTACTGGTCGATGCTGCTGCCGTCGATCCTGTCTCCGTACGGCGTCTACCTCGTCCGCATCTACGCGGCCGCCTCGGTGCCCACCGAGCTCATGGAGGCCGCCCGCATGGACGGTGCCAGCGAGTGGCGGATCTTCTCCCGGATCGCGGTGCCGATGATGATGCCGGGCCTGATCACGGTGTTCCTCTTCCAGTTCGTCGGCATCTGGAACAACTTCCTGCTGCCGTACGTGATGCTGGCCGACGACACCAAGTTCCCGATCACGCTCGGGCTCTACACCCTGCTCGCCCAGGGCGCCTCGCAGCCCGCCCTCTACACCCTGGTCATCACCGGATGTCTGCTGGCGATCCTGCCGCTGATCGGGCTCTTCCTGGTGATCCAGCGGTTCTGGTCGCTGGACCTGCTGAGCGGTTCGGTCAAGGCCTGAGGCACCCGGACTCCCTTTCACGAACGAGGAACATGACCACCAGCGCCAACGGACGCCGCAAACCGCCCACCATCCACGACGTGGCGCGGGAGGCGGGCGTGTCGCGGGGTACCGTCTCCCGCTTCCTGAACGGCGGCCACTACGTCTCCCCGGCCGCCCGCCGGGCCGTCGAGGCCGCCATCAGGAAGACCGGATACGTGGTCAACCGGCATGCGCGCAGCCTCAGTACGGGACGTTCGGACTCGGTGGCCTTCCTGCTGACCGAGCCGCAGGAGAAGTTCTTCGAGGACCCCAACTTCAACGTGCTGCTGCGGGGTTGCACCGAGCGCCTCGCGCAGCACGACATCCCGCTGCTGCTCATGCTGGCGGCGAGCGACGACGACCGGCGCCGGCTGACCCGGTACATCACCTCGGGCCACGTCGACGGCGTCCTGCTGGTCTCCAGCCACAGCGGAGACCCGGTCGCCGCCGAACTGCGCGACGCCGGCATCCCGTTGGTGGCCTGCGGCAAGCCGCTGGGTCTGGGCTCCAAGGTCAGCTATGTGGCGGCCGCCGACCGCGACGGCGCCCAGGAGATGGTCCGCCACCTCCTCGCCGGTGGCCGGCGCCGCATCGGCATGATCACCGGCCCTCTGGACACCCCTGGCGGCACGGATCGTCTGGCCGGCTACCGCGATGTGCTCGCCGAGGCGGGTCTGCCCTACGACCCCGCGCTGGTGGTGGAGGGCGACTACCGCCGCACCGGCGGCGAGCAGGCCGCCCGTCGGCTCCTGTCCCAGGCTCCCGACATGGACGCGGTGTTCGTCGCCTCCGACCTCATGGCCCAGGGAGTCGTCAACGCCCTGCACCAGTCCGGCCGTTCGGTCCCCGACGACATCGCCGTCGGCGGCTTCGACGACTCGGCCGCGGCCACCGCCGTCACCCCGGCCCTCACCACCATGCGCCAGCCCTACGACCGCATCAGCGCCGAGATGGTCCGCATGCTGCTCGCGCAGATCGCGGGGGAGGACACGGCGGGCGTGATACTGCCCACGGAACTGGTGGTACGCGACTCCGCGTGACCGCGCCAACTGCCGTAACCGGAGCAGACGTCAACGCATGTGAAGGCTGCAGCCGTCCGGTTCGCGTCGAGTCGATGCGCCGTTCCATCCGTATTCTCTGATCATGGCCGCACCCACCGCATATTCACTCATCGCCACCGACCTGGACGGAACGCTGCTCCGAGGCGACGACACGCTTTCCGACCGGTCGCTCGCCGCGCTCGCGCGGGTGGCTGCCGCCGGGGCCCGGCATCTGGTGGTGACCGGCCGCCCGGCGCCCAGAGTGCGGCCGCTCCTCGACGACCTGGGCAGCGAGGGGCTCGCGGTGTGCGGGCAGGGCGCGCAGGTGTACGACGCCGGCGCGGACCGGCTGCTGTGGTCGGTCACCCTGGACCGGGAGCTGGCCGAGACCGCGCTCGGCAAGATCGAGGCCGAGGTCGGCCAGCTGTACGCGGCCGTGGACCAGGACGGCGTCGACGGGCTGACGCTCATCGAGCCGGGCTATCTGATGCCGCACCCGACCCTGCCCGCCGTACGGGTCGGGCGGCGCGACGACCTGTGGTGCGAGCCGATCAGCAAGGTGCTGTTGCGCCATCCCGACCTGTCCGACGACGAGTTGGCGGCGACGGCGCGTTCCGTGGTGGGTTCTCTGGCCACGGTCACCATGTCGGGTCCCGGGACCGTCGAACTCCAGCCATGCGGCATCACCAAGGCGACGGGCCTCGCCCTGGCCGCGGAGCATCTCGGGCTCGGCCCCGAACACACCATCGCCTTCGGGGACATGCCCAACGACATCCCCATGTTCGACTGGGCCGCCCACGGCGTCGCCATGGCCAACGCCCATCCCGAACTCCGGTCCGTGGCCGACGAGATCACCCTGTCGAACGAGGACGACGGCATCGCCGTCGTCCTCGAGAGACTGTTTCCCGGCGTCCCTCAGTACGCGCCGAAGACGTTGTCGATCGAACCGTAGCGCGCGGCCGCGTAGTTGCAGGCGGCGGTGATGTTCGCGACCGGGTCGTACGGGTCCCACGACGTGCCGTCCACGTGGTACGCCTGGAAGGTCGGGTCGATGGTCTGGAGCAGGCCCTTGGACGGGGTGCCCGCGGCGGCGTTGGAATCCCAGTTGTTGATGGCCTGGGGGTTGCCGGACGACTCGCGCATGACGTTGCGGTAGATGCCGTCGTACGAGCCAGGGATCCCCTTCTGCGCCATGATGTCCAGCGCTTCGCGGATCCAGCCGTCGAGGTTGTTCGCGTACGTCTTGACGGAGGCCTGGGTGGCCTGGGCGACGGACTGGGTGGTCTTCTTGGCGGCCGTCGTGCTCGCCGTGCCCGCCTTCTTCGCCGTCCTGACCTTCAGTTCGACACCCTGGTGGATCAGCCTGGGGTTGTCGCCGACGGCCTTGCGGTTGTCCTTGTAGAGCTGTCGCCAGCCGCCGGGAGTGTCGTACTTGTCCGCAATGCCGTAGAGCGTGTCGCCCTTGACCGTGGTGTGCGTGACGGACCTGACCTGCGCTGCGGCCTGCGCTGTGGTCTGCGCGGTGGCGGGGGCCTTGGCCGGCTGTGCGGCGCTCGCCGTGGTCGCGCCCAGGAGCGGGAGTGCGAGGGCGGCGACGCCTGTTCCGGCGACGACGGCGCCTCGGGTGAGCGGGCTGGTTCGGGTGCGGCGGTGCTTGCCTCGTGCGGCCATGGCGCTGTTCCTCTCCGGCGCCTGCGAGGTGAGCTGTCGGGTTCGGGCGGGAGATGCCCGGCCGTGCCGCCCTGAGGCGGCACGACTCAACCCCTAGCCGTACCGGTGTGATCTCCGGTGCGGCGACTTACCTGGGTCCCCCGCTCCTGCCGTGCGGTGTTGGTCGATGGGTGTCCGTTGGGCGGCGGCAGGATTAGGCGTCCGCCCGACAGGCCCGGAACGTATGCGAGAGCACATGTCCGAAACAAGTGGCGGATTCACACATGGCACTGTTGACCTTGGTCTGAGGCGTTTGAGGCGCTTGATCCTTTGCTGTTGCCAAGACTCAACTGGCGCATGAGGCAAGGGGGAAAGTGGGCCTGTGGCGGCGGGGTCGGGTGCCGCGGCGAGTGACTCAAGTCACGGGCAGGCGCAAGAGTGGTAAATCGGGCAATGGGCCCAACTCATAGTCAACCGGCTGTCCGTGGAATCCGCTTCTCCCACGTCCGGTGGAAGACCACCTCGTCGCCGTCCGTGCAGATCACCTCGTTGGAGGTGAGAAAGTCCGTCCCGTCACAGCCGATCTCCGACCGGGTGCGGACCGTCGCCCGCCAGGCGAGCTCCGGTCGGTGCAGCCCGACCGTCCAGTCCGAGCGGGCATGGGCCGACAGGGGATCCGACTCGTTGATCGTGTACGTCTCCAGCGCGTCCTCGGTGAACTCCAGACCGTCGGGGTACACACGCGTGCCGCCGTAGCGGGGGTCCACCTCCAGCCGCCACTCGCCCTTGGCCACATCGCGTACGACCAGCCGCTCGGGGCGCGGCTCGTCGAGCGTGACGGGGCTCCATCCGTCAGCGGCTACGCCGTGGGTCATGCCGAGGGGCTCGGACTGCTCCGGTTCCTCGAAAGCGATGCCGGATGCGGATTCCCTTGTCCGTACCGGGAGTTCGAGGAAGCTGCCCTCCGGCTCCAGCGTGAAGCCCGCCGCCGAGTCGGGCTGCGGCCAGATCCACGGCCAGTACGCGGAGGAGACGGCGAGCCGGATGCGGTGGCCGGCCGGGACGGCGTGCCCGATGCCGTTCAGCTCGAACTCGACGTCCTCCGTGGTGCCCGGCTCCCACGGCACGGCCTTGTCCCGCCCCTGCCGCGCCGACAGGTTCAGCACGCCCCGGGTGACCAGGGTCGAGGAACCGTCCGGGGCCACGTCGCACACCCGGGCGATCACCTGGCCGCGCGGTACCTCGGAGGTCAGCCTGAGCCGCACCTTCGGCCGTCCCAACACCCAGGTCTCCTCGTCGACTTCGAACTCGAAGGACACCGACCGTGCGTCCTCCTCCCGCTGGTCCGGCGGCAGGTCGGCGTCGTTGCCGAAGGGGAAGAAGCGGCCGGCGTCGACGCCCGTGTGCTGCGGCGAGCGGACGAGGAAGGGGGCGCCCTGAAGGGCGTGCAAGGTCGGCGTGACGTTGGGGGAGGGCCAGGCCGGCTCGCCGACCCAGCGGCCGGGCAGGCTGTCGTAGACCGTGGCCGGGGGGTGGGAGTCGCTGACGTAGGCGCGCAGGAGGGGCTCGGACATGGCGCCCCCCGCGCCGGAGGCGCTGTCGGATGCGGTCTTCCCCTTCAGCCAGTGGTCCCACCAGCGCAGGGTCTCCTGGAGGAAGCCGATCGCCGGGCCGGGCGGGAGACCGCGGTCGGGGTACTGGTGGGACCAGGGGCCGATCAGGCCGCGGACGCGGTCGGCGGGCAGGTGTTCGACGAGACGGAGCACCGTGTCGCGGTACGGGTCGTGCCAGCCGCCCACCGCGAGGACGGCGGCGTCGATCGCGCCGTAGTCCTCGCAGACGCTGCCCTGGCGCCAGTAGTGGTCGCGGGTCTGGTGGTCGAGCCAGGTGTGGATGAAGGGGGTGACCTCCTCCAGGCGCTTGAGCCACATGTCCCGCCAGGCGTCGCCGACGTACCGCGGGTCCGGCGGGCGGGACACGAACGCGAGCATGGTGGCCGCCCAGGCGTGCATGTCCACCGCCAGGACGGAACCTCCCATGTAGTGCACGTCGTTGTCATAGCGGTCGTCGGTGGAGCAGACGGTGACGACCGCCTTGAGCGGCTCGGGTGCGAGGGCCGCGATCTGGAGGGAGTTGAAGCCGCCCCAGGAGATGCCGAACATGCCGACCTTGCCGTCGCACCAGGGCTGGGCCGCCAGCCAGTCGACCACCGCGACCCCGTCGGCCAGCTCCGTCGCCGAGTACTCGTCGCCCGGGATGCCCTCGCTGTTGCCGTGTCCGCGCACGTCCACTCGTACGGAGGCGTAACCGTGGCCCGCGTACCAGGGATGGCGTTGCCAGTCGCGGGGCGCGGTCCAGTCGGTCAGGCGGTACGGCAGGTATTCGAGGATCGCGGGTACTGGTTCGTCCGTCAGGGGACGCCACACGCGCGCGTAGAGGAGGGTCCCGTCCGGGAGCGGGATGCGGATGTCCTCGTGGGTCGTCTCGTAGGGGAAGGACGTACGGATGTGCATGAGCGTGACCCCGTGAGTTCAGTGGACCGGGTGCATGGTGCGCCGCAGCCACGGCGCCGCGGCCATGACCGCCGGCCCCGCGATCGCGCCGTTGACGCCGAAGTGGGCGGGCCTGGAGACGGCGTCGTAGAGCTTCACCGTCCGGGCCTGGACGCCGTCGGCCAGGGCGAGGGACAGGAACCGGAGGGACAGGAACCGGAGGGACATGGTCTGGCTGGAGAAGGCGGCCGGGGCGCGCTTGGTGGTGGCCGACCTGCCGGAGGTCTCCAGCAGGATGCCGCCGAGGCCGAGCAGGAGGTAGGAGCCGACGATCCACCAGGCGGACATCAGGTGGTCGTCCAAGGCGTGCCCGGACGTCGGCAGGAGCATCAGCAGGAACGACAGACCGCCGAGGACGACCCCGATCGCGATCTTGTCGGAGGCGTGCGGCCGGCCGCGGCCCGTCCGGACCCGGAGCGCGGCGACCACGAGCGCGAGACCGACCTCGAAGGCGCCGAGCGCGGAGGCGTACCAGACGGCGGCGAAGCCGAAGCCGAGAAGGGCCGTCTCGGCGTTCGACGCGGCCGGCTGCATCATCGTCGAGTACGCCTGGAAGAGGATGAAGTTGAAGGCGGTCGAGGCCAGGAAGAGGACGAGGTACGGCCGCAGTCGGCCGCGTTCCCCGGCGGTCATGCGGGGGCTCGTGAACATCACCGCGAAGCAGACGGCCGGGGCGGTCACCGAGACGAGGGTAAGCAGGTCGACGAAGCGGTCCATGGTGAGCCGGCCCGCGGCGGCGAAGCCCGTCGCGGTCACCGCGGTGGCGGCGATCCCCGCGACGAGCAGCCGGACCGCGCGGCGCATCGAGTCCGGGGCGAGGGCGAATTCGGCCGTGTGCTTGCGTCCGGCCAGGTGACGGCGGCCCATCACGTACTGGATCAGACCGAACGTCATGCCGATCGCCGCCGCCGAGAAGCCCTGGTGCCGGCCCTGGTGCTCGCCGAGCCGGCCGGTGATCAGCGGGCCCGCGAAGGCACCGGTGCTGATCGCCGTGTAGTGGAGGGCGAAACCGGCGTCGCGGCGGTCGTCGTCGGTGGTGTAGAGCTTGCCGACCATCGTGGCCACGTTGGGCTTGAAGAGCCCGGTACCGGTGCTGATGAGCCCCAGCCCCACCCCCAGCCAGGTCGTGGCGGCCGTGGGGACGGCCATGGAGCAGTGGCCGCAGGCGATCAGGACACCGCCCCACAGCACCGCGCGGTACGACCCGAGGATGCGGTCGGCCAGCCGGCCGCCGGCTACGGAGCCGAGGTAGCCGAGGCAGCCGAGCGTGCCGTAGGCGGCGGATACGGAGGCGGCGGTTCCGGCCGACATGCCCAGACCGCCGTGCGCGACCGTGTCGGCGAGGCAGAGGACGAGGATGGCCTGCATGCCGAGGAACGAGAAGCGCTCCCAGACCTCGAGACCGGAGAGGGTGAGCAGCCCCTTGGGCCGGCCGGAGAGGGCCGAGTCGTCCTCGGGAGGCGGCCGGCTTCCGGGCGCGGTAGCGACGGTGGTTCGGGACACACTGCACTACTTCCATGTAAGTCGATAGATATCCGTTCTTTTCAAGTGATCAAAAACATACCCGTCGTGATCCGATACCGCCCGGCCTGGACGGGCAGGCGCTATCGGTGATCGAAACGTGACCGGATACGCTGACTTGAGTGATGGCAGCGACCTATCGACAAACCGTGTAATCGCCAGTAGACACAGCAGACAGGAGATCCCTCGTGACCGTCGTCGGGCCGTTCGGGCTGAGCGTGCGGGACCAGGCTCTGGAAGCCGATGTCCAGGCCGGATTGGCGGCTGTCGAGGAGGGACTGCTCGAAGCCACCAAGAGTGAGGTCCCCTTCATCACGGAGGCCGCCCAGCATCTGGTGCGGGCGGGTGGAAAGCGGTTCCGGCCGCTGCTTGTGATGCTTGCTGCCCAGTTCGGGGACCCTTATGCGCCGGGGATCGTGCCCTCGGCGGTGGTGGTGGAGCTGACGCATCTGGCGACGCTGTACCACGACGACGTGATGGACGAGGCCGAGGTGCGGCGCGGGGTCGCCAGCGCGAACGCCCGCTGGGGCAACTCGGTCGCGGTCCTCACCGGTGACTTCCTGTTCGCGCGCGCCTCGCACATCCTGGCCGACCTCGGCCCCGAGGCGGTCCGGGTCCAGTCGGAGGCGTTCGAGCGGCTGGTGACCGGTCAGATCCTGGAGACCGCCGGCCCGACGGACGGCCGTGACCCGGTCGAGCACTACCTCGACGTCCTCGGCGGCAAGACGGGATCGCTGGTGGCGGTGGCGTGCCGCTTCGGGGCGATGATGTCGGGCGCCGACGAGACGGTCGTCGACGTGCTGACCCAGTACGGCGAGCGCCTCGGCGTCGCCTTCCAGCTCGCGGACGACGTCCTGGACATCGCCTCCGACTCCCACGAGTCGGGGAAGACCCCGGGGACGGATCTGCGCGAGGGCATCCCGACCCTTCCGGTACTGCGGCTGCGCGAGCGGGCGGAACGGCTGGGGCTGGCCGAGGACATCGCGCTGTGCGAACTCCTGGACTCCGACCTGACCGACGACGCCCGCCACGCGGAGGCGCTGAAGGGGCTGCGGGCGCATCCCGCACTGGAGCAGGCGCGACGGGACACGGTGCGGTACGCGGAGGACGCGCGGGCGGCATTGGCTCCCCTGCGGGAGTGCGACGCCAGGGCCGCGCTGATGGAGCTGTGCGACGCGGTGGTGCACCGGGCGGGCTGATGCCGCCCCGGCCCTGGGGGGCGGCCCCCCAGGGCCGTGCGCCCCAGTGCGCTCGCGCAGACCCGAAAGTGTGCGTGACGCACGTCACATCCCTGGACTGAGTCCAAACTAAGATCGACCCCGTATTCAAGCCCGGAAGCTGACGCAGGGGGTGTCAGCTCCTCTACGGGGAGAAAACAACATCATGGGCATGAACGCGACCTTCTCAGTGCGTCGTAAGAGCCTGCTCGTCACCGCCGTCGCGGTGGCCGCCGCCGGTGGTGTCGCCGCCACGGTGATTCCCGCCTTCGCCGCCGGAGGCGACCGTGCCGACCACACGGGCCACTCCGGAAGCGGGCAGGAGATCGTGAGCCAGAGCGGAAGCACCGGCGGCACCGTCCTCGCCGCGAGCCTCCGGGGCGCCAACGAGGTGCCGGTCGACGGCGGTCCCGCCGTCGGCGACAAGGACGGCGCCGCGCTCCAGTTCGTCAAGGTCAGTGGCGACAAGGTCTCCGTCGCCGTCAAGTGGCGCGGCACCGGCGAGCCGACCGCCCTCCACATCCACCAGGGCGCCAAGGGCACCAACGGCGGCATCAAGGTGGACTTCACCGAACTGCTCGACAGCAACGGCAAGGGCCGTACCGTCACCGGAACCGTCAAGGTCAAGGACGCGGCGCTGCTCGACGCCCTGAAGACCGACCCCGACTCCTTCTACGCCAACCTGCACACCGCCGAGTTCCCGGGCGGAGCCGTCCGTGGCCAGCTCCACAAGGTCACCGTCGCCGCCTTCGACTTCCGCGACGCCCTCCACAACTTCCAGGCGTCCGTCCTCAAGGGCAAGCAGATCTACGAGTGCAAGCCGGCCGAGGGCGGCGGGTACGCCTTCGCCCAGCGGGACGTCAGCGCGGTGCTCGGCGCCGGCATCGCGCACTCCTTCGTGAAGCCCAACTCGGGCACGCCGCAGTGGATCGCGCCCGACCGCAGCGCGGTCACGGGGGCGGTCATCTCCAGGACCCCGAACGGGGACGGCAACATCCCCGAGCTGGACCTCAAGGCCACCCGGTCCGGCAAGCACCACGGCCTGCTCGCCGACACCACGGAGATCCTGCGGCTCAACACTGTCGGCGGCGTCGCCCCGGCCGGATCCTGCACGCCGGGCACGATCGTCGGCGTGCCGTACCAGGCGGACTACGTGTTCCTCCGCGGCTGAGCCATTGCCCCCGGAAGGCGGTGTCTCCACCCGAACCCCTACGGGTCGGGGGAGGCACCGCCTCCGTGTGTCATACCCCAGGTGTACGCGGAGTTGAGCCCGCGGGTTGACGAATCCTCCTGGCCGATTTGGTCAGATGGGAACCACGGAAAACACCACTCCTCACCGATTCGGGTGAGAATGGCGGCTACGGGGTGGACATACGGGAGTTGGAACAGCCGCCGCCGACGACGGAGGTAAGGCACACATGGCACCGTTCGAAACCGACGACAGCACGACCGCCGCGGAGGCCGACGACCGGCACGCGGGGCGGCGCAAGGCCGCACGGTACGTCGTCCCGGTCGCGGTGGTGGGGGTGGCGGCGGCGACCATCGGGCTCGTCCCCGCGCTCGCCGACTCCGGCGACCCCGACCTGCCGAAGATCAGTGCACAGGAACTCATCGAGAAGATCGCCGCGTCGGACGTACAGCAGCTGTCCGGCACGGTGAAGATCAGCACGGATCTCGGACTGCCGGACCTCGGCGGTCTGGAGAGCAGCCTGACCTCGGGCGCCATGGATTCGGGCAACGGCCAAGGTTCCTCCGCCGACCCGTCCGCCAAGCTCACCGAGCTCGCGTCCGGCACGCACACCCTGCGGGTCGCGGCCGACGGCCCGGACCGGCAGAAGCTGTCGCTGCTGGAGAGCGGCTCCGAGTACAGCGTGATCCACGACGGCAAGGACGTCTGGGGGTACGACAGCAAGTCCAACGAGGTCTACCACGCCACCGCCTCCGACAGCGCGGCGGCCGAGAAGGAGCAGGACGTCCCGGCCACGCCCAAGGACCTCACCGAGGAGGCCCTGAAGGCGGTAGACGACACCACGTCCGTGACCGTCGAAGGCACCGCGCAGGTCGCGGGCCGCGACGCCTACCGGCTCGTCGTCAAGCCCAAGGATTCCGGGTCCACGGTCGGCCAGATCACCGTGGCCGTCGACTCGAAGACCGGGCTGCCGCTGAAGTTCACGCTGACCCCGTCCAGTGGTGGCGCCGCCGTGATCGACGCCGGCTTCACCCAGGTCAGCTTCGCCGCACCGGCCGCGTCCACCTTCGACTTCACGCCGCCCAAGGGCGCGAAGGTCACCGAGGGCGATGCCATCGAGGACGACGCGCACGGCGCGCACGACGGGGCGGCGAGCCGGAAGTCCGAGGAGGACCTCGGCAAGGGCCTCGACGGCCTCGAGGTCATCGGCGAGGGCTGGAACTCCGTCGCCACCTTCGACACCGGCGGCGAGGGCGTGCCCACCGGCTCCGACGTCGGCGGCGACCTCGGCGGCTTCCTCGGCTCGCTCGGCGACAAGGTGACCGGCAAGTTCGGCTCCGGCACGGTCTTCTCGACCCGCCTGGTCAACGCGCTGATCACCGACGACGGCAAGGTCTACGTCGGGGCCGTCAACAAGGACGCCCTGGTGAAGGCGGCCAACGCGGCGAAGTAAGTACCGTACGTGCACGAGGAATCGAGGGAGCCGATGGGCGAACCGTCCGCCACGGAACCGGAGTCCGAGCCGGATCCGCAGGGTGTGGAGGACAGCGTCATCCACACCCGCGCGCTCACCAAGCGCTACCGCGGCGGGCAGCTCGCCGTCGACGGTCTCGACCTGACCGTCCCGGCGGGCAGCGTCTTCGGCTTCCTCGGTCCGAACGGCTCGGGCAAGACCACCACGATCCGCATGCTGATGGGCCTCATCGAGGCCACGTCGGGATCGGCCCGGGTCCTGGGCCGGCCCATGCCGCGCTCGGCGCGCGCGGTGCTCCCGCACGTGGGCGCGCTCATCGAGGGCCCCGCCCTGTACGGCTTCCTCTCCGGCCGCGACAACCTGCTGCGCTACGACGCCGCCGACCCGACCGCCGACCCGCGTACCCGGCGCACCCGCGTCGCGGCGGCGCTGGACCGGGTCGGCCTCGCGGCGGCCGCGGGCAAGAAGGCGAAGGCGTACTCGCTCGGCATGAAGCAGCGGCTCGGCCTCGCCGCCGCGCTGCTCCAGCCGCGCAGACTGCTCGTCCTCGACGAACCGACCAACGGGCTCGACCCGCAGGGCATGCGCGAGATCCGTTCCCTGATCCGGGAGCTGGCCTCGGACGGCACGACCGTCTTCCTCTCCTCCCACCTCCTCGACGAGATCGAGCAGGTCTGCACGCACGCGGCGGTGATGGCCCAGGGCCGCCTGATCACCCAGGGCCCGGTGGCCGACCTGGCGGCGGGCACGCGCGGCCGGCTGGTCGTGACGACTCCGGACCCGGCGGACGCGGCCCGGGTACTGAAGGAGCAGGGCGCTGCCGACGTGGTCATCGCCGACGACCGGGTGAGCGCCGAGCCTCCGCCGGACCGCGACCTGGCGGACGTGAACGCCGCGTTGGTGACGGCGGGTGTCCGCGTCCGCGGCTTCGGCGTCGAACGGGCCTCGCTGGAGGACGCGTTCGTGGCGCTGACGGGGGAGGGGTTCGATGTCGCAGGCTGAGGCCGTACGTACGCCGAGCGTGCTGTGGACCTTCGGGTTCCTCCGCAACGAGCTGTGGACCACCTTCCGCCGCTGGCGCACCCTTGCCCTGCTCGGCGTGCTGGCCGCCGTGCCGATCCTGGTCGGGATCGCCGTGAAGATCGAGACCGGCGACGGATCGGGGCCCGGCGGCGGCGGTGGCGGCGGGGGCCCGGCGTTCATCTCGCAGATCACCAACAACGGCCTGTTCCTGGTCTTCACCGCGCTCGCCGCTACGCTCCCCTTCTTCCTGCCGATGGCCATCGGCGTCATCGCGGGCGACGCGATCGCCGGCGAGGCCAGTGCGGGCACCCTCCGCTACCTCCTGGTCGCCCCTGCAGGCCGCACCCGCCTGCTGCTCACCAAGTACGCGACCGTGCTGGCCTTCTGCCTGCTGGCCACCCTCGTGGTCGCGGTCTCGGCCCTGACGGTCGGAGCGCTGCTCTTCCCCCTGGGCGACCTGACGACCATCTCCGGCACGCAGATCAGCTTCGCCGAGGGCCTGGGCAGAGCCCTGCTGATCGCCCTGGCCGTCGCCGCGTCACTGGTGGGCATGGCCGCCCTGGGCCTGTTCGTGTCGACCCTCACCAACAGCGGCATCGCGGCGATGGCGACCACGGTCGGCCTGCTGATCACCATCCAGATCCTCGACCAGATCCCCCAACTGCACGCGATCCAGCCGTACTTCTTCTCCCACTACTGGCTGTCCTTCGCCGACCTCATGCGCGAGCCCGTCTACTGGGACGACCTGGTGAAGAACCTCGGCCTCCAGGCCCTGTACGCGGCGGTGTTCGGCTCGGCGGCCTGGGCGCGGTTCACGACGAAGGACATCGGCTCCTGAGACCTTGAGGCGTGCTCACTCGGTCTCGTACGGGAAGCGCGCGAGCGGCGTCTGTCGTGCGAAGAACGTCTTGGCGCGGGTCAGCGCCGCGGTGTCCTTCAGTACGTCACCGGGCTTGCTGCCGTTGCCGAGCAGCACCCCGCCGAAGCGCATCCCCATGTACGCGGCCGAGTTGCCGAGCGTGCCGACCAGGGGGTCGGCGACCTCCTCTTCCTCGTGCGCGAGCGCGGTGACGCCCCACAGCGTGCGCCCGGCCAGGGTGGCCTTGAAGTCCAGGCCCGGGGTGCGCAGCCAGCCGGACCAGTGGTCCAGGTAGCGCTTGACGGGCGCCGAGACCGAGTACCAGTACAGCGGCGACGCGATCACGATGTCCGTCGCCGCGAGTGTCGCGTCGAGCAGCAGTGCCACGTTGCCCTCCGTCGGACGGGTGTGGTCACTGTCGTGCCGCAGGTCCACGAAGTCGGGCAGCGGGTGCTCGGCGAGACTGAGCCACTGCTGCTCGACATCGGCGGGGAGTTGCTCGGCGGCCCTGCGGGCCAGCATCTCGGTGTTGCTCTCGGTGCGGCTGCTGCCCAGGACGAAGAGGAAGCGGCGGGTCATGGGATCCCCCAGGTGGTCGGCGTGCGACGACTTCATGCGTCTGCATTATATGCGCACGCAATCAATGTGGGCAATCGGTCACCGGCGCGACCGGCCCTCACGCCGTCTCGATGATGCCGACGGTCCGGAGCAGCAACTCCTCCCGCCCGTGCGGCGCCACGATCTGGAGCCCGACCGGACACCCGTCGGGACCGAACCCCGCCGGGATGCTGATCGCCGGGTGCCCGCTCAGGTTGAACGCCCAGGTCAGGGCGGTGGAATAGCGGTCGCCGGGACCTTCGTGGCCGTGCGGTGGGTTGGGGGTCGTCGGGGTCAACAGCAGCTCCACGTCGGTGAACAGGGCGGCCAGGCGGCGGTCGTTCTCCGCGCGGGTGCGGTGTGCGGAAGCGGGGTCCGCGCCGGGGGACCTCAGGGCGAGCCAGGCGGGGGCGGGGTCCTCCAGGCGGAGGGTGGCGCCCGGCGGCGCGAGGCGTGCGGCGCCTGCCTCCACCACATTCCGTACGCCGCCGCCTTCGGGGTGTATGCCGCCGTCTTCGGGCCGTACGACGTCGCCTTCGGGCCGTACGACGTCGGCTTCTGTGGGCCGCGGGGTGTCGGCGGCGGCTTCCGCGAGCTGTATGACACCGGCTTCCGCGAGGCGTACGGCCGCCGCGCGGGCGATCGCGACGATGTCCGCATCGGGTGCGGCGAAGCCGAGGTCGGGGGACCACACGGCGGTCGCGGGAGGTCCGGTGCGCCGAGGGCGGCCGGGCGGCGAGTCCGGGGGCGGCGCGTCCTCCACGCCGTTGGGCAGAGAGCCGGAAGCCCACGGGCTCTCCGGCACGCCCGACTCCCGCACTCCCGACTCCCTCGCCCTTCCCGACACCACGCGCCAGTAAGCGGCCGCATCCGACGCGCACCGGGTCAGCACGCCGGGCGCCGTGAGCCCCGTACGGTCCGCCGTCGGCAGCCGCCCGTTCGTGACCTTCAGCCCCACCACACCGCACCACGCCGCCGGAATCCGTACCGACCCCGCCCCGTCGCTCCCCGTCGCGAGCGGCACCAGCCCGGCGGCCACCGCGGCTGCCGACCCGGCCGAGGAGCCGCCCGGCGTACGGTCCGCCCGCCAGGGATTGACGGTACGGCCGTGGGCCCCAAGTCCCCAGGTCTGCCAGGGAGTTCCGGGACCCGGTACGGCCGTCGCACCCACCGGCACACACCCGGCCGCCAGCAGCGGAGCCGCCGTACGCAGCCCGTGCCGGCCCTTCACCCCGATCGGCACCCCGGCCAGCGGCAGTCCCTCACCGGCCGCGACCCGCTTGTCCACCTCACCCGCCCGCCGCAGCGCCTCCTCGCCCCACACCTCGACGAACGCGCACAGCTCCGGGTCCACCCGCCCGATCCGCTCCAGCGCCGCGGCGACCACGTCGACCGCGCACAGTGCACGCGACCGTACGGCTGCGGCGGTCTCCTCCGCCGAGAGCGCGGCGAAGTCGGAGGGGAAGGAGCGGCTTGCGGACCCGGCGGCTGTCATAGAGGGATTCTCCGCAATACCGGTGAGGGGAACGGTACTTGGACGGCCGCTCAGCGCGACCGCTCCGCCGCCCCCGTGAGGCGGGCCAGCGCCTCGGTCCCGCGGGGCGGGGTTCCGCTCAGGTCTCCCAGGCGCCAGGCCTGCACCCAGGGCACGCGGTGCACGTCGGTCGCCGACTCGATCACCCTGACCCGCTGGGCGAGCGGGCGCGGCAGCCGGCCGGGCGCGTCGGCGACCAGGACGACCGCGTCGAGGCCGAGGCCGGGTGGAACCTTGCCGTGCCGGAAGAGCTCCAGGGTGTGCAGGACGGCGCTCAGTCCGGCCCCGTGCGTACGGGCGACGAGCAGGACCGGGCGTGGGTCGGCGGGGCCCGGCCAGTCGCGTCCGCAGTCGTGGCCGCCGTAGACCGCGGCGAGGGTGGAGGTGCCGGCCCCGCCGTGCGTGCCGACGAAGGAGCAGCCACGGGGGGTGGCATCGGCATGGGCGGGTGGCTGCGGCGGTCCGTCGCCCCATGTGGCCACAGGCCCGCGGAGCCAGATCTCAGGCCCTCGCGGCATGTCCCGCGCTATGCCCGCCGGCGCGTCCGTCCGCATCCCCCGCTCCTCCCTGGCCATCCTCGACACCCCCCCTGCTACCCGGCGACGCGCACGGCATCCGGACGTGTCCTGACGAGGCACCAGTTCCTGGAACGATGCTGTGACGTCGCGGTGACGTGAGAATCGTGAGGGAGCGGAGAGACTCGACAGTACGTCAACGACCGGATCTTGCGCCGAGGGTGCGGAAGCCCGACGCGGGAGGGAGCACCATGGAATCCGAACGCGTCGTCCGGCGACTCCCCGACGCATCCGAGTGAGGGAACAGATGGCTCGACTCAGCCGCGACAAGAAGCGGGACCAGCAGGGCGCCGCGCACCCGGCCGCCCCCGCGGCCGCCCCGATCGACGTCCACGTCCCGGCGTCCGGTCCGGGCGCGGGCGGCGCGTGGGTCGGTGACGTACGGGTCGTCGCGGCCCCCGGCGAGGAGGTCCAGCAGGCCGTCCTCACTCACCTCCACCACCTCGCCTTCACCACCGGCCACGCCGTCCACGCCACGATCCACGACGAGCGCATCGGCTACGTCGTCCCTCTCCAGGTCGACCCGGACGGCGCGAGCCGCTTCACGGCGGACCCGGTACCGATGGCTCCGCCGGGGGAGCGGGAGCCTGTCACGGCGTCCGACTCCGGGCGACCGGCATCGCAGACACCGGTGGCGGAGCCGGGGGCGCCCGCGTCGTCGGCTGCGTCCGGGAAGCCGGGTCGGTCTGGCGTGTCTGTGTCGCCTGAGTCGTCTGTGTCGTCCGGGTCGGGGGAGCCGGGTTGGCCCGGGGCATCTGTGTCGCCGCCCGCGCCGGGGGAGCCTGGGCCGCCCGGGGGGTACGGCGTGCCCGCGCCGCCGGCCGGTCCGTTCGTGCCGTCCGGCGTGTCGGGGCCGCCCGTGGCGCCCGGCATGCAAGCTTCCCCCGACGGCCCCGCGGCCGCCGCAGAGCCACAGCAGTCCCGGCGCGATCTGCCCACGCACCTGCTACGGCCGGTCGGCGAGCCCGTGCGGGACGCCGTTCCCACGTTCCGGATGCGGGCGGTTCCGGAGGCGGAGCCGGCCGACGAAGCAGGCCCCGGCTTCCCTCCGGGGGCGGACGCCGAGCCCGAGCCGCCGGGGGACGAGGCCCCTGCGTTTCCGCCTCCGGCCGGGGAGTCGTCCTCGGCCGGAGAGGCGTCCTCGGCTGATGGGTTGTCCCCGGCCGGAGAGTTGGACCCGGCTGGTGGGCTGTCCCCGGCCGGAGAGTCGTCCTCGGCTGGTGGGTTGTCCCCGGCCGGAGAGTCGTCTCCGGCCGGTGGGTCGTCCTCGGCCGGCGGTTCGTCCTCGGCCAGTCAATGGCCGTCGACCGGATACTCCCCGCCGAATGGGTACTCCCCGCAGACCTTCCCCCTCCGCGCACTCCCGGAGCCGCCCTCCGGCCACGCCCCCGGCACGGTCGTCCCGCCGACCGGCGCGTTCGGCCCGCCACCCGTGATGGACGCGAGGCCGGAACCCGCAAAGCCCGTCCAGCCCGTACAGCCCGTGGAACCTGCCCCGCCCGTGCAGCCCGCCCCGCCCGTACGCCCCGCTCCGCCCGCCTCCCCCTTGCTCCCCGACCTCGCCGCCGAACCCGAACCCGAACCCGACCCCAAGCCCACCCCGCCCCGCGGGTTCGACGCCGTGGCCGAAGCCGTGCTCGGGGACGATCCGCTGACCGCCGCCCCCGGCGACGGCACCGCGCCGCCGCTGCTCGCGGAGCCGTTGGCGCGGATCAACGAGGCAGTGAAGGCGGGACGGACGGACACAGCGGCGGAGTTGGCGGACCGGACCCTGACGCAGGCGTCCGGGACGCTGGGACCGGAGCACCCCGAGGTGCTGCACCTGCGCGAACTGGCCGCGTACATCGCCTACTTGGCAGGCGACCCGGTCCGCTCCTTCCAGCTCTCCCTCGATCTCGCCCACGTCCGCCGCCACACCCGGGACACGGAGGCCGCGTACGGCAACGTCCAGAGCGCGTTCACCGCCTGGCGCGCCGTACGCGACCCCCTCCTGGGCCTGGAACTGGGTCACGCGTTGATCGGCCTGTGGACCGAGCTGACCACCGAGGGCGGCCCCGCGGCCGACGACATCGAGCAGCTGGACAAGGCCCGCGCCCGCATGGGCCGCCTCACCGAACGCGCCCAGAGCGCCCGTTGAACGCGGCATGGTCCGGGTCTACGCCGACAGCTCCCACACCGCGTACGCGAGTGCGTCGCTGTTCCGGTCCAGGGCCGTGTCGTTGATGTTGGCGGTCGTGTCGCACGACGAGTGGTAGCAGCGGTCGAACGCCTGCCCCGCCGTACCGCCCCACTTGGCCGCCTGCGCCGCCGACTTGGTGTTGCTCGCGCCGGTGAAGAGCCCGCCGACCGGGATGCCCGCGCTCTTGAAGGGCGCGTGGTCGGAGCGGCCGTCGCCCTCGGTCTCGATCTCGGTCGGGACGCCGAGACCGGCGAAGTATTCCTTGAAGGTCTTCTCGATGGCCGGGTCGTCGTCGTAGACGAAGTAGCCGGGGTTCGGCGAGCCGATCATGTCGAAGTTCAGATAGCCGCTGATCCGGGCGCGGTTGGCGCTGGAGAGGCTGTTGACGTAGTAGCGGGAGCCGACCAGGCCCAGCTCCTCCGCGCCCCACCAGGCGAACCGCAGGTGCTTGGTGGGGAGGTAGTCCGCCTGGGCCACGGCGAGCGCGGTCTCCAGTACGGCCGCCGAACCGGACCCGTTGTCGTTGATGCCCGCGCCGGACGAGACGCTGTCGAGGTGCGAGCCGGCCATCACGACCTGGTCGGCGTCGCCGCCCGGCCAGTCGGCGATGAGGTTGTAGCCGACGCGGCCGGAAGAGGTGAACTGCTGGATGCTCGTGGTGTATCCGACGGCGTCCAGCTTGGCCTTCACATAGTCGAGCGAGGCCTTGTAACCGGCGCGGCCGTGCGCCCGGTTGCCGCCGTTGGCGGTGGCGATGGACTGCAGCTGGGTCAGGTGCGCCTTGACATTGGCCACCGGGATGTCGGGCGCGGCGGCCACCGCGGGTCCGGACGCAGGGGCCGCGCCGGCCAGGGATCCGCCGGCCAGGAGCGAGACGGCAGCGACGACGGCGGTGGCCGTGGCGCGTCCGGGAACCGAGAGCTTCATGTGGGGGGCTCCGAATTCCGTGGGAATCCTGAATCCACAGGGATTCCACAGTGAATGGGGTGCCTGGATCGTGAAGCTGAGGCTGACGCTCCGTCAAGGGCAAAATCCGGTCAGCGGTGTTCGTATACCGGACCGACTTCCCTGTGACGCTCAGTGCACGCAGAACTCGTTCCCCTCCGGATCCGCCATCACCACCCATGCGCCCGAGGGCTCCCTCACCTCCCGCAGCACACTCGCCCCGAGTCCCGTCAGCCGCTCCACCTCGGCCTCGCGCCGCCCCTCGCCGGGATGCAGGTCGAGATGGAGCCGGTTCTTGACCGTCTTCGCCTCCGGCACCCGCTGGAACAGCACCCGCCGCCCCAGCCCGGTCCCGCTGCCCTCGTCGTACGGGTCGTCGGGATGCCGTACGGCCACCAAGTCCCGGAAGGCGAGGCGGGCGTGGTACTCGACGGTGGCCTCGCGCGGCAGGGCGCCGAGCTCCAGCAACCGCTCGATGAGCGCGTTGTTGTCCTCGACCTGGTAGTTCAGCGCGGCCGCCCAGAAGTCGGCCTGTGCGTGCGGGTCACCGGCGTCGACGACGAGCTTCCAGTGCACGGGTGCGGGTGTCTGCGTCATGCCCACCAGTTATAGCGGCCGGGTCCGACAATGCCGGGTCACCGAAGGGAAGCGGCCTCCGCCTCCCGCGTGTCGTACGCCGCCCGCGCCACCGCGATCTCCTCCTGGTGCGCCTCGGTCCACTTCACCAGAGACTGGATCGTGGCGTGCAGCGTCCCGCCCAGCGGCGTCAGTTCGTACTCCACCCGCGGCGGCACCACCGGATGCACCGTCCGCTTCACCAGACCGTCCCGCTCCAGCGAGCGCAGCGTCACGGTCAGCATCCGCTGGCTGATCCCGTCGATCTCCCGGCGCAGCTCGGTGAACCTGAGCCGCCGGTGCTCCAGCAGCGCGATGACCAGCAGCGACCACTTGTCGGCCACCCGGTCGAGGATCTGCCGCACCTGGCAGTCCTCCCGGACGTCCCACTGGAAGGGGTCGGCGTCGCCGTGGTCCACGGTGCCCGCGCAGTTACTCGGTGACTTTGAAGTGCCTTCTTCCATGTCTGTCGATGCTGCAGCAGGCTGAAGTCGGTTACAAGAGGGAACCGACCCTCAGGCCGGTAACCGACCCCTAGCTGTGGAGTACTGCCATGGGCACGCGCGCGTGGGCGCTGTTACTCGTCCTCTGCGGAACGATCTTCCTGGAGGGCATCGACGTCGCGATGATGGCCGTCGCGATCCCGTCGATCAGATCCGACCTCGGCCTCGCGACCGGCACCGCGGCCTGGGTGATGAGCGCCTACGTCCTCGGGTACGCCGGTTTCACCCTGCTCGGCGGCCGGGCCGCGGACCTGCTCGGCCGCCGCCGGATGTTCCTGACCTGGCTGACCGTCTTCCTGCTCTTCTCGGGCCTCGGCGGCTTCGCCACCGAGGGCTGGATGCTGGTCGTCGCCCGTTTCGTGACCGGGGTGTCCGCCGCGTTCATGACGCCGGCCGCCATGTCCCTGATCACCACGTCGTACGAGGAGGGCCCGCGGCGCGACAAGGCCCTGCTGGTGTTCGCCGGCACCGCGGCCGGTGGCTTCTCGCTCGGCCTGGTCGTCGGCGGCCTGCTCACCGAACTCGGCTGGCGCTGGGTGTTCTTCGCGCCGGTGCTGCTGGCGGGCGCGCTGCTGGTGGCGGCCGTACGACTGGTTCCGGCGCAGGACGCTCCTCCTCGAGTCCGACGCGGCTTCGACCTCCCCGGCGCGGTCACCGCCGCAGGCGCCATGCTGCTGGCCGCCTACGCCGTCGTACGCCTGGAACACGGCGTGGACGGCTGGCCGTTCACCGCGGCAGCGGCCCTCGCGGCGCTGCTGCTGGCCACCGTGTTCGTCGCTGTCGAGCGGCGCACGGCCGCCCCGCTGGTCCGGCTCGGCATCCTGCGCTCGGGCTCGGTCGTGCGCGCGGACCTCGGAGCGCTGCTGTTCGTCGGGGCCTTCTTCGGCTTCCAGTTCGTGGTGACGCTGTACCTGCAGGAACTGCGTGGCTGGTCGTCGCTCCAGACGGCGATCGCCCTGGTGATCATGGGGTGCGACGCGGTGCTGGCCCCCACCCTCACCCCGAAACTGGTCGCCCGCTTCGGCAACACCCGCGTGATCGTCGGCGGTTTCGTGCTGGCGGTCGTCGCGTACGGGCTGTTCCTGCCGGTCGGCATGGACTGGTCCTACGCAGCGATGTTCCCGACGCTGATCATCGCGGGCACGGCCTTCGCGCTGGCGTACGGGCCGCTGACGATCGCGGCGACGGACGGGGTCGCCGAGTCCGAGCAGGGACTGGCGAGCGGGCTGCTGCACACCGCCACGCAGTTCGGCTCCGCGATCGGGATCTCGGCCGTGACGGCCGTCTACGGCTTGGCTTCCACGGGGTCGGGATCCGAGGACACGCTGTCCGCCTTCCGCGTGGCGCTCACCGTGCCCGTCGGGATGGTGGCGCTTGGCCTGCTGATCTCGGCCCTGAGCGTGCGGGCGGACCGGCGGGCGGTGCGCAGGGCGTCCCAGGTGAGCAGCGTCAGCGCCAGCCAGACCAGCGCGAACCCGGCCCAGCGCTCGGGGGGCATGGCCTCGTGGAAGTAGAGGATGCCGAGCAGGAACTGGAAGACCGGGGCCAGGTACTGCAGCAGCCCCAGCGTGGACAGCGGCACGCGGATCGCGGCCGCGCCGAAGCAGACGAGGGGGAGCGCGGTGACGACGCCGGTCGCGGCGAGCAGGGCCGCGTGGCCCGCACCCTCGGTGGTGAAGGTGGAGTCGCCCTGCGCACCGAGCCACAGCAGATAGCCGAGCGCGGGCAGGAACTGGATCGCGGTCTCGGCCGTCAGCGACTCGACGCCGCCGAGGTTGACCTTCTTCTTCACCAGGCCGTACGTGGCGAAGGAGAAGGCGAGGGTGAGGGAGATCCACGGGGGCCGGCCGTAGCCGAGGGTGAGCACGAGGACCGCGGTGAGGCAGACGCCGACCGCCGTCCACTGCACGGGCCGCAGCCGCTCCTTCAGGAGCAGGACGCCCATGGCGATGGTGACCAGGGGGTTGATGAAGTAGCCGAGCGAGGCCTCGACGACGTGACCGGAGTTCACGGCCCAGATGTAGACGCCCCAGTTCACCGTGATGACGGCCGCGGCCACAGTGATCAGCGCGAGCCTGCGCGGCTGCCGCAGCAACTCGCCGGCCCAGGCCCAACGCCGGATGACGGCGAGCGCGACGGCCACGAAGACGAGGGACCACACCATCCGGTGGGCGAGGATCTCGACCGCTCCGGCGGGCTTCAGCAGAGGCCAGAAGAGCGGAACGAGCCCCCACATCCCGTACGCCGCGAAGCCGTTCAGCAGCCCTATGTGCTGCTCGCCCTTCGACGTCCCGGCCACGGGCCCCTCCTTCTCACGTCCAGCTCGCCTGCAAGAAGGTAACGCCGAGCACCCCCGCCTGTCATGCCCGTATCGGCATACGGTCATGACAGGCGGGGGTTGCCCGGGCCCCAGGGCCCTACCGGGGGAGTTCGGCCCTGGGGTGCTTCACCGGTTTCGGGTCAGCCCTTGAGTGCGGCGGCGACGGCCTCGGCGAGCGGCGTGGTGGGGCGGCCGGCCAGGCGGGACAGGTCGCCGCCGGCGACGACCAGCTCGCCCTTCTCGATCGACGCGTCCACGTCGGCCAGGATCGCGGCGAACGGCTCCGGCAGCCCGGCACCGGTCAGGATCCCGACGTAGGCGTCGGTGGAGACGGGGGAGTAGACGATCTCCCTGCCGGTCTGCCGGCTCAGCTCGGCCGCGTACTCGGCGAAGCTCCACGCCTCGTCGCCGCCCAGCTCGTACGTCTTGTTCTCGTGCCCCTCGCCGGTCAGCACGGCCACCGCGGCGGCCGCGTAGTCGGCGCGCGAGGCGGAGGAGACCCTGCCCTCGCCGGCCGCGGCGACGACCGCGCCGTGCTCCAGCACCGGGGCGAGCTGCTCGGTGTAGTTCTCGTGGTACCAGCCGTTGCGCAGCAGCGTGTACGGCACGCCGGAGGTGGTGAGCGCCTCCTCGGTGCCCCGGTGGTCGTCGGCGAGCGCGGCGCTCAGGCTGCCGGGGGCGCTGGTGTAGGCGAGCAGCGCCACCCCCGCCGCCTTCGCGGCGTCTATGACGACCTGGTGCTGCTGGACGCGGCCCTTGTCGAACTCGTTGCCCGAGACGAGCAGCACCTTGTCACCGGCCGAGAACAGGCCGTCGAAGGAGGCGGGGGTGTTGTAGTCGGCGAGCGCGATCTTCACCCCGCGGGCCGCGAAGTCGGCGGCCTTGTCCGCGTTGCGGACGACGGCGGTGATCTGCTCGGCCGGCACCTTCTCCAGCAGTTGCTCCACGACGTGGCGGCCCAGGTTTCCGGTGGCTCCGGTGACGACGATGCTCATGATCTGCGAACTCCTTGTGGGGTGCGGGACTGCCGCTAACCATAGGGGGTGCGCTAACTCTTCGAAAGTACCCACTTTGAAGTAAGGTACTGGTATGGCCGTAAGTGACGAGGTGGGAAGCGTACGTGTGGTGGCGGGCGAGGCGATGTGCCCGTATCGCCTGGTCCTGGAGCACGTCACCAGCCGTTGGGGCGTCCTGGTCCTGATCGAGCTCCTGGACCGCCCCCACCGCTTCAGTGAACTGCGCCGGGCCATCGGCCGCGTCAGCGAGAAGATGCTCACCCAGACCCTCCAGACCCTGGAACGCGACGGCCTCGTCCACCGCGACGCCAAGCCGGTCATCCCCCCGAGGGTCGACTACTCCCTCACCGACCTGGGCCGCGAGGCGGCGGAGCAGGTGCGGGGGTTGGCGGTGTGGACCGAGGCGCGGATGGGGGAGGTGCAGAAGGCGCGGGAGGTGTACGACGCGCGGAAGAGGGACTCTGAGCAGGGGTGACGCATGGGGCCGGGCCCTCTGAAGGAATGCGGACGGCGCCAGGGGGCACACATATGTCAGGGCGTTGGCCGACATGCGAGATACGTCCTTCCATGCGCCCCCTCTCCGCCTCCCGCGCCGACTTGAGTCGCCGGGCACGCTGGATGCGGAGTGCTGCACCCACCCGCGCGCCACCCGCGATGCCACCCTCCGGTGCGCGGTTACCGAACCCAGGGGGATGCCTTGACATGGCCACACAGAAACGGGCGGCGCGCAGTATCGGTTCTGCAGCCACCGCGGGACTCGGCCTGATGCGGGCGTTGTTCGCCCGTGGCCCTCGCCGTGGACGTCAGGAAGAGATCCTGGCCGAGCTGCTTCAGCAGCTCACACTGATGACCGACGAGATTCACCGGGCGAATGTGATCCAGCAGTACCGCCTCACCGTGGACCAGATGGACCGCATGGTCGACGACCCGTCCCTGGCGGACACCGCGAGCACACTGCCGGGGCTCTCCGAGGGCAGGCGACGGCAGATGATCTTCGCCAACCGGCAGTACGGCAACTTGTTGTTGGCGCATCGCGTCGGCGTGTGCGACTGGGATGAACTTCTGGGGCATTTACGCGTGTTATGCAGAAATTCGCTCTTTGCCGAGTACTGGGACCGCACGGTCGAGCACCGCAGGAGCCTTCCGACGGATTCGATGGAGGCGCGGGTCGGTGCTGCCGTCGACATCATGCTGGAGGAGCTCGCGGACGACCCTGACGAGTGGTGGATCGTGGGGCCCGGGCCGTCTGCCGGGCCGTCGCCTTCTCCCGGGCCGCCGCCCTCTCCCGGGCAGGCGTCCTGACGAGGGGGCCGGCCGCGCCGCGTCAATGAACGGCCCTGACTCCTGCAAAGGAGGTAATTCATGGGAAAACCGAGGCGAGCAAAGGGATCTTGCCGTAGCCTGTGCGTGCCCCGCCCACCTGGGGCTTTCCTGTCTAGAGAAGGCTCCGAGTGCCCCGCGAAATCTCTGCTCTCAGTGTTGTCCGCCGCATCGGAGACCCACCCAAGCTGCGGGGCAGTCAAACCGTCGAAACCTGTCCGGACGTCTTTGAGTTGAGTGACGGCAGGTTCGCGGTCATCGGTACGGAAGCCACCGCCGACTTGGACCCTCTCCTTCCCCCGGACGCGGCGCGAGCCGACTACGAGCGGATCGTCGTGATCGATCGCGAGACCCTCATCCGTGCCAAAAGGGATATCCCGGACGCCTGACGTTGACGCGTCACCTGTGACCCGTGACCCGTGACGCCTGCGCCTCTGCGTGACTGCGGAAGGCAAGGCGGGCGATTCGCGCGGTGCGTCCATCCGTGCGCCCCCTTTCCGCCTCCCGCCCCCACTTGTGCGGCCGTGCACCCTGATGGGCGGGGTGGTTTCTCGTGACGCGGGGGTGTGTCGACATGGCCGTACCAGATCAAGAGGAACTCTTACGGGGCCTGACCCAAGCGCTCACCCTCCTCGGGGAGGGCATGGCCGCGGTGGCGCAGGAGCTCCGGCTCGCGAACGAGATCCGGATGCACGGATTCTTCGTCGGGCAACTGGACCACGCGATCGGCGACCCGGTGCTCGCCGCAGCGTTGAGTACCTTGGACGGACTCTCCGTGGACCAGCAGCGCCAGATGCTCTTCGCCAACCGGGAGTACGGGCTGCTCCTGCTTGCCCACCGGGTCGGAGTGGCAGATCGGAGCGAACTCCTCGGGCACCTGAAGGTGCTGAGCAAGAACTCTCTCTTCGCCGAGTACTGGCGGCTGACGTCCGAGCACCGGCAGGAACTGCCGCCGGACTCGCTGGAGGCAAGGACCGGCCGGGCTGTCGACGCCATCATGGAGGAGCGGCTCGATGATCTGGAGGGGTGGTGGGTCGTGGGGCCCGACTCGGGGGCGCCGTCCGACTGTTGAGGGACAAGGCTGCCCTCAGGACATCCCCCAGCGCCTGACGTCTCGACGACACCGAGGGCCTGGGCGCGGTACCGCACCCAGGCCCTCAACCGTCATCAACCGTCAACCCTCGCTCAGCCCACGACCGTCCAGGTGTCCCCGCCCGCCAGCAGCGCCGCCAGGTCCCCCTTGCCGTTCTGTTCGATCGCCGTGTCCAGTTGGTCGGCCATCTGCGTGTCGTACACCGGTCGCTCCACGGACCGCAGCACGCCGATCGGGGTGTGGTGGAGGGTGTCGGGGTCGGCCAGCCGCGACAGGGCGAACGCCGTTGTCGGGGACGTCGCGTGGGCGTCGTGGACCAGCACGTCCGCCTCGTTCTCCGGGGTCACCGTGACCACCTTCAGGTCGCCGGTCGCCGCGTCGCGTACGACGCCGCGCGAGCGGTCCGTGCCGAAGCGGATCGGCTGCCCGTGCTCCAGGCGGATCACCGCTTCCTCGGCCTTCTGCTTGTCCTTGAGGGCATCGAAGGCGCCGTCGTTGAAGATGTTGCAGTTCTGGTAGATCTCGATCAGCGCCGTGCCCGGGTGGGCGGCCGCCTGCCGCAGGACCTCCGTCAGGTGCTTGCGGTCGGAGTCGATGGTCCGGGCGACGAAGGACGCCTCCGCGCCGATCGCCAGGGACACCGGGTTGAAGGGGGCGTCCAGCGACCCCATCGGCGTCGACTTGGTGATCTTGCCGACCTCGGAGGTCGGGCTGTACTGGCCCTTGGTGAGGCCGTAGATCCGGTTGTTGAAGAGGAGGATCTTCAGGTTCACGTTGCGGCGCAGGGCGTGGATCAGGTGGTTGCCGCCGATCGACAGCGCGTCGCCGTCACCCGTCACCACCCACACGCTCAAATCCCGTCGGCTGGAGGCCAGTCCGGTGGCGATGGCGGGGGCGCGGCCGTGAATGGAGTGCATGCCGTACGTGTTCATGTAGTACGGGAAGCGGGAGGAGCAGCCGATGCCCGAGACGAAGACGATGTTCTCCTTGGCCAGGCCCAGTTCGGGCATGAAGCCCTGGACCGCGGCGAGGATCGCGTAGTCACCGCAACCGGGGCACCAGCGCACTTCCTGGTCGGACTTGAAGTCCTTCATGGACTGGCGGGCCTCGGCCTTGGGGACGAGCGAGAGCGACTCGATCGTGTCCGTGCCTTCCGTGGACGTCTCAGTCATCGATGGCCTCCTTCAGAGCCGTGGCGAGCTGTTCGGCCTTGAACGGCATGCCGTTGACCTGGTTGTAGGAGTGGGCGTCGACGAGGTACTTCGCCCGGACGAGGGCGGCGAGCTGGCCGAGGTTCATCTCGGGGATCACCACCTTGTCGTAGCTCTTCAGGACGGTGCCGAGGTTGGTGGGGAAGGGGTTGAGGTGGCGCAGGTGGGCCTGCGCGATGGACTCGCCGGCCGTGCGCAGCCGCCGTACGGCCGCGGTGATGGGTCCGTAGGTGGAGCCCCAGCCGAGTACCAGGGTCCGTGCTCCGTGCGGGTCGTCGACTTCCACATCCGGTACGTCGATGCCGTCGATCTTGGCCTGGCGGATGCGGACCATGAAGTCGTGGTTGGCGGGGTCGTAGGAGATGTTGCCGGTGCCGTCCTGCTTCTCGATGCCGCCGATGCGGTGCTCCAGGCCGGGGGTGCCGGGGATCGCCCAGGGGCGGGCGAGGGTCTGCGGATCCCGTTTGTAGGGCCAGAAGACCTCGGTGCCGTCGTCCAGGGTGTGGTTCGGGCCCTGGGTGAACTGCACCTGCAGGTCGGGCAGCTCGTCGAGGTCGGGGATGCGCCAGGGTTCGGAGCCGTTGGCCAGGTAGCCGTCCGACAGGAGCATCACCGGCGTGCGATACGTCAGCGCGATCCGCGCCGCCTCCAGAGCCGCGTCGAAGCAGTCGGCAGGCGTGCACGGGGCGACGATCGGTACCGGCGCCTCGCCGTTGCGGCCGTACATGGCCTGGAGCAGGTCCGCCTGCTCGGTCTTGGTCGGCAGACCGGTCGACGGGCCGCCGCGCTGGATGTCGATGACCAGGAGCGGCAGCTCCAGGGACACCGCCAGCCCGATCGTCTCGCTCTTGAGCGCCACACCCGGACCGGACGTCGTGGTCACCGCCAGCGAACCGCCGAAGGCCGCACCCAGCGCCGCACCGATACCGGCGATCTCGTCCTCGGCCTGGAAGGTGCGCACGCCGAAGTTCTTGTGCTTGCTCAGCTCGTGCAGGATGTCCGAGGCCGGGGTGATCGGGTACGAGCCCAGGAACAGCGGCAGGTCCGCCTGGCGGGACGCGGCGACCAGTCCGTAGGACAGGGCAAGGTTCCCGGAGATGTTTCTGTAGGTGCCGGTCGGGAACGCCGTCGTCGCCGGGGCGATCTCGTACGAGACCGCGAAGTCCTCCGTCGTCTCGCCGAAGTTCCAGCCCGCGCGGAAGGCGGCGATGTTCGCGGCCGCGATGTCCGGCTTCTTGGCGAACTTCGACTTGAGGAACTTCTCGGTGCCCTCGGTCGGCCGGTGGTACATCCACGACAAGAGACCGAGCGCGAACATGTTCTTGCTGCGCTCGGCCTCCTTGCGGGTGAGGTCGAATTCCTTGAGGGCTTCCACCGTCAGTGTGGTCAGAGGGACCGGATGGAGGTGGTAGCCGTCGAGTGAACCGTCCTCCAGGGGCGAGGTGGCGTACCCGACCTTCTGCATCGCCCGTTTGGTGAACTCGTCCGTGTTGACGATGATCTCCGCGCCGCGCGGCAGATCGGCGATGTTCGCCTTGAGGGCCGCCGGATTCATGGCGACCAGCACATTCGGCGCATCACCCGGCGTGAGGATGTCGTGGTCGGCGAAGTGCAGCTGGAAGGAGGAGACGCCGGGCAGGGTGCCGGCGGGGGCGCGGATCTCGGCCGGGAAGTTCGGCAAGGTCGACAGGTCGTTGCCGAAGGACGCCGTCTCCGAGGTGAAACGGTCACCGGTGAGCTGCATACCGTCACCCGAGTCACCCGCGAAACGGATGATCACCCGGTCCAGGCGGCGGACGTCCTTCACGCCTGCCGCTTTGCGCTGCTCTCCCACGACGGTTCCGTCGGCCTGCTCCGCTGGACTACTGACCTGCGTCACTGAACTGGACCTCCCTCGAGGCGGCTGTCTGGGAGCGGCCGTCCCGCAGGCCCTCCCAGGATCAACCCTACGACCGTAAGGGTCGCCTTCCTTGGGTCATTCGCATGATGGACACGCTTTTGAGACGGTTCAGCGCACCGACTTGTCACGATTTACCCGCCCCGGCGCTTCCTTTTGAAGACGCTGCCCTTCATTCTTCGGTTCTCGGGATCGACGGGACCGCGCATCCCGCTCAGTGGTCGCCCCGTTTCTGACACGGTGTCAGGCCCTCAGGAGTTCAAGTAGGTGAGGACCGCGAGTACGCGCCGATGGTCCCCGTCACTGGGGGACAGCCCGAGCTTCAGAAAGATGTTGCTGACGTGCTTCTCGACGGCTCCGTCGCTCACAACCAGCTGCCGGGCGATCGCGGAGTTGGTCCGGCCCTCGGCCATCAGCCCCAGGACCTCACGCTCCCTCGGGGTGAGTCCCGCGAGCACGTCCTGCTTGCGGCTGCGCCCCAGCAGCTGCGCGACGACCTCGGGGTCCAGGGCCGTACCGCCCTGGGCCACCCGCACCACCGCGTCCACGAACTCACGCACCTCGGCTACCCGGTCCTTCAGCAGGTAGCCGACCCCGTGACTGGAACCTGCCAGCAGTTCGGTGGCGTAACGCTCCTCCACGTACTGCGACAGCACCAGCACCCCGAGACCGGGATGCGCCTTGCGCAGCTGTACGGCGGCCCGCACACCTTCGTCGGTGTGCGTGGGCGGCATCCGCACGTCGGCGACGACGACGTCCGGCAGCGCACCCTCCGAGTCCAGCTCGGTGATGGTCTTGATCAGCGCGTCCCCGTCGCCCACCCCGGCGACGACGTCGTGCCCACGGTCGGTCAGCAACCGGGTCAGGCCCTCCCTGAGCAGCACCGAATCCTCGGCGATGACCACCCGCACCCTGTCCTCCACGATCCTCGGCCCCCCACAGCCCCGACTCCACGCCCGCCCGGACGACATGGTCCAGCATTCCAGCATTCGGACCCGGGCGGGCCGGGGCAACGGGAATCAACGGCAATACCTGCACGGCACGGCGTGTTTCGGCCCCTGCACGGCCGGTTGTCGATCACCGGCCGGGCCGGTGCAACCAGCCCGTCCGGCGTTTGAGGACGAGGCCGCTCAGGCCGAACGGGGGTCCAGGGCGGAGCCCCCTGGCGGGGTCGAAGGGGCGGAGCCCCTGGGGACGGGGACGGGAACGGGTAAGGGCGGCGGGGGCGAAACACCACCCCGCCGCCCACCCCGCCGCCATCCGAGCGGATCACTGCATTACCGCCTCACCGCATCACTGCCTCACCGCATTGCCGGCTCCGTCCGCCAAGGCAACTCCGCGGTGATCCGGGTGGGCCCGCCCGCCGGCGAGTCCACCACCAGAATCCCGTCCACCGCGTCCAGCCGCTCGGCCAGCCCGGCCAGCCCCGACCCGCCGGACGTGTCGGCTCCGCCCACCCCGTCGTCCACGACCTGCAGCATCAGCCGGTTCTCCACCCGCCACACATCCACCGACGCCCACGTGGCCCGCGCATGCTTGCTGATGTTCTGCAGCAGCTCCGACACCGAGAAGTACGCGATCCCCTCGATCGCCGCCGCCGGCCGCGCGGGCAGATCCACCTCCACCTGCACCGGCACGGTGCACCGGGACGCCACCGCGGACAGCGCCGCATCCAGACCCCGGTCCGTCAGCACCGCCGGATGGATCCCGCGCGCCAGGTCCCGCAGCTCCTGCAGCGCCGTCTTCACCTCACCGTGCGCGTCGTCCACCATCCGCGCCGCGGCCTGCGGATCCTCCGTGAGCTTCTCCTTCGCCAGCCCCAGATCCATGGCCAACGCCACCAGCCGGGCCTGCGCCCCGTCGTGCAGGTCCCGCTCGATACGCCGCAGGTCCGCCGCGGCCGTGTCGACGACGACCCCCCGGTCCGACTCCAGCTCCACCACCCGCGCCGACAACCGCGTCGGCCCGAGCAGCCCGTGCACCAGCACCCGGTCCACCATCGTCAGCGCCCGCACGATCCACGGCGTGGCCAGCGTGAACAACAGCCCCACCAGCGCCGTGACGGCGATCTCGAAGGGGTTGTCGAGATAGATGTGGTGGCCTTCGTCGCCGTACAGCTGGAGCCCGTCCTGTCCGCCGTACAGCGGGAAGAGCCAGAACCACAGCGGGTACGTCATCAGCGTCCAGCCGATCGCGAAGAAGTTGACGGCGACGGTGAACGAGAACACCGACCACGGCAGGTACAGCAGCGAGTACAGCAGGGTCCGCCAGGAGGTGCCGCTCTTGAGGACGGCCCCCATCCACGCCATCACGCCCTGCTTCTTCATCCGCAGCGGCTCGGGGTTGCCCACCTCGAGACCCAGCAGCCCGCGCGCCCGGCCCCGCTCCAGCGCGCCGAACCCCCGGCACCCCGCCAGCCCCGCCGCCAGCACCGGAATCCCGAGGAACGTCACGAGCAGGCCCGCGCCGAGGGACACCATCGTGACGGCGTACGTGAACAGCAGCACGCTGATCGGCAGGCCCAGCAGCACATACGCCAGCTCGCTCCAGCTGCGCGCCTCGAACGGTGCCCGCAGCGCGGAGGGCAGCCGATGCCCCCGCGTGCTCTCCGCGAACCCGAGCCCGCTGTCGTGCCCGTAGCCCTGTCCGTAGTCCGTGGCCATCGGCGTCGTCCGTTTCTACTCGTCCTGAGGCTCCGCAGACCCTGCTGGTCCCGAGGCTGTGCCGTCGTACTTCCACCCTGCTAGGCCGCAGGTCCGCGGACCATGGAGTCCGTCGGCGTCTTGGACGGGGGGTTTTCCCTACCTCCTGGACTCCCTGGACTCTTCTGCCCCCCTGGGCTCCCTCGCGTCGAGCGACCGGTCCCGCCATGGCAGCTCCGCCGTGACCACGGTCGGCCCACCCGGCGGCGAGTCGATGACGAACAGGCCGTCGACCGCGCCCAGCCGGTCGGCGAGGCCGCGCATGCCCGTACCGCCGTCGAGGCGTGCGCCGCCACGGCCGTCGTCCCACACCTGGATGAGCAGCCGGTCGTCGGCCCGCCACACGTCGACCGACGCGGTCCTCGCCCCGCTGTGCTTGCTGATGTTCTGCAGCAGCTCCGAGACGGTGAAGTAGGCGATGCCCTCGATGGCCGCGGCCGGTCTGGCGGGCAGGTCGGCCGTCACCTTCACCGGCACCGTGCAGCGCGAGGCGACGGAGGACAGCGCGGCGTCCAGGCCGCGGTCCGTCAGTACGGCGGGATGGATGCCCCGGGCCAGATCCCGCAGCTCCTGCAACGCCAGCTTGACCTCGCCGTGCGCCTCCGCGACCATCGCCGCCGCCGTGTCCGGATCCTCCAGCAGCTTCTCCTTGGCCAGGCCAAGACCCATGGCCAGGTTGACCAGCCGGGCCTGTGCCCCGTCGTGCAGATCGCGCTCGATGCGCCGCAGATCGGCCGCGGCCGTGTCGACCACGACCCCCCGGTCCGATTCCAGCTCGGCGATCCGCCGCTCCAGCTCGTCGGAGGGCGACAGCAGGCCGCGCACCATCACCCGGTCCACGTTGCTCAGCCCCCGCGCGATGAACGGCAGCACCGGCCACAGCACGAACAACGAGGTCAGAGTGATGGCGAAGGTGAGGACACCCCAGGGCAGCCGGATGAAGTCGTACAGCACCGTGCGCCAGCCCACCGGGTCCTTGATCCCCATCCACAGCTGCGCGAAGAAGCCGCTCCTGCTGCTGCGCAGGGGAAGGGGGCTCGGCTCGGCGATCCGCACCCCGAGCAGCGCCCTGGCCCGCGCCCGCTCCAGCTTGCCCAGTTGCCGGGCGCCCATCAGGCCGGCCGCCAGCAGCGGGAAGCCGATCACCGTCACGGTCAGCCAGAAGCCGGTGAACAGCACCGTCACGACGTAGGTGAAGCCGAGCAGCGCCACGGGAAGGTTCGCCAGGAGGTGCGCGATCTCCTTCCAGGTGTGCCGGTCGAAGGCGAAACGGACAGGCGGCAGGCGGTCGCTGTCCGCCTCCCCGATGGGTCTCGAGGTCGGGAGACGTTCGGTCATATGGGTTAGCGTGCCGCGCGGCGGGCCCCCGCGCCATGAGGCGGACCGCCGCGATCGCCTGGGGATAACCCCACCCCGGCGACCTGTGGCTTCTGCCAAGGCGTGACGGGCTGCTTACGGTCTCTTTAGCAGGGCCTAGACTCCCGTGCGTACAGATCGTCGAACAGAGTCCAAGGTCAGGGAGCGAGGGACTGACGTGCCGGAACCGACCGTCGTCGTTGCGGCGGACTACTTCCAGTCGTACTCGGTCGTCGGGCTGCTCGCCGTCGTCGGCGTGCTGTTCGTGGCCGTCGCCTTCGGAGCAGGGCGGCTGCTGCGCCCTGTGGTCCCCACCCCCGAGAAGCTCCTGACGTACGAGTGCGGCGTCGACCCCGTCGGCGAGGGTTGGGCCCACACCCAGGTCCGCTACTACGTCTACGCCTTCCTGTACGTCATCTTCGCCGTCGACTCGATCTTCCTGTTCCCCTGGGCGACGGTGTTTGCCGGGGACGGGTACGGGGCGACGACGCTCGTCGAGATGTTCATCTTTCTCGGCTTCCTGGCCGTGGGCCTGCTGTACGCCTACAAGAAGGGTGTTCTGGCATGGACGTGACCTCGACTCCTTCCGAGACTCCTTCCGAAACCGTTTCCGAGCCCGTGTACCTCCCGGAGCCGAAGCGCCTGGGCGCCCTCGCGCGCCTCGCCCCCGAGCCGATGAAGGTGGTCCTCAACTGGGGCCGCCGCTACTCCCTCTGGGTCTTCAACTTCGGCCTCGCCTGCTGCGCGATCGAGTTCATCGCCGCGTCGATGGCCCGCCACGACTTCATCCGCCTCGGCGTGATCCCCTTCGCGCCCGGCCCTCGCCAGGCCGACCTGATGGTCGTCTCCGGCACGGTCACGGACAAGATGGCGCCGGCCGTGAAGCGCCTCTACGAGCAGATGCCCGAGCCGAAGTACGTCATCTCCTTCGGCGCGTGCTCCAACTGCGGCGGCCCGTACTGGGACTCGTACTCCGTCACCAAGGGCGTCGACCAGATCATCCCGGTCGACGTCTACGTCCCCGGCTGCCCGCCCCGGCCCGAGGCGCTGCTCCAGGGGATCCTCAAACTCCAGGAGAAGATCGCCCGGGAGTCCCTGGGGGAGCGGTACGGGACGGCTGCCCGGCCTTCGGCCGCGGCCCTGCAGAGCGGGCTGGTGCGGCCGCCGGCCGCCGAGGGGGATGCGCGATGACCGTGGTCGGCTGGCTGCCCGCCCCCGCCGAGGAACTGTTCGGCGCGGAGGCCACGGCTGAGGAGTCGTACGAGGTCCTGACGGTGGACGTGCCGCCCGCCTCCTGGATCGCGGCGCTGCAAACGGCCCGCGACCGTCTCGGCTGCACCTACTTCGACTGGCTCAGCGCGGTCGACGAACCGGGCACGGGCTTCCGCGTCTCGGCCCACGTCGTGGCACTCGCCCCGGTACGCCGCCTGCTCGTCCGTACGACCGTCCCGCACGAGGCCCCCGCCCTGCCGACCGCCGTCGACGTGTACGCGGGCGCCGCCTGGCACGAACGCGAGACCCACGAGATGTTCGGCGTCGCCTTCGAGGGCCACCCCTCCCTGGACCACCTCCTGCTCCCGGAGGGCTTCGAAGGCCACCCCCTCCGCAAGGACTTCGTCCTCGCGGCCCGGGTCGCCAAGGCCTGGCCGGGCGCCAAAGAACCCGGCGAGTCCGAACACGGCGGCCCCAAACGCCGCCAGATGCTCCCCCCAGGCGTCCCCGACCCCAACGAATGGGGCCCCCTGAAGGGCCAGCTCCCCCCGGCCCCGACCCGCCCTGCCCGCGGCGCGGGCCGCGCGGCGCCGGGCGAACGGCCGGCACGAGCGGCGGGCGAACGGCCCGTACGCCGGGCCCGCACGGCATCCGAGGGCTCGGCGAGCCAGACGGAGGCGTCGCCGGCTCCGGTGGAGGGGGCGGCGGGTCGGGTGGAGGAGTCGCCGACTGCGGGTGCGCCGGCCGGGCCGAGGCGGTCTCGTACGGCGGCGGAGGGTTCGGCGAGTCAGGCGGAGGCGTCTCCGGTGGAGGGGGCGGCGGCTGCGGCCGCTCCCGCCGGGCCGAGGCGTTCCCGCACCGCGGCGGAGGGTTCCGCGAGCCAGACCGAGACGACGTCCCAGTCCAGGGATGCGGCGGCCTCGGATACGCGGGCCACGGATGCCACGGCCTCGGATACGCGATCCACGGATGCGTCCGCCCCGGATACGCGGACCACTGATGCCACGGCCACCGAGGCGCCGGGCGCCCGGCGTCGGGCGCGCACCGCTTCGGAGGGGTCGGCGAGTCAGCGACCCACGCCGGGCGCGGCGGCGTCGGCCGGCGACACCGACGAGGCCGCCGCACCTCCGCAGACCGAGGGCACGCCCCCGAAGGCCCCCACCACCCCGCGCAGCCCGGACGCTCCCTGGCACCACGCCCGCCCGGCCTTCGCCGAACCGGAACCCGAGCGAGGCACTGAGCCTGAGCCGAGCGCCAGGCCTGAGCCGAGCGCCAGGCCTGAGCCGAGTGCCGAGCCTGAGCCGAGGACCGAGCCCGAGCCCGAGCCCGAGCCGAGGACCGAGGCCGAGCCCGAGCCGAGGACCGAGGCCGAGCCCGAGCCGAGGACCGAGGCCGGGAACGCCCCGGCATCCAACGCCGAGCAGGCACCGGTAGCCGAGCCCGATCAGGTAGCCGAGCCCGATCAGGTACCCGAAGCCGAGCGCAAAGCCGAAGCCGAGCAGGCACCCGGCCCCAAGCCCGGCCCCAAGCCTGCCCCCACCCCCACTCCCGAAGATCCCGCAGGAGGCCCGCAGTGAATGACGCACTCGACGTCGCCCTGCGACTCCTGATCATCTTCGTCGTCTTCCTCACCTTCCCCCTGATCGTCGGCCAGACCGAGCACAAGGTCATGGCCCACATGCAGGGCCGCCTCGGCCCGATGTACGCCGGTGGCTTCCACGGCTGGGCCCAACTCGTAGCGGACGGCGTGAAGTTCGCGCAGAAGGAAGACGTCGTACCCGCGGGCGCGGACCGCCGTATCTTCCAACTCGCCCCCGCTGTCGCCCTCCTCCCGTATCTCCTGGTCCTCCTCGCCATCCCCATCGGCCCCGGCGAGGGCGCCGTCGGCGAGGTCATCGACGCGGGCGTCTTCTTCGTGCTGGCCGTGATGGGCGTAGGCGTCCTCGGCTCACTCATGGCCGGATGGGCCTCCGCCAACAAGTTCTCCCTCCTCGGCGGCCTGCGCACCGCCGCCCAACTCCTCGCCTACGAACTCCCGATGCTGCTCACCGCCGCCTCGGTGGCCATGGCAGCCGGGACGGTCTCGCTCCCCGGCATCCTCGACGCCTTCGAGTGGTGGTGGCTGCCCTGGCAGATCGTCGGCGCGATCGTCTTCTTCGTCGCCGGCCTCGCCGAACTCCAGCGCCCGCCCTTCGACATGCCCGTCGCCGACTCGGAGATCATCTTCGGCGCGTACACCGAGTACACCGGCCTGCGCTTCGCCCTGTTCCTTCTCGCCGAGTACGCCGGGATCGTCGTCCTCTGCGGCCTGACCACCGTCCTTTTCCTGGGCGGCTGGCACGGCCCCTGGGGAGCCGACGGCCTCGGCTGGGTCTGGACCCTCCTGAAGGCGGCCGTGCTGGCCTTCGTCGTCATCTGGCTCCGCGTCACCTATCCCCGCCTGCGCGAGGACCAGCTCCAGAAACTCTCCTGGACCCTCCTAGTCCCCCTCTCCCTCGCTCAGATCGCCCTCACCGGCATCGTCAAGGTGGTGATCCAGTAACCATGGCTGAGCCTCTTCCGCCCACCCGGTCCCGCATTCCTGGCAGTGGCCTCGCCAAGGGCCTGGCCGTCACCCTCCGCACGATGACGCGGAAGACCGTCACCGAGCAGTACCCGGACGTCCAGCCCGACCTCCCGCCCCGCACCCGCGGTGTGATCGGCCTCTTCGAGGAGAACTGCACGGTCTGCATGCTGTGCGCCCGCGAGTGCCCGGACTGGTGCATCTACATCGACTCCCACAAGGAGACCGTCCCGGCGGCGACCCCCGGCGGCCGCGAACGCAGCCGCAACGTCCTCGACCGCTTCGCCATCGACTTCTCCCTGTGCATGTACTGCGGTATCTGCATCGAGGTCTGTCCTTTCGACGCCCTGTTCTGGTCCCCGGAGTTCGAGTACGCCGAGACCGACATCCGCGACCTCACCCACGAGCGCGACAAGCTCCGCGAGTGGATGTGGACCGTCCCGGCCCCGCCCGCCCTCGACCCCGCCGCGGAGGAGCCGAAGGAGATCGCCGCCGCCCGCAAGACGGCGGAGAAGCTCGCCGCGGCGCAGGCCGAGCCGACGGAGGGAGAGTCGTGACCCCGGCCTCCGCCGTGACCCTCACGGCCGCCACCGAGACCCACGGCTTCCTCTCCCCGACCGGCGTCGAGATCGCCTTCCTCCTCGTCGGCCTGGTCACCTTCGGCGCCGCACTGGTCACCGTCACCACCAAGCAGCTGGTGCACGCCGCCCTGTGGCTGGTGGTCGCCCTCGGCGGCCTCGCCGTCGAGTACCTCCTGCTCACCGCCGAGTTCATCGCCTGGGTGCAGGTCCTCATCTACGTCGGTTCCGTCGTCGTCCTCCTCCTGTTCGGTCTGATGCTCACCAGGGCCCCCATCGGCCGCTCCCCGGACGCCGACTCCGGCAACCGCTGGGCCGCCCTCACCGTGGCCGTCGCCGCCGCGGCCGCCCTGGTCTGGGTCGTCGTGGACGCCTTCCGCACCACCTGGATCGACCTGAGCGGCCCGGCAGCCGGCTCCACCGAGGCCACCGGCGCCAGCCTCTTCCAGAACTGGGTCCTCCCCTTCGAGGCCCTTTCCGTCCTCCTCCTCGCCGCCCTGGTCGGCGCGATCGTCCTCTCCCGCAAGACCAAGGCGGACGCGGCGAGCACCGGCCCGGGCGTCCCCGGCGCCCGGGGCACCCGGCGCGACACGGAAGGGGCCCGCTGATGCACCTCGCCTATCCCGCCGTCCTCTCCGCCCTCCTCTTCTGCACCGGCCTGTACGGCGTCCTCGCCCGGCGCAACGCGATCCTGGTCCTGATGTCGGTCGAGCTGATGCTCAACGCCGTCAACCTCAACCTCGTCGCCTTCGACGTCTGGCTCAGCCGGGCCGCCGAGGAGACCCTGCACTCCGGGCAGGCCCTGACCCTCTTCACCATCGCCATCGCCGCCGCCGAGATCGGTATCGGCCTGGCGATCGTCCTCGCCGTCCACCGCAATCGCGGCACCGCGGACATCGACAAGCTCCGCGACACCGCCGAGGGCCACGAGAGCCACCCGGCGGACGGCCTCGACGGCTCCGACAGCGACGCCCGCACGGCCGAGCAGGCCGACCGGGCCGGGAAGGCTGAGGCCACCGCGTGACCACGACCACCCTCGCCGTCCTCGTCCCCCTCCTTCCGTTCCTGGGCGCAGCCGCCGGCCTGCTCCTGGGCCGCACGGCCCCCGGCTTCGTCCGCCCGCTCGCCGTCCTGCCGACGCTCGCCGCCCTCGCGCTCGCCGCGGTGGTCGCCGTGCGCCAGGGCGGCGACCACGCCGTCGACGCCGCCACCGAGCTCACGCCCACCGGCTCGGTCCCGATCGAACTGGCCCTGCACATCGACGGCTTCGCTGCCCTCGTCGCAGTCCTGGTCGGCCTCGTCGCCACCTGCGTGCAGATCTACTCCACGGGCTACCTCCGCGACGACCCGCGCTACCCCTCGTACGCCGCCCTCGTCTCCCTCTTCACCTCCGCGATGCTGCTCGTCGTCTACTCCGGCGACCTGATGGTGCTGCTGGTCGGCTGGGAGATCATGGGCATCTGCTCGTACTTCCTGGTCGGCCACTACTGGGAGACCCCGGAGGCCCGCGCCGCCTCCCTCAAGGCCTTCCTGGTCACCAAGCTGGGCGACGTCCCCTTCCTGATCGGTCTGTTCGCGCTGGCCACCGACGCCGGGTCCTTCCGCATCACCAGCGTCCTCGGCGCCGTCGCGAGCGGCGGACTCGACCACCCGACCCTCATCGCCCTGCTGCTCCTGGCCGGCGTGGCGGGCAAGTCGGCGCAGTTCCCGCTGCACACCTGGCTCCCCGACGCGATGGCGGGCCCGACCCCCGTCTCCGCGCTGATCCACGCCGCGACGATGGTCGCCGCCGGTGTCTACTTCATCGCCCGTCTCCTCCCGGTCTTCGAGGCCTCGCAGGCCGCGATGGTGGTCCTCGCCGTCATGGCCGCCGTCACGATGACCGGCTCGGCGCTCGCCGCGCTCGCCCAGGACGACATCAAGCGCGTCCTCGCCTACTCGACGATCGGTCAGCTCGGCTACATGACCGGCGCCCTCGCCGTCGGCGACCGCGGAGCCGCCGTCTTCCACCTCCTCTCGCACGGCGCCTTCAAGGCGTTGCTGTTCCTCGCGGCGGGCGTGATCATCCACGCCGCCGGCACCAACTCGCTGGCCGCCATGTCCCGCATGGGCCACCTGCGCGACCGTGTCCCCGACGCCTACTGGACGATGACCGTGGCGCTCCTCGCGCTCGCCGCGATCCCGCCCTTCAGCGGCTTCTTCTCCAAGGAGTCCGTCCTCGGCGCCGCCGAGCACGTGGCCACCGGGCACACGGAGCACGCCCCCGGTGCCGCGGGCTGGACCGTCCTCGTCGCCGGCCTGGTCACCGCCCTCCTCACCGCCGCGTACGCGATCCGTCTGTGGCTGCTGGCCTTCCGCGGCCGGGGCGCCGAGGCCCCCGACCACGGCAGACAGCCCCTCACCATGACCGCGGTGCTGTGGGTGCTTGCCGTCCCGTCCCTCGCCGTCGGCGCACTCGCCTACCGCGTGCTGCCCGACTGGTTCGACGGCCGTGACCTGACCCCGACCCCGACCACCTCCGTCCTCGGCACGGGTGTGGCCCTGGTCGGCGGCATCGTCACCTACGCGGCCTGGCGGCACACCAACGCTCTCGCGGCCCGCGTCCCGCTGGGTGCGGTCGCGGCCCACCCCGAGGGCGACGCCGGTCAGGTGGAGGCCGAGGCCATTGCCAGCCACAAGCCCGCCTACGGAGACGTGGCCTATGCGCCCGACCCGGCGGACCCGGGCCGTCTCCTGCTCGGCCCGCTGCACCGCCACGCGGCCGTCGGCTTCCACCTCGACGCCGTGTACACGGCCCTCTTCGTCCGACCGGTCCAGGCCGGAGCCACCCTCGTCCGGTTCCTCGACCGCGAGGTCGTCGAGACCTACGTACGCGGCGCGGGTGCGCTGCCCCGTCTGCTGGGAGCCGCCGTACGGCGGGCCCAGACCGGCAATCTGCAGACCTATGTGAGCGCGCTGCTCGCCGGCACCGTCGTCCTGGTGGTCGCCGCCGTCCTCGTCGCCACGGGAGCGTGAGCAGGCGTGATCGATATCAACGAGTCCGTGATGCAGGTCCTTCTGGCGTTCATCGTGGTCGGCCCGCTTCTCGGCGCCGCCATGGCTCTGCTGCCGGCCCCGCCCGGACTGAAGGGGAAGTCACCCGAGCAGGCCGTGCTGCGGCACGGCGTGACGGTCACCGGCGCGATCCTCCTCGCCGCGGTCGTCCTCACGCTCGGCTTCGACCACGACCACCCCTCGAAGATGCAGGCCACGACCGACATCAGCTGGATCCCCGCACTCGATGTGCGGATCCACCTCGGCATCGACGGCATCTCCCTCCCCCTTCTGGTCCTGACCGCGCTGCTGACCTTCCTCTGCGCGCTCTACTCCTATTTCAAGATGCCCGCGGGTCCGACCCCGAAGGCCTTCGTCGCACTGCTGCTCGTCCTGGAGTCCGGCACCCTCGCGACCTTCGCCGTCCTCGACCTGCTCCTCTTCTTCCTCGCCTTCGAGATGGTCCTCATCCCGATGTACTTCCTCATCGCCCGCTGGGGCGGTGAGCAACGGACCCAGGCGGCTTGGAAGTTCATCCTCTTCACGCTGCTCGGCTCCGTCGTCATGCTGCTCGGCCTGCTCCTGATCGGAATCAAGGCGGGCACATTCGACATGGTGGCACTCGCCACTGACAACGGCCGGTCGATGACCACATCCGTGCAGGTCATCGCCGTTTTGGCGATCGGGATCGGGCTCGCGGTCAAGACGCCGATGTGGCCGCTGCACAGCTGGCTGCCCGATGCCCACACCGCCGCGCCGACCGTCGGATCGGTCCTGCTGGCCGGCGTGCTGCTGAAAATGGGTACGTACGGATTCGTCCGGATTCTGCTGCCGATCACGCCGGACGGCTTCCGCACCTTCGCGCCCTACCTCGCCGCCTTCGCCGTCGTCGGGATCATCTACGGATCCCTGGCCTGCCTGGCCCTGGCCAAGCAGGGAGCCAAGGGCGACCTCAAGCGGCTGATCGCCTACTCCTCCGTCGGTCACATGGGCTTCGTCCTGCTCGGCATCTCGACCATGACCCCGACCGGCGTGAACGGCGCGCTGTTCGCCAACATCGCCCACGGCCTCATCACCGGCCTCCTCTTCTTCCTGGTCGGGGCCCTGAAGGACCGCACCGGCACCACCGACCTCGACACCCTCGCGGAGGAAACCGGCGCGGCGCTCTACGGCAAGGCCCCCCGCCTCGGCGGCCTGCTCGCCTTCGCCGCCGTCGCCTCGCTCGGCCTGCCCGGCCTCGCCGGATTCTGGGGGGAGATGCTGGCGCTGTTCGGCGCGTTCAACCCCGCCGACGACCTCAGCCGCCCCGCCTTCCTCACCTTCATGGCGATCGGCGCGTTCGGCACGCTGCTGACGGCCGCGTACATGCTGATCCTGGTCCGCCGCGTCTGCATGGGCGCGGTACGGCAGGAAGCTCCGAAGCTCGCCGACGTCCAGATCTACGAGTTCGCGGCCTGGACCCCGCTCGTCGTCCTCACCGTCGTCGCCGGCCTCTGGCCGAAGGCCCTCCTCGGCCTGACCGACCCGGCCGTGCAGCAGCTCCTCGCAGGAGGCACCCGATGAGCGCCCTCGCCCAGCCGCTGGCGGCGAATCTCGTCCAGTCCGTCGACTGGCTCGCCATCGCACCGCCCACCATCGCGGCGGTCGTCGGACTCGTCGTCCTGGTCGCCGACCTGTTCGTCGGCGAAAAGAAGAAGGCGCTGCTCGGCCGGCTGTCGGTCGCGGGACTCGCCGCCTCGACGCTCATGCTGTTGCCCCTCCTGGACGGCGACCGCAGCACCTTCTGCCTGACCGGCGCCCCCGACGCATGCAGCTACACGGCCGACCGCTTCACCCTCGTCCTCCAGCTCCTGGTCCTCGGCGGCGCCCTCCTCTCCGCCCTCCTGTCGGTCACCGCCCTCAAGGACGCCGACAAGGGACTCCCCGAAGGGGAGTACTGGTTCCTGCTGCTGTCCTCCGCCGCCGGCGCCGCCCTCCTGCCCGCCTCCCGCGACCTCGCGACCCTGATCGTCGCCCTGGAGGTCGCCTCCCTGCCCGCCTTCGCGCTCGTCGGCCTCAGGCACGGCGACAAGAAGTCCTCCGAAGCGGCCCTGAAGTTCTTCCTGTCCTCGGTCACCGCGACCGCGGTCAGCCTCATGGGCATCAGCTTCGTGTACGCCTCCACCGGCACCCTCTACCTCACCCAGATCGCCGACCGCATCCAGAACGTCGACGGGCAGCTCCACACCCTCACCCAGACCGGCGTCGTCCTCACCCTCATCGGTTTCGCCTTCAAGACAGCCGCCGTCCCGTTCCACTTCTGGGTGCCGGACACCTACGTGGGCGCGCCCCTCCCGATCGCCGCCTATCTGTCGGTCGTCGGCAAGGCGGTCGGCTTCTCCGGCCTCATCCTCATCACGGTCGTCGCCCTCCCGTCGTACGCCGACGTCTGGGGCCCGGCGCTCGCCGCGCTGGCCGCCCTCACCATGACCGTCGGCAACGTCGGCGCCCTCCGCCAACAGGCCACGCGCGCGTACAGCGCGGTACGCCTGCTCGCCTGGTCGTCCGTCGGCCAGGCCGGCTATCTCCTCGTCCCGATCGCCGCCGCCGCGTACTCCGAGAACGCCGAGCGGTCGATCGGCTCCACGGTCGCGTACGCCCTCATGTACGCCGCCGTGAACCTGGGCGCCTTCGCGGTGGCCGCACTGGTCGGCCGTACGAAGTCCCTCAACCGCGTCTCCGACTACCGAGGCCTCTACGCGTCGAACCCCCTCGCCGCGCTCCTCCTGGCCTTCTTCCTGCTCTGCCTGGCCGGACTGCCGCCGGGCATCATCGGGCTCTTCGCGAAGGTCACCGTGTTCTCCGCAGCCGTGGACGCGGGCCTCGGCTGGCTCGCCGTGGTGATGGCCGTCAACGTCGTGATCGCGCTGTTCTACTACCTCCGGTGGACGACCCTCCTGTTCCGCGCCCCCGAGGGCGAGCCCGCCGAGCACCGTGTCCCGGCCCCCCTCACCGCCGCGATCGCCCTGACCGGCGTCCTCGGCATCGCCCTCTCCGGAGCACCCCAGCTGGTCCTGCGCTTCACCGACACCGGGCTCTTCTGACCGCGTCCCCCCGCCCTCACCCGGACGGCCCACGCACGCCGCCGTACGCACAAGGGAACTAGAGGCCCTCGCCTGGCGTTGACCAGAGCGGGAGGGTCCACTGGACGTGACACCACGGCACCAGTGGCATCGGAGTCAGTAAGCAAGATCATTGAGCGAGATCAGCAAGCAAAGGGTTCCCCTGCTGCGCGACTTGGAGGGCGTACCGTGCACCGCCGGCACAACGGGCTAAGGACCGCAGTACTCCTTGGGGGACTGTCCGCGCTCATCATCGTCATCGGCAGCTTCTTCGGCCGCATGGGGCTCGTCGTAGCGGTCGTGATCGCCCTGGGGACCAACGCATACGCGTACTGGAACAGCGACAATCTCGCTCTACGCGCGATGCGCGCCCGCCCCGTCAGCGAGTTCGAGGCACCCGGCCTCTACCGCATGGTCCGTGAACTCTCCACCCAGGCCCGCCAACCCATGCCCCGCCTGTACATCTCCCCGACGGAGGCGCCGAACGCCTTCGCGACGGGCCGCAACCCGCGCAACGCCGCCGTTTGCTGCACGGAGGGCATCCTGCGCATCCTGGACGAGCGCGAACTGCGCGGCGTCATCGGCCACGAACTCAGTCATGTCTACAACCGGGACATCCTGATCTCCTCGGTCGCCGGCGCCCTCGCCTCCGTGATCATGTTCCTGGTCAACTTCGCCTGGCTGATCCCGATCGGCCGGTCCGACGACGACGACGGCCCCGGCCTCCTCGGCATGCTGCTGATCATGATCCTGGGCCCGCTCGCGGCCTCCCTCATCCAACTGGCCATCAGCCGCTCCAGGGAGTACGAGGCCGACGCGTCCGGTGCCCAGCTCACCGGCGACCCCCTCGCCCTCGCCGGCGCCCTGCGCAAGCTCGAACTGGGCACCAAGCAGCTCCCGTTGCCGCCCGAGCCCCGCATCGAGACCGCGAGTCACATGATGATCGCTAACCCCTTCCGTCCTGGCCAGGGACTCTCCAAGATGTTCTCGACACACCCGCCGATGGCGGAGCGCATCGCCCGGCTCGAGAAGATGGCAGGTCACCCCCAGTGAAAACCATCCTGAACGTCATTTGGCTCGTCCTGAGCGGCTTCTGGCTGTTCCTCGCCTACCTGGCCGCGGGCCTGCTCCTGTGCATCACGATCATCGGCATCCCGTTCGGCGTAGCGGCCTTCCGCATCGGTGTCTACGCCCTGTGGCCCTTCGGCTACACCACGATCGAACGCCGCGACGCGGGCGCCCCCTCGTGCCTCGGCAACGTGCTCTGGCTGGTCCTCGCCGGCTGGTGGCTGGCCATCGGTCACATCGTCACCGGCATCGCCCTGTGCGTCACGATCATCGGCATCCCCTTCGGCATCGCCAACTTCAAGCTGATCCCGGTCTCGCTGTTCCCGCTGGGCCGCGAAATCGTGCCGACCGACCAGCCGTTCGCGACCCGCTGACAGGCGGACCCGGGGGTGGGGGAGCCGAAGTACCTCCTGTTGTCGTACGACGGCCAGGCCGACTTCGAGGACGAGGGGGCCTACGAGGAGACGTGGGCCCTGTGCCAGGACGTCGACGATCTCTTCGCCGACCCGCCTCCTCCCACGCGGGACAGATACGAACTGCTGGGCTGCGCCCCCGAGGGCGAGCTCTCCGCAGCCCTCGTACGCGCGCGTGCCGAGGGAACGGCACCGCTCGGCACCCTCACCCTGGAGATTCTCGACAAGTCCGGCACGGCGGTCGGGGAGTGGTCTCTCGAAGACGTACGCGTTCTCGACGTCCGCCCCTGCGCCCGGGACCTGACCCTGCGGGACGTCACGGTCGAAGCGCGAGAACCCGACGACAACCCGTACGACTACCCGCAGTGCCCGCCGCTGTCCCCGGGCTACCGCCTGCTCGACGCGGAGCACGAGCCACGGGGCAGCTGCCGTGACCTGGCCCGGGTGCGACCGGCCGAGGACGAACCCCTGGAGCCCCCGCTGCGACTGCTGGGCTGTTCGCCACGAGGAGCCCTCCGCACCGCGCTCGACGCCGGCGAGGAGGACCTCGGTCAGGTGAAGGTCCTGCGCATCGACTCCTCCGGCCGACCCGTGCAGGCCGCCGCAGAGGGCGAACTGCGGGCCTGGATCCCCTCCGCCCGCGGTGCGGGACTCGTCGATCTCACCCTCGACCTTTGGTCGGAGCGGCCTCCACTCGCGGCCCGTGAGGTGTGGGAGCTGTGGGGAGACGGGCGGCCTGCGGAGCCCAATCGCTGGGCACGATGCGATGCCGACGGGCGCCGGTTCTGGCTCGACACGGCCAGGGAGAACCACGTGCACGGCCGCCCGGACCAGCCCTCCGGCACTGTCCATCACCTCGACGGCAGCCACATCACCGACGCCCCCGGTTTCTTCTGCGCGATGGGCGAGGCGGTGAACGGACCCGGTGGTTACTTCGGCTGGGGCCTCGACGCCCTGAACGACTGCCTACGAGGCCGCTGGGGCGCCGCCCCGCCCCTCACCCTTGTCTGGCACGACGCCGAGGTCGCCCGCGCCTGCCTCGGTGTCACCCCGCTTGCCGGCCACCGTCCGCCGACCTTCGACGAGTTGCTCATATTCCTGGCCGAGAGAGGCGTTGAAGTCCGCCTCGCCTGACAGCGGGTTTTCCACAGCCAGGTTTTCCACAGCTCGGCAGTTGTCCACAGGCCCGCCCGGTTGCCGGTGGGGTCTTGCATGATGAATCCATGGCCGACGGCGCCCGGTTGCCACACGGTCGGCCGACCGGGTGCGCCGTCACACGCTCCCGACCCCGCCTCGGCCGCTACCGCCCGCCATCTGACACCCGTCGTCGTACCCCGTACGCGACCGCACCAGCCGCCAGGACACCCGCCCCCACCACCACCGAGACCCCTGGCAGCGCGAACGCCAGCACCACGCATCCGAGCAGCCCCACCGCAGGCACCACCCGGCCCGCCGGAGCCGAACCCAGCGTCCAGGCCGACGCGTTGGCCACCGCGTAGTACGCCAGCACACCGAAGGAGGAGAACCCGATCGCGCCTCGTACGTCCACCGTGGCGGCCAGGACGGCAACCACGGCGCCCACGGCCAGTTCGGCCCGGTGCGGCACTTGGAATCGCGGATGCACGACCGCCAGTGCACCGGGCAGATGCCGGTCCCGCGCCATGGCCAGGGTGGTCCGTGAGACGCCCAGGATCAAGGCGAGCAGCGAGCCCAGCGCGGCCACGGCGGCACCCGCCCGTACCACCGGCACCAGCCCCGGCGCCCCGGCCGCCCGCACCGCGTCGGCGAGAGGCGCGGTCGCGTGCCCGAGACCGCCCGCCCCCAGCACGGAGAGGACAGCCACCGCCACACACGCGTACACCACCAGCGTGATGCCCAGGGCCAACGGGATCGCGCGGGGGATCGTGCGCGCCGGATCCCGCACCTCCTCGCCGAGGGTCGCGATCCGCGCGTACCCCGCGAACGCGAAGAACAGCAGACCGGCCGCCTGGAGCACCCCGTCCATCCCGCCCGACGCCCCGATGTCCAGGCGACCGGCGTCGGACGACCCGGACCCCAGGCACACGACCACCACGCAAGCGAGGACAGCCAGGACCACCGCCACGATCGCCCGGGTCAGCCAGGCCGACTTCTGGACCCCGCCGTAGTTCACCGCGGTCAGCGCCACCACCGAGGCGACCGCCACGGCATGCGCCTGCCCCGGCCAGACATACGTCCCGACGGTGAGCGCCATCGCCGCACAGGAGGCCGTCTTCCCGACCACGAACGACCAGCCCGCGAGATAACCCCAGAACGGCCCGAGCCGCTCGCGCCCGTACACGTACGTGCCGCCGGAGGCCGGATACAGAGCCGCCAACCGAGCCGAGGAGGTGGCATTGCAGTAGGCGACCACGGCGGCGACCGCCAGCCCGAGCAGCAGCCCGGACCCGGCAGCGTGCGCCGCCGGCCCCAGGGCGGCGAAGATCCCGGCGCCGATCATCGAGCCCAGCCCGATGACCACCGCGTCTCCCACTCCCAGGGTGCGCCGTAGTTCGGCTCCGGAATGCGTCATGTGCCGCACCCTACTGATCGCTGCAACCGCCGGGTGCAGCCGTGACGTCCTCTTCATCAACACAGCACGAACACCCCGCGCGGAGCGTTACGCGCACGGCCCGCAAGCACAGCCTGCGCGACGGAAGTCACAGGCCGAAGACAGTGCGGGCACAGAACGGAAGGGCAGGTTCAGGCCATGGGCATCATCAGTTGGATCATCCTCGGTCTGTTGGCCGGAGCCATCGCCAAGTTCCTGCTGCCTGGCCGCGACCCGGGCGGCTTCATCGGCACGACACTCATCGGCATCGCGGGCGCGTTCATCGGCGGCTGGATATCGGCCCGCTGGCTGGACCACCCGATCACCAAGGAGTTCTACGACGGTACGACCTGGGCGGCGGCGATCGGCGGCTCGCTCGTCCTCCTGATCGCCTACCGCCTCCTGTTCGGCAACTCGCGCGACTGAGCGCGACGAACACCCCTCGGACCGCAGCCAGCAGGCGAGAAGGGTGGGCACCCGCCGGGTGCCCACCCTTTCTCGTACCACCGGTGGCCGCTGTCGGCAGTGGCTACCGGTAGTTCACGAACTGCAGCGCGAAGTCGAAGTCCTTGCCCTTCAGGAGGGCGATGATGGCCTGCAGGTCGTCGCGGCTCTTCGAGCTGACCCGCAGCTCGTCGCCCTGCACCTGGGCCTTCACGCCCTTCGGGCCCTCGTCGCGGATGATCTTTGCGACCTTCTTCGCGTTCTCCTGGGAGATGCCCTCCTCGATCGACGCGAAGATCTTGTACTCCTTGCCGGAGAGCTGGGGCTCGCCCGCGTCCAGCGCCTTCAGCGAGATCCCGCGCTTGATCAGCTTGGACTGGAAGACGTCGAGGACAGCCTTCACCCGGTCCTCGGAGTTCGCCTCCATCAGGATCTTGTCACCGGACCACGAGATCGAGGCACCCACGCCCTTGAAGTCGTAGCGCTGCGAGATCTCCTTGGCGGCCTGGTTGAGGGCGTTGTCGACCTCCTGCCGCTCGACCTTCGAGACGATGTCGAAACTGGAGTCGGCCATGTCCTGTGGCTCCTTGTATCGGGGTGCGTATATGGGTGCGTACGTGCGTATCGGCGTACGTGGGGGCGGGCGCCGAGCCCGGTGTGGTCCCGGGCCGCATCCGGACAAGCCTAGCCACCCACCGACCTCCGAGCGCAGATCAATCGGGTGGCGAAGCACCCCTCCGTATCGGGTATTGTTTACGTCGTTGCCACGGAGCACCGCCGAAAAGCGGTTCGAAGGGCGGCAAACCCCGGCGGTGTGCCCGAGCGGCCAAAGGGAGCAGACTGTAAATCTGCCGGCTCAGCCTTCCCAGGTTCGAATCCTGGCGCCGCCACACGGGAAACCAAGGGCCCGTGACCTGCTGTTTAAGCAGGTCACGGGCCCTTGGTCATGTGCCTCGCGATCGACGCACTGTCTCACTCTGTCTCGCGTTCGAACGCCCTGTCTCGGAGTCCGTGGACGAGACGTGGACAGGACTCCAGTCCCGTTAGGCGTGCCGTTCCAGACGAGCGGAGATCTTGGCGTTCGCGGCCTCATCCCCGTCCTTCAGGAACTCCGCGCACACGCGGAACGGCACTGCCACGCTGTGGCCGGCGCACTCTGCCACGAGCTGAGGCTCCACACCGGAGCTGAGCCACGTGGACACCGCAGCATGACGAAGATCATAAGGACGCTTGGACAACGTCGTGTCGAACTCCGCCGGTGTTGGAGCACGCGTGCGAGACGCAGCCCAGACCTCGCCATAGCCGGTGTCCTGGATCAGACCGCCCCGCATGGTCTGGAACAGCCGACCGTCGGGGGCCGCGCCGTACGAGGTGGAGTGCCAGGAGCAGGGAGACCAGTTCGGGCGGGATCGGCACGTGCCGGACCGCCTTCCGGGGGCGGTGCTTCAGAGTTGGAGGAGGCCCGACCCCGACCCTCGGCGAGCAGGTCCGCTTCTACCGCGAACTCAAGGGAGTTAAGGGAGTTGTAGAAGATCGCGCGCTATCGGTTGATCGTTCCGGGTGCTGTGGTCATGCCGTCCAGTTCTTGGAGAGGGCGCTGAGGGCGCCCCGAACGAGCAGGCGTTCAGAGAGCGCAGACGTGGGGAGCGACTTGCGGTCGAACCAGTCCAGAACCTTGGCCACGTCGTTGGGAATCTCCTGATCCCAACGGTTCTTATTGAAGGCCCAGTTGTAGAGCGCGCGGCGGACGAGTCTGGCGTCGGGTGCACCGGTGGTGCACCTTCGGTGCCCTCCAGCACGATCCGTGACCGCCGTGCCAGAGCCTGGGCCGTGGTGCGGCGACGCGCCCAGCCCCGTCTTGCGAGTCCCGTCGCCGCCTCATCTCTTTCTCTGCGTGGGGATGTGCGGCAATTGGGGGTGCGGTCCGGTGGGTGGGTTCTAGTCTCGACGGGTGGAACGGCGCGGCGCTGGTACGGGGGTCAGAGTGGCGGGTGGCCGGGATATGGCGGGCGGGGTGCGGGTGTTCGTCAGCCATGCGGGGGCGGATCTTGCGTGGGCGGAGTGGGTGGCCTGGCAGCTGCAGGATGCCGGGTATGAGGTGGAGCTTGATGCCTGGCACTGGGGGGCGGGGGAGAACTTCGTCCGCAACATGGACCGGGCGCTGGCTGCGGGGCCGATGGTGGCGTTGTTCTCGGCCGCGTATTTCGATTCTGAGCGGTGGACCACTGAGGAGTGGACCGCGAAGCTGGCCGGCCGGGAGAAGGTGATCCCGGTGCGGGTCGAGGACTGTGTGGCGCCGCCGATGCTGCGGGCGTTGATTGCACCGGCGCTCTTCGGGCTGGGGGAGGAGGAGGCGCGGGAGGCGCTGCTGGCCGCTGTGAAGGGACCTGCGGGGCCTCCGAGGGGACAGCCGGGATTTCCGGGCGGGGGCGCGGCGGGGCGGTTGCGGAGCATGGGGGCGACCGGGCCGCGGTTGCCGGGGACGTTGCCGCGGGTGTGGAGCGTGCCGAGCCGCAATGCCGGGTTCGTGGGTCGGGATGAGTTGCTGGTGGAGGTTCGTTCCCGGTTGGCGGGCGGGCGCGCGGTGGCGGTGGTGGCGCTGGACGGCCGTGGTGGGGTGGGCAAGACGCAGCTGGCTGCCGAGTACGCGCACCGTTTCTGCGGGGAGTACGAGCTGGCGTGGTGGGTGCGGGCGGAAGACCCGGCGCTGATTCCCGGCCAACTGGCTTTGCTGGCGGTCGAGACCGGGGCTGCGCAGCCGGATACGGCGCCCGAGGAGGCGGTGCAGGCGCTGGGACGTGAGTTGCGGTCGCGGTCGCGCTGGCTGGTGGTCTTCGACAACGCAGAGGATCCCGCTGCGCTGGCGGAGTTGGTGCCGTCGGGGGCGGGGCATGTGCTGATCACGTCCCGCAACCCGGACTGGCACGGAGTGGCCTCGCCGTTGGATGTCGACGTGCTGGCACGGCGCGAGTCGGTACACCTGCTGAGGGCTCGGAATTCGTGGCTGTCGGAGGCAGAGGCAGGGAGGGTGGCGGAGGCGCTGGACGATCTGCCGCTGGCCCTGGTCCAGGCGGCTGCGGTGCTGACGACGACGACCGTGGACGAGTACCTGGAGTTGATGGCCAGCAATGCCAGCGAGGTGACCGATGAGGGCCGGCCTCGGGACTATCCGTGGTCGCTGGCCGCGCAGATCCGGCTGAGCATGCAGCGGCTGCGGGCCCAGGATCCGGAGGCGGCCGATGTGATGAACGCCTGCGCGCTGCTGGCCCCGGAACCGTTCGCCATGCACGCCTGTGCCGAGCAGGAGGTTGACGAGGCCTCATCCGTGGGCCGGGTGGTGGCTGACCGGCGCACGAGAAGCCGTGTCCTGTCGGCACTTCACCAGCACGGGCTGGCCCGGGTCGCGGGCGGCAGCCTGCACCTGCACCGCCTCACCCAGACCGTCCTCAAAGACCAGCTCTCCACCGAGGACCGCGCCGCCGCGGCGCGCAACGCCAGCATCCTGCTGGCGGCGGCGTTTCCTGGTCGGGCGGGGGATCCTGCTTTCTGGCCTCGGTGGCCCGACTTGCTGTCCCATCTGCTGGCGATCGATCCGACCGATCTGGTCACCGCCCAAGCCCGCTATGCGGCATGCGAAGCGTGCATCTACCTCAAAGATCGCGGCAGCGCGCCCGCGGTCCTCGCCCGTCTTGAAGACCTCCACCGGGCCTGGACCGACCTGCTGGGCCCCGACCACATGCACACCTGGTGGGGTGCCAACTACCTGGCCCTGGCTTCCGCTGCCGTCGGTGATCACGGTCGCGCCTATGCACTACACCGCGACTTGTTCGATCGGCAGCGGCGGGTATTGGGGGCGGACGCCGAATTCACCTTGGTGACCGCGTCCAATCTGTGCATCGCGCTGGGGGAGTTGGGTCGGGTGGAGGAGGCGTTGGAGCTGGAGGAGGACACGTTGGGTCGGCTGCGGGGGGTGCTGGGTGAGGACCACCCCGAGACCCTGCGCATCGCGGCCAACCTGGCGGTCCGACTGGGGGAGTTGGGTCGGGTGGAGGAGGCGTTGGAGCTGGCCGAGGACGTCCTGGACCGTCAGCGGCGGGTGCTGGGTGAGGACCACCCGGCCACCCTGAGCACCGCCAACAACCTGGGGGCTGATCTTGGTGGCGTGGGCCGGGTGGAGGAGGCGTTGGAGCTGGGCGAGGACACCCTGGACCGGCAGCGGCGGGTGCTGGGTGCGGACCACCCCGACACCCTGCTCAGCGCGAACAACCTGGCGATCCGACTGGCGGAGTCGGGTCGGGTGGAGGAGGGCCTGGAGCTGGCCGAGGACACCCTGGACCGACGACGGCGGGTACTGGGTGAGGACCACCCCGACACCCTGCGCACCGCTTCCAACCTGGCGGTCCGGCTGGGGGAGTCGGGTCGGGTGGAGGAGGGCCTGGAGCTGGGCGAGGAGACCCTGGACCGGCAGCGGCGGGTGCTGGGTGAGGACCACCCCGACACACTCGGCACCGCGAACAACCTGGCGACTGATCTGGGGGAGTTGGGTCGGGTGGAGGAGGCGCTGGAGCTGGCCGAGGACACCCTGAACCGACGACGGCGGGTGCTGGGTGAGGACCACCCCGGCACCCTGCTCAGCGCGAACAACCTGGTGATCTGTCTGGTGGAGTCGGGGCGGGTGGAGGAGGCGCTGGAGCTGGGCGGGGACACCGTGGACCGACGACGGCGGGTGCTGGGTGAGGACCACCCCGGCACCATGAGCACCAAAGCGCTGCTCGACGGCCTTACGCAGCTGCAAGGTGGTTGACACTCTCAAAAGCCGGAGGAATTCCCCAGACGTCCCCGAGACACGCGTCAACAATCGATTTGCCGGTCGGACGGCCTGAATCCGGCCCGTTGTAAGACTGCCGGCTCAGCCTTCCCAGGTTCGAATCCTGGCGCCGCCACATCGGGGAAGACCCCCTCCGATCTGTGGAAACGCGGAATGGAGGGGGTCTCTTCCAGAACCGATACGGCGGTTGAGGCTGGGCAGAGGGGTGTTGACGCACGTGATTGCTGCCGTGGCTGGACTCGGGGCCGGCATCCTGGTCGGCTACGCCGCAGTTGGTGACTCGACAGACACCCCGGCGATTGCGACAGCGACCGGTAGGGCGACGTCCACGGCGGCAGAGACCGCGGTGGCCGACGAGCGCGAGGCCACTCAGCGCCCGCGTTCCGGGCACGAGGCCGGAAAATGTCGCCAAGATCGTGACAGCTTTCGCCAACTCCGGCGGAGGGATCATCCGGTGAGGAGGCTGCGGGTGTTGCTCAGCGCGGTCGCAGCTCGGCGGCACGGCTCCAGGCCCGTTCGTGATCGTGGCGGGAGCAGTCGCGGGGACCGCGGGCTTCCCAGTCCTCCAGGGCAGGGTGCCAACTGACGGGCGAGGGCCGTGGTTGAGGCATGGTGACGGCGAGGTAGCCGAAGTTGTACCGGCCAATTCTCTTGTCGGTCCTGCGCCATCTCAAGACTCGCCGGCCTGGACCACTGCGATCTCAATGATTCGCACCCTGTAGTCACCGTTTACGGGGGATCATGGATGTGGCGTCGCGGCAGGGGCGACGTCCAGCGGAGGGGGCGTAGTGATTCCAGCAGAAGAGTCGGTCTTCGTCAGCTACGCCGGGCCGGACCGGGCCTGGGCGGAATGGGTGGCCTGGCACCTGCGAGAGGCCGGTCATCGTGTAGAAATCGATGTCTGGGATTGGCGGACCGGTGACAACTTCATCGAACGCATGAGCGATGCCATGCGGCGCGCCACCGCGGTGGTGGCGCTGTTCTCCAATCAATACTTCGACCGCACTCGGTGGACCCATGAAGAATGGACCTCTATCGTCGCGCGTCGCGAGCGCCTCATCCCTTTGGCGATCGAACCCCTCACGGTCGCCGATATCCCCGACATACTCAGTGCTGTAATCCGAAAAGACCTGCACGGTCTGGATGAGCAGGCAGCCATTTCCGCGCTGCTCAATGCTGTTGACGGGCCCACCGGCCCGCTGGTGAAGCCGGGCTTTCCGGGTCCATCCGCACCCGTACGGACCTCCCCCGACGGCTTCGGAGGTCAGCGTCCTCGGCTGCCCAGCGGTGCGGGCCTCATACCGCAGGTGTGGAATGTTCGAGACCGCAATCCGCATTTCACTGGACGTGAGAATCAGATCGCCCTGGTGCGTGACGGTCTGCTGGGTGGTCGACGGACGGTGGCCCTTCACGGTCTGGGCGGTATCGGGAAGACACAAATCGCCCTGGAGTACGCCCACCGCTTTGCCAGCCAGTACGACACCGTCTGGTGGATCGATGCTGAGCAAGCCGACCAGATTCTCGTCCGGTATAGCGAGCTGGCCGGTCGGCTGGGCGTCGCAAAGCCGGACGGCGGCGCCGAACACAATGCCCGCACGCTGTTGGAACATTTGCGCACCCAGGACCGTTGGCTGATCGTTCTGGACAATGCCGATGACCCGCAATCCTTTGAGGGGTTGATCCCCTCCGGCCCCGGCCACGTTCTGATCACCTCGCGCAACCCGGGCTGGAGCGATCGCGTCCACGACCTGAACCTGGGGGTATTCGCCCGAAGCGACTCGCTGGCCTATCTCACCGCACGTATTGCCGGCGTCGCCCCGGAACAGGCCGACGGCCTCGCGGACGACCTCGGCGACCTTCCCCTGGCCATGGCTCAAGCGGCTGGGGTAATCAGCAACGGCATGACCGTGGACCGTTATCGCCTACTGCTCACAGAAAAGACCGCCACCCTCATGGCCAACGGCGGCCCGCACGGCTATCCTGCGCCACTGGCCGCTGCCGTTGATATTGCCACCACCCGCATGGCCGCCGACTGGCCGGCCGCTGCCGACTTGCTGCGTCTCGGCGCCTTTCTCGGCCCGGACCTCATCCCCATTGCATGGCTGGAAGTCGCCCGCGACCAGCTGGCCACTGTTGCAGTCGACTCGGATGATTTCATGTGGCCTCAGGCGGCTCTCCAGCCATTGGCGCGGTACGGGCTTGCTCGCGTCGACCACGAAACACTTCAAATCCACCGGCTTACCCAGGCCATCCTCCGCGACCGGTCGAACGAAGCTGACGCTGCGGCTGCGGAAGACGACGTTACCGTGATCCTTTCGATGGCCACACCACCCGATCCTGACATCCCGGCCACCTGGTCCCAATGGGCAGCTCTCACCTCACACCTCACGGCACGCCAATACAGCGCTGCCCGGCACCCTAGATTGCGTAAGACGCTCATACAGGCCGCCTATTATCTCATCAGGAGTGGCCAGCTGCGTGCGGCTATTGAACTCGCCACGGCTCTGTTTCAAACCTGGCGAAGCAGCCTTGGCGACGATGACCAAGACACCCTCACCGCAGCCCAGTATCTTGGGCAGGCCACAATCGAGCTCGGGAATTACGACGAGGGTCGCCGAATAATCGAGGACACTCTCGGTCGGCGGCGCCGTGTTCTCGGCGAGGACCACCCGGAGACCCTCCGCTCCGCCAACGACCTCGCCATCGTCTTGCACGGCCTTGGGAAGTACGACGAGGCCCGCCAGATGGATGAGGACACATTCCATCGGCGGCGCGGTGTTCTCGGCGAGGACCACCCGGAGACCCTCCGCTCCGCCCACAACCTTGCCGCGACTTTGGACAGCCTCGAAGAGTTCGATGAGGCCCTCCGGATGGGCGAGGACGCTCTGGAGCGTGCTCGCCGTGCCCGTGGGTCGGACCACCCTGACACCCTCCACTGTGCCTACGGTCTCGCCATTACCTTGCACGGCCTTGGGAAGTACGACGAGGCACGCAAGATGAAAGAAGACACTCTCGGTCGGCGGCGCCGTGTTCTCGGCGAGGACCACCCGGAGACCCTCCGCTCCGCCAACAGCCTGGCCAATACCTTGCGAAGTGTCGGGGAGTTGGGTGAGGCTCGCCGGATGGGCGAGGATACGCTCGAGCGTGCTCGCCGTGTACGTGGGGCAGACCACCCTGACGCCCTCGACTCCGCCCACAGTCTCGCCATCACCTTGCACAGTCTTGGGGAGTTGGGTGAGGCTCGCCGGCTGGATGAGGACACTCTCGATCGGCGCCGCCGTGTTCTCGGAGCGGATCACCCCGACGCCCTGGACTCCGCCCATAGTCTTGCCGTTACCTTGCGTGGTCTTGGGGAGTTGGGTGAGGCCCGCCGGTTGGATGAGGAAGCTCTCGATCGGCGGCGCCGTGTTCTCGGCGAGGATCACCCCGACACGCTTCGCTCCGCCTACAGTCTCGCCATTACTCTTGGCAGTCTTCGCCAGCGTCCGACCGCAGTGCAGCTGCTGAAAGACACCCGTATGCGAAGCCGCCGCAGCCTCGGGAACGACCACCCGCTTACTGAGCAGGTCACTCGTGACCTTGCGCGGGAATTGACTGCTTCGGGAAAGCCGCATGAAGCTCAAAGGCTGCTGAATTCTCTTAAAACGCGGCAAGTCCGCAAGCGGCGAAGGAAGAGCTGAATCCGGCAAGTGCCCAAAGCATCAGAGCCGTGATCCCCACCTCGCTGTAAATCTGCCTGCTCGGCCTTCCCAGGTTTGAATCCTGGCGCCGCCACACCATACGGCCCCTTCGGGCGCGTACAGGGCGGGCCGCACAGCCTGTTCGGGTCAAGGTAGAGGCAGGCTTTCGCCCTGCACCGCCTGGATGTCCAGCTCCACCTTGAGCGTGGTGCCGATGGCCGCGATGCCGGCCTGCAGGACCTGGTTGTAGTTCATCGCGAAGTCCTCGCGCCGTAGTTGGGCCGTGGCGCGGTAGGCCGCGCGGGTCCCGCCCCAGGGGTCGGGGCCGGTGCCGAGGTGGATGAGGGTCAGGTCGACGGGTCGTACGACTCCGTGCAGGGACAGGTCGCCGTGAACCGTCCAGCGGTCGGTGCCGGCGGGGGTGAGGCCGGTGGAGCGGTAGGTGATCTCCGGGTGACGCTCGGCGTCCAGGAAGTCGGGAGACCTGAGGTGGTCGTCGCGCGTGCCGTTGCCCGTGTCGATCGAGGCCGCGCGGATCACCGCCTTGACACGGGACTTCTCCACGTCCGCGGCGATCTCGATGCGTCCGCCGAAGTCGGTGAAACGGCCGTGCACGCTGGAGATGCCCAGGTGCTGGGCGACCGCCGCGACGGAGGAGTGGGCCGGGTCGATGGTCCAGGGGCCCGGCGGCGGCAGCTCGACGCCCGCCTGCCGGCCGAGGACGACCTGGCCGACGTCGGCGCGGCCGCTCGCCGTGACGAGTGCGGTGGATGCTGTGGGGGCGTAGCCGACCGCGGTGACGATCACGGTGTACGGGCCCGGGGTGAGGTGCGTGTCCTCCGTGACGTTGCCGTCGGGGTCGGTCTCGGCGCGCGCGATCTGTGTACCGGTCATGTCGGTCACCGTGACCACCGCATGGGGGACGGCCCAGCCGTCACGGGTGCGGATACGGGCGGTGAGTGCCATGGCGTCTCTCTTCCATGCGGGGCGGCTCGTTCGGCCGGTGGTCGTTCGGCCGGTGGTCGGCCCTCGGGCGCGGGGGTTCCGGGTGAGGTGTTCGTCGAGGGCGGGGTGGTTGCTTTCCTCGGCCCCATGCGATGGCGTACGGCCGCCCTGGCGCTGTTTCTCCGTCGGCCCGGGCAGGTGCCTCCGCTCAAGGCGCCTGCCCAGGCGGGCCGGGTTCAGGTGGGCGGTCGTGAACTCCGCGTCGCGTGAACTCCGCGTCGCGTGAACTCCGCGTCGCGTGAACTCCGCGTCGCGTGAACTCCGCGTCGCGTGAACTCCGCGTCGCGT
>NZ_LGDG01000236.1 GCF_001279775.1 Streptomyces sp. MMG1533 | reverse complement strand
CCCCGGCGCCACACCACGCACCCGCTCCACCACCTGCCGCAAATGCTCCGGCGTCGTCCCGCAACAACCACCGATCAACGACAGACCGTACTCACGGACGAACGTCTCCTGCGCATCCGCCAGGCCCTCCGGGTCGAGGGGGAAGTGGGCGCCGTCCTTGGTCAGGATCGGCAGACCCGCGTTCGGCATGCACAGCAGCGGGATGCGCGAGTGGCGGGTGAGATAGCGCAGGTGCTCGCTCATCTCGGCGGGTCCGGTCGAGCAGTTGAGGCCGATCATGTCGATGCCGAGCGGCTCCAGCGCGGTCAGCGCGGCGCCGATCTCCGAACCCAGCAGCATCGTGCCGGTCGTCTCGAAGGCCATCGACACCAGCAGGGGGACCTCGACACCGGTCGCCTCCATCGCGCGGCGGGCGCCCAGCACGGAGGCCTTGGTCTGCAGCAGATCCTGGGTCGTCTCGACGATCAGGGCGTCGGCGCCGCCGGCCAGCAGGCCTTCGGCGTTGGTCTGGTAACCGTCACGGATCGTCGCGTACGAGATGTGGCCCAGCGTGGGGAGCTTCGTGCCCGGCCCCACCGAGCCCAGGACCCACCGCGTGCGGCCGTCGCGGGCGGCGTAGTCGTCGGCGACCTCGCGGGCGATCCGGGCACCCGCCTCGGACAGCTCGTACACGCGGTCGGCGATCTCGTACTCGACCATGGCCGTGTGGTTCGCGCCGAAGGTGTTCGTCTCGACGCAGTCGACATCCGAGGCGAAGTACGCCTCGTGGACGGAGCGGACGATGTCCGGGCGGGTCAGGTTCAGGATCTCGTTGCAGCCCTCGAGATTCTCGAAGTCCTCCAACGTGGG
>NZ_LGDG01000235.1 GCF_001279775.1 Streptomyces sp. MMG1533 | reverse complement strand
GACCACCACACGGGAGGAGAGCGCGTCTCGGAGTGCGGACACACGGGCCCGGCTGTCGGCGGAAGGGGTCGGCGGCACAGAGGCCATGAAAAGGGCTCCCTCGAAGTGCGACGGCTGTCGGCTTTGCGCCACCCGTGGCACTCTCCCCGGGGGCGCACGCCGCCAGGGTAACCGGGGCGGGCCCTGCTGGTCAGCAGCGTCCACGGGGCGGACGAGGATGGCGGCAAGGTCACTCACGGGATACGAGTGACGCAACAGTTTCGGACCGACCGTTAGCGGGAGGTCGGCATGGACCGGTAGTGTTCGACATTGCCGAACGGCGGCAGCGAGCGTCGCAGATCGGCGGTCGAAGGGGACGGAGGCAGTACGGCGATGGCACGGAACATCCAGTCGCTCGAACGGGCGGCCGCGATGCTGCGGCTCCTCGCGGGCGGCGAGCGGCGGCTCGGCCTCTCGGACATCGCCTCGTCACTGGGCCTCGCCAAAGGCACCGCACACGGCATCCTGCGCACCCTCCAGCAAGAGGGTTTCGTGGAGCAGGACGACGCCTCGGGCCGCTACCAGCTGGGCGCCGAGCTGCTGCGCCTGGGCACCACCTATCTGGACGTGCACGAGCTGCGGGCGCGCGCCCTGGTGTGGACGGACGACCTGGCCCGCTCCAGCGGGGAGAGCGTCCATCTGGGCGTGCTCCACCAGCATGGCGTGCTGATCGTGCACCACGTCTTCCGGCCGGACGACAGTCGGCAGGTACTGGAGATCGGGGCCATGCAGCCACTGCACTGCACGGCACTGGGCAAGGTCCTCTCGGCCTACGATCCGGTCGCGCACAGCGAGGCGCTGGAGAGCGACCGCAAGGCGTTCACGGACCGGACCGTCTGCGAACTGGACGCGTTCGAGCAGATCCTCGACATCACGCGCGCGCGTGGCTACGCGGCCGACGTCGAAGAGACCTGGGAGGGCGTCGCCTCCATCGCCGCACCCATCCACGACCGCCGGCGCATGCCCGTGGGCGCGGTCGGCATCACCGGCGCCGTGGAGCGGCTGTGCAGGGACGGTGAGCTGCGTCCCGAGCTGATCGCCGCGGTCCGGGACTGCGCCCGCGCGGTGTCACGGGACCTGGGCGCCGGGCGGTTCTGAGCGCCGTACCACTGAGGGCCGGGACGTCGAATCGACGTCCCGGCCCTCAGTCGTAACCTGACACAACGGCGCAAACCGGTTGATCGGCACACACCGTGCCCGTCTCGCAGCCGTCCGTATCGAACTCAAGATCGATAGCTCATGGCGATCAATAACGATCGTGTTTTCGACAACAGCACCCTTGACGTGCGTGTAACGCCGGAGCAAGACTCGCGTCCATCGGTCGGCATTGTCGAACACCTACCGGCAATAAGCGCTAGAGTGTGACAACGCCATGGGCCGGCATCGCCCTCACCCCCGAGGGCACGCGAACCACCGGAGGGACCCGGGGTTCCGCTTTCCCTGGACGAAGGACAAAGGAGTCGCGGGTGTCCAGCTCCGACATCTTCATCGGCGAGACCATCGGTACCGCCGTACTCATTCTGCTCGGCGGCGGCGTCTGCGCCGCCGTGACCCTGAAGGCCTCCAAGGCCCGCAACGCCGGCTGGCTCGCCATCGCCTTCGGGTGGGGTTTCGCCGTCTTGACGGCCGTGTACATCTCGGGCCCGCTGTCCGGTGCCCACCTCAACCCGGCCGTGACCCTGGCGCTCGCCATCAAGGACGGCGACTGGAGCGACGTCCCGGTCTACTGGGCCGGCCAGATCCTCGGTGCCATGATCGGCGCGGCACTGGTCTGGGTGGCGTACTACGGCCAGTTCCAAGCCCACCTCACCGACCGGGAGATCGTCGGCGGACCCGGCGCCCAGGCCACCACGGCCAAGGCCGTCGAAGCCCAGGAGAAGGGCGCGGGCCCCGTCCTCGGCATCTTCTCCACCGGCCCCGAGATCCGGAACGCGGTGCAGAACCTCGCCACGGAGATCATCGGCACCGTGGTGCTGCTGCTCGCCGTCCTCACCCAGGGCCTCAACGCCGAGGGCAACGGCCTCGGCGCCCTGGGCGGCCTGGTCACCGCGCTCGTCGTCGTGTCGATCGGTCTGTCCCTCGGCGGCCCGACCGGCTACGCGATCAACCCGGCCCGTGACCTCGGTCCGCGTATCGTGCACGCCCTCCTGCCCCTTCCCAACAAGGGTGGCTCCGACTGGGGCTACGCCTGGATTCCGGTGGTCGGTCCGTTGATCGGCGGCGCCATCGCTGCAGGCATCTACAACGTCGCATTTGCTTAAGAGCGTCGGGCTCCCACCGAGCCTCTCAGCGCGCGCCGTACGTACAGCCCCTTAACCACGGACTTCCAGGAGCACACAGTGACCGACGCCCACACCGCCGGCCCGTTCATCGCCGCGATCGACCAGGGCACCACCTCCAGCCGCTGCATCGTCTTCGACCGGGACGGCCGTATCGTCTCCGTCGACCAGAAGGAGCACGAGCAGATCTTCCCGAAGCCGGGCTGGGTCGAGCACAACGCCACCGAGATCTGGACCAACGTCCAGGAGGTCGTCGCCTCCGCCATCGAGAAGGCCGGCATCACGCGCGACGACATCAAGGCCATCGGCATCACCAACCAGCGCGAGACCACCCTCCTCTGGGACAAGAACACCGGTGAGCCCGTCCACAACGCCATCGTCTGGCAGGACACCCGCACCGACGCCCTGTGCCGGGAGCTCGGCCGCAACGTCGGCCAGGACCGCTTCCGCCGCGAGACCGGTCTACCGCTGGCCTCGTACTTCGCAGGGCCCAAGGCCCGCTGGCTGCTCGACAACGTCGAGGGCCTGCGTGAGCGCGCCGAGGCCGGCGACATCCTCTTCGGCACCATGGACAGCTGGGTCATCTGGAACCTGACCGGTGGTGTCGACGGCGGCAGGCACGTCACCGACGTCACCAACGCCTCCCGCACCATGCTGATGAACCTGCACACGCTGGAGTGGGACCCGAAGATCGCCGAGTCCATCGGCGTCCCGCTGGCGATGCTGCCCGAGATCCGGTCCTCCGCCGAGGTCTACGGCGAGATCACCGGCGGCAAGCTGGGCGACCTGCTCGGCGGCATCCCGGTCGCCTCCGCGCTCGGCGACCAGCAGGCGGCCCTGTTCGGCCAGACCTGTTTCGCCGAGGGCGAGGCCAAGTCGACGTACGGCACCGGCACGTTCATGCTGATGAACACCGGCGACAAGATCATCAACTCGTACTCCGGCCTGCTGACGACGGTCGGCTACCGCATCGGCGACGAGACGCCGGTCTACGCGCTCGAGGGCTCGATCGCGGTCACCGGTTCGCTGGTGCAGTGGATGCGCGACCAGATGGGCCTGATCAGCACGGCCGCCGAGATCGAGACGCTCGCGCTGTCGGTCGAGGACAACGGCGGCGCGTACTTCGTGCCGGCCTTCTCCGGTCTGTTCGCCCCGTACTGGCGCCCGGACGCCCGCGGTGTGATCGCCGGTCTCACCCGGTACGTCACCAAGGCGCACATCGCGCGCGCCGTTCTGGAGGCCACCGCCTGGCAGACCCGTGAGATCAGCGACGCCATGACCAAGGACTCCGGCGTCGAGCTCGCGGCACTCAAGGTCGACGGCGGCATGACCTCCAACAACCTGCTGATGCAGACGCTCTCGGACTTCCTGGACGCGCCCGTGGTGCGCCCGATGGTCGCCGAGACCACCTGCCTCGGCGCCGCCTATGCCGCCGGTCTCGCCGTCGGCTTCTGGACCAGCACCGACGACCTGCGCGCCAACTGGCGCCGGGCCGCCGAGTGGACCCCCCGCATGGACGCGGACACCCGCGACCGTGAGTACAAGAGCTGGCTCAAGGCCGTCGAGCGGACCATGGGCTGGCTCGAGGACGAGGAGTAAGAACCCGAATGACCAGTCAGTCCACCCTGCAGTCCGTGCCTGCCCTCGGTACGCGCCCGGCATCCGGCTCGAACCCGAGCCGCGCCGAGACCCGGGAGCAGCTCGCCAAGGCGTCGTACGACCTTCTCGTGATCGGCGGCGGCATCCTGGGCATCTCCACCGCCTGGCACGCCGCGCAGTCCGGCCTCAGGGTGGCTCTGGTCGACTCCGGCGACTTCGCCGGCGCCACCTCCTCCGCCTCCTCCAAGCTGCTCCACGGCGGTCTGCGCTACCTGCAGACCGGCGCGGTGAAGCTGGTGGCGGAGAACCACTTCGAGCGCCGTGCGGTCTCCCGCCAGGTGGCCCCCCACCTGGCGAACCCGCTCACGTTCTACCTCCCCGTGTACAAGGGCGGGCCGCACGGCGCGGCGAAGCTCGGGGCGGGCGTGTTCGCCTACTCCGCGCTGTCGGCTTTCGGTGACGGAGTGGGCCACCTGCTCGGCCCCTCGAAGGCCGCGCGGGACGTGCCCGAGCTGCGCACCGAGAACCTCAAGGCCGTGGCCGTGTACGGCGACGACCAGATGAACGACGCCCGCATGGCGCTGATGACGGTCCGCGCGGCCGTCGAGGCGGGCGCGGTCGTCCTCAACCACGCCGAGGTCACCGGCCTGCGCTTCACCAAGGGCCGGGTGACGGGCGCGGAACTGCGCGACCGTCAGTCCGGTGACGAGTTCGGGGTCAGCGCCCGGCTGGTGCTGAACGCGACCGGCCCGTGGGTCGACCACCTGCGCAGGATGGAGGACCCGAACGCGGCTCCGTCCATCCGCCTCTCCAAGGGCGCGCACCTGGTCCTGAAGCGCACCTCCCCCTGGAAGGCCGCTCTCGCCACCCCCATCGACAAGTACCGCATCACCTTCGCCCTCCCCTGGGAGGACATGCTGCTGCTCGGTACGACCGACGAGGAGTTCGAGGGCGACCCGGCGGACGTCGCGGTCACGGAGAAGGACACGGCCCAGATACTCGACGAGGCCGCGTTCTCCATCCGCGACCAGCAGCTCGACCGTGACCTCATCACGTACGCCTTCGCGGGTCTGCGTGTGCTGCCGGGCGGGCCCGGCGACACGGCGAAGGCCAAGCGCGAGACGGTCGTGACCGAGGGCAAGGGCGGCATGCTGTCCGTCGCCGGCGGCAAGTGGACGACGTTCCGCCACATCGGCCGTACGGTCATGCAGAAGCTGGAGGCGCTGCCGGGCCACCCGCTCGGCGACGACTTCGAGCCGATCTCCTCGCTGCCGAAGAAGCTGCCGCTGCCGGGTGTCGCCAACCCGCGCGCGGTCGCCCACCGTCTGCTGGTCGACCACCCGGCGCCGGGCCCGCGCATGGCCGCCGACACGGCCAGGCACCTGGCCACGCACTACGGTTCGCTGGCCTTCGACATCGCCCGGATGGCCAACGACGACCCGGAGCTCGCCCAGCGTGTCCACCCGGACGCGCCGGAGATCTGGGCGCAGGTCGTCTACGCCCGTGACAACGAGTGGGCCGAGACGACGGACGACGTGCTGCGCCGCCGTACGACGCTGACGATCCGGGGCCTCGCCACCGACGACATCCGCGCGAAGGTGCAGGACCTGCTCGACAAGAAGTAGACCCGAGCCGGTCCCTCCCCGACCGGGTCCGGCACCAGCGAGAGGGGCGGCTCCACGCCGACGGAGTCGCCCCTCTCGTGTGCCCGGTTGTCCCTCGGTCCGGCTGTCAGTGCCGGGTGCTTTCATGAGCGCATGAACACCGATCAGGCCAGTCCCGAGGATCTCACCGCACTGCGGGCGGCGTTCGCCGTGGACGACGGCGGCGAATCGGCGCTCGGCTGGGAGGCGGTTCACGCCTTCGAGACGGAGCACGGGGTGGTGCTGCCCGAGCCGTATCGGACGTTCGTGGCGGAGATGACCGACGGATCGTTCCAGGGGCCGCCGGAGTTCGGGCTCGTGGGGCTGGCGGAGTTGCCCGACGACTGGGAGGACGAAGGGCGGGACCGCGATCCGGCCGAGCCGTTCCCCCTCACGGAAGCGTGGTTGTGGGAGGACGACGACAGACCGCAGGAGGAGATCGAGCCGCTGCTGGAGCGGGTCCGCGACCACGGTTCGATCGTGCTGGGGACCGACGGGTGCGCCATGTACTGGCATCTCGTCGTCACCGGCCCGCATCGGGGGCACATCTGGACCATCACCGATGTCGGCGCTGCTCCCTTCGGCGCCGAGTTCGGATACACGACGGCCGAACCCGGGTTCGCCGGCTGGGTCGGACACTGGGCGGCCGGCAAGCCCTGGTTCGATGCCGAGTCGGCGTGAGTGGAGTAGCCAGGCCCTTGATGGTCAGGCCGGTCGTGATGATGCCGATCAGCACCGCGGCCGAGGGCCGTGCCCCGGACGTTCGGACGCCCGTCGTCATCGTGTTCCCGGCGGCCCGACTGCGCTCCCCCAGCCGGTTGTTCGACCCTGTGCGAACGCGCGGGTGTGTTCAACATCGGCCTCGAAGGCATGATGCTGATGGGGTGCTTCACCGCCGTGGCGACGAGCTGGTTCACCGGCGGCCCCTGGCTGGGCGTCCTGGCGGCGGGCCCGCAGGCGACCGACGCCTCGCCGTACGTCGTCACCCTCGGCGCCCTCTTCCTCACGACGGCCCGCCGCCGTCGCCGTACCCCTCCTTCCGGAGCCGCCTCATGACGCAGGACCTGCTGCCCATCACCCGCATCCCCCGCACCGGTCTCCCGGCGCACGCGGTCGTCGTCGGTGACCCGGCGCGCGCGGCGGCCGTCGCCGCGCTCCTCGACGGCGCCCAGGAGGTCTCGTACCACCGCGAATACCGTGTGTTCAGCGGCAGTTGGAAGGGCCTGCCGGTCGTCGTGGCCTCGCACGGGGTGGGCGGTCCGGGCGCGATCCTGCTGTTCCAGGAGCTGGCGGAGGCCGGGGTGCGCACGCTCATCCGGTTCGGTACGGCGGGCGCGATCAAGCCCGGCATCGGGGACGGCGACCTGGTCATCGCGGAGGCGGCCGTACGGGACGACGGGGTCACGCAGCAGCTGCTGCCGCCGGAGTACCCGGCCGTCTCCTCGCCCGAAGCCGTCCTCGCGCTCCAGCGCGCGGCCCGCGAGGCGGGGGCGCCGCACCACCGGGGGATCGTGTGGACGCGGGCGGCCTTCCGGCCGGGGCTCATTCCGCTGTTCTCCTACGCCGGTGCGGGGCTCGCGGCCATCGAGATGGAGCTGTCGGCGCTGCTGGTGACCGCCTCGCTGCGCGGGCTCGTCGCGGGCGGTGTGCTCGTCGTCGACGGGGCGAACGCCGACGAGCTCGTCGACGAGGAGGCCACCGGCGGGTACAACCCGCACCGGGCGGTCGTCGCGGCGGGCGTCGAGAAGGGCGCGGTCGTCTCGCTGGAGGCGCTGCGGCTGCTGGCGGAGGAGTACCAGGCGTGAACGTCGATCTGTTGGTGCACGGCGGTGATGTCCTGACGGTCGACGACGCCGGAACCGTCGTACGGGACGGGGCGGTTGCCGTCCATGAGGGCGAAATCCTCGCCGTCGGACCGGCCGAGGAGCTGAAAGCGCGGTTCACAGCCGCGGAGTCCCTTGACGCCGCGGGCTGTCTCGTCCTGCCCGGGCTCGTCAACACGCACACCCACCTGGCGATGACCCTGCTGCGGGGCCGTGCCGACGACGTCACCCTCCAGGGCTTCCTGGAGCGGGTGCTCCGGTGGGAGGCCGAACTGCTGACGCCGAAGAACGTGGCGGCGGCGGTACGGCTGGCCGTGGCCGAAAGCGTTCGGGCCGGGGTGACCTCGGCACTCGACATGTACTGGTTCCACGAGGCGGCCGAGCAGGCGGCCCGCGAGTCGGGCTGGCGGCTGCACACCGGCCCCACCTTCATGGACGTGCCCGAGCCGCCCGACGGCATCGTCTACGCCGACCGGCAGGCGTGGGCCCGCCGGGATCTTCAGGCCCGGGGCGGCGCACGCCCCGGCACCCGCCCGATCCTCTTCGCGCACTCCACCTACACCCTCTCCCCCGGCCAGCTCACCGACATCGCCGCCCTGGCCCGGGAGTTCGGGGCGCTGCTGCACATCCACGCGGCGGAGAACTCGACGGAGGTCGCCGCCGTCGAGGTGCGGTACGGCAGGCGTCCGGTCGAGCTGCTCGACTCGCTCGGGCTCCTCGGACCCGACCTGCTGCTCGCGCACGCCGTGGAACTGACCGGATCCGAGATAGCGGCTCTGGCCCGGACCGGCACGTCGGTCGCGCACTGTCCGGTGTCCAACCTGAAGCTGGGCTGCGGCATCGCGCCGGTGCCTCGGCTGCTGAGCGCCGGGGTGACCGTCGGGCTCGGCACGGACGGCGCCGTCAGTTCCAACACGCTGGACCTGCTGGGGGCGGTGCGACAGGCGGCGCTGGTTCACAAGGCCGATGGCGACCCGAGCGCGGTCGGCGCCGAGGAGGCCGTACGCATGGCGACGATCGAGGGTGCGCGGGCGCTGGGGCTGGGGGAGCACCTGGGCTCGCTGGAGGCGGGCAAGCGGGCGGACCTGGTCGTCCTCGACCTGAACGCGCCGCATCTGCGTCCGCTGCACGACCCCTGGTCCACGCTCGCGTACGCCGCGCACTCCACGGACGTGCGGGACACGGTCGTCGACGGGCGGGTGCTGATGCGGGACCGGGCGCTGACGACGCTCGACGAGGCGGCGGTGATCGCCGATCTGGAGGCACTCGTCTGAACAGGACGCATAATGTGCTGAGACATCCGATGTCTTGCACGTCAGTGGGGCGCAAGGGAGGCCGGTCATGGCAGTCACCGACGAGGCGATCGAGAAGATCAAGGGCATGATCGTCTCCGGCGCGCTGCGCCCCGGGGACCGGCTCCCCAAGGAGAGCGAACTCGCCTCCGAGCTGGGATTGTCCCGGAACTCCCTGCGGGAGGCGGTGCGCGCCCTGTCGCTGATCCGGATCCTGGACGTACGGCAGGGCGACGGCACGTACGTCACCAGCCTCGACCCGCAGCTCCTTCTGGAGGCGCTGAGCTTCGTCGTCGACTTCCACCGCGACGACACGGTGCTGGAGTTCCTGGCCGTACGCCGCATCCTGGAGCCGGCCGCGACAGCGATGGCGGCCCTCAGGATCAGCGAGCAGCAACTGGACGCGCTCTCCGCCCAGTTGGACAAGCTCGGTGACAGCCCGTCGGTGGAGGAGCTCGTCGCCTGCGACCTGGACTTCCACCGGGGCATCGTGCAGAGTTCCGGGAACTCCGTGCTGTGTTCCCTGCTGGACGGCCTGTCCGGGCCCACCACCCGGGCCCGCGTCTGGCGCGGGCTGACCCAGGAGGACGCCATCACCGGCACCCTGCGCGAACACCGGGCGATCCTGGCCGCGCTGCGCGACCGGGACGCGGAGGCGGCCCGTTCCTGGGCGACCGTGCACATCGCGAGCGTCGAGCAGTGGCTGCGGTCCACCCTGTGATGACCACCGGAAGCGGGGTGTCCGGGGGTGACGATCGGGGCAGTGATCCGTTCACTCCCCCGTGCAAGGGGGCTGCGGGCGCCCCCGCCGCACGCCGTAAGGTTGGGTCGTTAAGCGAGGGCACGTCGGAAGGAGGCGCTGGGTGATCGAGCTGGAGGGAGTTCCCGAGCTGATCGACCCAGTCATGGTGGCCGCGTTCGAGGGCTGGAACGATGCCGGCGACGCCGCCTCCACCGCGGTGGCACATCTGGACCGGGAGTGGAAGGGCGAGGTGTTCGCGGCGCTGGACGCCGAGGACTACTACGACTTCCAGGTGAACCGCCCCACGGTGTGGCTGGACGGCGGCGTACGCAAGATCACCTGGCCCACGACCCGTCTCTCGGTCGTCCGGGTCGGCGGCGAGAAGCCACGCGATCTCGTACTCGTCCGAGGTATCGAACCGTCGATGCGATGGCGCTCGTTCTGCAACGAGATTCTCGGCTTCGCCCACGAGCTGGGCGTGGAACTGGTGGTGATCCTGGGCGCCCTGCTCGGTGACACACCGCACACCCGTCCGGTGCCGGTGAGCGGTGTCACGTCCGACGCGGACCTGGCCCGGCGGATGGATCTGGAGGAGACCAAGTACGAGGGCCCCACGGGCATCGTCGGCATTCTCCAGGAGGCGTGCACGCACGCGGGCGTACCGGCCGTGTCGCTGTGGGCGGCCGTCCCGCACTACGTCTCGCAGCCGCCGAACCCGAAGGCGACGCTGGCCCTCCTCAACCGCCTGGAGGACCTCATCGACGTACGCATCCCGCTGGGCGAGCTGCCCGAGGACGCGCGCGCCTGGCAGGTGGGCGTGGACCAGCTGGCCGCCGAGGACAGCGAGGTCGCCGAGTACGTCCAGACGCTGGAGGAGGCCCGGGACACCGCGGAGCTGCCGGAGGCGTCGGGCGACGCGATCGCCCGCGAGTTCGAGCGGTATCTGCGGCGCCGGGACGGGTCGGGACCCGGCGGCTCCGGCGGGCACGCCACGGCGGACGGCAGCGACGGCCCGCCGTCGACCTCGTATCTGCGGGACAACCCGGGCGGCGGTCGCACGAAACCGCCGAAACCGCCGAAACCGGGGGCGGACGACGAGGACTCGTCATCGGAGGAGTGAACCGGTGAGGGCGGTGCGCCGGCAGGCGCACCGCCCTTCTGCGTCCGACGCTCAGACCTGGTGCACCACCACCGCGTCGTACTCGGTCTCCGGTGTCGGCTCCACGTCGAAGCGCGCGTTCGGCAGGTACAGCCGCTTGCCCCACGCGGCCACCGTCGTCGGGATGCGGAAGCGCGGGTCGGTGATGCGGGCGATCGCGGTGCCCCTGGTGCCGGCGTCGTTCAGCCGGAACACGTCGATCGCGTTCTGCTGCTGCTGGACGGCGTAGAGGATCCGGCCGAGCAGCAGCAGGCCGTCCCCGTTGGGCAGCTTCGCCGTGCCGAGGTCCACGGTGCGGGCGGCCCCGGTGCGTGGGTCGACCCGCATGAGGCCGCCGCCGTTCGCGAAGGCGTTGACCACGAGCAGGGCGCTGCCGTCGGGCGTGCGCTCGATGCCGTTGGCGGTGAAGTCCGGACCCTGCTCCCAGTCACCGGTCAGCGGCAGGGCGTCCACGGCGCCTCGGGCCAGCCGGTACAGCTGCGGCTTGAAGGAGTCGGTGAACCAGGCGGCGCCCGGAGTGAGGATCACGTCGTTCACGAAGGTGCCGCCGGTGGCGTGCACCTGCTCGATCTCGCCCGTGCGGGCGTCGGCCGTGCGGATCTCACCGCTGTCGCCGCCGGCCAGGAACAGCGTGCCGTGGCGGTCGATCTTCAGGCCCACGGTGGGGTGTCCGGTGCCCAGGCCCTTGCTGATGACGGTGCCCCGGCCGGTGGCGAGGCTCGCCCGGTGGATGTCGCCGTTGGCGAGGGAGCCGAAGTATCCGAAGGGCTTCGCGCCGATCGTGATGCCCTCGGGCTGGAAGCCGTCGGGCAGCGGGAACTGTGCGGGCCACGCGCTGTGCCGGGATTCGGCCGCGTGCGCGGTGCCCGGGAGCAGGGCCGCGCCGGAGAGGGCGGCGGCCGTGGTGAGGAGTCTTCGACGTGCGAAGGAACGGTCTGTGGGTGCCACTGTGCGTCCTTCTGCAAAGGGGCCGGCCCGCGGCCGGCCGTGCGGTCAACAGGCGCTCCCACCCCATCACATGACCGTCACCTCCGCAGGCTATGGCCGGTTTGTGACGTGACATCTGTTTCAGGACGGATTGCACACGCTACCCAATTCAACTTGTTTCAAACCGAGTTGGCGGACACGGGGGTGGACGGACCGCCCTGGGAGTGCTTGGTTGGGGCCCGAAGGCGCACCCGCACGGAGAAGGGAGCGGTACCCCATGACCGAGCAGGTACAGCCGCCGCAGAGCCCCGGAGCGTCCGGGCCGGGGCCCGACGGATCGGGATTCACCTATCGAGGAGCCGAGCAGGAACTGGTCGTCGTCGCACGTCCCGAGGCCAGGCTGCGCGCCGGGGCCGAGGGCGTCCGCTCGGCGGCGGGCGCCGACGTGTCGGCCCTCAACATGTTCCTCAGCGACGAACAGCTCACCCTGGAACCGCTGTTCGGCAGCGAGGAGCGGCTCCAGCAGTCCGCCGCCGCGGGCCCGGAGGACGTGCCCGACCTGGCGCTCTTCTACCGGGTGCGCGGCGGCCAGAACCGCGCCCAGGAGCTGCGGGCACGGATCGCCGCACTGCCGGGCGTCGACACGGCGTACGTGAAGCCGCGCGCCGTACCGGCCTCCCTCGGGCAGATCGGGGAGGACACCCGGCGGCTGAAGGAGGGGGCGCCGGTCACCCCCGACTTCACCGGCCGTCAGGGCTATCTGCGCCCCGCACCCGAGGGCATCGACGCCTACTGGGCCTGGCAGCGGCCCGGCGGCACCGGCCAGGGTGTGACGGTGATCGACGTCGAAGGCGCCTGGCAGCTGGGCCACGAGGACCTGGCCGCCAAGCTCGCCGGCGTGGTCGTCGGCACCCCGCTGACCGACCTCGCCTGGCGCAACCACGGCACCGCCGTGATCGGCGTGATCGGCGGCGACCGGGGCGAGCACGGGGTCACCGGCATCGTGCCGGACGCGGTGACCGCCGCGGCGTCCTTCCAGGACATCGGCACCGCGGCCGCGATCCACGCGGCGGCCGACCGGCTCGCCCCCGGCGACATCGTGCTGGTCGAACTCCACCGCCCCGGACCGCGGTTCGACTTCGAGGAGCGCGACGACCAGCGCGGTTACATCCCGCTGGAGTGGTGGCCGGACGACTTCGCGGCCGTCCGGTACGCCACCGCCAAGGGCGTCCTCGTGGTGGCGGCCGCCGGCAACGGCGGCGAGTCACTCGACGACGGCGTGTACGAGCGCCGCCCGGACGAGTTCCCCCAGGGATGGCGCGGACCGTTCAACCCGTCCAACCAGTCCTCCGGCGCCGTCCTGGTCGGAGCGGGCGCCCCGCCGCCCGGCACGCACGGCCGCGACTACGGCCCGGACCGGTCCCGCCTCGCGTTCTCCAACTACGGCGCCCGCGTGGACGCGCAGGGCTGGGGCCGCGAGGTCACGACCACCGGCGGCTCCTGGGACAGGCCCGGCGACCTGCAGGGCGGGCCGGAGGAGATCGCCTGGTACACGGACACGTTCTCCGGGACCTCCTCCGCCTCCCCGGTGGTGGTCGGCGCGCTGGCCGCGCTGCAGGGCATGCTCAAGGCAACCGGCCGGCCGCCGATGTCCCCCGAACGCGCCCGCTCGGTGCTGCGGGCCACCGGCTCCCCGCAGCAGGACGCGACGGACCGGCCCGCCTCCCAGCGGATCGGCAACCGGCCCGACATCAAGGCGGCGGTCACCCGGCTGCTGCCCGAGGCGGTCGGCTCGGGCCGGGCCGAACGGTACTGGGACGAACTGCTGCCGTACCCGCACGAACTCCCGCCCCGTCTCCGGCTGTTCGTGGCCGGCGGCTGGCGCAACCTCAACCACCCGTCCCCCGAGGTCCGCCAGGCGGTACACGCCGCCTTCGCGGGGGGACGGCCCGACGTCCGTGTCTGGTTCTCGGACGACGAGATCGTCGGCCTCGTGATCGCAGGCTGACGGTTCCTCATCCCACCCATGGAAGGTGGTACTCGCATGAGCATCAACCCGCAGATGAGTCAGCAGGGACAGCAAGGCCAGCAAGGCCAACAGGGACAGCAGCAAGGGCAGTTCCCCAGCACGTCGCCCTACCAGCAGCAGAACCAGCCGTTCGGCCAGCAGGGCTTCGGCGGCCAGCAGGGCCAGGGACAAGGCCGGCAACAGCAGCAGCCGTTCGGCATGGGCGGCGGCTCGCTGGAGCAGCTCCAGCAGCTCAGCCAGCAGCAGCCGTTCCAGCAACTGCTGCAGCAGCTGGCTCAGACGCAGTTCGGCCAGCAGCAGTCCGGTCAGGGACAGCACCAGGACCAGCAGGCGCAGCAGGCCGAGCAGCAGGTGCAGCAGCAGTTGCAGCAGCTCGCGCAGGCCGTGGTCCAACAGGTGATCCAGCAGGTCCAGACGCAGTCCCTGGCCTCCGGCATGGCCGACGGGTTCATCGACATCGTGCACCCGCTGCAGGGCCAGCCCCGCCAGGTCTTCCTGCGCATCAACAACCAGTTCCGGGTCCTCAACAACCCGACGCAGCAGATCCACCAGCAGATCCAGGAGGCCTTCGCCTTCGGCCACCAGGTGATCGGCGTCTGGGACATCCAGTCGCCGAACGTCCTGCGGAGCGTACGGATCCAGCGGATCTGACCCGCTCCTGAAGAGACCCACCCCGGAAAGACGGGAGGGGCGCTTCCCCCGCGGGGAGGAAGCGCCCCTCTCTCGTGTCCGTCAGGACCACAACGTGGCCCCGTCAGGACTACAACGCCACGCCCAGCAGTGCGTCCGCCGCACGGGACACCACGCCCGGGGCGCCTTCGTCCGTACCGCCCCGCTCGTTCTGGAGCGCCACCCACCGGTCCACGGCGGCCAGCGCGGCCGGCGCGTCCAGGTCGGCGGCGAGGGCCTCGCGGACCTCCTCGACGAGCGTCTCGGCGGGCGGGCCGTCGGGCCGGGAGACGGCGGCACGCCACCGGCCGAGCCGGTCGAGGGCGTCCTGGAGGACCTGGTCGGTCCACTCCCAGTCGGCCCGGTAGTGATGGGCGAGGAGCGCGAGCCGGATGGCGGCGGGGTCGACGCCGTCACGCCTGAGCTGCGAGACGAAGACCAGGTTCCCCTTCGACTTGGACATCTTCTCGCCGTGCAGGGCCACCATGCCGGCGTGGACGTACGCCTTGGCCATGGGGAACTCGCCGGTCAGCACCTGGGCGTGCGAGGCGCCCATCTCGTGGTGCGGGAAGGCGAGGTCGGAACCGCCGCCCTGGACGTCGAAGCCCATGCCGAGGTGGTCGAGGGCGATGGCGACGCACTCGATGTGCCAGCCGGGCCGGCCGCGCCCGAGCGAACCGCCGTCCCAGCTGGGCTCGCCCTCGCGGGCGGCCATCCACAGCATCGGGTCGAGGGGGTTCTTCTTGCCGGGCCGGTCGGGGTCGCCGCCGCGCTCGGCGGAGAGCAGCCGCATGGCGGCGGCGTCCAGGTTGGACACCTTGCCGAAGTTCGGGTCGGACTCGACGGAGAAGTAGACGTCCCCTTCGAGTTCGTACGCGGCACCCGCGTCCCGCAGGCGTTCGACGAGCGGCACGATGCCGGGTATCGCCTCGACCGCGCCTATGTAGTGCTGCGGGGGCAGCATCCGCAGGGCGGTCATGTCCTCGCGGAAGAGGGCCGTCTCCTTCTCGGCGAGGGCGGCCCAGTCGAGGCCGTCGCGCTCGGCCCGCTCAAGCAGCGGATCGTCCACGTCGGTGACGTTCTGGACGTAGTGAACCTGCCGCTTGGTGTCGAGCCACACGCGCTGCACGAGGTCGAACGCGTTGTAGGTCGCCGCGTGACCCAGGTGGGTCGCGTCGTACGGCGTGATGCCGCAGACGTAGATACGGGCGACGGGACCGGGGTCGAGGGAGACCAAGCCGCCGGTCGCGGTGTCGTGGATCCTCAGGTCGCGGCCCTGACCAGGCAGGGCGGGGACCTCGGAAGCGGGCCAGGCATGCATGTCATGAGCCTAACCGGACGGATGTTCCGTATACGAACCGGACCGGGCCGGATGGCCGGTAAGGCGTTCTTGCGCGATACCGGCCATTGTGCGATTACACGGGCGGCCAGGGAATGGCCGGCCACTCCCCGCTCGGTTCCGGATGTCTCCCGGCCGTCAACAGCGCGTCCACCCGCGCGCGCGTGGCGTCGAGTTCCACGGCGGTGATCAGGCGGGCCAGCGTGCCGGCGAGGGTCCCGCCCTCCCCCAGCGCCTCCTTGAGGCCCTTGAGCACGTCGACCGCCTCCCCCGTCAGCGGTTCCCCCGCCCACCCCCACAGGAGCGTGCGCAGCTTGTTCTCCGCGTTGAAGGTGACCCCGTGGTCGATGGCGTACAGCCGGTGTTCGGCGGCGGGCAGGAGGTGGCCGCCCTTGCGGTCCGCGTTGTTGATCACGGCGTCGAGTACGGCGAGCCGGCGCAGCCGCTCGTCGTCGGCGTGCACGAGCAGCGCGGTCCGCCCCTCCCCGACCTCGGCGAGACCGATCGCCTTCCAGCCGGGCTCCGGCTCCTCCGCGTCGACGAGCGCAAGCAGTTCGCTTTCGGGCGTCGTCTCGATCCACAGCTGGCACATGCCCTCGCCGTACGGCCCGTCCCGCAGCACGGTGTGCGGGACGAGGCCCCAGCCGGTCGCCTCGGAGACCTCGTACGCGGCGACCTCACGCTGGGCGAGGGTCCCGTCGGGGAAGTCCCACAGGGGCCGCTCCCCGGCGACCGGCTTGTAGATGCAGGCGGCCTCCCGCCCCTCGTGGGTGACCGTGCAGTACAGCGCCGCGTTGGACGCCTCGCGGATGCGACCGCGCACGGCCAGCTCGCCCTCGGCGAGGAGTTCGGCAGACGTCGCCCCGGTCGTCACGCTCCGCGGCGGTATCCGTTCTGGCGCGGACATACGTGTCCTTCCGGGTCGAGCGGGAGGCTGCACAGCGGGCACGGCGGCCGTCCGGCGTTGACGACGTCCAGGGCACGCTTGGCGAAGGCTCTCGCCTGTGCGCCGGTGAGCCGGACCCGCAGCATCGGTGGGCCGTTCTCCTCGTCCTGGAGGAGACGCTCCTCGGCCTCGGCGAGGTCCTCCTCGGACTCGGCGTCGAGCTCGACGAGGGCCTGCGCCTCGACGATCATGCGCTGCTCCTCGCCGTCCCAGGCGAGGGCCATGGTGCCGACCCGGAACTCCTCCTCGACGGGGGTGTCCAGGGGCTCCGTGTCGGCGACCTCGGTGGGCGCCACGGCCGGGACGGCGGCGCCGCCGCCACTACGGCGTACGACCTCGTCCAGCAGCTCGTCCATACGCTCGGCGAGAGCCGCGACCTGGGTCTTCTCCAGGGCCACGCTGGTCACCCGGGGGCCGGCCGTGGCTTGGAGGAAGAACGTACGGCGTCCGGGCAGTCCGACCGTGCCGGCCACGAACCGGTCCGGGGGGTCGTAGAGGAACACCTGACGGGACACGTCCTGTCTCCATGGGAATCGTGAGTACGTGGTCGTGACTGAACCGCTTCACCCTACTGCGCCCGACGATCACGGTGCGCCCGCACCACCCCCGACGGTGGCGTCGTCGGCCGGGGGCTCCTCGCGCGGCACCAGCGACGTGAAATCGCCGGTGTCGCCGAGGCGGACGAGAAACGGCCTCAGACGGGTGTAACGGATCGCTGTGATGGAACACGGTTCAACGGAAATCCTCTGGAAGAGGTCGAGATGAAGTCCGAGTGCGTCCGCCACCAGAGACTTGATGATGTCGCCGTGGGAGCACATGAGGTACACGGCGTCGGCGCCGTGGTCGCGCTCCACGCGAGCGTTCCACTCGCGCACCGCCTCGGCGGCGCGCGTCTGCATCGCCCGCATCGACTCGCCGCCGGGAAACGCGGCCGCCGAGGGGTGCGCCTGCACGACCTCCATCAGCGGCTCGTCCTTGAGCTCGGCGAGCTTGCGGCCGGACCAGTCGCCGTAGTGGCACTCCCCGATCCGCTCGTCGGAGTGTGCGGTGAGGCCGGGCCGGGCGTCGAGCAGCGGCCGGAGCGTCTCCTGGCAGCGCTGCAGCGGACTGCTGACGACCTCCGAGATCGGCAGCTCGGCGAGCCGCCCGGGCAGCGCGGCGGCCTGCGCGGCCCCACGCTCGTCGAGGGCGACACCGGGAGTCCACCCGGCGAGCAGTCCCTCGGTGTTGGCGGTGGAACGTCCGTGCCGGACCAGGATCAACGTGGGCATGCGGCCCAGCGTAGGCGCACGCCGGAGTGCGCCGGCCGGCAGGAGACGGGAGAACACGCTCCGTGATCGTCGACTGTGCCATCTACCGTGACGGACACCGGACCGAGGGCCCCGAAGACCTCTCCGACGCGCTCGCCGAGGCCCGGGCGGCGCACGGGTTCGTCTGGATCGGGCTGCACGAGCCGTCCGAGAAGGAGTTCGACCATGTCACCCAGGAGTTCGGCCTGCACCCGCTGGCGGTCGAGGACGCCCTGAAGGCCCACCAGCGGCCCAAACTGGAGGTCTACGACGACTCTCTGTTCGTGGTCCTCAAGCCGGTCGTGTACGAGCCGAAGAGCGACGCCGTCTCCACCGGCGAGGTCATGCTCTTCCTCGGCGACTCGTTCGTGGTGACCGTCCGCCACGGCGAGGGCTCCCCGCTGGGCGCCGTACGGCACCGGATGGAGCAGGAGCCCGAGCTGCTCGGCAAGGGGCCCACCGCCGTGCTGTACGCCGTCGCCGACGCCGTCGTCGACCACTACGTGGACGTGGCGACCGAGTTGCAGACCGACCTGGAGGAGTTGGAGGCGGACGTGTTCTCGCCGGACGGCGGCGGCTCGCGCCACACCGCGTCCCGGATCTACACCTTCAAACGCCAGATCCTGGAGTTCCGCCGGGCGACCGGCCCGCTCGCGCTGCCGGTGAACCGCCTCGCGGGCGTGGGGCAGTTCGGCGCGGCGGTGCCCTTCGTGAACGACAAGGCGCGGCCCTTCTTCCGTGACGTCAACGACCACCTCACGCGCGTGAACGAGTCCGTGGAGGGCCTGGACCGACTGGTCTCGGACGTCCTCTCCGCGCATCTGGCGCAGATGAGCGTCCGGCAGAACGACGACATGCGGAAGATCTCCGCGTGGGCCGCCATGGCCGCGATCCCCACGATGATCGCGGGGATCTACGGTATGAACTTCGACCACATGCCGGAGCTGCGCTGGGTGTGGGCGTATCCGGCGGTGATCGTGGTGATGGCCGTGCTGGAGGTGCTGCTGTACCGGCTGTTCAAGAACCGGGGGTGGATGTAGGAGTGGATGCAGAGACCGGGTCCGGTCTTCGGGTTCAGGCGAACTCCGGGGCCGTGGTCGCGCTGCCGCCCAGAGCATCCCGGCGTTCCGGCATCTTCAGGGACACCATCCGGCGCCAGCCCGCCAGGCGCTCGTACGCGTACACCGCGTGGATGCCGGCCGCCAGCACCGCCGACTTCGCCCTCGGCCACTCCAGGATGCGGCCCATGTGGGCCATGACGGCGAGGCTGACGTCCCGGTAGATCCGGATCTCCGCCAGCGCGCACTCGCGCAGGGTCCGCTGAATCGCGCGGCCGTGTCCGGTGTACGCGAATCGCAGCAGTTCCTCGTGGCAGTAGGCGAGGTGGTTGTCCTCGTCGTCGGAGATCATCCTGACCGCGCGGCCGATGTCGGGATGGTCGGCGAAGTGCTTGCGCAGCAGTTCCATCTGCTCGGAGGCGCGCTGCTCGGTGACCCGGCTGTGGGCGAGGTAGGTGACGATGTCCTGCACGGTCAGCGGCTCGTCGCTCTTCAGCTTCTCGTGGGCGAGTCCGATGCCGTGCTTCTCCAGGAGCATCGTGTAGTCGGTCTCCGGCGGGACGGGGACGGGTTCGAGACCGCGCTTCTTCATGAGAGCGTTGAAGATCCGCCCGTGCTTGTCCTCGTCCGCTCCATGCCGGGTGATCTTGGGGGCCAGTCCGCGCTCGCTCAAGGGGACGAGCGCGGCGATGCGGGCGTTCTCCCAGCCGCCCTGGGACTCCCCGCTGGCCGCGATGGAGCAGAACAGGCGGAAGGACTCGTCGTTGTCGAGGATCTCTTCGAACAGACTCTTGGCCGAAAGCATCGTGGCACCTCTCTGCAGGGCTCCGCAGGATTCCGCAAAGACCGAGTCAAATGCGGCGAGAGGGGTGCTGCAACAGCTGTGTCGGACAACTCCGCCAAAAGGAGGACCCACGGGGTCGCTTCGGGGGCGTAACCGCGCGGGCCCGGGCGCGTTGTTCTGCGTGACGGCCGTGGCGGGGAAGACCCCCGAGCCCCCACCACGGCCGCTGAAACCTCCGGTGGTTGAACGGTGCGTTGTGCGGGCCCGGATCGTGCGGGCCCGGCACGTGCACCCCCGGCTCAGGCGAGCCCGGCGCGCTCCAGGGCCTGCGTGCCGGCCCGGAGCGAGGCGAGCCGCTCGTCGAGCGTGAAGCCCGCGGGGGCGAGGCTCAGGGTGGTGACTCCGGCGGCCGCGTACTCCTTCATCCGGTCCGCGATCCGGTCGACCGAGCCCAGCAGGGTCGTCTTGTCGATCAGGTCGTGCGGTACGGCGGCGGCCGCGCCCTGCTTGTCGCCGGACAGGTACTTGTCCTGGATCTCGGCGGCCTCCTTCTCGTACCCCATGCGGCGGGCGAGCTGGTTGTAGAAGTTCTGCTTGCTGCTGCCCATGCCGCCGACGTACAGCGCGGTGTACGGGCGGAAGGCGTCGGCGAGCGCGGCCACGTCCTTGTCGTCGCCGACGGCGAGCGGGAGCGTCGGGCAGACGTCGAACCCGTCGAGGGTCTTGCCGGCCTTCTCGCGCCCGGCGCGCAGATACTTGATCGTGGTCTCCTCGAGGTGCTCGGCGGAGGGGAAGATCAGCAGGGCGCCGTCCGCGATCTCGCCGGTCTGCTCGAGGTTCTTCGGGCCGATGGCGGCGATGTACAGCGGGATGTGCTCGCGCTCCGGGTGCACGGTGAGCTTGATGGGCTTGCCGGGGCCGCCGGGGAGGGGCAGGGTCCAGTGCTCGCCCTCGAAGGAGAGGCGTTCGCGGGTCATCGCCTTCCGGACGATCTCGACGTACTCGCGGGTGCGGGAGAGCGGCTTGTCGAACTTGACGCCGTACCAGCCCTCGGAGACCTGCGGGCCGGAGACGCCGAGGCCGAGGCGGAAGCGGCCGCCGGACAGCGAGTCGAGGGTGGCGGCGGTCATCGCGGTCATCGCCGGCTGGCGGGCCGGGATCTGGAAGATGGCCGAGCCCACATCGATGCGTTCGGTCTGGGCGGCGACCCAGGTGAGCACGGTGGCCGCGTCGGAGCCGTAGGCCTCGGCGGCCCAGCAGACGGCGTATCCGAGCCGGTCGGCCTCCTGTGCGACGGCCAGATTGTCCGCGTCCATGCCGGCACCCCAGTAGCCGAGGTTGATCCCGAGCTGCATGCCGAATCCCCTTACCGATCAGTAACGTCCCTTGTTCGAAGACCTTAGCGTGCGGGTGCCTGCGGCGGCCTGTGCGGGTTGAGTGGGGGTGCGCGTAGCGCCTTCGGTTGTGGTGGGGTCGGGGCCGTGTCGGGGGGTGTCCGTCCTCGGAACGGCGCGGAATCGGTTTCTTGCGGGGGCGAACGCGTTGACGCGCCAACCGCTGCGGGCGGACACCCCCCGACACGTCCCCTTCCCGCCGTACGCGGGTGCGGGAGCGTACGCCGTCCCGGTGCCGCCTCGCCGCGGTGCGGGTGCGAGTGCGAGTGCGGGAGCGTACGCCGTCCCGGTACGGCCTCGCCGCGGTGCGGGTGCGGGAGCGTACGCCGTCCCGGTGCCGCCTCGCCGCGGCGCGGGTGCGGGAGCGTACGCCGTCCCGGTGCCGCCTCGCCGCGGCGCGGGTGCGGGAGCGTACGCCGTCCCGGTACGGCCTCGCCGCGGTGCGGGTGCGCGCACCTTGCGGCGCCGGTTGCGGGCGGGCACGGGCCACCTCTCGGCCGACCGAGACGGGTCGTGGGCAGAAGCCATCCGCAGCCCCCACCCACCCACTGGGGCGCAGCCCCCAAGGCGAGGCCCACCTCCCGACCGACCGAGACGAGTGGTGGGTTGATGCCGTCACCAACCCGCACCCACCCACAGGGGTGTAGCCCCGGGCGAGGGCCATCTCCTGGCCCGTGGAGTCGGGTGGCGGGTAGAGGCCATCCGTAGCCCCCACCCACCCGTTGGGGGCGCAGCCCCCAGGGTGAGGTCCGCCTCTCGGCCGAGCGAGTCGGGTGGTGGGTGGGCATAGGTCGGGGGTCTGGGGGCGGAGCCCCCGGCAGATGGCCGGGGCAATGCCGGTGTCGTCGGCGGAAACTGGTTATCCACAGGCCCCCACGCGACAGGTTCTGGCCAGTAATCTCGGCGTTCATGGAGCAGAGGCATCTCGGCCGCACCGGCCTGCGTGTGTCACGGATCGGGCTCGGCACTCTCACTTGGGGCCGGGACACCGACGAGCATGATGCCGCGGACCTCTTGAAGACGTTCTGGGAAGCGGGTGGGAGCCTCGTCGACACGGCGGACGTGTACGGCGACGGGGAGGCCGAGTATCTGCTCGGACGTCTCATAGAAGGCCTCGTGCCGCGCCGAGACCTGGTCATCTCGACCAAGGCGGGCAGCGTGCCGGATCCCGACCGCCGGTTCGACGGCTCGCGCGGGCATCTGCTCTCCGCGTTGGACGCCTCGCTGGCCCGGCTCGGCACGGACTATGTCGACGTGTGGCACATCCACGCCTTCGACCCGGACACCCCGCTGGACGAGACCCTCCAGGCGCTCGACCTGGCGGTCAGCAGCGGGCGAGCCCGGTATGCCGGGGTCTCCAACTTCTGTGGCTGGCAGCTCGCCAAGGCCGCGACCTGGCAGATCGCCGCGCCGGGCACGCGCACCCGGCTGGCGAGCACGCAGCTCGAGTACTCGCTGCTCCAGCGCGGCGTCGAGCGGGAGGTGCTGCCGGCCGCCCTGGACCTGGGGATCGGCATGCTTCCCTCGTCGCCGCTCGGGCGCGGTGTGCTGACCGGCAAGTACCGGCACTCGACGCCGTCCGACTCGCGGGGCGCCTCGGAGCATCTGGCACCGTTCGTCGCGCCGTACCTCGACGACACGGCGACCCGCATCGTGGATGCCGTGACGACGGCGGCTGACGGGCTCGCGGTGACCCCGCTCCAGGTGGCCCTCGCCTGGGTGCGCGACCGGCCGGGCGTGGCCGCGCCGATCGTCGGCGCGCGCAACGCGCAGCAGCTCACGGCGGCATTGTCAGTGGAGGCCCTTAGTCTTCCTGACGAGATCTGCCGGGCGCTCGACGACGTGTCGGCGCCCGTGCACCGCTATCCCGATCACGACTGGAGCACGCTGTGAGCACGGAGCCGGAGCCCACTGGGGACGCAGAGGACGCCGAGCCGGGGACGCCGGGCATCGCGGACGCCGGCATCGCGGACGCCGGTGCCGCAGAGGGCGGTGACGCAGAGGGCGGTGACGCCTCCGAGAGCCCGGCCGGCGAGGGCGACGCCGAAGACGCGAAGAAGCTGTCCGAGGCCGAGGCCGAGCTGGCCGCGCAGCGGCTGGAGCGGGAGCGGATCGAGAGGCGGAAGGCGGAGAAGCAGGCGCCCATCGCCGCCGGGACCAAGCTCAGCGGGAAGGCCGCCGACCTTCTCGCCGCTGTACGTGCGGTGGAGAGCGGGGAGAAGCCCGTGGCCGCCGCATTCAGCGAGCCCGAACCCGCACCGCGTCGCACCGCGCCGGAGCCGAGGCCGCAGCCGGTGTCGGCGTCCCCGGTGGCCCCGGCGCCTGAGACCGTCGAGTCCGTGGCGCGGGTGCTGACCGGGGGCGGGGCACCGGACGTGCTGGCGCCGCAGGTCGTCGCGGCTCTCGGTGAGGGAGCCGACGAGCAATTGCGGGCGGATCCCTGGCAGTTGTTGCGCGTCGCGGGCGTGCGGCCGGAACAGGCCGACGGGTTCGCGCGGGCACTGCTCGGCGCGGAGTGCGGGCCGGACGACGAGCGGCGCGGCCGGGCGGTCACCGTCTGGCTGCTGGAGCAGGCCGCCCTCGCCGGGCACACCGCCCTGGAGATGCCGGCACTCACCGCCGCGCTGGCCCAGCGGGGCGTGCCGGATGCCGACGCGGCCGTCCAGAGCACCCTTGCCGAGGGCGATGCCCTGGTCTTCCAGGACGCCCTGGAAGGGCCGGGGGTGCCGGAGCGGCGGGAGCGGGGCGACGAGGAGGAGGGTGACGGGGAGGACGAGGAGCGCCCGGTGCGTGTCCTCGTCGGTCTGGAGCGGTACGCGCTCGCCGAGGAGAGCCTCGCCGACGGCCTGGCCCGGCTGATCAACTCGGTGCCGAAGGAGGACCGTTCGGCCGCGGACTGGGAGCAGGCAGCCGCCACGGCCGAGGGCTCCGCCGCCGAGCTGATCCGGGCGGTCGCGGGCCATGGCCTGGTCCTCCACACGGGTGGTGAGGCCTCCCTGGCCGAACCGGCCGCGCTGATGGGCGCCGCCCGCGGGCTGGGGCTGCGTGCCTGGGCTGCCGCCCACGGCCCGGTCGGCCGCGACCGCTTCGGGGCGCAGGTCGGCCGTACCGGCGTTCCGGAAACCGGTGAGGCCGCTGTCGCCACTGTCGCCGGGCTCCTGTCCGGTGCCGAAGGGCCCGGTCGGGATGCCGACGGGGCGCTGGACCTCGACCTGCTCGTGGTGCTCGACGCGCCTCAGCTGGACGTCGAGACGGCGGCGCTGCTCGCCGAGTCGTTGTCGGACGGCGCCCGGCTGGTGCTGGCCGGGGACCCGGCGGTCCTGTGGTCCGTCGGTCCCGGGCGGGTGTTCGCGGATCTGCTGGCCGCGCGGATCTGCCCGCAGGTCGCCTCCCGGCGCCCGGACCCGGGCCCGCTGGGCGAGCTGGTCTCCGGTATCGGCATCGGCGAGCTCAACCAGGTCGAGGCCCCCGGCAAGGAGGTCGTGATCGTCCCGGTGCGGGACGCGGGCGAGGCCGTGCACCGGACCGTGCAGCTCGTCGCGGACTCGGTTCCCAGGGCGATCGGGGTTCCCGCCGAGGAGACGCAGGTGATCACGCCGGGGCACGGTGGTGCGGTCGGCACGCGGGTGTTGAACGCCGCCCTCAAGGAGCGGCTCAACCCCGGACCCGGCCGTTTCGGCGGCTTCGACCCCGGCGACCGGATCGCCTACTCCCCCGCACCGGGCCGTACGCTGCCGGGCCGCGTGGTCAAGGCCGACACCGACGGGCTGCACCTGTCGTGCGCCGGCGAGGCCGTCGTCGTACCGCAGGAGCGGGTGGAGCAGTCCGTGCGGCACGGGTGGGCGCTGACCGCGCACCAGGCGGTGGGCTCCCGGTGGCCCGCGGTGGTCGTGGTGCTGCCCGGCGACGCCGTGCAGGCGCTCAGCCGGCCCTGGGTGTACACGGCGTTCGGCCGGGCGGACCGCCATCTGTCCGTGATCCACGGCGTGGACCAGGCGCTCGCCCGTGCCGTGGCCGAGATCCCGGCGAAACCCCGCACGACCCGCCTGCCCGCACTGCTCGCTCCGCAGGTCCCGACGGCCGGCTGACAGGGCGGCCCCGCAGCACGAGAACGGCGGCGGTCCCGGAGGGCCGACATGGCCTCCGGGCCGCCGCCGTGTCGCGACCGGAGTCGCAGCGCGCGTCGGCTCAGCGATCGGCGTCGAGCCGCTCCAGATCCTCGTCCTCTGCCTCGTCCACATCCGCGTCGAGGTCGTCCCCGAGTTCCCCGGCCGCGTCGTCGATCTCTTCCGCGTCCTCGTCGTCGATGCCGTCGATGTCGTCCACGTCGTCGTCGAAGACCGCGCTGGCGTCGAAGCGGCACACCACCCGCTGCGGGTCGATCTGCTCGAACGGCGTCTCCAGCCACTCGCCGGGCTCCGGCGTCTCGTCCGCCGCCGTCACCCAGAGTGTGGAGTCGCCCTCCTCCAGGCCGAACTCCTTGTGCCGGGAGGCGATTTCGTCCGCCTCGAACTCGCCGAACAGGATGCCTAGCGCCCCGTGCACCGTGCCGGAGGCCTCCCCGCTCTCGTCGTACTCCGCCGCCTCGACCCGCTGGGCCTGGGCCAGCAGCCGCTGGGGCTCCACCACGGCGTAGTCGCGGCGGATCAGCACGCTGAGGGCGTTCGGCTCCTCGGGGCCGATGTAGGGCGGAAGCGAGTCGTCCGCGCCGGGGATCTCGAAGGGCGTGACCTCGTCGTAGCGGTCGTAGAGCAGTTCGTCGTACGCCTCCGCGGCCGCGGCCAGCTCGTTGAACGCCTCGTACACGGCCGGGTCGTCCTCCCCCGACCGGCGTTCGACCGCGGCCAGGTGGCGGTCGAGCGCGGTCTTGACCGCCTCGGCGGCGGCTCGTACCTCGGCAGCGGTGGGCTGCGCAGCATCAGACATAGTGCAGACGCTATCCGTACCGGGCCCCAGCCCGCACAATAGATGCGATGCCGGAATACGAATTTGTCGACGTGTACGTACCGCGCGGGGTCTCCCGCAAGGACGCGACACGCCTGCTGACGGACCATGCCGAGTACGGACACTGGGAGTTGGACCGCCTGAGCCTGCTGCGCGACGGCAGCCGCAGGGTGCGGCTGCGCCGGCGGATCATCCGCCAGGTTCGCGCCACATGGTGAACTGAGGCGACGGAAACGGAGCGGGCCCCACCGAGGCAGGGCCCGCTCCGTTGCACGCACCGCCGAGGCAGTTCGCGGTGCCTTGAATCTCCTTGCCCCGGTTTATGCCGAGGCGCGCGCCTTCCGGTAGAGCAGCGCGCCCGCCAGCAGCGCCCCCGCGCCCACGGGGAGCGCGAGACCCATCGGCAGGTCACTGCCGGTGTGGGCGAGCTGTGCGGCGCCTCGCGGCTGGGTGACGGACTGGGCACCCGGCCGGTTGGGGTGCAAGGAACCGCCCGGCGTCTCGTCGCCCGAGCTGGGCGGCGTGTTCGGGGCACCCGGGCGACCGGGCTCCACCGGACTGCCGGGGTTGCCCGGCTGCTCGGGACTGCCGGGCTGCTCGGGACTGCCGGGCTGCTCGGGACTGCCCGGCTGCTCGGGGTTGCCCGGCTGCTCGGGACTGCCGGGCGGCGTCTCCTGACCGCCTCCCGGAGGCACGGTCTCGCCTGAACCGCCCCCGTTCGCACAGTCGTTGCCCGTGGTGGAGTTGCCGATGCCGATGATGTCGACGCTGTTGCCGCAGACGTTCACCGGCGCGTCGATCGGCACCTCGACGTGGTTGCCCGAGCCGACGCCCTGCGAACCACCGGTGTGCCCGCCCGCGTCCGAGCCGCCGGAGCCGCCCTGACCGCCGTGTTCCCCATGTCCGCCGGAGTCGCCGTACCCACCGGACGAGCCGCTCCCGCCGCCGCTCTTGATGCCGGTGTTGACACACTTGTTGCCCATCGCCGGGTTGAGGAGCCCGACGACGTTGACCGTGTTGCCGCAGACGTTCACCGGCACGTTGACCGGCGCCTGCACCGAGTTGCCCGACAGCAGCCCGGACGAGTTCGTGCCCGATCCGCTCGCGCCCGAGTCGGCGTGCGCCGCACCGCCGGCGGCGGCGATCACGCCGGTGGCGGCGGCCATGGTCATCAGGCCTTTGCGGGTGACCTGTCGCATTACTGAATCCCTGCCTTCGACCTTGTCCCGAATTCCCGAAGTTCGCATTCTCGACGGTCGATTTCCCGGGGGAGAAAGTTCTCGAAATCCGGGTTCCGGCGTTCGAGTTTCGACTACGGGTTCTCGACGTACGAAAAGAATCGTTCCGAAAAGGCCCGTCGACCCCGGAGCGCATGGCACGCGCTCCGGGGCCGACGGGCTCAGCCCCTCACGGAGCGATTCACAACGTCACTGGTTGATGCAGGTGTTGCCGAAGGCGGGGTTCAGCAGCCCGATCACGGAGACCGTGTTGCCGCAGACGTTCACGGGGACGTGAACGGGAGCCTGGACCACGTTGCCGGACAGGACACCCGGGGAGTGCACGGCAGCACCCTGGGCACCCGAGTCGGCAACGGCCATGCCCGCACCCGCGAGAACCAGGCCACCAGTGGCAGCCGCAGCGGCGACGACCTTCTTGATCATTATTCCTCCTTGTTGGCAATGCGATCCACAGCAGCGGATCACGTCACCAGTAACGAGGAGGGAGTAATAGAGCTACGAGCTTATGGTCGCATTCACTCTTCCCAGTAGCTTCCGTACGTTCGAGCGAATAATGAGGTGTCGTTCCAGTGAGGCAATTCAGGACGCGTCGAGGAACCGGTCGAGCACCCGCACCCCGAAGCGCAGCCCGTCCACCGGCACCCGCTCGTCGACACCGTGGAACATGCCGGCGAAGTCCAGCTCCGGCGGCAACTTGAGCGGGGCGAAGCCGAAGCCCCGGATGCCCAGGTCGTCGAAGGACTTGGCGTCGGTTCCGCCGGAGAGCATGTAGGGGATCGCCTTGGCGGCCGGGTCCTCGGCGACCAGCGCGGACTGCATCGCCGCGACCAGCGCCCCGTCGAAGGTGGTCTCGACCGCCTTGTCGGCGTGCACGTCCTCGCGCTGCACCTTGGGTCCGAGGATCCGGTCGAGGTCGGCGAGGAACTCCTCCTCGTGCCCCGGCAGGAACCGCCCGTCCACGTGCGCGGTGGCCTCCCCCGGAATGACGTTGACCTTGTAGCCGGCGCCCAGTTGCGTGGGGTTGGCCGTGTTGCTCAGGGTGGCGCCGATGAGCTTGGCGATGCCGCCGAGCCTGGCGAGGGTCGACTCCATGTCCTCCGGGTCGAGCTCGGTACCGAGCGCGTCGCCGAGTTCGTCGAGGAAGGCCCGGGTGGTCTTGGTGGCCCGCACCGGGAACTTGTGCCGGCCGAGTCGCGCGACGGCCTCCGACAGCTCGGTGATGGCGTTGTCCCGGTGGATCATCGACCCGTGGCCCGCCGTGCCGGCCACGGTCAGCTTCATCCAGTGCATGCCCTTCTCGGCCGTCTGGATCAGGTAGAGCCGCCGCTCCTCGCTGACCGTGAACGAGAACCCGCCCACCTCGCTGATCGCCTCGGTGACGCCCTCGAAGAGATCGGGGTGGTTCTTGACAAGGTGCTTGGCGCCGTACGTGCCGCCCGCCTCCTCGTCCGCGAGGAAGGCGAGGACGATGTCCCGGGGCGGCTTGCGACCACTGCGCAGCCGGTCCCGTACGACCGCGAGGGTCATCGCGTCCATGTCCTTCATGTCGACGGCGCCACGGCCCCACACGCACCCGTCCGCGACCTCGCCGGAGAAGGGGTGGTGGGTCCAGTCGCTCGCGTTGGCCGGTACGACGTCGGTGTGGCCGTGGATGAGCAGCGCGGGCCGGGACGGGTCCGCGCCCTCGATGCGGGCCACGGTGGACGCGCGGCCAGGGTGCGACTCGAAGATCTGCGGTTCGAGCCCCACCTCGGCGAGCTTCTCGGCGACGTACTCGGCCGCCTTGCGCTCGCCGGGCCCCGAGTGGTCGCCGTAGTTGCTGGTGTCGATCTGGATCAGCTCGCGGCAGAGGTCCACGACCTCGTCCTCGCCGGTGACGCTCCTGGCCGTGTCCGACTCGCTCACGCTTTTCCTCCCGCGCCGTCGCTGCTCGTGGTCCCCCTCATCCTCCCCCTCCCACCGCCCCCGCCCAAGGCCGGACCCGGCCCGTCACACGTCGTTCACGCCCGGCCCAGGGTGCACCGGGGGGGGATCAGGGGGCCCTCGAAAGCCTGGTAATGTTTCCTTCGTCGCCGCGGGGCACACCCCGCACGACAGACACCTTGTCCGGGTGGCGGAATGGCAGACGCGCTAGCTTGAGGTGCTAGTGCCCTTTATCGGGCGTGGGGGTTCAAGTCCCCCCTCGGACACACGAGATGAGCGAGGGTCGCGATCACTGGATCGCGGCCCTCGCTCGTTGTGTGGGGCATCTCTCCCCGGTCTGAAGATCACCAGGTCAACGCCACTCCACCCGCCTCCCGCAGCCCCCGGACGGCCGTCCCGAGTGGCCGACAGAAGGGCCCGAGCCTAGCGTCGTACTAAAATTTCCGGCTTGTTACGGAACGGAGCTGGAGCCGGACAACCCCAGGCAGACCTGCGGGCCCCGCCAGCGCCCCGGAGGTTTCCGGGATCGAGACGCGAGGGCCCGATGGCAGCCATACACGAGAGCAGCGCTCTCGGTCTGCTCGACGAAGAGATCCGAGAACGGTTCGGCGATACGGCACGTTTCTCCGGGGGCCCGGCGGCCTCGCCGCGCACGCTCGTCGATGTCTTCGACGCCTCCGTACGGTCGTACCCCGACGAACTCGCCCTGGACGACGGGACCACGCGGCTCACCTACCGGCAACTGGCCGTGGAGGTCGAGGAGCTGCGGCGCCGGCTCGCGGTGTCCGGTGTCGGGCTCGGCGACCGGGTGGGCGTGCGGGTGCCGTCCGGCACCAATGATCTGTACGTCGCCATTCTCGCCGTACTGGCCGCCGGGGCCGCTTATGTGCCGGTGGACGCCGAGGACCCGGACGAGCGCGCCGAGTTGGTGTTCGGCGAGGCGGAGGTACGGGCTGTCGTCGGGGGCGGGCACGAGATCACCGCCTTCTCCGGGAGCGACCTGCCGGCCGCCCGGCCCGGCACCGGGCACGACGCCTGGATCATCTTCACCTCCGGGTCCACCGGGAAGCCCAAGGGCGTCGCGGTCAGCCATCGCAGTGCCGCCGCGTTCGTGGACGCCGAGGCGGCCCTGTTCCTCACGGAGGATCCGATCGGGCCCGGGGACCGGGTCATGGCGGGGCTGTCCGTGGCCTTCGACGCCTCGTGCGAGGAGATGTGGCTGGCCTGGCGGTACGGGGCCTGTCTGGTGCCGGTGCCGCGTTCCCAGGTCAGGAGCGGTGCCGATCTCGGGCCCTGGCTGGTCGAGCAGGAGATCACGGTCGTGTCGACCGTGCCGACGCTGGCCGCACTGTGGGAGCCCGAGACCCTGAACGACGTACGGCTGCTGATCTTCGGCGGTGAGGCCTGCCCGCCGGAGCTGGTGCAGCGGCTGGTGACGGAGGGGCGCGAGGTCTGGAACACGTACGGGCCGACCGAGGCGACCGTCGTGGCCTGCGCGTCGCTGATGAGCGGGGAGGAGCCGATCAGGATCGGGCTGCCGCTGGACGGCTGGGAGCTGGCCGTCGTGGACGAGGCCGGGGAACCGGTGCCGATGGGCGGCACCGGGCAGTTGGTGATCGGCGGGGTCGGACTCGCGCGGTATCTCGACGCCGAGAAGGACGCGGAGAAGTACGCGCCGCTGGAGTCGCTGGGCTGGGAGCGGGCGTACCGGAGCGGGGACCTCGTCCAGGCGGAGGCCGAGGGGCTGGTCTTCCTCGGGCGGGCCGACGAGCAGATCAAGCTCGGCGGGCGGCGCATCGAGCTCGGTGAGGTGGACGCGGCCCTGCAGGCGCTGCCCGGTGTGGCGGGGGCCGCTGCCGCCGTACGCACCGCCCGCAGTGGCAATCAGCTCCTCGTCGGCTATGTCGTCATCCAGGACGGCTGGGACCACGCGGCGGCCGTCGAGAAGCTGCGCGCCGAACTGCCGGCCGCGCTCGTCCCGCTGCTCGCGCCCGTCGACGACCTGCCGACCCGGACCAGTGGAAAGGTCGACCGGAACGCCCTGCCCTGGCCGCTGGAGGGGCTGACGACCGGTGGTCCGGCCGAGCAGTTGTACGGCACCGAGGCGTGGCTCGCCGAGCAGTGGAGCGAGGTTCTCGGCATCCCCGTGTCGGGTGCGCGCGACGACTTCTTCGCGATCGGCGGCAGCAGCCTCGCTGCCGCCCAGCTGACCACGCGGTTGCGTACCCGCTACCCGAGCGCCGCCGTCCTCGACATCTACCAGCAGCCCGTGCTGCGGAAGTTGGCGCGGCATCTGGAGGAGTCGGCGCAGGACGACGGTGCCGAGCGGGTCGTCGCTCCGGTTCCGGTCCGCGCCCAGGCCGTCCAGCTCCTGGTGCTCCTCCCCCTGTTCACACTGCTGGGGCTGCGCTGGAGCGTGGCACTGGCCGCGGCCGGGAACCTGCTGCCCGCGTACTCCTGGCTGCCGACCGCACCTTGGTGGCTCGTCGGCGCCGGAGCGCTGGTCTTCTTCAGTCCGCCGGGGCGGCTGGCGCTCGCGGCCGGCGGGGCGCGGTTGCTGCTGAGGGGCGTGCAGCCGGGGCGGTACGCGCGCGGCGGCAGCGTGCATCTGCGGCTGTGGACCGCCGAGCGGCTGGCCGAGTTCAGCGGGGCGACCTCGCTGACCGGGTCGTGGCTGGAGCGGTACGCGCGGGCGCTCGGAGCCAAGGTCGGTCCTGACGTGGACCTGCACTCGCTGCCGCCGGTCACCGGCATGCTCAAGCTGGGGCGCGGCGCGGCCGTGGAGTCCGAGGTCGACCTGTCCGGGTGGTGGCTGGACGGCGACCGGCTGGAGATCGGGCAGGTCAAGGTCGGCGCGCATGCCGTCGTCGGCACCCGCAGCATGCTCTTCCCGGGCGCCCGGGTCGGCAAGCGGGCCGAGGTGGCGCCGGGTTCGGCCGTCACCGGCCAGATCCCGACCGGGCAGCGCTGGGCGGGCGCGCCCGCGGTCAAGCTCGGCAAGGCCAAGCGGAACTGGCCCAAGGAACGGCCGGGGCGGGGAACGTACTGGCGGGTCATGTACGGCATGGCGGGGTTCGCGCTGAGCGCCCTGCCGGTGCTCGCGGGTGCCGCCGCGCTCCTCGTGGGCCACTGGTTCATCACACCGGACGTGACCGTCGGCGGTCTCGCGCTCGGCCTCGTCCCGGCGACGCTCGCCTTCGGGCTGGCCTACGCGCTGCTCCTGCTGATCGCCGTACGGCTGCTCAGCCTGGGCCTGCGCGAGGGCACCCACCCCACGCACAGCCGGATCGGCTGGCAGGCCTGGACGGTCACGCAGCTGATGGACCGCTCGCGGGAGACGCTGTTCCCGCTGTACGCCGGGCTGGTCACGCCGGTGTGGCTGCGACTGCTCGGGATGCGGATCGGGCGGGGCGCCGAGGTGTCGACCGTGCTCGCGCTGCCCAGCCTGACGACGGTCGGTGAGGGAGCGTTCCTGGCCGACGACACGCTGACCGCGCCGTACGAGCTCGGCGGGGGCTGGATGCGGATCGGTCGGGCGGAGATCGGCCGGCGGGCCTTCCTCGGGAACTCGGGGATGACCGCGCCGGGGCGGTCGGTGCCGGACGGCGGGCTGGTGGGTGTGCTGTCGGCGACGCCGAAGAAGGCGAAGAAGGGCAGCTCGTATCTGGGGCTGCCGCCGGTGAAGCTGCCGCGGGCGGCGGCCGGCGGTGACCAGAGCCGGACGTACGATCCGCCGGCGCGGCTGCTGTGGGCGCGCGGGCTGGTGGAGCTGTGCCGGATCGTGCCGGTGTTCTGCTCGGCGGGGATCGCCGTGCTGACGGTGGCGGCGCTGTGTGCGCTGGGTTCGCTCGGGGCCTGGGCACCCCTGCTGTCGGGGCTTGTGCTGCTCGGGGCGGGGGTCACGGCGGGTGTGGTGTCCGTCGTGGCGAAGTGGACGCTCGTGGGGCGGCACCGCAGCGGGGAGCATCCGCTGTGGAGCGGGTTCGTGTGGCGCAACGAGCTCGCCGACACGTTCGTCGAGGTCGTGGCGGTGCCGTGGCTGGCCGGTTCGGTGCCGGGTACGCCGGTGATGACGGCGTGGCTGCGCGGACTGGGCGCGAAGATCGGCCGGGGCGTGTGGGTGGAGAGTTACTGGCTGCCCGAGACGGACCTGGTGACGCTGGAGGACGCCGCCACGGTGAACCGGGGCTGTGTGCTCCAGACGCACCTCTTCCACGACCGGATCTTGCGGACGGATACTGTGGTCCTCCGTGAGGGCGCGACGCTGGGTCCTGGCGGCATCGTCCTGCCCGGCAGCACGGTCGGCGCCCGTACGACTCTGGGGCCTGCGTCGCTGGTCATGGCGGCGGAGTCCGTTCCCGACGACACCCGCTGGCTGGGCAATCCGATCGAGTCATGGCGTTCCTGAAAGCGCTGCGCGGCTCGTTCGGGTCAGGTCCGAAGGGCGGGGCACCGGCAAGACCTTCGAGCACAGCGCAGGGAGCAGACGCAGCAGTGACCGTTCAGCAGGCAGTGGGTCCGGACCCGTACTTCCCGGCCAACGGCGATCCCCGCTACCGGGTGCACCGCTACGAGCTCGCGCTGGACTACCGCCCCGACCCCAACCGGCTGTCCGGGACGGCCCGGATCAACGCCATCGCGGGACGGTCGCCGCTCGCGGAGTTCGTGTTGAATCTCGCCGACTTCAAGATCGGCCGAGTCCGGGTGGACGGCCGTCAGCCGCACTACACGCACCGGGGCGGGCGGCTGCGCGTCCGCCCCGCGAAGCCGGTCCGCGCCGGGGCCGCCTTCACGGTGGAGGTGCACTGGTCGGGCAACCCCAAGCCGGTCGCCAGTCCCTGGGGCGGGCTCGGCTGGGAGGAGCTGGAGGACGGGGCGCTGGTGGCGAGCCAGCCCGTCGGGGCGCCGTCCTGGTATCCGTGCAACGACCGGCCCGCGGACAAGGCGTCGTACCAGATCTCGATCACCACGCCGTCGGCGTACTCGGTGGTGGCGGGCGGCCGCCTGCTGACCCGGACCGCGAAGGCGTCGACGACGACCTGGGTGTACGAGCAGTCGGCGCCGACGTCCAGCTATCTGGTCGGGCTGTCGATCGGCAAGTACCAGACGGTGCTGCTGGGGGATCCGGGACTGGGCGGTGTGCCGCAGCACGGGCACATTCCGGCGCACCTGCTCCCGGAGTTCTCGCGGGACTTCGCGCGACAGCCCCAGATGATGCATGTCTTCCAACAACTCTTCGGGCCCTACCCGTTCGGCGAGTACGCCGTCGTGGTGACCGAGGAGGAGCTCGATGTCCCCGTCGAGGCCCAGGGGTTGTCGCTGTTCGGCGCCAATCACGTGGACGGGGCGCGGGGTTCGGAGCGGCTGGTCGCGCACGAGCTGGCCCACCAGTGGTTCGGGAACAGCGTGTCCATCGCGGACTGGCGGCACATCTGGCTGAACGAGGGCTTCGCGAAGTACGCCGAGTGGCTGTGGTCCGAGCGGTCGGGCGGCCGGCCGGCCCATCAACACGCCGCCGCGGCACACCGGTTGCTTTCCTCCCTCCCCCAGGATCTCCGGCTGGCCGACCCCGGCCGCAAGTCGATGTTCGACGACCGGCTCTACGAACGCGGCGGGCTGACCCTGCACGCGCTGCGGTGCGCGATGGGCGACGAGGGCTTCTTCCGGATGCTGCGCGGCTGGGCCGGGCTGCACCGGGGCGGGGCGGTGAGCACGACGACGTTCACGGCGCATGTGGCCCGGTTCGCGGCCGAGCCGTTGGACGAGCTGTTCGAGGCGTGGGTGTACGGGGTGGCGCTGCCGCCCCTGCCCACGGCCGACGCGCGGATGGCCGGGTAGGGCCCGTCCGGCGGATCGGGTCGCAGGGGCGGCGCAGCGGTCAGGAGTTGGGCACCTTCAGCTTGTCCCAGCTGACCTTGCCGGGGATGCCGTCGGCGTCCTTGCCCTTGAAATGGAGTTTCTGCTGCCAGGCCTGGTAGGAGAGGCGGTCGGCCTCGGTCCACTCGGGGCCGGGCCCCTCCTCGTAGCGGCCGCAGCCCTCGGCGACCAGGCGGCGGCCCATGGCCGTGATGATCGGCGACTTCTGCCCGGCGTGGAAGAAGCTGCCGCCCGGGAACGGCTCGTGCGACGGCTTCGCAGGCGTGGTGGGCTTCGGGTCGGGGGCCGGGGCCTTCCCGTCCAGCCGGTGGGCTATGCGGCCCCGCATGCCGTCCATCGTGAAGCCGCGCGGGTCCTGCTTGCCCGGCTGCCACTCCTTGTGGCCGATGACCGACCGCTCGCTCCAGCCGTGGTGACGGCAGATCGCGGCCGCCACCTTCTCGATGGCCTCCTTCTGCGCCTCGGGCCAGGGGTCCTTTCCGTCGCCGAGGTTGATGCACTCGAAGCCGTAGAAGTGCCGGTTGCCGTCGGTGTCGGCCTCGTTGTCGTGCGGCAGCTTCGACTCGTCGACCACGGCGCGCAGGACGTCGCCGTCGCCGAGTCCGGCGTGGTTGGCGCGGCCGTTGCCGACGAGGTGGATGTGGCCCTTCTTGTCGATGACGCCGTGGCACAGGGGCCCCGGCAGGCCGGAGTAGCCGTTGTAGCAGATGTTCACGGAGGCGTCGGTGCCGGAGGTGACGGTGTGGTGGATCATCACGCCGTTGACCGGGCCCCAGGGCCCCTTGGTGTTGCGGTTGTGGGTGCGCCAGTTGCGTACCTCGTGGACCGTCAGGCCCTCGGCGCGCAGGATCTCCACCATCTTGGACGCGCTGATCGGCTTGGCCATCACTCGTCTCCTTCCACGGCCGCCTCGGCCTGGGCTGTGGTCTGCGACCGGCCGCCGGACGGGTCCGTCTCCGCCGCCTGTTCCTGCCGGCGTGCCTGTTCCTCCGCCGCGAGCGTCGCCTCGTCCGCCGCCGGGATGCTGCTGGCCAGCGGGGTGAAGGCGAGACGCAGGTCGACGGCGCCGGCCTCGCCCTTGACCAGGGCGAGCGGGGCGAAGTGACGGGCGATGCCGACCGGTGCCTGGAGCAGCGGGCGGCGGGCCGGGTCGGCCGGCCATTCGACGCTGCCGGTGGCGGTGCGGGCGGGGATGATCCAGTGGTCGCCGGTGCGGTAGGTGCCGCCCTTGGCGAAGTAGACCTCGACGCCGTCCTCCAGGGGGAGCCACTCGCCCTCTTCCACCTTCAGGGCGCCACCCTGCAGGGCGGAGGTACGGCCCTTGCGCTTCGGTCCCTGGTGGTGGTCCCAGCGGCGCAGGAACGGGTTCAGGTGGGGCAGCCGGCCGACGCCCGGCTCCGGCTCGGCGGACAGGCGGACCCGGCGGCCGGGCAGGTCCAGTTCCTCGACCCGCAGCAGGGGCAGCGCTTCCAGGCGCGAGGCGTGGGCGGTGTCGGTGAACTCGACGAGGTCGCCGATGTCGAGGTCCAGCTTGTCGTCGTGGCCGAGGGAGGCCAACTGCACCCAGGTGCCGTCGAGTTCGTCGACCGGGAAGACCACGGAGCCGTTCTCGCGGGACCATTTGAAGGTGGCGTCCTCGGCCTTGCCGTCGGCGTGGACTTCTACGCGGTAGAGCTGGTTCTCCGGGCCGCGGTAGCGGGCGTCGGGCTTGACCAGGCACGGGTCCTCGTCGGCGTGGTCGGGGCGCTCGCTGCGGGCGGCGAGGCGGGCGGAGGGTGCCGACTGCCCCCTGGCCCACTTCTCGAACGCGGCGCGGACGACCTCCTTCGACGGGTCGGTCTCCTCGATCGCCAACTCGGCCAGTGACAGCGGCAGAACCTGCCAGACGACCTTGACGCGGGCGGCGGTGTCCGGCATCGCGGAGCCCAGGGCGACTTCGCGCAGGGCCGGGTCCTCGGCCGCGTTCACCGACCGCTCCCACACCTTGAGGTAGACCACGAACGGCGACTGGGCGGGCGAGGGCAGCCGGTCGCCGGGCTTCTCCGGGTCGCGGTGTCCGTCGGGCTGGTCCCAGTAGGTCCAGTACGCGGGCGGGGTCGCGGTGTCCTGCTCCTCGGCGCCCTCGTCGGGGACGGGCGTGCCGGGGGCCGGTCGGTCGGCTTCGAGGAGGATGCCGTCGACGTAGTAGCGGCCGCCGTGGATGTGGAGGGTGTCGATGTCGTGCCTGCCGCCCACGTACTCGATGCGGAAGCCCGGCGCGTCGCGCGGCCCGCCGTGCCGGCCGATGAGGTCCGCGGCGAGGGTGCGGGTCTGGTGGAGCTGGATCGCGGTCTGCTCGTTGGCGTCGGCGTCGAGCTGGACGCGGCCCTGCTGGGCGATGACCGCGGAGTAGTGCCGCTCCGGGCGGAACGTGGAGCGGGAGAGGTCAGCGTGCATGAAGGGGGTCCCCCTGGTTCAGGAATGTGCGGGTAAGGCGTACGGCGGCACTGCTCACGTCACGAAGAAGATCCCGGCGTCCGTGCCCGCGGGCGTGTACTCGGCGAGCCGCGCCCTGAGGCCGTCCTCGCGCTGCGGGCGGTACAGGTCGTGGAAGGCGCCCGGTTCGGCGCCGTCGTCCGAGCCGCGCCGGATCTCCTCGGGGCCGCAGTCGGCCAACTGCCCGTACCAGGGCGTTCCGTAGCGCTCGGAGGTGAACAACGGGCGTGTGTGAGTGGGGCATCGGTGCCTGGGCGGCGTACGCGAGCCGGCGGGGACGTACGAGTACCGCAGACAGCCGAGGCCGCGCCGGGCCACGTGCAGTTTCCCGGTGAGGATCGAGTTCTCGGCGATCTCCACGGCGTGGGTGTGGATCTCGCCGATGACGGTCGTCCGGTGCAGGTGGAGCACGGCGTGGGCGTGGCGGCAGTCCGGTGCGGACAGGGCCTCGCGGTCGTGGCCGGTGGCGTCGAGGATGCTGTCCCTCAGGTGGATGTCGAGGGGGTCCTCGCTCACCTCGTCCCCGATGACCTCGACGGTGCCGAGGATGCTGTGCTCGACCTGGAGGCAGGCGGTGGTGCGTTCCAGGACGATGCTGGGCTCCTCCGGCGAGTGCGGTTCGCACTCGGGCTCCAGGGACCAGCCGGGGACGAGTGTGCTGTGGCGTACGACGACGGCGCCCATCGGGCCGGTGACGTTGATGCCGCGCCCGGCGACGAGAAGCCCGTCGAGGACGAGGCGCGGACGCTCGTGCGGGGCGCAGTCGTCGTTCACGGCACGGATGTTGAGGGCGTCCGGGCGGTTGCTGTACCAGTCGAGCAGACGGATCACCGGCCGTGTGCCCTCGGCCGCCCGCAGTTCCAGCCGGTCGCCGGGGTCGAGGTCGAAGTCCAGCTGTTCCTGGTAGGCGCCGCTGTGCGTGATCTCGATGATGCCCTCGGGCCCGGTCCGGTCCGCCCGGCGGTCGTGCTGCCAGGCCCGGTAGGCGTCCATGACCTGGCGGTACGGCTGCCTGGGCCCCACCCGGTAGAAGGCGGCGTCGGGACGCGCGACGCGGTCGGGCCGCTCGTACTCGCCGCCGCCCAGGTCGGCGCCGAACGCGTAGTGGTAGTCCACCCACACGCCCTGCCGGGGCGCGGACCGGGAGCCGAACGCGATCCGCCCGAGCTCGGGGTCGACGGCGACCTGCCCCCGCTTGGGACGGTAACGCCAGTCGGACAGGTCGGCGACCACGATGTCGGACGGCGGTACGGGCTGGTCCTCGCCGTCACGCCGGATGACCAGGCTCTTGCCGGGGCCGTAGTAGTCGGCGAGCCGGTCGTGGAGCAGGCGGCGGGTGATGAGGGCGGGCACGTTGTCGACGGTGGCGATGTGGGTGGGCGACGGCTCCGGGACCGGCTTGGTGGCCAGGGGGGTGTCGTTGCCGAGGATGGAGAAGGTGTACAGGTTGCGGGCGCGGTCGATGCAGTACGCCGGGGACGAGGTCAGCGAGTACGGCTTGAGGCGCCAGACGAAGAGACCGACTCCGGCCGGGGTCCAACCGCCCTGCTTCCTGGCCGAGTCGGCGCGCCGGACGTCGACCGTGCGGGCCCCGGCGTCGAAGGGACCGCCCGCGAGGGCGAGTGCGGAGCCGTCCCGGAGGTCGGCGAGACGGCCGGTGCCCGAGTCCCTGTAGAGCTTCACCGGTTGGTTGTGGGCGACCAGCCGCGACAGCTCGACGGCCCGTGCCGGCCAGCCGGCCACCTGCTCGGAGATCTCCTCCAGGAGGTGCAGCGTGCCCTTCCGGCGGCGGTTGGCGACGGTGGCCGCCACGTCGGCGCGCGGGGCGATCGCCTCGGCGAGCGCGTCGCGGCCGCCGTCGTGCAGGCCGTCGGTGAGGACGCGCTCGTAGCCGGGCAGGGTGCGGTAGCCGACGAGGTCGCCGAGGTACGGCAGCACCCAGGACGCCGCCGTCTCCACGAACAGGTCCTCGTAGCCCTGCTCCACGCCGTTGCGGACCCGGTCGAGCTGCTCGGCGATCACGGCGAGCAGCGCGCGCAGGGGTTCGCCCTCCTCCGCGTCGCGCTGGAGGTGCCAGCGGGGCAGCAGCGCGGCGAGGCCGTCCGGTTCCCGGGTCGTCGCCGGGGCTGCCGTGTCGAACCGGACGTCCGTCGGGTTCGCAGCCATCACTTGACCTCCGTGAGAATCAGGGTGTCCGCGGCGCGCGGCGACAGCAGGGCGAGCCGGGCGGGGCGGATGCCGCGGAAGACGAACACCGACCGGCCCTTGGGCAGTCGCCGGGTGTCGGTGATGTCGGGGTTGAGGCGCAGGAGTTCGGCGAGCGGGACGCCGTGGCGGGCGCAGACCTCGGACAGGGTCTCGCCGTTCGCTGCGCCGACCGTGTGGACCTTCTCGTCGTACGTCGCCGGGGGCGCGGGGACGGATGCCTTCGGTGCGCCGGGGTTGGTGAGCAGCTCGGTCAGCTCCTCGGGAGTGGCGGACGCGGGAACGCCCGTGAACACGTCCACGTCCACGTAGTCGACGCCGGGCACGGTGTGGGCTGCGGCCAGGAGTTCGGAGAGGCGGGCGGGCCGCCCCAGCTCCCGTCCCTCGTAGCCGAGTCGGCGCAGGACGGCCTGGCGAAGGCGTGGTTCCACCGTCTCCCAGGCGTGGTCCGGGGCCACCTTCACCTTGGCGGCGACGAGCAGCAGGACCAGTTCGCGCGCGTCGACGCGGACGGGGAGGCCGGGGTCGCCGTACTCGGTGAGCGCTCCGCGCAGCGGGCGCAGGGTCTCCTCGGCGATCGGCACGTCGTCGGTGCCCGCGACGGTCACGTGCAGCACGCGCCGCCGGCCGTCGAAGAGCTCACGCGCGGCGGCCCGGCCGATGCCGGCCCGGGAGCGGGCGAAGTCCTCGTAGTCGGACGGGGAGACGAGCCGGTCCAGGGCGGAGACCGCGAGGGGGATCGTCCGGCGGGTCAGGCCGGGCCCGTCCGCGTCCGCGCCGCCGCCGGCCGGGCGGGGGTTGGTGACCGCGGTGACGCCCAGCGGGCGGGTGAGGGGCTGGGTGATCCGGTCGGCGGGGACGTTGGCGGCCCTGCCGGTGCCGAAGCGGTAGCGGGCGTGGACGTTGTCGTGGCCGGTGGGCAGCCGGGCGCCGTGGACGCCGTCGCCGAAGGTCACCGTCGTACGGCCGTCGGCGGTGGTGCCGGTGATGTAGACGCGCTCGCGCGGGCCGCGTCCGGCGAGGCTGTCGACCTCGTGCCACAGGACACCGTCGGCCCGGACCTCCAACACCGGTGTGGCGCCGAGGGGGTTGTCGTCGGCGAGCCAGGTGAGCGGCGACTGCCAGAGCGCGAACGTCTGGTTGACCCGGTCCGAGTCGCCGCTGCCGATCGCCTCGTCCCGGCTCTCGCCGTGGGTGGCCTCGACGACGTTGCCGAGGATGCGGACGGTCTCGCGGCGGTAGCGGTGGGCGAGGTCGGTGGTCAGGGTGAGCCTGGTGTGGACGTGGTCGCCGGGCAGCCGGGGGTCGACGGCCGGGTCGGCGGCGGCGATCGTGACGACCTCGGTGGCGCCGATGGCCCCCGGGATGTCGCTGCGCTCGCCGGTGACGACGAGCGTGCGTCCGGGGCCCAACCCGTCGTACAGCTCGGCGAGTTCGATCTCGTTGCCGTGGACGTCCTCGCCGAGGGGCTCGTCCGCCGGGCGCAGCGGCTCGCCGGCCGCGTGCACGGTGGTGTCGCGGATGTGCGACAGCAGGACGTCGAACTCGTCCAGCCAGGGGTCGGCAAGGGTGAGTTCGGTGCCCCGGCCGGTGATGCCGTAGTTGGTGTACGCCGCCGTGCGCGCGGCCACGACCTGCGTGGTGACGAAGGCGAGCTTCGCGTCGCCGGGTACGCCGTCCTCAGCGCCCTTGGCGGGGCGCCGGACCGCGACCCAGCTGCCGACCGTGATGCCGTCGTGCACGGTGTCGAGTTGCAGCACGGTGCGGTTGACGGGCTGCGGCTTGCTGGCGATGACGATCTCGACGTGGGGTTCGGCGCTGCCCACCGTGTACCTGAGGCTCACCTCGTACTCGCCGTGGGTGAACTGCTCGGCGGCGCCCGGCCGCAGCGCGATCTGCTGCGCCGTACCGTTGTGGACGCCTACCTGGACCAGGCCGTCGTCGTCGGGCCGCGACACGAACAGGGTGCGCTCGGGCAGACCCGAGTGGAGCCGGGCGGTGACGCCCGGCTCCTGGGAGTCGGCGGGGATGGGGGTCCCCCCGCTCGAGCGCGTTCGAGAGTGGGGGAGGTTGAGCCAGTTGAGCTCGCGGTCCTGGCCGGAGCGTACGGACAGGTCGACCTGGCCGGTGCCGAGCGGGAAGGTGGCGAACTGCGGGACGGGCAGGTTCTCGGCGCGCTGGTCGGAGCTGCTGCCCTCGACGTACTGGAACTCCGCGCGGACCGGGACCCTGCCGCCGGTGTCGTACACCACCCGCATGCTCACCAGCACCGCGCCCGTGAGCGGCCAGTCCGCGGTGCGGATGACCCGGCCTCGGTTGTCCTGGACCGGCTTGAGCGGGGCCGTGGCGCCGAAGGGGGCCGCGGTGACCCGCATCGCGAGCAGTTCGCGCAGGAGCTGCGGGGTGCCCGGGGCGGCGGCCGTGCGCCAGGCGGGGTAGAGGCTGCCGAGGGCGGGGTTGAGGGCCGCGAGGAGGCGGGCCGGGTCGGTGGCGGGGCGTGACGTGCCGGTGACCGGGGTGGGGGCCGAGGCGGTCAGGGCGGGGAGGACCGCGGACAGGGCTTGGAGAGCGGCGGCGCGTGAATCGCCCTCCAGGGGCGCGGGCCGTGTCGATGTGCGGCTCCGCCGCGTGGGCGCGCCCGGCTCCGACGGCGCCGCAGCCGACCGGTGGCCCATCGCGGTACCCACCGTCTGTGCCGGCGCCAACTCCAATGCCCGCTCGGCGAGTTCGGCCAGCACGGCTTCCAACCGCTCGAACCAGGCGGCAACGTCCTCGTACGGCTCGGCCAGCACCTGCGCCTCGCCGAGGCGGGCGACGGGTTCCGCGAGGCGGGCCGCGAGTTGCTCGGGGCTCTTGATCGCGCCGAGGTCGGTCCGGAGCGGGGCGAGGACCTGGTCCTCGAAGTCCTCGATCAGACGGCTGACCGGGCGCGGGTCGGGCACCTCCGGCGTGGGCGGTTCGTCCCCGGGCTCGCCCGGGGCGGCGGGCTCGGCGGTCCGGCGCCGTACCTCGTCGACGAGTTCCTTCAGCGTCGGCGGGGCCGACCTCGGCAGGGAGATCGCGGTGATCTCGTCGTCGCGGTCGATCCGCGTCCTGGCGACGGGCAGCAACTTGCGCTCGCCGCCCGCCTGTTCACCGAAGACGAAGAGCAGCTGGTCCCCGGTCTGCAGGGAGCCCGCGGTCCCCTCGACGAAGAGTTCGGAGCGGCGCTCCAGGTCCTCGGGGGTGACCAGGGAGGGTCGGCGCCTGCGTACCTTCAGCTCGTTCCAGTCCCAGCGGGCCGTCAGGTCGCGGCTGGTCTCGAAGGTCAGGGACTGCTCGTCGGCGGAGGCGGGCACGCTGTGGCTGCGCGCGCCGCGCGGAATCCGCACGGGCAGGGCCTCGGCGCGCGGGTCACGTTCGAGGGTGTACGCCAGGTACGTGGTCGCGGCGACGCCGGGCCGCGGCCGGTGGCCGACGAGCCGGCCGAGCAGGACCAGCGAGCGGTGCTCGTTCGCCGTACGGATGTAGGCCTCGTCGGCGATCCGCTCGGAGTGGAAGGTCAGCAGGTCGCCGAGGACCGCGGTGGCGTCGAGCAGGCCGATCGCCGGGTCGTCGGGGGTGCGGACGGTGAGGCCTCCCCCAGCCTCCGGCCGGGGGAACCCCCTTTTCGCTCCGCTCAGGGCCGGGTACGCGGGCGAGGCGAGCCGGTCCAGGAGGGCGGCGCGGAAGGAGCCGTAGTCGCCGACGCGGTAGTCGAGGGCGGTGCGGCCGGGCGGGTTGTGCGGCGGGGCCGGGGCGAGGCGCTCGTCGTGGCCGGCGCGGCATGCGCCGCCACAGGTGCACCCCTCGGCAGTGGAGTCGATGGCTGTCATCGGGCCCCTCCCAGGGATATCGCCAGCAGGCCGTTCTCCGGCCGGTCCGGGTCGTTGTCGCAAGTGGCGATCTCCAGCGGGCCGAGCCGCAGCACGCCGTCCTCCCTCTCTCCTCGGTCTTCCTCGAACAGCCGCCGCAGCCGGGTCACTTGGACGCTCTCCACGCCCGGTACGGCCGCGGCGACGGCGACCAGGCGGCTGAGCCGCACGGGTTCGCCGAAGGTCAGCGCGTCCGGATGGAAGAAGCCGTTCCGTCCGTTGCCCAGGACCCGGTACAGCTCGGCCGAGATCTGTCCGTGCTGGTGACCGGGCGCGGCGCACACGGTGAGCGCGATGTCGAGCGGTATCAGGCGGGCGCGGCCGACCACGAGGTCGTGGCCGATGCGGCGGTACGCCTCCAGCGACTGCGCCACCGAGGCGAGCAGCCGGTCCGGGGCCGTGCCGTTGCCGTACGCGTCGATCGCGATGTGGGCCTCCTGCACGCTGCCCGTCCAGCGGATCTCGGCGGCAGCCCGCTGCACGCCCGGCAGCGCGGAGGCCAGAGCCGCGTAGTCCTCGGCGGTGACCGCGCGCAGCCGGGTGCGGCGCAGGTCGAGCGGGGCCAACTGGCGTGCCTGTTCGACGGGTTCGGGCTCGGTGCCGCCGGTGGCGGGCAACGGGTTGCGGACGACGGCGGCGGGCGGCTGTTCGCAGTCGCTCTGGATGACCAGGTGGTTGACGGCCTCCGCGCCGACGTTGCCCGCGAGGCCGCCGCCGAGGCGGTAGCGCAGGGCGAGACGGGCCCCCGGTGTCGGCTTCGCGCCGTGCCGGCCGTCGCCGAAGCGCAGGGCGAGGCGCCCGTCGTCCTCCAGTTCACCGACGAAGTGCCGGTCGCGGGAGGTGCTGTCGAGGAGGTCGCGGCGCGGTTCCCAGATCAGGTCGTCGTGGTGGAGCCGTACGGCGGGCAGTGCCCGGCGCGGGTCCTGGGTGAGGGCGGCGGTCGCGGAACCGCGGAGCACCGGCTCGTCGGGGTGCAGTCCGGCCGCGTACACCGGGCCCCAACTGTGGGCGATCTCCCAGGCGATGTGGCCGTCGAGGACCGCGCCCGCGCGGGCCCGTGCGGTGAGGATCTCCACCCGGCGCAGCTTGCCGTCGAGCAACTGGTCGTTCCGGTGCAGGAGTTCACGCAGGGCGCGCACCGGATGGTGGCGCAGTTCGATCCGCTCCAGGACCTTCAGGCCGTAGACGACGGCGAGTTCGGCGATCTCCTCCTCGCCGAGTCCGTCGCGGTCGCGGGCGCTGCGCCACAGTTCCACGAGCCGCTGCCGGAAGCGTCCGGGGATGGCGGCGATCCGCTCGGCCTGTCCCGCGGCGACGGTGGCCGGGGCGGGGAACGGCACCGCCTGCACGACCGGCGAGCGGCCGAGGACGGGCCGGAAGCGGGGCCGGATCCCGGGGTAGACGGACTGTGCGAGCAGGGTGCGCAGGGCAGCCGCCTGGGCGTACGCCGTGCCGGGGACCACACGCTCGTGCCGCTGTCCCGCCCGCTCCAGGCCGAGTCCGGCGCGTACGGTCGCCGCCTCGCCGACCACCTCGAACAGCTCGCGGACGTCGTCCGGAGCGAGTGCCTGGCCCGACTCGGCCCGGTCCGTGAGGGAGTTGACGAGCCGGGCCGGCGCGTTGCCCTCCTCGCGGTCGTGGCAGCCGAAGGCGGGAGGGTCGCAGGGGGCGACGACGGCGGGCTCGGGCGGGGCGATGACCGTCTCGGGGAGCCCGGTGAGGGTGCGGCCGTGGTCGACGAGGACGACGTTCCCGCGGACCAGCGTCACGTCCTCGACGGGCAGGCAGTCGCGTCCGCCGCGGGTGGTGAGGCAGAGCGGGAAGCGCAGCGCGTCCTCGGCGGCCCAGGTGACCTCGAGGACCGGCTGGTCCTCGATGCGGTCGAGGCCCGGGAGGACGGAGGTGAGGCGCACGGCCTGGCGGTGGGCGGGGTCGGCGTCGCCGGACGTGCCGGTGCGGGGCCCCTTCACCTCCTCCAGGATCAGCACGTCGCCCGGCCCGAGTGCGAGCCGACGGTCCCGGCAGGTCTCCGGGTCGTCCCACTCGTCGCGCAGGGTGGCGGAGGTGGCCCCCTCGGGCAGGGTGCACACCTCGCCGCCCCACGACCACAGGCGGATCGCGTTGTGCGCGACCCGAAGCTCCAACGGATCGGCGGCGACGACCGGTTCGAAGACCTCCACCGAGCCGCGCTCGTCCAGGTCGGCGAGTTCGTTCTCGTCGACGACCGTGCCGGGTTCGGGGCGGTCGTGCGGGTCGAGGGTGCGGACGTCGACGGAGGCGAAGCGGTAGGTGCCCGGGGCGAGCGTGTGGTCGCCGGCGGTCTCGACGGCGACGTACGCCCGCGCGGTGCAGCCGTCGTGCATCGCGTAGTCGATGAGCCGGACGTGCCGTCGTACGGAGACCCGGCGGCGCGCGGTGTCGAGGTAGGCCTCGGTGGCGACCGCGTCCTGGTGGTGGCTGATCTGGTCGCCCGTGTACGCGAGCAGCTCGACGAGGGTCGTGCCCAGGTCGGCCGGGTTGCGCTCGGCCCAGTCGGGGGTGGTGAGCGCGAGCCGGTCGAGGAGCAGCTTGCGGATGGTGTCGTAGTCGCGGGCCGTGTAGTCGACGACCGGCGCGTCCGGGAAGGCAGGCTCCTCGGGACGCTCGTCCTTGCAGTCGAAGGGCGTCGGGCAGTCGGGCCGGAAGGCGAAGGCCGCGCTGTGGTAGCGCTGGTCGAAGCCGCGGAAGGGGGCGGTGCCGGGGCGTCCGTACGGGTCGGTCTCGACGAGCGAGAGCCGGTAGCGGGAGGTGTCGCCGGCCCGGTCGAGGGTGACGTGGAGCAGGTCGTCGAGCTCGGGGTCCTCCTCGCGCTCGACGCTGACGTCGACGGCGGTGATGCCGGTGACGCGGCGGCCGCCGTCGATGCGGACGTTCTCGGCGCCGAGGCCGTGCGGGGCCTTGCCGAGGAAGGTGACGGTGAGCAGCAGCCCGTCGTCGCTCACCTCGACGGCGTCGACTCCGTTGAGCTGGGCCGCCCTTACCTTGGCCCGCCGGGAGGTCGTGGTGTTCGTCATGCGGCGGCCCTCCCTTCGAAGACGTCCTCGCGCACGGTGCCGGTGGCCCGGACGGCGTACGACAGGTGGACGCGCACGGCGTTCTCCGCGCTCTCGATGTCGAGGGCGACCACCTCGATGAGGTCGCCGAGCCAGCGCTGCAGCGCGGCCTGGACGGAGAGTTCGAGGGTGCTGACGAGCTCGGGGCTGTTCGGGGCGAAGACCAGGTCGAGCAGTCCGCAGCCGAAGTCGGGACGCATCACGCGCTCGCCGGGGCTGGTGAACAGCAGTTGTTCGACCAGGTCGTGGACGTGCTCGGCGTGGATGGCGTGCGCGGTGCGTCCCCGGCGGTCGGCATGGAAGGGGAACGCGATGTCGGAGCGTGGGCGGGTGCCACGCGCGCTCGTCTGGCGGCTCATCGGACGGTGACCTTTCGCTGTGCGGCCTGGACGACGGGCGGGCCCTGCGGCACGAAGGCCGCCGTGAGGCACTGGGCCGCGGAGGTGTCGAGCAGGACGGGTGCGCCGCCGACCGTGACGCCGGTGCCGTCGGCCGTCCAGCGGACCGAGACACAGGGCGTGGGCACACCGCCGACGGTGTGGGGGCAGCCGGTGACGACATAGCCGTGCGCGGCCGTGGCGACGGCGACCCCTTGGCTGAGCACGCCGCCGGAGGGCGTGGTGGCGGCGGTGACACGGCCGCCGTGCGGGCAGCCGATCACGGCGCCGGCATCGAGCAGACTCCCGGGCACTTCTGTTCTCCCCCGTCTTCTATCGCTTCGAGAGCACGGTCAACTGGCCCTCGTTGATGGTCACTTCCCTGCCACGCAGGACGATCTCGGCGCCCGCGCCGGTCGCGATGACCACGGCTTCCTTGGTGATGCGGATGTAGGCGCCGCCCTGGGCCTGGAGCAGGATTCCCTGTTCGGCACCGGCGGTGTCGTTCATGACGATCTTGTGGGCCTGCGGTGTCTGCACGACGACCGGCTTGTTCGGCGAGTTCGCCTGCAGTTCGCGACGCGCGTCGGGCGGCAGCTCCTCGGCGGCGCCGTACCAGCACCCCGTCCACACCGGGAAGCTGGGATCCCCCTGCTCGAACTCCACCCAGACGCCCGCGCCGGGCGGCGGCACCACGAACTGTCCCGACTCGGGCCCGGTGAACGGCAGGCAGGGCAGCGCCCACGTCGACGGCTCGTCGCCGAGGACGTCCGGGACCTCGACGGTGACACGGCCGATGCGCAGCGGGTCGTCGTTGTTCACGACCCGGCCGCGGAACTTGCCGAGGTAGCGATTGCTGGGTGCCGCCATGCTGAACTGCTCCTGTTGATGGGTGAGTTGGTGCTACGGCCGTACGTAGTCGCTGCGGGCTTCGAGGCCCTCTCGTGAGAGGGTGAAGTTCTGCTGGTACGAGCCCGGGCGCAGGTTGTGCGTGACGGACTTGACGTAGTAGTCGCCGTCGTACGCCCGTCCCGAGCCGCGTACGCCGACGAGCTGGCGCGGCTGCAGGATGTAGCCGTGCCGGTTGACGTCGAGCGAGCCGGAGCCGGAGACGACGTCGGCGGAGACCGCGGCGCGGGCGAGAAGCTCGGCCTCGGCCTGTTCGCGCTGTTGCTTGGCGGTGCCGGACAGGGTCCTGCGTTTGAGGGCCGGGGTGGGCCGTCTGCCCAGGGGCGGGCGCAGGGGGCTGATCGGCGGTTGCGGAAGGAGGGTGGACTGCCGGGTTCCCGGGTCCTGCCAACGGGCCTGCGGCTCTTCCCGCGCGGTCCCGTCGTAGGCGAACGTCAGCTGGTCCACGGTCGAGTTGGCGTCCATGTTGACGTTGAGGGCGTGCTGGCGGATGCCGAGGCGGACCTCCGGGCCCCAACGGGCGGAGGACCGGCCGGGCCCCGGACCGGGCTCCAGGTAGAAGGTGTAGCCGTTGGCGCGGGCGAGCTCGGTGACGTACTGGAGGTCGGTGCCCGTCTGGTAGTGCACGCGGAGGTCCTGGTGCGGGGGCTGGGTGATCTTCTCGGTGTAGACGTCGGGCCGGATGCCGTAGTCGGAGTACCGGCGCAGGATGTCGAGGACGCGCTCGGAGGGCGGGAGGTTCGGGTACCGGGCGGTGCGCTCCTCCAGGTCCATGAGGAGGGTGAGGTCCTCGCCGGTGACGGTGAGGGTGGAGTGGCCGGGCTGGTTGCTGGCGCCGACCTCGTGCCGCACGATCAGGCCGTCGAAGAGCACGTCGGGGGTGCCCTTGACCGCGACGGTGACGATGATCCGGGTCTTGGGATCGAAGAACCCCTCGGGCAGCAGCCGCCGGCTGATGAGCCCGTTCTTGGTGAGGTCGAAGGCGAGCTGGAAACCGCTCCGCTCCCCCGCCGTGGCGGTGATCTGGGCGGACAGCAATGCCTCGGTGACCTCGGCCGGGACCGGCCGGGCGAGCTTGGGCCCCATGAGGAGCGTGATGTGGACGGGGCCTTGCCCGACTGGCAGATCAAACACGCCGGTCTCCCCTGCCGCCGGGGAAGCCACCGGCGAGCGGGATGTCGATGACGCGCCCGGCCTCGTCCGTCAACTCCCGTGGATCGAGTACGGGGTTGGCGTCGGCGATCTGCCACCACTGGCCGGGGTCGCCGAAGTAGCGCTGGGCGAGCAGGTCGGGGCGCTCGCCGGCGCCGACGGTGTGCGGCTGGGTCTCGTCGTCGAGCTGGTCGAGCGGGGGCAGCAACCGCCGCTTGGTGTACCGGACCTCGGTCCCGTCGGGCTGCCGGTGGATGCCGATCTCGGCGTCGTGGTAGCGGCTGGTGCGCGGGTAGGGGTGGGCGCCCGGTATCGCGTCGAGGGCGCTCTCGTAGGGCTCGATGTCGGCCATGGTGTGCTGCTCAGCCCCTTCCGATCACGGCGTTCGTTCCGGCGAGCCCGAGCGAGCCGAGGCTGCCGCCCCGGGCCGCCGCGGCGAGCCGTTCCTTCTGCGCGAGGTGCGCCATGTAGAGGTCGGCGCCGCGGTGTCCGGCGGGCAGGTCGCTGACGGTCAGGATCTTCATGCCGATGCTGAGGGATGCCCGGATCGGGTTGAGGTTCACGTCGAACGCCGACTCGTTGACGGACAGTTCGGTCAGCCGGACTGGCATGACCCGCTTGCTGCCCCAGGTGAACAGCGTCAACGGCATCTCGATCGGGCTGATCTCGATGGCGCCCTTCTGCGACAGCCGGGTCGCTGCGCGCAGTTGGGCGGTCGTCGGCTGCACGAGCATTTCGAGGGTCGCGAGCTGCGGGTGGATCCCGTCGGGCGCCGCGATCTCGAACTGGTCGGTGGCGTCGATCTCGGCGGTGAACTTCCAGGTCTCCTGGGCGGGGCCCTTGAGGCGGAGCGCTTCGTTCCTGTCGCCACTGCCGGTGCCGCCGCCTCCGGAGTCGCCGCTGTCGCCGGCGGACTGGGGGCTCACGCTGCGTTCCAGGGTGTCCGGGTTGAACTGCAGGACGATGATCCGCTGGGGGGTGCCGGTGTCGGGGTTGACCACGACTATTCCGGAGCGGATGGGTTTGGGGATGTCGGCGTAGCGGGTCACAGGCGGGCCTCCAGACGGGCCCGCAGGTCCGAGTAGTCGTGTGCGGGAAAGAGACGGGGGAAGAGATCGAGCATTCCCGTCAGCCTCTGCGCGGTGCTCTCGTGGTCCTCCCGGGCCAAGGAGACCTCCGTGAAGAGGTACTGCCAGCCGAAGGTTCCCTTCGTCACGCGCAGGGCATCCAGATACGCGCAGTAGTCGATGTCCATCCGGTGCACACCGAGTGGGCCGGTGTCGAACCACAACTCGGGGTTCCCGACACCGGGTTGGACTCTCAGCGCGGTGAGGTGGCCGACTCCGGTCATCGTGGTTCCGTCAAAACCCCGCAACTGGGAAAGCAGTTCACGTTCGGCAGGGGTGGGATTCGGCCAGCCCAGTTCGGGGGGATTCCCGCTCAGCACGTCGGAGATGTGCGCGACGTCGAATTCACCGGCGATGGGGGACTCCGATTCGGCGACCTCCCAGGCGGCGGCCATCGAGATGAACCGGAAGTAACACCCCTGCAGGGCCGGATCCAGCGAGATTCCCTCGAATTCCTCCAAATTGGCGAACTCTGTCGCAGCGTCTCCGAAAACCTGACTCACAGGCCCCTGCTCGGCCCGGGACACCTGAAGCGCGGCACAGGCTCGCAACTCGCCGAGCAGGCCGACCCAACTGTGTTCGTAGGGCGTCAGATCTGTCATTTCTCCTCGATTTCCAAGACGTGCGTCAAGCAGGGCCGGTTCAGTCCGTGTACCGCAGCATGTGCTCGGCATCCTTGAGTTGCTTGATGGCCGCTGTGCGGTTCTCATTGACACTCCCGGAGGCCACCCCACCCGCTCCACCGAGGTCCAGCCTCGCCTGCAGAGCGCGCCTGAGCTCCGAGAACCTATTGAAGACGACTCCTGTGTCCCGAATCTTCACGATGGCTTCCGCGAAGTGTGGACTGATACCCGTTGCCGCCCTGATGGTGGGGGCGGCCGCCGTGTTGACATTGATCGTGGAGGGCTTGCCTGGCGGATCGAACTTCCCTGGCCAGCTACCCTTGGAGTTCCTCTCCCGAATCCACTGGTGATTCTCGACCCGGTAACCACCCCAGGTCACGTTCACGTTTTTGGGGAATCCTGCATGAGTCGGCCAGTACGAGATATCCACGTCGTACCAAATCATCCTCTCCTTTTCTCTCGTGGGGCCGACCCCCTTGATCACGTGCCCCAGAGAACGCGCGGCCGGATGTTCCACCACGTTGGCCGCGTCATTGTTGTTGATCTTGCGTGCGGGGACGAGGTTGGACGTGGAGGCGTGACCGCCGAGCCGGGCCGGGAGCATATGCATACGCACCCAGTTGTTCTTCCGCTCGTCGTTCGCGGTCGGCACGGCGTTCCATCCTTCGGGAAGGGCACCGGTCCGGTTCTCGGCCTCTGTTCCGGCGGGCGTCGAGTCCTTGATGTACGACGCCTTGAAGCTGTAGGCGAGAGGACCGTCCGCGAAGGGTGGCAGAACAGTGGGCGGCAACGGCGGCTCCCCCTCGGCCGACTGTCGCTGCTCGAGAAGCTCGGCCAGATACTCCATCTGTGCCTTGAGATTCTCCAGTTGGAGCTGGAAGGCCCGGTCCCCCAAAGGCTTGCTGCTGATGCCGTAGGAGCTGCGGCTCGGAGGCAGAGCGTCCTGCCCGCTCTCGACCACGGTGTGCTGATCCTTCGAGGCCTTGAGAGCCTGGTCCTGCCTGGCCCAGAGCGCCGGGGCCGAGTCCTTCAGTTCGGCGATCTCCTTGCGCCAGCCGTCGAAGTACCCCTGAATGTCCTGCAACCTGCTGCGCGTCGCGAGGTCGGCGCTCTTTCCCTTGCCCTTGAAGAGGAGCGTGTGCGGGTCGCCGTCCGTGGTCCTGAATCTCACGTGGGGCAGGTCGTAGTCCCTCCTGCCCTCCTGCTCCCGCTGCCTGTCCCGGTCTCGTGTCCGGCTCCGGTCCCGGTCCCGGTCTCGCGACCGCTCCTGCCGGCGCCGCCACTGGTCCCGCAGACGACGCAGCCGGTCGTTCAGGCGGCTGCCGATCCCGCGGCGGGCCTTTCCGAAGAGCCTGCCGGCGGCACGACGGGCCCTGTTGACGGCCGACTTGACGGTTTGGCGGGCGCGCTTGAGCGGACGGCGGCGGGGACGGTCCCCGGGACGGCGGTCCTTGTCGGTGTCGTGACGCCGGTCGTCCTTGCGGTCGTTGTCCCAGCGGCGGTCGTCGTCCCGCCGACGGTCGTCCGTACGTCGGCGGCCCGGACGCCTGTCCTTGGGATCGTGGTCACGGTCGCGGTCGTCCCTACGGTCCGGGCGGCGCCGGTCGGGGCGCAGGGTGTCCCGGGCGGGGCCACGACGTGTGGTGTCCGTGCGGCCGTCCCGGTCCTTGTCGTGCGTCGTGCGCTCCGCGTCCCGCATCCGCTTCCTGGCCGCGTTGACCTCCCGGCCGTCCTCGCGGCGTTCGTCGTCGTCGCGGCGCTTCTTGGGACGGGTGGTGTGCGAGGGGCGCTGCTTCTTCTCCGGGGAGGAGCGCTTGCCGGGGCGGGGCGTGGACCGGGGGCGTGAGGTCTTGTTCGGGGACGGCTTGCGTGGGGCCGGGCGGTCGGCCCGCTTGTCCGTGGCCGCGGGGTCGTCGTCCTTGGGCTTCTCCTCGTTCCCCTTGTCGTCCTTCGGCTTTTCGTCCTTCGGTTTGTTCGGTGTCGACGGCTGGTCGGGGGTGTCCGGCTGCCCGGGCCTGTTCTTCTTGGTGCGGAGGTTCTTCAGCATGTCGCCGAGCCGTTCGGCGACCTTGCCCATGAACCTGCTGACGCCCTCGATCAGGAAGGTGTAGACGAGCTCCAGCAGGGCCACGACACCGGCCGCCACCGCCTTCGCGAAGGGGAGCGCGCCGTTGCCGCTCTTGACCGACTTCAGGAAGTCCATGAACAGGCCGAAGGCGGCGAGGATTTCACTGAGTGCCCCCCACGCCGTCTGCAGGGCGTCGATGACCGCCATCACCCAGCCGGCGCCGGGAATGAGCTTGGCGACGACCTTCTCGACGACCATCACGCCGATGATGACCGGGAGTTGAGGCAGCGCCTCGTCCCAGGCCATCTGTGCCATCTGCTCCACGGTGACGCCGCCGGAGATCAGCTCCTGGAAGTCCTCCATCGGGACGCCGATGATCTCCTGGACCTTCTGGTTGAACCAGGCCTTGACGGCGGTCTTGATCTCGTTGAACAGGTGTTCCTTGGCCCCGGTCTCGGCCGCGGCACCGGCCTTGCTGATCCAGTCGCCGGGGTCGGACACGATGTCGTTGAAGATGGCCGCCCACTCGCCGAGGCCGGCCACGACGGCGGCCCCGAACTCCAGGGCGCCGACAGTGACGGACTCGGCGACGTCGACGGCCGCCAGCAGTCCGGTCTCCAGCATGTCGAGGCCGGCGAGCAGCGCTCCGCACAGGCCGTCGAGCAGCTTCCCGGCGACCTCCTTGAGGGCGTCGGCGAACTCGTTGACCTTCTGCACGGCCCAGTCGCGCGCGCCGTCGATGGTGTTGCGCCACTTGTCGCGCATCGCCGGGTAGTCGGCGAGGAGTTCGTCGCCGAGGGCGATCAGGGCGTCGGCGAAGGTGTTGATCTGGTCGATGACCCAGTTGCGGGCGTCGTCGATGAGCTTGAAGACCTGCTGCTTGAACTTGTCGATGAGGTCCGTGACGATCTGACGGGCCTTCTCGAAGACGCTCTTGATGGCGTTCTTGAGGGTCTCGAAGAACTCCTTCAGTTTCTCGATGGCCTCTTCGAGCCAGTTGTCGGCGTCGTCCTTGCCCTCGTTCTGCTTCTTCTCCGCCTCCTGCTCGGCGTTGGTCTGCTCCGTCTCGATCTTCTTGTTGTCGTCCTCGGTGCGCTTGTCGACGTCCTTGTCGGTGTCCTCTTCCTTCTTCTTGATGTCCTTGCGGACCGTGTCGTACTTCTTGCCCTTCTTGTCGTCGATCTCTCCGACCTTGTCGTCCTGCTCCTTGCGCCACTTGTCGCGGGAGTCGGAGATGTCGGAGCGGCCCTTGTCGCGGGCGTCGGCCTGCTTCTTGCCGCTGGCGTCGACCTCGCGCTTGAGGTCCTCGTCATGCTGCTTGCGGTCGTCCGTGGCCTTCTTGTCCTTGGCCTGGCGCTCCTGGCCCATCTTCTGGCGGCCCTCGGCGAAGCCTGCCTGGATCTGCGGGCCGCGGTCGTGTTCGGCGACTGCGGAGGCGGACTCGATGGGCACGCCGCCGGAGACCGACCGGGGGCCGCTCGCCTTCGCGCCCTTCTTCCCGGCGGTCACCTTGCCGGTCAGGGTCTCCTTGGGGACGTCCGGGTAGAGCTGGTCCTCGCCCATGGGGCGGGCCGCGTCGTCACGCCCGGCCTGGTGGAGTTCCCTCTTGCGCTCGTCGAGCTTGCCGCTCTGCTCGTCGGTGCGCTGTGGGTCGGAGTCGTTCTCCAGGGGCAGGCGCGGGGCGTCGCCCACCTTGGCCTTCTGTAGTCCCTCGTCCTGGGTGGGCAGCCCGAGGATGGAGTCGATCAGGTCGTCGAGCGGGAGGATCTCCTTGAGGAGCTTGCCGAACAGCTGGGCGCCGATGGTGACGGCGATGTCCCACCAGCTCGGCTCCGGCACGTTCGCGCCCGGCACCTCGCCTTCCGGCTTCTGGTCGCCGGTGATCTCGGGGGTCTTGCCGGCGGCCGCCTCGGTGCGGGCCACCTTCGCGTTGGTGTACGTGCCGGGGGCCGCGGGCGTCGGGCCGCCGGGGACCGTGCGCGGCGAACCTGACGGGCGCTGCGTGGTCGGCGGCGCCTTGCGCAGCGTCGAGCGCTCCTTCTCGACCGAACGGCCCACCGCGCCGTCGACGCCCCTCAGCGTCTCCAACGCCTGGTGCGGCTTGAGCGATCCCGCCGTCGCCAGACCCGACTCGGGCGTGGCGTTGGAGACGTCCGGGGCGGGTGCCTCCTTCTTGGGCTTGGCGCCTGCGGCCGGGGCGGGACGGCCGCCACTTTGGCCGCCCGACCGTACGGGTGCGGGTGCGGACGCCGTACCGCCGCCGCCTCCGCCACCGCGGCGGACGCTCTTCGCCACCTTGCGTGCCGCCTGCCGCCTGCTGCCCGTGGGCCGGGCGCGCGAGCCGGTCGAGGCGCCGGCTGCGGGAGCACCGGCGGCCTTGGGCGCGTTGGTCGCCGCCTCGGGTCCGGCGGACTGCGGGGAAGGGCCGTTGCCGGGGGCGAGCTTGGGCGCGGCGGCCGGACCCGGGGTCGAGACCCGGTCCGGGCCACTCTCCGGTCCCGCCGAGGTCGCGGGGCCACGGCCCTCGGTGACATCCGGCGCTCCGGTCTCGGGAGCGGGCTCGGGGGCCGAGTCGCCCTGCCCGGAGGCGTCGCCGCCGCGCCCGGTGCTCTCCTGCGGGCCCGCGCCGGTCTGCTTGCTCTGCTTCTGCTGCGCCGAACCGGCGGTATCGGTGCCGCGCCCGCCGCCCTGCTCCTCGGTTCCGCCCCTTCGGCCGTCCGTCGCCGACGCGGCGGACACGGAAGAGGAAGTCCCGGTCTCCTGCTTACGGGCGTCCTCGCCCGCCTTGTCCAACTGTCCGGGCGCTGCCGTTTCTCCGGGGCCCGGGCCGGGGGCCGCCGTACCGCCGGGCGCACCGTCGGCGGTCGGGGCCTCCTCGTCGCGGCGACGGGCGTCGGCGTCCTCCCGGCGGGCCTCCGTGTGCTTCCGGTCCCAGTCACGGTCGGCGGACTCAGCCAGTGGCGCCGTGGTGGCCTCGCCGCCCGCCCGCAATTCCGAGCCGGCACCGCTCTCTTCGCCGGCCCCGGAGTCCTGCTCGGCGGACAGCGCCGCGAAGGGGTCCTGGTCCTCGGAATCGTTCTCCGCGGCGTTCGAGTCGGCGCCCCGGGAGGTGTCGGACGCCCTCTCGCCCTGTTCCGGGCCGCTCGGTATGGCCGAGCCGTCTACGGACCTCGGGCTCATCGGACGCGCGGGATCCTTCTTGCGCTGCTCGACGAGCGTCGGGTTCTTCGCGGCCGGAGTGGCGCCGACCAGGTCGATGTCGGGCACCGCGCCTGTGCCGTCCTGCTCGTCGGGCTCCGCGTCCGGTGCCTCGGCGTCGTCCTCCGCCACCGATTCCAGCCCCAACGGCTCGTCGCCGGCATCCTCCTCATTCGACGGGTCGCCCGCGGCACGGGCGGGAGCGGCATCCCCACCCGTCCTGGTCCGCTCACCGGGCTCGGCCCCGCTCCGGTCCACGGCCCCGGGGGCGGTGGCCTGGCGGGAGGCGACCTCGCTGCCGCCCGTGCCCTCGGACTGCCGCGGCTCCTGCTCGCCGGCCTGCTTCTCCGGTTCAGGCGTGGCCTCGTCCTGCGCGCCCTCCGTCTCCTCCTGGGCCTTCCGCTCGTCGCTCCGGTCCTGTTCCTTCTGTTCCGTCTCGGCGTCCGCCGCGCCCTCGCGCTCGTCCGCCGCGTCCTTCTGCGCGTCCTGGCCGGAGGCGTTCCGGTCCTCCTGCCGCTCCTGGGACCGTTCCTGCTGCTGCCCTGCCGAGGCCTCGCGTTCCCGGGCAGCGCCCTTCTCGCCGGGGGCGTTCTCCTGGCCCGCGGCGTCCTCGGCGTCCTTGGAATCCCCGGCGCCCTCGGCGCCCTCGGTCTCTTCGTCCCGTCGGCCGCCGGGCCCGGTCCGCCCGTCGGCCTCCCGCCCGCCATCCCCGTCCCGGGGGGCATCCGTACGCTCCCCCGCCTCCTGCTGCTCCTCGGCCGAGGCCCGCCGACGCTCCTCCTCGACCTCCTCCCCCGCGCCGGGCACGGCCGGCGGCGCCGCCGCGGCCTCCCACGGCAGCGGGCCGGCCTCCTCCGTCTCCTGCACGACCTCCAGCAGGTGGTCGAGGACGGGCGTGGGCAGCCGCTGTTCCAGCCGCTCCAGGACGATGTCCTGCACCTGCGGCGCCATCCGCGCCAGTTGCAGCCGCACCCGCCCCGACCGGTCCTCGGGGTCGCCGCGCAGAGAGCGCAGCACACCGTTGGTGAGACGGTCGACAACCGTCGCGGGATCCAGTTGCTCCATGCGTCGACGGTCGGCGTCGACGGTCGCGTACCGCAGCCAGCCGGGCGTCGCCTGCCCCTGCTCCACGTCCGCGGTCGCGGGCCGGGCTTCGGCCTCACCGCGTACGAGGTCCTGCGCCGCCGACTCCGCCTCGCGCTCGATCGCCTGCTGCGGCAGGCTCACCGCGCCCAGTTCGCGGCCGACGCGCAGCGTGCCGAGACCGTGCGGGTTCTGGACGGTGTGCAGGAGTTCGTGGGCGAGGAGGCGGCGGCCCTCGTCGGTGCCGGGCTTGAAGGTGCCCTCGGCGAAGAAGACGTCCTGGCCGACCGCGACCGCGTCCGCGCCGAGCAGGTCCGTCAGGTGTCCGGCATCGCGGCCCGTGTGCAGACGTACTCGGCTCAGGTCGTGGCCGAGGCGATCCTCCAAGTCCCGTCGTACACCCGGGTCGAGAGGCTGTCCGGCGCCGCTGACGATGTCCTTGGGCTCCGGCGTACGGGACTTGGCGGTGCGTTCCTTGCGCTTGCGTCGGCGCTCTTCGGCCGTCTGCTCGGAACGGGCGTCCTGGGACTGGGGGTTCACCGGGTCACCTCCCCGTGGCCGCTGAGGCCCTCGTGCACGGCCCGCGCCAGTTCCTGGCCGAGGCGACGGGCGGACAGGCCGGCCGGCAGCGGAGGCAGGCCGGCCAGTGTGTCGGCGGTCAGGGCACCGTGGGCCGCCACCGGCACGCCGTGGACGCGGATCAGCCGGGTCAGCTCCTGCTCGAAAGCGTCCGACACCCGCTCCGGATCCACGCGGAAGCCGTGGAGGGCGAGTTCACCGATCTCCACCCTGATCTCACGGGGGTCCCCGGTCCGGGAGTTCCTGCGCGCGGAGTTGCCGTTCGGAGAGTTCCCGTTCGCGGAGTTCTTGTTCGCGGAGTTCTTGTTCACACCCATCCGCGGACCTCCGTCGGCGTCAGGGAGCGCTCCAGTTTCAGGTACTCCGTGCGGGCCGCCGCGAGCATGTGCCGCATCTGGAGGCGATCCCCCTCCTCGGCGGCCAGGAACGCGCCGGACAGCGCGATGTTGCGGATCGAGCCGCCGGCGACGGTGAGTCGGGCCAGGAGGTCCGCGTCGATGTCCTTGACCGGCGCCTGCGGCGGCAGCACCCGGCGCCAGATCTCCGCGCGTTCGTGTTCCGCCGGGAAGGGGAAGTCGACGACGAAGCGGATACGGCGCAGGAAGGCCGTGTCGAGGGCCTTCTTCATGTTGGTGGTGAGAATGGCGAGGCCCCGGTAGGCCTCCATCCGCATCAGCAGGTAGCTGACTTCGAGGTTGGCGTACCGGTCGTGGCTGTCCTTGACCTCGCTGCGCTTGCCGAAGAGGGCGTCGGCCTCGTCGAACAGGAGCAGCGCACCGCCGCGTTCGGCGGCGTCGAAGACCCGGCGGAGGTTCTTCTCCGTCTCGCCGATGTACTTGCTCACGACCTGCGAGAGGTCGATCACGAACAGGTCGAGGCCCAGCTCCTTCGCCATCACCTCGGCGGCCAGCGTCTTGCCGGTGCCGGAGCCGCCCGCGAACATCGCGGTGACGCCGAGACCGCGGCGCAGGGTGGCCGCGAACCCCCACTCCTGGTGGACGGTCGCCCGCTGCCGGACGTGCGCGACGATCTCGCGCAGCACGCTCGTCTGCCGCTCGTGCAGGACGAGGTCGTCCCAGCCGGCCTGCGGTGCGATGCGGCGGCCCAGCTCCTCCATGCCGATGCGGGCCTCCTCCAGCCCGGCCCGCCAGGCGAGTTCGGCGGCGTCGAGCTCGTCCTCGAGCGGGAGCCGACGGCGTACGGCGGCGGCCGCGGAGCGCACGACGTGCGGCGGCAGCTGGAACTGCGCGACCAGCGACCGGAGTTCGCCCTCGCCGAGGTCGGCGACCTCCTCGAACGCGCCGCCCCAGAGGGCGAGTTGTTCCTCGTCGTCCAGGCGCGGCACGGTCACCCGGGCGCCGAGCGGCCGCTCCGAACGCAGCGGGTCCTCGCTCGACACCACCACCGGTACGGCGGCCCCGGCCAGGAACGCCTCGGTCGCCGCCCGCTGGTCCCGGTCCAGCTCGCCCACCTCGACGAGCAGCGCGGCGGGCAGCAGGATCGCCTCGCGCTGCCACAGCCGGGCCAGCCGGTCGCGCTCGGCGGGGTCGGCCGGGATGTCCTCGGCGCTCATCGAGTAGAGCCCGACGCCGGAACGGGCGGCCGCCGCCGCGGCGATGTCGGCCCGGCTGCGCAGGTCCCCGCCGGTCACCTCGACCAGCGGCGCGTCGCTCCCGGTCGTCCAGCCCTCGGCGAGGCGGCTCGCGGCGAGGTCGTACGACGGCGGCAGCGCCTGGGGCACCGGGGTGCGGCGCAGCTGGCCGTGCAGCCGGGCGTCCAGGTAGGGCGAGTCCAGCAGGAAGTGCAGGATGCGCTCGTCGAGCCGCAGCCTGGACGCCGTCAGCAGTGACTCGTCGACCGGCTCGACGATCCGCCAGCGCCTCAGCGGCGCCACCGGGGTCAGCGCGCTCCAGTGCGGCTCGGCGAGCGCGGCCAGGGCGAGCGAGAAGGTGGGATGCGCCCGCTCGGGGTCGCCGCAGGCGGCGGCGCACCGGGCGGCCGTGGTGGGCTCCAGCTCGTGGGCGGCGGCGAGGAGTACGAGGTCCCGCTCGAAGGGGGTGAGGCCGAAGCAGGCGACGAGGGCGTCGAGGGGGGCGGTGCCGGGAGCGGTGAGTGCGGGGGTGTCGTCGGGCGCCGCCGAAGACTCACCGGTCGGTGCGGCAGAGGTGCGGTCGGAACCGGACCCGGACCCGGACGGCCCTGCCCCGGACGCCACCGGCCCGGACGCCACCGGCCCGGACCCCCCTGACCCGCCGGCGCGTGCCGCGTGGGCGTCGACGCGGGACAGGACGCGCCGGATCTCCGCGGTCAGCGTCGGGCGCCCGCCGCGCCCGCCGCGCGCGCCGTCGCCGTTCGGCTCGTTCGTCCCCATGTCCTCACCTGCCCCCGTCGTCTCCATGTCGGCTCAGTTCTCCGTGCTCTCGTCGTCGGCCGGGCGCCGCGCGCTCTTTGGGGGTTCCTGCTGCGCCGACCGGCCCGCCCGAGCGGTCTTGCGGGCCCGCGCCGGGGCCTTGGCGGCGGGCGTTGCAGCGGTCGTTGCGGCGGGCTTGGCAACGGTCTCGGCGGCGGCTTTCGCAGGAGCCTTGGCAGGAGCCTTGCCAGCGGTCCTGGCAGGGGTCTTCGCGGCCTGCTTGGCACTCGTCCGGCCGGATTCCTCGGGATTCGCCTTCACAACTTCCACGGCCTGCCCACTACTTGACGGCACGTCACCTCTGCGCTCGGCCCCCGGGGGAACCGGCGCCCCCTCCGCCCCGAACGGCAGCACCCGTACGTCGGACCGCTCCACCGGCTTCGCCGTCACCGGCGTCTCGCGGCCGTCGATGAAGACGAGGGCCGCCTGGTAGACCACGGACAGCGAGTACGGGGTCTGGTGGAGCATCCCCCAGAGCTTCGACGTCTCGTCGATGTCCATCACCGTCGGCGTGAACCGCACGCGCTGTGCCGCCTCGGCGAGGTCGCTTCCGGCCAGGTAGGGCCGCTCACCGGCCTGTTCGACGACGTCCTTCGGCAGGATCGGTGTCTCGTGCAGGGTGCGCACCACGGAGCCGATCAGCCGCTGCCCGACCAGCTCCGTCTCCTCGCCGTACGCGCTGATGAGGTAATGCAGGTCGAGAGCCGCGGCGGGCCGCTTGACCAGGGTGCCGTCGGACGCCCGCGTCGGCAGGTCGTTGTTCCGCTGCGAGGTGTTGGGCGTGACCTGGTACAGGAACACGGAGATGGTCGGCTCGGCCTGCGGATCGGCCGGCGGTTTGCGCGGCTCGACCTTGACGGCTTCACCGAACTCCGGCCCCACGTTGTTCTCGATCAGCAGGGCGAGGGCCTGGGTGACATGGGCGATGGCCAGTGCGTTGCTCATGACGTCAGTTCCTCGGTTCCGTTCGTCCCACTGCTGCCTGTGTGCGGCTCACTCGCGCCCCCGTGCCAGGTACTCCGCGAGGCTCACGGTCGCTCCCGCACGCCCCGCCTTCGGCGCCCGCTGCCGCGCGCCGCCGGGCGGCGCCTCGGCCGCCGTCACTTCCAACCGCCCGATCTGCACCTGCACCACCTGCTCGGCCGCCCGCGGGGGTCGCCGGGCCGCGGCCTGCCGTACCGCGTCCCGCGCTGCCGTCGTGTCCGCGGCGCCGGGGCGCAGCGCCGCGGACACGACGGCGGGGGAAGCGGCGTGCGCACCCGAGGGGGCGGGCACGGACGCCGCGGGCCGGTCGGCGCCCCGGTCGGGACGCCCTGGTCCCGCCGCACGCCGCACGGCGGCGGAGGGCATCTGCCGCGGTGCGAGTGGCGCGGCGGGCCGCAGCAGCGGGACCTCGGGCGCGGCTTGTGCGGCAGGGCGCGGGTCCGGTTCGGCGGGCGCCCGTTCGGTGCGTACGACGGTCCGCTCCCGTTCCGTGTGCACCCGGGCCTCGCCGGTCGCGGCCGGCCTTGGCGAGTCCGGTGGCGGTACGACCGTCGGCGTGGCGGAGGGCCACAGCAGCCCGTCCCCGTCCGGTGTCGCCGCCTGTGCCCGTACCGCCTCGACCCGTTCGAAGGGGCCGGGCAGCCGGGGCCGCACCCGCCCCGGGCGCGGGGTGGCGGCCGGTGCGGTGTGCCGGGCGATCAGCCGGTCGAGGAAGTCGGGCCCCGACCGCCCCGCAGAGGAGTCAGACATCCGCACACAGCTCCAGGTAGTAGCGGCGTCGCAGCGGGCTGAGCGCGAGGATCTCCGGCTCGCTCCACCCGTACGCGGTGGCGAGCAGATGGACGTCGAGCAGCACGTCCCGCGCCCAGGCGTCCAGTTCGGTCCACAGGTAGGAGGCGATGTCGAGCTCGGCCCGGGTGGCCTGCCCGCACTCGGGGCAGGCCACGTTGAGCGTCAGATCGGCGCCCGGATCAGCCGCCTCGACCGCCTCGGCGATCCGGCGCTGCACGGCCGCGGGCAACTCCCCCGCCGCCGATCCGCCCACCGGCACCGCCGTCCCGTCGTGCACCGCCGACACCAGGCACCGCGCGAGCAGCGCCGTACGCGGGTCCGCCGCACGGGCCGCCGCCGCCAGGTCGGCGACGCCGGGCAACCGGAACTCGACCTCCCAGCCGTCCTGTTGAACCGGTACGACCCGCTCGCCACGCCCGCCCAGCGAACCGGCGAGCTCTCCGGCGTCCAGCTCGAACTCCATGTCCGCGCCGCACGCCGCGCACTCCAGCCGCACCTGCATCCGCTCGCCGAACAGCGCCCGGCGCAGCGCGAACAGGTCCGCCTCGCGCTCGCCGACGGGCACCGAAGGCAGCCGCCCGGCATCGACGTCGGGCCGCGCCGCACGGTGCAGCAGCAGCGCGCGCCCGACCGGCGCCTCGGCAAGTCCCGCCTCCCAGGCGGCCAGCAGTTCGGCCGCTCCGGTGATCGTCATACCGTCCCCCCGACTCCCTCAACTACCGTCGGCTCAGGCTGGGTTGAGGAACGACGGCTCCTCCGGTTCGGGCACCTCGTAGTCCCGCTCCCAGCCCTCGCACTCGAGCTTCAGCGACTGGATCGCCACCGCGTTGGCGTTGGCGTCGAGTTCGCCGAGCACCTGGTACTCGCTGGGCCAGGTCCGGTACAGCTTGTGCGAGACGGCCACCTGCCCGGCCTCGTTGAGGACCTGGATCACGATGTCCTTGCGGAAGTCGGCCAGGGACACCTCGGAGCCGAGCCCCGCGCCGACCTGCCAGACCTTGTTGGCCCAGCGGTCGAACTCGGGGTCGTGGGTGACCCCGCGCTCCAGGGTGATGCCCTCGAACTCGGAGCGGCCCGGCGACTTGCGCGGGGAGGAGGGGTCGCCGCCGTGGCGGTGCTTGACGACCTCCGTGGTCCGCTTCAGCGGACTGATCTTGCTGATGCCGGCGACCGTACGACCGTCCCACAGGACCAGGAACTTGAAGTTCTTGTAGGGGTCGAATCGATGCGCGTTGACCGTGAACTCAGCCATCGGATTCCTTCAGCTCTCCATGAATCTGCGGGCGCTAGAGCGCGAACTGCCCCGACGTCTGCTGGATCTTGACGACGACGAACTCGGCCGGCCGGACCGGCGCGATCCCCACCAGGACGTTGACGACACCGTTCGCGACGTCCTCGTCGGTCGTGGTCTCGTGGTCGCACTTGACGAAGTACGCCTCTCGCGGGGTGCTGCCCTTGAAGGCGCCCTGGCGGAAGAGCGTGTGCAGGTACGAGGAGGCGCCGAGGCGGATCTGCTGCCACAGGCTCTCGTCGTTGGGCTCGAACACGACCCACTGCAGGCCGCGCTGGAGGCTCTCCTCCACGTGCAGTGCGAGCCGCCGCACGGGCACGTACTTCCACTCGCTGTCGAGCGCGTCGGACCCCTCAAGGGTGCGCGCGCCCCACACCAGCGGGCCCGTCAGCGGGAACGTCCGCAGGCAGTTGACGCCGAGCGGGTTGAGCAGCCCGGTCTCGCGGTCGGTCAGGTCGACGGTGAGCGAGTGCACGCCCGCGAGCCGCGCCTCGGTGCCGGCCGGCGCCTTCCACACGCCGCGCTCGGAGTCGGTGCGCGCGATGACGCCCGCGACCGCGCCGGACGGCGGGAAGGACCGCAGCCGGCCGGTGAGCGGGTCGGTGAGCTGCAGGTGCGGGAAGTACAGACCGGCGTGGTTGCCGCGGACGGCGTCGAAGGCCGAGAGGCCGGCCCGTGCGGTGTCGACGCTCACCCAGGTGCTGGGCGCGTCGACCAGCAGGAAGATCCGTCGCTCCTGGCAGAGCCGCTGGGCCGCCGAGACGACCGTGAGCATGTCCTCGGTCTTCTCGTACGACGCGAGTTCGGGCAGCGCCAGCAGGTTGACGTCGGCGACGCCGCGCAAAGCCTGGATGCCGGTCTTGTCGGCCTCGGAGCCGATGAGGTCGCGCGGTCCGGGAGCCTCGCCGTCCTCGCCGCCCTCCAGCGGGAAGACCGGCGGGTTGACCGAGGCCTCCAGGCCCAGGTCGTTGGCGCACTCGCCGAGGAAGCGGACGACGTCGTCGGGGTCGGTGGAGCCCGCGACGACCTGGATGCGCCGGCCGAAGGCGGTGACCTCGGCGCCCGCGAAGGCGTGCTTGCCCGGCGCGTCGGGCAGCGCCCGCAGCTTGCGTTCGAGCAGCAGCGCCAACTCGGCCACGCTGCACGGGGCTTCGCCGTCGCAGTCGGGGTCGTAGAGCGTGAACTCCCGCTCCACGTCGCCGATCTTGACGGTCAGGTCGACGGCCAGGTCGGGCAGTTCGTGCCCGAACGGCTTGGAGACGGTGCCGGACGGGTCGGGGCGCCCTTCGCCGACGGCCTCGACGCGGATGAGCCGCGACCCCGCGTTGATCACGGTCGGCGCGTACCGCCCGTTCGAGGCGTCCATGGACAGCCCGGTGAAGCTCTCGCGGGCGTCGCCCTTGGCGTCGTAGACCCGCAGGTTGAAGGTCTCGTCGGGGTCGGGGGTGTCGTAGTCGACGGCGACGCGCAGGCCGCTGCCCCACCCGCCGGGTTCCTTGGCGTGGACTTCGAGAACGCGGCTCTCGCTGTGGCCCTCGGTGGACTCCAGGACGACGCAGGCGGACTTGCCGCTGCCGGCCTTGGCGACCCGGACGATCACGGCGACGGTGCCGCCGTTGCCGAAGAACTGGTGCACCGCGTAGGCGAGGGCACTCTTCGAGCCGAGCCCGCCGAAGCGCCGCTCGAACTCGGTGAAGCCGGTGACGCGCACCGGCTCGTTCAGCGGACCGCGCCGGGTGTGTCCCACGAAGGCGGTCACCGACGTGGTCACGGCGGAGATGGTGCGGGTGCTGCTGGGAAGCTCTTCGACATAGACGCCGGGATACGTCGGCCTGGCGGCGCTCACTGCATTCGTCGGCATTCCCCCTCCAATCCCTTCTCGGGCACCGATCGACAGGCACCAAGAGACGGCAGAAGGGAGAGGTTTCGTCACGGTGCAAGCGGAGGCCCCCGGCGCGCAAGGGCGCGTCGGTCCGCGGATACCGCATCAGCTTCCCCCGTCAGTGCCCCGGACGGACGGCCGCCCGGGTCAAGCGCACACGCTTGTGACTCCTGATGCTCAAGTGCTCAACCCACGTTGGTGGGCGAAGAGTTGGACAACAAGTCGTCTTCACGCCACGCCGCAGGGAGGTTCGATGAAGGGTGTGGCGCACGACTCGCACACGATGTGCGCGAGTCCCAGCAGGCGCTTCACAGGTTTCCCACAGGCGATGTTCTAGCAGAATGGCGGTCATGCCCCGACGTACCTCGCATCTCCGGCCCCAGAGCCCTTCCGCCCCTGCTCACAAGCCCTCGTGCCCTTGCGGTCTTGCGGAGACGTACGAACAGTGCTGTGGCCGATTCCACCGGGGTGAGGCCTCGGCACCGACCGCCGAATCGCTGATGCGTTCGCGCTACAGCGCTTTCGTGAAGCGCGACGAGGGATACCTGCTGCGCACCTGGCACCCCCGGACCCGGCCGCCCCGGGTCGACTTCGACCCCGGCATGCGCTGGACCGGGCTGGAGATCCTCGCCACGAGCGAGGGGTCGGCGTTCCACGCCACCGGCACGGTGACCTTCCGGGCCGCGTTCCGTGGCGGTTCGCTGCACGAGCGGAGCCGGTTCGAGCGGGTGGACGGTGCGTGGGTGTACGTGGACGGAAGCTTCCTCGACTGAGCCGGTTACGGCGCGAGGATGTCCAGCTCCTGGAGGGCGCCCACGGTGATCTCGCGGGTCAGTGTCTCCGCGCGGGTGGCGTCGCCCGCCCGGACCGCTTCGGCGACCTGGACGTGGAGGGTGACGGCGGCCGGGTCGGGGTCCTCGAACATGACCTCGTGGTGGGTGCGGCCGGCGAGGACTTCGGCGACGACGTCGCCGAGGCGGGCGAACATCTCGTTGCCGGAGGCGTTGAGGATGACGCGGTGGAAGGCGACGTCGTGGATGAGGTAGCCCTCCAGCTGGTGGCCGCGCGAGTGGGCCACCATGCCCAGGGCGCACTCGGTGAGTTCGGCGCACTGGTCGGCGGTGGCGTACTTGGCGGCGAGGCCCGCGGCGACCGGTTCGATCGCGGAGCGCAGGACCGTGAGGGAGCGCAGCTGCCGGGCGCGGTCGGCGCCGGCCAGGCGCCAGCGGATGACCTGGGGGTCGTAGACGTTCCACTCGTTCGTGGGAAGCACCGTCACGCCCACTCGGCGGCGGGACTCGACGAGGTGCATGGACTCCAGGACGCGGACCGCCTCGCGCATCACGGAGCGTGAGACGTCGAAGCTCTGGGCCAGCTCGTCGGTGCGCAGGACGCTGCCCGGCGGGTACTCGCCTGCGGTGATGGCGGGACCGAGGGTCTCCAGTACTCGGCCGTGCAGCCCCCGGCCCGATGTGCTCATGCACTCAGCGTACGGGTCACGTCACACCAGCAAAAAGTCAGACTTATTTGTCACAGGCTCTTGAATTCGTCGTACCTAATGCGTTTCAGTGTGGCCGACGTCAGATGTCGACGTCGGAATGTCGAGGAAGACAGCGAGGCAGTGATGCGTACCCCTCACGTCGTCGTGGTGATGGGCGTCGCCGGCACGGGCAAGACCACGATCGGTCCCCTGCTCGCGGCCCGGCTGGGCGTCCCGTACGCCGAGGGCGACGACTTCCACCCGCAGGCCAACATCGACAAGATGTCGGCCGGCACCCCGCTCGAGGACGCTGACCGGTGGCCGTGGCTGGACGCCATCGGTGCCTGGGCGCACGGGCGGGCCGGGCTCGGTGGGGTGGTCAGCTGTTCGGCGCTGAAGCGGTCGTACCGCGACCGGCTCAGGGCCGTGGCTCCCGATGTCGTGTTCGTGCACCTCGCGGGCGACCGGGCGCTGATCGAGGACCGTATGGCGCACCGGCAGGGTCATTTCATGCCCACCGCGCTGCTGGACTCCCAGTTCGCCACGCTCCAGCCGCTCCAGGCGGACGAGGCGGGAGTCGCCGTGGACGTCTCCGGCAGCCCGGAGGAGATCACCGAGCGCGCCGCCGAGGCACTGAGCGTCCTGCCCGACGCACCCCGGTAGTCCCTCGAAGTACCCCGGCAGTCCCTCGAAGCACCGAGAAACACCCCGCAATACCGAGCAACACCCCTCAGTACCGAGAAACACCCCTCCCCATCCCCGTACCTGCAAGGGAACCCCGTGACCAGACTCAGTGTCGAGATGCTGGCAGCGGACGCACCCGAGCCGATCACATCGGCCGGTCACGCTCAGCTGGGCATCGCCGTACTGGCGGGCATAGCCGTCATCGTCCTGCTCATCACCAAGTTCAAGCTCCATGCCTTCCTGTCGCTGACCATCGGGTCACTGGCGCTCGGCGCGTTCGCCGGGGCGCCGCTCGACAAGGCGATCACCAGCTTCACCACGGGGCTCGGCTCGACGGTGGCCGGCGTGGGCGTGCTGATCGCCCTGGGCGCGATCCTCGGCAAGATGCTCGCCGACTCCGGAGGCGCCGACCAGATCGTCGACACGATCCTGGCGAAGGCGAACGGTCGCACGATGCCCTGGGCGATGGTGCTGATCGCCTCCGTGATCGGTCTGCCGCTGTTCTTCGAGGTCGGCGTGGTGCTGCTGATCCCGGTCGTGCTGATGGTCGCCAAGCGCGGCAACTACTCGCTCATGCGCATCGGCATCCCGGCGCTCGCCGGTCTGTCCGTGATGCACGGCCTGGTCCCGCCGCACCCCGGCCCGCTGGTCGCGATCGACGCGGTCAAGGCCAACCTGGGCGTCACGCTGGCGCTCGGCGTCCTGGTCGCCATCCCCACCGTGATCGTCGCCGGTCCGCTGTTCTCCCGGTACGCGGCCCGTTGGGTGGACGTCCCCGCCCCGGACCGGATGGTCCCGCAGCGCGCCTCCGACCAGCTGGAGCGGACTCCCGGCTTCGGCGCGACCCTCGCCACGATCCTCCTGCCGGTCGTCCTGATGCTCTCCAAGGCGCTGGTCGACATCGTCATCGACGACCCGACGCACACCGTGCAGCGCACCTTCGACGTCATCGGCTCCCCGCTGATCGCTCTGCTCGCCGCCGTGCTGGTGGGCATCTTCACCCTGCTCCGACCCGCCGGGTTCGCCAAGGAGAGGGTCTCCCAGCTCGTCGAGAAGGGCCTCGCGCCCATCGCCGGCATCCTGCTGATCGTCGGCGCGGGCGGCGGCTTCAAGCAGACCCTGATCGACTGCGGCGTCGGCCAGATGATCCTGGACATATCCAAGGACTGGTCGATCCCGGCGCTGCTGCTGGCCTGGCTGATCGCGGTCGCGATCCGGCTCGCCACCGGCTCGGCGACCGTGGCGACGATCTCGGCGGCCGGCCTGGTCGCCCCGCTCGCCGCCGACATGTCGACGACCCACACGGCCCTGCTCGTCCTGGCCATCGGCGCCGGTTCGCTCTTCTTCAGCCATGTCAACGACGCCGGATTCTGGCTGGTGAAGGAGTACTTCGGCCTGAGCGTAGGCCAGACCCTCAAGACCTGGTCCGTCATGGAGACGATCATCTCGGTGGTCGCGGGCGGTGTGGTCCTCCTCCTCTCGCTGATCATCTAGTCTTCTGAGTCGGGAATTCTGTTCAGATAACTGGCGAGGCGTTCGAGGATCTCGTCTGCGGTCTTCGTCCAGACGTAGGGCTTCGGGTCGGTGTT